>CANGFO010000014.1 GCA_947453195.1 Flavobacteriaceae bacterium
CACAACTCATATATACACGCAGTCTTAAAAAGAAAGAAAGTGTATTATGCTGATTTTTATTGTTTTACTATTGGCAACATAAAAATATGTAATGCGCTTTTTTGTGTTGTCAATTTTTTTAACTTATTTCAAATGTAATGTTTTTTTATAAATTATCTAATGGACTAATTATTTTCCTAATATTTTTATCACTTACATGAGTGTATAACAAGGTGGTTTTAATATCTTTATGTCCAAGTAATTCTTGTATAAAACGAATGTCTGTTCCTTGTTCTAATAAATGTGTTGCAAAACTATGGCGCAAACTATGAATGCCAAGTGTTTTATTTATTTTAGACTTTTTTAATGCATTTTTAAATACCTCTTGTGCACTTCTTACACTGTATTGCCCTCCATATTGCCCTTCAAATAAATATTCTTTTGGACGGTATTCTATAAAATAATCTCGTAGTTGTATTAAAATGCTTTGTGGCAAATTGGCGTAGCGGTCTTTCTTGCCTTTGGCTCTTTCAATGAATACCTGCATCAATTTACTATCTATATCTTTAATTTTCAAGTTAATAATTTCAGAAACTCTTAATCCTAAACCATAGCACAATTTGAGCATGGTATTGTGTTTTAAGTTGGTTGTAACTTCAAAAAGTTTTTTAATGTCATGTTGACTGAACACTTTGGGTAAGGTGGCATGTTTTTTTGGACGGGGTATTTCTATAAAAACATTTTCTCTTCTAAGAACCTGAACATAGTAAAATTTTAGTGCATTAATTCGGCTTTGAATGGTTGCTTCCGAAAGTTTTTGCTCGTTAATACTATATAAAATGTATTTTCTTATTTTTTCTATTTCACAAGTGTCTGCGGTTTCTTCTTTTAAAAAATGTAAAAAAATTCCAAACTCATTCCGATAGGTTTTTAGTGTAGAAATACTGTATCCTTTCAATTGTATGTGTTCAATATATCGTTTTAATATTTCTTGATTTTTTATAGAAATTCTTGATAATACCGATTTTCCTATGAGCGCATTTATTTTAAATTGTTCTCTGTTTTCGACCGTATCCGGTAAATGCCATGCGCCAAGAGTGGAACTCCATTTAGAGCCCTCCAGTATTTTTATTCTATTTATATATTCCTGATTTTTATCAAAATATACAGCAATGCGGTTCTCTTTTTTGTAACGTATAAGTTTTGCGCTCCAATTCATATTTAGAAGATTTACTTAAAAATAATAAAAATTCTAGATATTTGCAAGTACTATTTATCAATACGGTGTTTGGTGTCTAAAGAGATGTTTTCAATGGTCCATTCAATTGTTTTTACCAATTCGTGTTTGCGCATGGGGCATTCTTTTTTACTGCAAATTTTACAAGAAAAGTCCAAACACCCATCGGTGTGCACCATGAGTTCTACACTGTCTCCAAAGTTGTTTTTTACAATTTTTTCTAGCTCGTCTACTTCTTTATGTCCTTCATGAATATTAAAAAACCAAGGGATGGTTAGGTGACAGTCTAAATGCAGGGTGCCGCCATATTTTATAAAACGCAAATTATGTAAATCAATCCAGTTTTCTCTGCGTTTGTTTTGGCAATAACGAACCATTTTATCAAGTAATTCATCGTCTGCTTCATCCATAATTCCAGCTATAGAGGAGCGAAGTATTTTGTAGCCAGCAACAATGATGATTAATGCAAAAATAAAGGCCACCGCACTATCAATCCACTTGTAATTAGTAAAGTAAATGAGTACTAATCCAATCACAATACCTAAAGTGGCGTAGGTGTCGGATTGCATGTGTTTTCCTGTTGCTACTAAGGCCAAGGAGTTGTTTTTCTTTCCGTTTTTTATTGAAAAATAACCTACTATATAATTGATGACACCGGTTAAACCAACTAAGTAAATTCCGTAATCCAATTGTTTTAATTCGTGCGGATGTTTCAGGTTATTAATGGCTTCGTAGATAATTACAAAACCTGAAACGACCATTAGCGTTCCTTCTATAGTGGCCGAAAGAAATTCTACTTTTCCGTGTCCATACGGATGGTTTTTGTCTTTTGGTTTAGCCGATAAATACAAACTGTACAAACCAATAAATCCGCTAATTACATTGATGGTATATTCTAAAGTATCGGTAAGTATAGCAACCGAATTGGTGTAAAACCACGCGGTTAATTTGATTAAAAACAACACCACTATAATGAAGGTGAGTTTTTTTTGAATTTCAAAGTTTTCTTTCGATTTGTACATTTTGAATTGATTCTTGTTTTTATATTCAATAACCTAATCAGAGTAAATTAAATTTTTATTCCTCTTTTTCGGCTCTTGAAATTATATTTTCTGGAAGCGATTTTTTGGCTTTTGCTCCCATTTTTTTTAGGTTTTCCACGCGATTGATTAAATTTCCAGAACCGTCTATTAGCTTATTCATGGCATCCGAATAACCTGATTTGGCATCGTCAAGTTTTTTACCCACGGTAATTAAATCGGTCCATAAACCATGAAATTTATCGTAAAGCGCTCCCGCTTGACGCGCAATTTCCAAAGCATTTTCTTGTTGCTTTTGGTTGGTCCACATGCTGTCAATAGTTCGTAAAGTAGCCAATAACGTAGAAGGAGTTACAATAACAATATTTTTCTCGAAGGCTTTATTGTATAAATTAGTATCCTCATTTAAGGCAATCGCAAAGGCGGACTCAATCGGAATAAATAGCAACACAAAATCCGGACTTTCAATTTCATACAAATCGTGGTAGTTCTTATTGCTAAGTTGCTCCACATGTCGGTTAATCGAAATCACATGCTCTTTTAAATGTTGCGATTTAAGTTGGTCGTCTTCTTCGTTGATATAGCGTTCGTAGGCAGTTAAAGTTACTTTTGAATCGACTATCATTTTTTTGCCATCCGGCAAATTAATAACTACATCGGGGAAAACCCTGTTTCCTTCTTCGGTTACAAAACTAGCTTGGACAAAATATTCGCGATCTTTTTCCAATCCCGATTTTTCAAGTACGCGTTCTAAAATAAGTTCACCCCAATTCCCCTGCATTTTGCTATCTCCTTTTAAGGCTTTGGTAAGGTTGAGTGTTTCTTTGCTCATTTGCTCATTCATAGCGGTTAACCCAACAATTTGCTGGCGTAAAGCAGCATGATAATCAATGCTTTCTTTGTGGGTATCTTCTACTTTTTTCTCAAATAGCTGGATCTTTTCTTGTAACGGATTCAATAGATTTACCAAATTCTCTTTGTTTTGTTCGGTGAATTTGGATGTTTTTTCTTCCAAGATTTTATTAGCTAAATTCTCAAATTCTTTGGTGAATTTTTCTTGTAGCTGCTCTACTTCTTGCTTTTGTTCTTTATTGCGCTCCCAAAGATTTTCAAAATCGGTTTCTTTTTTAGATAACTGAATGGCTAAAGAATCTTTTTCGGCGCGAATCGTTTCTTTTTCTTCATTGGATTGAGCAAATTGTTTTTCAAATTGCGTGCGTTCCAATTGAAATTGCTCTTTCAATTGATTTATTTGTGCCAATAAACCATTTATTTTTTCTTCTAACGAAGCTTTTTCCGATTTTGAATTGGCATTAAAAAGAAGTTTTCCTAAAAGTAGACCAAGGGCTAGGGAAAAAATAAATACTACTAAAAAAGAAATAATTGGAGTCATTTTTTAAATCAAATAAGTAGGTAAATATACTAAAATTGTACTAATTGATTGCTGGATTAATACTATTTTTGCCAAAATTAGTTCCATGTCGAATCACCAACATTTCTTAATTCATAAACCCTACGGATATCTGTCGCAGTTTATTTATGAGTTGAAACGAAAGAAAAAATTGCTTGGTGCGTTGTATGATTTTCCGCAAGGAACAATGGCTATTGGTCGTTTGGATGAAGATTCGGAAGGGTTGTTGTTGCTTACTACTGACGGCATGATGAGCGAAATGGTGCGAAGTAAAAAAGTAGATAAAGAATACCATGTACAGGTAGATGGAATCATCACTCAAGAAGCAATTGAAAAACTAAAAGCAGGAGTGGAGATTGGTTTTAACGGAAAGAAATATACCACCAGAAAATGCCAAGCTGCTATTTTAAATTCAATTCCTGAATTTGGTGAAAGAGGAAAAAAAATCCGAGATGATCGACACGGTCCCACTTCTTGGTTGACTATAACTTTAAATGAAGGTAAATTTAGGCAGGTACGAAAAATGACATCGGCAGTTGGATTTCCTACATTGCGATTGGTGCGAATTCGAGTTGGAAACATTTATTTAAATAATTTGCAAGCAGGAGAAGTTAGGGAGGTAATTGATTTTCAAATTTAATAATTTAATAAATTTACATGTTAAATATCGTTTTAGTAGAACCCGAAATACCAAATAACACCGGAAATATTGGTCGCTTGTGTGTGGGTACAGAAAGCAGGTTGCATTTAATTCATCCGTTTGGATTTGTTATTAATGACAAAAACTTAAAGCGATCGGGTTTGGATTATTGGGTACATTTAGACGTTACCGAATACCAAAATGTTGCAGAGTGGGTAAGTCAAATAAAAGATAAATCAAGGGTTTTCTTAATGAGTTCTCATGCCGAAAAGTCCATTTATGAAGCGCAATTTCAAGACGGAGACTGGCTTGTTTTCGGAAAAGAAAGTGTGGGCTTGAGTCAAGAAGTGTTGGCTCAATTTGAGAATCAGTTAACGATACCAATGTCAAATTTAATTCGTAGTTTTAATATTGCTAACTCAGTTGCGTTTGCGGTAGGTGAGGCTAAAAGGCAGATAAATTTATAAAATGAAAAAAATAATTGCAGTATTTCTAATTTTTTCTTCAGGATTAAGTGCGCAATGTTTTACTATTGGAGCTGAT
Source organism: Flavobacteriaceae bacterium (assembly GCA_947453195.1). Classification (GTDB taxonomy): domain Bacteria; phylum Bacteroidota; class Bacteroidia; order Flavobacteriales; family Flavobacteriaceae; genus Flavobacterium. The sequence goes on from CANGFO010000014.1 coordinate 4,851, forward strand.
TTGTCCTATGCCAATTCGGTCTTGGCTAATGGAGGAGTTTATCGCGATCAAAATAATGCTGTGGTAAATCCGTATGCTTTATTTGCTCAAAAAGGAGCTAATATGGTGCGAATGCGTTTGTTTCATACGCCTCAAAACATTACAAGTCATTGTGGAGGGGTTATTTCTGCAAATGATATTAATGATGTTATTGAAGGTTTTACTAGTGCTAAAGCAAATGGGATGAAGTTGAATTTAGCCATTCATTATGGAGATTATTTTAATGATCCAAATACTCAAAAAAGGCCACAAGCTTGGAATGGACTTACTGGGGTAGTGCTTCAAAATGCTATTTATAATTACACAACTTCAGTATTGCAAACTTTAAAAAACAACAATGTTACCCCAGATATTGTTGCTATTGGCAATGAAACTACATGGGGCTTTATTGATGACTCAAGTACAACAAACGGTTGGACCTGGCCTGAAGATGCTAATAAATTTAACAGTGCACTAACCGCAGTTGATGATTTTAATAATTCAAATAATACTTCAATAAAAAAAGCTGTTCATTTTACAGATAATACTGCTTCATGGCTTGCTGGTTTATTTACAAGTAATAATGTTTTCAACTATGATATTATTGGAATTTCCTTTTATCCATATTGGTCTAATTTCACTTCGTTAACTCAATTAGGAACTTTAGTTAATACACTTAAAACAACTTATAATAAGGATGTTATGATTTTTGAAACTGGAATCCCTTGGACTATTTCAAATTCTGATAGTTATACAAATAGTATCAATTCGAATAGCAATTTTAATTACCCAATTTCACCTGCTGGTCAAAAACAATTTTTTAACGACCTGGTGACTACAGTGTATAACGCAGGCGGTAAAGGGGTATTGTATTGGGAGCCAGATTGGATAACATCTGCTTTCTGTGATAAATGGGGGCAAGGATCCTCTTATGAGAACTTGAGCTTTTTTAATTTTTTATCAAATAATACACCCTTACCAATATTTGATGTTTTTGACTTTTGTAATGCGCTATCAACGCAGGGTCAAAACAAAAATGACATCAATTTATATCCAAACCCAGCTCGTGATTTTATTTATTTTAAAGGTTTAAATGAATATACAGAAGTGTCTGTATATGATGTGTTTGGAAGATTAATTCTTAATAAAAATTTAAAAGAAAAAATGCTAGATATTTCCGAATTACATTCAGGAATATATTATTTTGAGTTTTATGTTTTTGAAAATAAAATAGTAAAGAAAGTGATTGTAAACTAACTATCGAATCATAAATCGCCCCTTTTCACTATCAAATTTAATATTTTCATCGATAAAAAGCGTGTCAAATATTCCTTCAGAAATTAAATTGCAAGGTTGGTTTTGAACTACGTTTTTTGAAGTCATTACAATCATTTCGTCTGATAATTGTATTGCCAAATCGATGTCGTGTGTAGAAAAAAGTATGCATTTATTCGAATCGGAAGCTAGTTTTTTAAGTAATTTAAAAAGCGCTACTTTATGAAACAAATCCAAGTGCGTTGAAGGTTCATCAAGGATAATCAGCGGCGTATCCTGAGCCAATGCTCTAGCAACTAATACATTTTGAAATTGCCCATCACTAATTTCGTAGTATTTTTTTTGAGCTAAGTGTTCAATTTGGGTTAAGGTAATTGCTTGATTTATTTTTTCTAAATCCGTTTCGGTTAATTTTCCTATCCAATTGGTGTAGGGTTGTCTTCCTAAAGCTATTAATTCAAAAACTGTCAAGTTGCTTGGGGGTAATTTTTCGGTTAACACCAAACTTAAATTCTGAGCTAAATCAACTTGACTGAAATCAGTTAAGTTTCTTCCATTCAAATGAACCGAGCCAGATAGCGGTTTTTTTAGGCCGGACAGTGTTCTTAGAAGAGTTGATTTTCCAATTCCGTTTTCTCCGATTAAAGCAATTAATTTGCCGGCTTCTAGATTTATATTTATATCTTTTGCAATAACATTTTCCTTCATTTTGGATTTATATCCAATTGAAAGTTTTGTTGAAGTAAGTATATTGTTGTTATCGCTCATATTCAATCTAATTATACCAATCTATTTTTCCTAACCAATAGCCAAATTACAACCGGAGCTCCAACTATTGAAGTAATGGCGTTAATTGGAAGCGTAAAATCAAAACCGGGCATTTGGGAAACCATATCGCAAAAAAGCATGATAATAGCGCCAATAAGAATCGTACTCCAAAATAATATACGGTGGTTGCTTGTTTGAAAAAGTAATTTTGATAAATGCGGTACAGCCAATCCTATAAAGGCTATTGGACCTGCAAATGCTGTGATGCTGCCAGCTAAAATACTAGTTGCAAAAATTAGGGTTCTTCTCGATTTCATTAGATTCAGCCCTAAACTCTTAGCGTAGTTTTCTCCTAAAAGTAAAGCATCTAAAGCTTTTAATGAAAATAGGCTTAGCAGTAATCCTAGTGTTACTGCAATAAATAAAATGAAGATGTTTTGCCAGGACAAGTTTCCAATACTTCCCATGCTCCAAAAGGTAAATTTTTGCAATTTTTCGGCTGTGCTAAAAAAGGTCAATACCGAAACTATGGCGCCTGCAAAACTACTAAACATTAATCCTGCAATTAATATGGTCATGGTGTCGCGCAAATATTTGGAAATTAATAACACTAATAACAACACCGAAAAACTCCCTAAACAGGAGGCTAAAATGATTCCGTAGGATGATAATAAAAAAGTAGAAATTACGGCAGGTAATGCGCCAGCGCCCAAAATTACAAAGGCAACTCCCAAGCTAGATCCTGAACTTAGTCCTAAAACATAAGGTCCCGCAAGCGGATTTCTGAATAAAGTTTGCATTAATAATCCACTGATTGACAATCCAATGCCTACTAATATCGCAGTTATTGCTTTAGGTAGTCGAAAGTTAACAATGATGTATTCCCAGGTATCTTTGCTTGCCGTGGAGCCCATCAAACTTTTAACCACTTCTTTAAACGGAATGGCAACTTGTCCCAATGAAATATTAAACAGCAAAGCCAATAGTAATAGCAATGTGAGTAACGAAAAAATATAAGTGTTTCTGGTTGAGAACATTTTGTGCCTTGTGAACTACAAAGATTGTGTTTTATTTTAACTTTTCAAAAAAGAAAGGCTTGTATCCTTTTAACAATTCTGGGTGCAGAATTTTAACGATGTCTTTCAGAACGATGTCAGGTCTATTTGGAGCCAATTCATAATATAAAATTCCACCTGTTTTTCCTTTTCTGCCACTGAAAGAGAAAACATTTTTATTTTGAAAAGCTTTAAATTGAGCATAATGCGGATTGGCATCCAGCATTTCTTGAAGCGAACCAAATTGCCCCGAAGTAATCCATAAATCGGTATTTTTCCCTTTTTCTAAAACCGTTTCCAATGACAACGAAAGACTTCCTGTTCCTGTGGTTTCTGCCCATAAATACTTGCCTTGCGCTTCTTTTAATAATTGACACCCCCAACTAGTTCCTTGCGGTAAATACCATTTGTCTTCATACATATCTCCAGCTAAAATAGTTGGATGGGAGGAGGCTCTTTTAGCAATTTCTAAAGTGTTTAAATAGTCTTTTTCGATTTTAGAGAATAAGGAATTGGCCAATTCTTGCTTGCCATACAAAGCCCCAAAAAATTTGATCCATTCGGCTTTTCCTAATGGAGTTTGCTCGTTCCAATCGCCGTTTAGGAGCACTTTTAAACCATTTTTTTGCAGGTTATCCAGAGTTGGATTGTTGTTGTCTAATCCGTATCCAATAATTACATCGGGTTGCAAGTCAATTAGAACTTCGGTATTTAAAGCTTGATTTGCTCCAAGTTCTTTTACTTTTTTAGCATCAATTAAGTTGCGAACTTTCTCGGAAGAAATGTAATTCAAATTTGGAAAACCCACCAAAGTTTTTTCAACGCCAAGCATTTCTAATGAAGGGATGTGGGTTGTAGAAGTCACCACAATAGTTTTAATAGGAACCAAAATAACAGGAAATTGCTTTAAGCTGTCGGGTACAATTCCGTTTTTTTCTTTTAAGATATAGGTATACGATTTATTCGCTTTGGGCCAAGGATTGGAAACGGTTACTATAGAAAATCTGTCGTGATTTAGTATAGAAAATCCTTTGGCGTAGTGAATTTCGTTTTTCGCAATGCTGTTTTTTTGCTGGTCAACTTCCTTTTTGCATTGCATTATAGGGAAAGCCAGCACTACCAATAAAATGATATTAAAAAAACGAGCCATGGATTTATTTTTTTCGCAAAAGTAAAACAATGTTTCAACAAATTCGAGTTTGTGTAACATTTGCTGCAAAATCTTATTTATTGATTATATAGATTTGAATAAAAAATAGAATGAGAGATTCAAATACCTTCATGTATGTGGTTGGCGTAATTATTCTACTGCACTTTTTGGTAGGATTTGTTTGGTTGATTATCAAATTATCTAAAAAGAAAGGTGAAAATTAGTTACTCTTTGAGTAATTTGAAATTACCATTTTGTCCATTTTCAAAATTCAAATTAAGAAAGTAAATCCCAGAATTTAATTGAGAAGATAAATTATCTAATTCATTTTTTAAATTAGTTGTAATCATTTTTTTTCCTGTAATATCAAAAAGTGTATAAGCGGAAATGGGATCTTCTGTTTGGATGTTGAAATTAGTTGAAAAAGGATTTGGAGATATTAATGGTTTAGATTTTTGAAATTGGTTGTTGCCTAACCAATAACTAGCATGAATAAATTCGCTAAAATTTATTACAGAGGTATAATTGTCTAAAGCCGATTTCAATGCTGCATTATCACAATTACAACTAATATAATAGGATTTTATCATTGGTGCTGTTGTACAACTTGTACATATTAAGGCATAATAATTTACATTGAAATTTTGAAAAATTTGATTTAATCCAGCATCATTTGTTGTTATTATTCCATTAGTAGTTCCTGCTGGAATTCCAATTGTTGCAGATTGAAGCTGGGTTGCCAAAACTTCCAAAAATGGGCTTCCATAACTTGTTATTCTTGCTTTTTCTACAACAGAAGTATAATTTAACAAATCAGTGTAAAGTTGATTTGTATCACAGTTTTGACATTCTGCTTCATAATATTTAGCAGGAATCAACGGATGATTATATCGGTATTCGTATCGAAAAACATTATGATTTTGAAAAATTTGATTTAATCCAGAATCATTAGAGGTGCCACTTTGCATTCCTTCACCACCAATACTAGAATCGACTAACTTAATTTCCACCACTTGATTTTGTGAAAAACAAACGCTAGATACTAATAAAATAAACAATAAACTTTTCATAATCAAAACCTTAAGTAGAAACAAATGTAACATTAATTTTATAGAAAATATAAATTTGCAAATTAATTATTTAAACTACATTTGTACTTGTATTTCGGTTGTGACTTTGATAAATTTCAGAGGAACATTAAAAGGGAAGGAAGTAATTGAAGTTTGAAAACTATTTCAATAATCAAAAATCTTACGCTGTACCCGCAACTGTATGCTATAAAGCTTGTTGTTATCTACGATGTCACTTTTCGTCACGGCGAATGGGAAGACCAACAACAAGACGCGAGCCAGGAGACCTGCCACTTACATTGAGTATCAAACTTTCGGGAAAAAAGGTTTGGGTATGGGTAATTCTGTGCTTTTCTCCCATTATTAGTAAATTAGTACTAACCAAAAAATGAACAAAAATTTCATTCGTTTCAGTGCGTTTATTGCATTGGCGACTACTTGTGGCTATGCCCAAGTAAACGATTCTATTAAAATAAAGCAACTAGATGAAGTAGTGTTTTCGGACACTAAATTTTCTCAAAGCAAAGAAAAATCGGGGAAGGTAATCACCAAAATTACCGCCGATGAACTCCAAAAAAAATCAGGTCAATCCTTAGCAAGTATACTAAACTCGGTAACCGGAGTTGAAATTAATGGAGCCCAGTCGGCCAATGGTAAAAACCTAGGCTACTACATTCGAGGAGGAAAAAACCAACAAGTTTTAATTGTAATTGATGGAAGTCCGGTAACGGATGCTTCTGGAATTAGTCATGAATATGATTTGCGTTTACTTCCTGTTGATCAAATTGAGAGCATCGAGATCATGAAAGGCGCTGCAAGTACCCTTTATGGATCGGGTGCTGCCACTGCAGTTATTAATATTACCTTAAAAAAATCTAACAAAAAGCCAATTGAAACTGCTATTTATTATAGTATTGGTTCCAATAATACGGCTAACAATCACAAATATAACGGACAAGATTTTAATCAAGGTTTTTCAGTAAATGGAACAATTCATAAAGTGAATTATTTGGCTTCGTTGAACAGTACAGAAACCAATGGAATGTCTCAAATTGCAGACTCAAATTCCGATTCGAATTATGATAAAGACCGCTTTTCTCGAATTAATTATTTGTCTAAAATTGGAATTAAAGCATCCGATAAATTGACATTAAATTTCTTTGGGAATTATGATAAAGTCACTAATGATTACGATTTTCAGTTTGACAACACCGGATTGAACGACACCAATTTAAATAAATCGAAAACCGAGCAGTTTCGTTTTGGGTTTTCACCCAAATATAGTTATGCCAATGGTGAGTTTAATTTGAATTCTAGCTTTAGCAAAATTCAACGCAATTACCAAGAATGGAATGCTTGGACTAATGTGTTGGATTTTTCCCAATATGCTTCGAGAAGCGTTTCGGTTGATGCCTTTAATAAATATAAATTCAGTCCAGAATTTGTTATGGTAACTGGAGTAAGTTATCAATTTTTTGACATGAACAGTGTAACTCCCTATGAATTTATTGATAGAAAAATGACCCACTTTACTATTGTAGATGCTTATTTTAGCTCTGTTTTTAATACTAAATCAGGGGTTAATATAAATATGGGTGGACGTTATAATAGCCATAGTGAATATGGTAATAATGTCATTTTAAATTTTAATCCCTCCTATAATTTTAAAACTAAATTTCCATTAAAGGTTTTATCCTCACTTTCTACTGCCTATGTTGCACCAAGTTTGTATCAGTTGTACTCACAATATGGATCAATAAATTTGAAGCCAGAAGATAATCTAACGTTTGAATCGGGATTTGAACTAACCCTTTTTAAAAATAAACTAACCCTGAATGCCATTGGATTTTATAGGGAACAAAATAATTCTATTGGTTTTGATGCAACCTATCATTATGCCAATATTGAAGGATTATATAATGCAAAAGGAGTAGAGACGATGGTGCTTTGTGCGTTAACCTCTAAAGTAAGTTGCAATGTAAATTATACATTTACTCAAGTTGATGAAGCGTTAAATCGATTAATTCCGAAGCATAAAATAAATGCTTCAATTGATTATTCGGCATCCAAGAGGTTATTTATTAATGTAAATTATCAATATGTAGATGCAAGAAATGACGCTTTTTATGATGGAAATACCTATGAAATAGTCGCGATAAAATTAGGTTCTTATCAATTATTAAATGCTTTAGTAAAGTATGAATTGATTCAAAATAGACTAAGTGTTTTCGGGAATGTTACCAATATATTGAATAGCGATTTTATTGAGAATATTGGTTATTCTACCCGCGGTAGAAATTTTAAAATAGGAATGAATCTTAAATTTTAACCTTTTTTTATTAAAACCTTTTTTTTGTTTGAGTACTTTTGAATGATTCAACAAGTGATTATTCACAAAATAACAAATAGAAATCATGATACTACACAGAATTATAGTTTTTGCATTAGTGTTTCTTTCAAATACTTTTTTCGCACAATCGGTTTTCGATAAATATGAAAATCAAGAGGACATAAGTGCGATTGTTGTGAATAAAAAAATGTTTTCGATGTTGAGTAATGTAAATTCAAATGACAAAGAAACCCAGCAATACATCAATCTAATTAAGAAATTAGATGATTTAAAAGTGTTCATTACTACCAATGATAAGAAAAGTAGTGCTTTGAAATTGGAAGCAGACAACTACTCAAAAACTGCTGGATTGAATGAGTTGATGCGCTTAAATGAAAATGGAAAAATTGTAAAAATTTATACTAAACCTGGGGCTTCAGAAAATGAAGTGAAAGAATTATTACTTTTTATGGATGGAGCAGGAAAGGAACAAAGCGTGCTGATGTCTATAACTGGAATTATCGATCTAAATGAGATTTCAATCCTTACCGATAAAATGAAATTGCCAGGAGGCGAAGAATTGAAAAAACTAAGTAAAAAGTAAATTTTTAAATAAAAAAAGCCCGATGATTTTCATCGGCATTTTTTTATTTTTTGAAGTATTTAAAAGGAACGACAAGCATTCCAAAACATTCTCCATCTTCCTTTCCAATATGTTTGTGGTGCATTTTATGTGCTCTACGCACAGCACGAGAATACACATTATCTGCATTTCTAAATAATTTAAAACGTTGGTGAATGAAAATGTCGTGGACCATGAAATAAGCCAATCCATAAGCGAAAATTCCAAGCCCTACTGCAATACCAAGTTCAAAAATGCCTTTTTGCCAAAGCAAAAAACATCCAATACTAACAACCGCATAAAATATAAAAAACGCATCATTTCTTTCAAACCATGAATCGTGGTCTTTCTTGTGATGGTCTGCGTGAAGTACCCATAGAAATCCGTGCATGATGTATTTGTGACTAAACCAAGCCATAAATTCCATGATACAAAAAGTTGCTAAAAAAACTAAAATTTGAATTGCCATGATTATGTAAATCTATATTGTATTTAATTTATAACTAAAATAACATTTTGCAAATAATTGCATTTTTTGATAGTCAGAAACTCGAATTCGTGTATTTTTTATTTCTGCTGATGGGGTTTTCTTTAATTTTGAAAGTAACTTTTTATAATAAATATAAGCAGTATAAACTCCAAATTTAGCTTCAATTGGCAAATTTATAATTCCTTGGTAGCTGGCTTCAAAGTCGGCTTCAATTTCAGAAATTATATTTTGTTTTGAAGCTTCATCCAATTTTGTTAAATCAGTATTTGGAAAATAAGTACGACTCAAATCTTCATAATCGGCTTTCAAATCACGTAAAAAGTTTACTTTTTGAAAAGCAGAACCCAATCGCATGGCGCCTTCTTTTAAATTTTGGTATTTGGTATCATCTCCTTTAACAAATACTTTTAAGCACATTAATCCCACTACATCTGCCGATCCATAAATGTATTCTTTATATTCTGCATCGGTGTGGTATTTGGTTTTCACCAAATCCATTTTCATACTTTTCATGAATGCAGCAATTAAATCTTCTGGAATTTCAAATTTGTGAACGGTATGTTGAAATGAATTTAAAATCGGATTCAAACTAATTTTGTTTTCCAATGCGGCAGCCAAATCTTTTTCGAATAAATCAAATAAATCCTCTTTGTTGTAATCGTGAAATGAATCAACGATTTCATCGGCAAATCGCACAAAGCCATAAATATTATAAATGTCCTGTCTAATGGTAGGAGCAAGCATTTTTACTGCAGAAGAGAACGAAGTGCTGTAGGCACGAGTTACATTCTTGCTGCATTCAAATGAGACGGTATCAAATAATGATTTCATATTGGTCTAAAATTTTAGCGCTGTTTTTTTATTAAATCGGCAACTAATTTCCCCGAAATTAAGGCCGGTGGTACGCCTGGTCCAGGAACAGTTAACTGCCCTGTGAAATATAAATTGTTTACCTTTTTGCTTTTTAGTTTAGGTCTTAAAAATGCAGTTTGTAACAGCGTATTCGCCATTCCGTAGGCATTTCCTTTGTAAGAATTATAGTCCTTAATAAAATCATTAACACAAAAAGATTCTTTAAAGATAATACAATTTTTGATATCTTGCTTGGTTAGTTTTTCCAAACGGATAATGATTTTGTCAAAATAGAGCTCTCTTAACTCAGGAGTGTCTTCTAGACCAGGTGCTATCGGAATTAAAAAAATCGCTGCTTCCTTTCCGGCTGGAGCTGAATTCGTATCCGTTTTTGAAGGGAAACTTGCGTAAAATAAAGGTTCATCTGGCCACTTTGGGTTATCATAAATATCTTGCGCATGTACATCAAAATCAACATCAAAAAATAAAGAATGGTGTTCTACATTTTCTACTTTTTTATCCAATCCCACATAAAATAGGAGTGAAGAAGGGGCAAAGGTTTTTTTATCCCAATATTTTTCTGAGTAGGCACGGTGTTTTACATCCAATAAAGTTTCAGAATGGTGGTAATCGGCTCCTGAAAGCACCACATCGGCACTTATAAATTCACCATTTACAACAATTCCAACGGCTTTGCCATTTTCAACTTCAATTTTTTCAATATTTGAATTGGTTTTAATGGTTACGCCAAGTTCTTTAGCCAATTGTTCCATGGCTAGAATTACCGAATACATTCCGTTTTTTGGATGAAAGGTTCCTAAACCAAAGTCGGCAAAGTTCATAAAACTATAAAAAGAAGGTGTGTCAGAAGGTTTCGCTCCCAAAAACAAAACTGGAAATTCGAGTATTTGAACTAATTTTTTGTTTTTAAAACGTCTGCGAATGTCTTTAGAAATATTACCAAAAAACTGATTTACTTTAAGCGCAGTTTCCACAGTTACCAATTCCATTGGAGAAACTCCTGGACGATAAACTAAATCTTTAATGGCAATGTCATAGTTGCTTTGTGCTTCTTTCATGAAGGCTTGCAACTTAGCTCCGCTACCTTTTTCTATAGATTCGAATGTGGTAACAATTTCAGGTAAATTATCGGCAATGGTAACAAAATCAAGTTCTCCAAAATATACTTGGTAAGCAGGTGAAAGCTTAATTAGTTCGTAATAATCAGATGGCTTTTTATCAAAATCAGCAAAAAAGCGTTCAAAAACATCGGGCATCCAGTACCATGTCGGACCAATATCAAATGTGAATCCGTCTTTTTTAAGCTGTCTTGCTCTTCCACCTATGGTGTCATTTTTTTCAAAAATAGTTACCGAGTTTCCTTGTTGAGCCAAATAGCAGCTTGCCGCTAATGCAGAAAATCCAGAGCCTATTATTTTAATGTCTTTATTCATTTTTTATGGGTATGGAATTACAATTCCTCTACAAATTCATGTATGTTTTGAAATACTCGCACCGTTTGATTGCGAAGTTTTTCATCTATGTTTTGGGCATTTCTACCAATAAACCAAATCTTTGAATCTTTCTCTAAGATGTGTTCTTTAATTTCGTCTAAATAGGAATCAAGTAATTCTTTATTTGGCTCAACCGTTGTGTAGCATACGTATACGATGTTGTTGAAATATTTTTTCAAATCTTTCAAACTGTCCACAGGGACGCTTTCGCCCAGGTAAATGGTTTTGTAACCGCTTAAGATGATTTCATAATTAAGATACATCAATCCTAGTTCATGCACTTCATCCGAAGGTAGATAAAGTACAAATATTTTATCCTCTTTAGTAGGAACATTATTTTGAATTTTTTCGGTATTCACCCAAATTTTCAACTTAATTAAATAGCTAATAAAATGTTCGTGTGCCGGACTAATTGTTTCTGCTTGCCATAAAAATCCAATTTCTTCCATTAATGGAATAAATACTTCGAAGAAAATTTCGCGAAACGATTTGTCAGAAAGTAAATTATTATAAGTGTCTAAAAACAACTTTTGATCAAAGTTCATCATGGCCATTTTAAAGGAACTTATAGCATGAGTTTTGACACTTTTATTGGAAATGATTTCACTTACTAATTCCGGAATTTTTTCAGGAGGTAACTTTGATATCTTCGAGATTTTATAACCATAATCGTGTAAAAGAGTGATGTTAAGTATTTTTTGCAACCCTTTTAAATCATAATAACGAATGTTGGTTTCCGTTCGTAATGGCTCTAATATGTTGTATCTTTTTTCCCAAATACGAATGGTGTGGGCTTTTATTCCCGTTAGATTTTCTAGGTCTTTAATACTAAAAGTATTCTTTACATTACTCATGATTATTATTTTGTTTAACAAAAGTAATAAAAAAAGTAAACAAAATTAAAATTAATTAGGTATTTATATAAACAAAAAGCCCAAAACACTGTTTTGGGCTTTTTGTTTATAGTGTCCACGGTCGGATTGATTTCGTTTTTTCTAACAAAGCTCCGCTTTGAAAAAAGAAATGCAACTAATATAAGTCCAAGCTAGCTCGATCATTTTAGTTGCATTTCTTATTATTCGTGACCACGGTGGGATTTGAACCCACACGCTCTTGCGAGCACCACCCCCTCAAGATGGCAAGTCTACCGTTTCTCCACGTGGCCTTAAATAAAAAAAGTCAAGCTGTTCGCTCGACTTTTTTTTGTGACCCGACTGGGGCTCGAACCCAGGACCCCATCATTAAAAGTGATGTGCTCTACCAACTGAGCTATCGAGTCATTGCGTTCTAGATTTTTAAAGACTCAAGTCATTTTAGTGACCCGACTGGGGCTCGAACCCAGGACCCCATCATTAAAAGTGATGTGCTCTACCAACTGAGCTATCGAGTCTTTTTTTATTTCCTTGAACGCGGGTGCAAATATAAGACGATAATATTTATTTTTCAAAGCAATTTTGTTTTAAATTTGCCTTTTTTTATTAATATCTCTTAATGCCTTAGTATATAAGGTTTTATTCTATGAAAAAAGTTGTTTTGGTTGGTTATATGGGTAGCGGAAAGTCGGTAATTGCGAGTCAATTAGCAGATAAAATGGGAATGACTTTCGTAGAATTGGACGCATATATTGAAAAAAAATGCAACCTTCCGGTAGCAGCAATCTTTGATAAACAGGGTGAATTGTATTTTAGAAAGTTAGAAAGAGAACTTTTTTTAGAATTAATTCAAGATTCTTCTAGAGATTTAATCATCAGCACTGGCGGTGGAACTCCTTGTTACTATAACAACCATGAACTATTGAATGCAGAAGGAGTAGTTTCTGTATACTTAAAAGCGTCTATTGCTACTTTGGTCAATCGATTAAAGAAAGAAAGTGCAACACGTCCTTTATTGGCTAATTTAAATTTAGATGATTTGCCAGAATTTATTGCCAAGCATCTTTTTGATAGAAATTATTATTACAATCAAGCTACCTACGCTGTTCTTGTAGATAATAAAAGTGTTGCACAAATCACTTCTGAAATAGCCGATTTATTAGTTTAAAACTGCGTAACTATCGTTTTCTTCAAATACTACAGTAACATGCTCTAATGAGGAAGTAGATAAAGAAATTCCTTTAAAATCGACTTTTATCGGATATTTTTTATGATTTCGATCTACTAAAACAGCGGTTTTAAATTTCTTTACAGGTACATCCAAAAAATGTTTAACACCATACATTAGCGTAGAACCTGAATTTAATACATCATCTACTAAAACAATTCCTTTGTTTTGATAGTCTTCTTTAGTTATAGAGGTACTAATTTCGGAATTGAGATTTTGCTTGTTCATTTTTACTTCGCAAAGAATCACTTCAAGCGGGGAAATAGTTTGTAAAACGCGTGCTATTTTTTCAGCAAAAATATACCCATTAGATGCAATACCTGCTATTACAATACTTTCTTCTTCTACGAAAGTTTCATAAATTTGATAGGCAATACGCTTGATTTTGTGATCAATTTCAGAATGGGTTAAAATTTTATTTGCTGTCATAAAAAATAATTTTTGGTAAAGATAAAAAAGAGTTTCTTTTCAGTTTAATGTTTTTCAAAATATTAATGGCCTATTCAACATCGGTAATAAATTCTATATCGTCTAGATCCCTACGGTCTTTTTTGGTAGGTCTACCAGTTCCTGTTTTTCTGTAATGTTCTTTGGATAATTTTAATAATTCTAAATGGGCAAAGGCTTCGGCTGGAGTTTCGTCTTTGCGGTAGATGTCTACTAGTTTGGCGCCCACTCGATTTTCTGGAATATCCAGCACTGTAATGATGTAAACAATTTGATCTTTTCTAAAGGTGATTTTATCAGTAGGGAAAACTTCTCTAGATGCTTTTGCCACCTGACCATTTACCGTGATGTGGTTTTTCTTGCAAGCTTCGGTAACCATATTTCGGGTTTTATAATACCTCACGCACCATAAATATTTATCTACTCTCATAAAATTATCTAAAATCAACGTTAAATCCTTTACAAAAATAAATCAATATTGTATCTTGCGGACTTAAATTTGATAAATAATGAATAATATTTTTAAAATACTTTCTGTTTTTGCAATTTGTGTAGTGATTGCATCTTGTTCAAAAAGCAGTAGCACCGATCCGGAACCTTTAAGAGACTATGCTACTCAATACGCAACTGATATTGCAGCTATTGACACCTATATCAACACACATTATTTAACTCGTGATGCGGATTACAATGTTTCCTTTGATACGTTGTTGCCTTCAAGCGGACATTCTTCAATACGTACCGATACCGCTTTTCAATTAAAGGACACTACTGTAACTGAGGATGGAATTAATTATAAAATTTACTTTATAAAATTTAGAGAAGGAACAGAAAAACGACCTACTCAAGTAGATTCAGTTCACGTTTCTTATAAAGGTTTTAATTTGTTAAAAAGCGCCACATTTGATCAAGCTGTAACGCCAACATGGTTTAAATTACAAGAAGTAATCACAGGATGGTCTCATATTTTGCCAAACTTTCATACCGGTACATACACTCCAGGAACAGGAGGTAATCCAACAACATTTGATAATTATGGAGCAGGTGTAATGTTCTTACCTTCGGGATTGGCTTATTACAACTTTTCGGCAGGTACAATTCCATCTTATTCACCTATTATCTTTTCTTTTAAATTGCATGAGTTGCGATACCGAGATCAAGATGGTGACGGAATTTTATCTAAAGATGAAAGAAAATTAGACCCAACAATAAGTGCATCAATTAGATGGAAAGAAAATCCGGCAACTATTGTATATAAATTAGATAATACGGGTGCTATGGTAACCGATATACCTTTCCTAGATACAGATAGTGATGGTTATGCAAATATGTATGATATTGATGATGATGGTGATCATGTGTTAACTCGAGTTGAAATAAAAAATCCTTCAGGTGGATTGTACTTATATAATATGATTCCGGATTGTAGTGGTTCAACCAGTGACCCGAATCGTGTAAGAAAGCATATTGATCCAGCATGTCAATAAATAAAAAAATCCCGTTCAATTGAACGGGATTTTTTATTTGACTATTTAGTTTCTAATTTCTTTCTTTCCTGAATTAATGTGTTTAGCTTTTTACCATAAAGTGATTTCGCCACCTTTGGCGTCATTGATTTTTGAATGGTATCCAAGAATTTTAAATTAATATCATAAATTTCTGCAACCGCAACATAAGGCGCTACTTCATAATCGGCGTGGTTTACAGCAAAATTGGTTGTATACAGATATTTTCTCTTTAATAAATCATCTTGTTCTTGTTGGATTTTATTTAACGCTGCTGCATTTTTATTTTTAATGGCTTCAAATCGTTTTTGAATTAATTCTAAATTTTGATCTACATAGCGTGAAACTACTTTTTTGTACTCATCATATAGTTCTTGATTTTTAGATCCAGAAATTTTAGCATCGGCAGTAAAAAAATCTAAAGAAGTTTCAATATTAATATTTCCAGGCTCCACAAAGAAAGGCAAGTTCGTATCAACCGAATTGGTAACTCCACGATCTATAAAAAGATATAACATTTCGGGAGAAACAATTTTTAAATCACTTGTAAAATGCGAATCGCCATCAATTTTTATGGTGTCTATGGCAACAAGAGAAGTGTCTTTAATTCTTTGAATGTAAAGTATTCCTTTTTTGAATCCTTTAATATTTCCGGTAATGTGAAGGTTTTTATCGGTTTTTTTCTCTTCACACGATGAAAGTAGCACTAAAGCTACTAGTGCAATTATTGTTTTTTGCATGGTTTTTTATTTTTGGCAAAATAATAAAAAAATCCTCGATTTATTTAATAAAACGAGGATTTAAATAGTAGATGCAATGGATTATTTTTTTAACCAAGCTTCTTTAAGAGTTTCTTTGGAAGGGTCAATACTATGATATCCTTCTGATTCCTCATAAGATAAGATTACTTTTCCAGAAAGGGTCATTTCTTTTCCAGCTCTTTTTATTCTCATCGTTAAGGCGTCACCGTCATTCCATTTTTGAGCCGCTGTCATTAATTCTGAAATTTGATCTAAGTTGTAATCGGTTCCGTTAATAGCAGAAATAATATCGTCTCCTTGTAACCCTAACGCAGTTAAAAATGGACTCAAGTCAGTATTTGGTTTTACTTTTATTTCTTTATTGCTTGTACCAGTAATTCCTGCCGATTTTTTATTAATAAATGGATTTACTGCTTTTTTAATTTTGGTTTTAGCAATTCCCATTTTGGCAAAAAAGTCATCGTAGTTTATTGGAGTTGGTCCAGCCACATAAGTGTTTAAAAATGCACCAACTTCAGGATAGGTAAATTCAGTTATTTTGGCAAATAAATCTTTGTCATTAAAAGGTCTTTTAGGACCGTATTCATTGGTAAGTTTTTGCATCAAATCTAATATTCCTCTTTCACCATTGCTTTTTTCACGAATGATAATGTCAATACACATTCCAATTAAAGCCCCTTTTTCGTATACATTTAAATACTGGTCTTTATAAGGTTCTACCAATACATTTTCACTCATAGTAGTAAAGGGCATGGTATCATTTAAACGTTTAGATCCGCTTATTTTACTAATCATTCTTTTGTAAAAAGCATCTTCAGTAATTAGACCTTGATTAACCTGAAATAGATTGGCAAAATATTCAGTTACTCCTTCATACATCCATAAATGTTGCGACATCTTTGGACTATTAAAATCAAAGTAATGAATTTCGTTAGAGTGCACTCCAAGTGGTGTTACAATATGGAAGAATTCATGAGAAACCACATCAATAAGTTGTTTTCCAAGAGCTGAATTTGGCATCATTTCTGGAAATACTACCGAAGTAGAGCTGTTGTGCTCTAAAGCGCCAAAACCTTTAGCATCTTTTCCATTCATATCCGATAAGTATAAAAGAACGGTATATCTTTTATTGGTATTTATAGGGCCTAAAAATTTCTTTTGTGCACGCATACATTTTTCTAAATCTGCAGATAAATCTTTGGCAGTATGTTTTCCAGATGGCGAATAAACACTGAACAAAATTTCCATTCCTTCAACGTTAAAGGACGTAAAGTTTGGTGCTGCATACATAATTGGATTGTCTACAAGATCGTTATATCTTGAAACTGAAAACACATCAGTAGTAGAACTGCTGTCAGAATCTACAAGTGAAGTAGCTCCAAAAAGTGTTTCTGGATGCGTAATGGTTAAGGTATAATTTAGATCTTTTTTATTGTCGAAATACCCTACAAAGCCATGATTATTAATTAAGAAATTTTTTCCATCAAGAATGTTTGTACCTGCAGGAGAAAAAACGCCTTTTCCAAATCCACCATTTCCTTCAATATCAAACGTATCATTAACCCAATAGGTAACTTTACTCAGTTTATTTGCATTTTTAATTTTCCAAGAATCTTCATCTAGTTTGGTTACTTCTAAAGTATTTCCTTTAGAATCAAAGGCTTTCAAATCGTCAATGAATTTTCCATAATCATCAACCGAATAGGTGCCTGGAATAATTTTAGGAAGGTTGTAAACTATTTCTTTTTCGGTAATTGTTGGAGCTAAAACGGTAACTTGTAATTTGTCGTCCTGTACCTTATTTAGGTCAATAGCAACTTCGACTTTTTGATTTTTATTCGATTGAGCCGATGTTTGATAACTGATAAATAAAGTGGCAATTGCAACTCCTAAAATAATTTTTCTCATGTTTTTAATTTTCAAATATTAGTATGTGTGCTGCTGAATTTGTTACAACTTACAACGAATTAACGAAAGTGGTTATGCTGGAAATTAGCTCGGGCATTACAGGAATATTCGGACTGTTGTAGGATTTTGCATTATCTTCATCCACTAGAATCTCCTTAAAAATATGATTCATATTTTCAATAATTTTCAACTCCGATTTTTGGTTGGCTGCATGCAATAATTCGGCATCGCTAGGAGGAACCTGAATGTCCTTAGTTCCGTTTAGAATTAATATGGGAATGTGCAGTTTTTTAATCTCAGTTTGTGGATTGTATTTTATCCACGAAATCATATAAGGCTGCACACTTTCTCTAAAAAGAGAAGCTAACATTGGGTTTTTATTTTCAAATGTTTTACCCGCTTTTAAAGAAGCTAACCCATCAACAGCGGACTCTCTCATTTTTGGTGATTGATTGCCCAATTGTTCAAGCAACACTTCATCTATACTTCTACCTGCTCCAGCTATAGAAACATACCCATCAACATTGTTTGATGAAGCAACCATACCAATTAGGGAACCTTCGCTATGGCCTGCAATAATTATTTTAGAATATTTTTTTTGAGATTTAAAGTAGGTTACCACATCTTTGGCATCATTTATAAAATCTTCAAATGACAGCGTTTTCTCGTCTAATGTTTTAGCAATCATTTGTGCAAAAATTCTTTTATCGTAGCTATAAACTGCAGTGCCGTTTTTGGCTAGTCCTTCAGCAAGAAATTTTAAGGAGTTGTTCATTCCGCCAACGGTACTGTTGCCACTGCGGTTGGTAGGGCCAGAGCCTGCAATAAGAATTACTAATTTCGTTTTAGAAGTTTCTTTGTAAGGAGAGAAAAGAGTTCCTTTAATAAGTGGATTAACTTCTACTTCTTGTTTTGTAATATTATCTTTTTGAGAAAATGCAATACAATTGACAAGTAATATGATCCAAAATATTTTTTTCATAACATTTAAATTTAAAACAAAATTACGGTTTTGTTGCAATAGTAAGTGTTAAAAAAAAGCGATAATTTCTTATCGCTTGGAGATTTTATTATGGGTAATTTGTCTTTGAAGTTTGCATTTAAATCGGTCAATTCCGTTTACTCGCAATTTAGCATGTTTGGTTGCTCGGCCTTGTACACGTTCGCGCCACATTCTGAAACTTGATGCTTTCATTTCACGTCGCATAATTTCAATAGTTTCCTGTTCGGAAATGCCAAACTGAAAAGTAATCGCTTCAAATGGGGTTCGGTCTTCCCAAGCCATTTCTATTATTCGATCTAATTGAATTTCTGTGAATAGTTTTTCTTGCATGATGCAAAAATCGATAGAAAACTAAAAAACTCTTGTTGAACAAGAGTTAAATTTTCATTAATCGAATTTGTTTTTCATGTAATATTTACCGTCTAAATCGTCAAAATCATCCTCAACCATAGGTTTTGGCTTAGGTTTACTTGCGGTTACTTTCTTTTTCCAAAGCTCGAAGTTGTCCTTGGATAATCTTTTCCGCATCAATTCGGTTACTTCATTTTCGGTAATTCCAAATTCTGCTTTTAATACTTCAAAAGGCTTTCTTTCCTCTTGGGCCATGCTGATAACTCGTTCTATTTGTTCGTTGTCTAGCTCTACTCTTTTACTTTTTTTCATTAGTCGAAAAGCACTGTTAGTGTTAATTAGTTTTCTATGCAATTAAATTCTAATTCAATATTAAGAAAAAAAAGAATTACTTTTTTAAAACAAATTAAATTTTTAATCAATATAAATTATGAAGGGTTGTAATGTTTGATTAAGTAGTAGGTGTTTACACACAATATAAAAGCATTTGTGATAATAATAGGCCAAGAAATTGCAAGCATAATTCCATAGATAATAAATAAAATGGCTCCTATGGAGTTTATGATTCTTAGTTTGATAATGTTCTTCATTAAAAAAGAAATCATTAATACTAAGGAGGCTAAATAGCCAATTAATTCGGTTGTAGTGCTATTCAAAATTGTGATTTTAGTTGATTTATAATTTATAATAATTGCTAAGATATAATTTATAGTTCATGTTTGTTACTTTGTAATATTATATTAACGAACTTTGTTTAAAATTAATTCTATGATAGTAAATCCTAAAAATGGAGTAGGTCAGTTACTTTTTGGCATGAAGCAAAAAGATGTAATTGCTATGTATGGTGCGCCCGATAAACAATTTGAAGACGACGATCACAATATTATATATTTATATAATAAGCAACAACTTCGAATTACCTTTTATGAAGATGAAGAAATGAAGTTGGGTTATATTATCACTTCGCATCCAGAGGCAACATTGTTGGGTGTGAAAATAATGGGTAGGGATGTAGTGGAAGTAAAAAGTGAATTGCCATTTAATTCATGGGAACAAGAAGATTTTGATTCTACCGAAAATCATTTTAACGAGAGCAACTGGTTGGTTTTACAGTCGGAATACGGTAAAATTATTCGTATCGAAATTGGTGCCATCATAAATGATAAAGACGAATTAGAATGGAAGTTTAAATAAAAAAAGCCCTCAATTTGAGGGCTTTTTTTTAGTTGTTTATTTTGATTAATTCCACTTCAAAAATTAAATCACTTTTTGGAGGAATAGCACCAGGATATCCTTGATCTCCGTAAGCTAAATTATAAGGAATAAAAAATTTATATTTCGCTCCTTCTTTCATTAATTGTACTCCTTCGCCCCAACCTTTAATTACTTGGTTTAATCCAAAATCAATTGGTTGACCGCGTTGTACACTGCTGTCAAATACTTTTCCATCAAGGAAAGAACCAGTATAATGTACTTTTACATTACTTGTAGCTGTTGGAGTTGCACCAGTTCCTTCTTGTAATACTACATATCTTAAACCACTTGCAGTTGTTGTTCCATTTGCAAATTCTTTAGCGATTTTTTCATTAGCAACAGCTCTAGCTGCAGCATCTTTCTCTGCTTGAATTCGATCTTCTTCTGCTTTTCCTGCAAAATAATCCGCAAACACTTTAGAAGCATTGAATTTATTTGCTTCAGCTCCTTTTTTTGTGATTGTTACTTTGTTGATTACATCATCTTGTGCGATCAGATTCACAATCTCTTGCCCTTTAACTACATATCCAAAAATAGTATGTTTACCTGTTAACCAAGGAGTATCTTTGTGCGTAATGAAAAATTGAGACCCGTTAGTTTTCGGACCTGAATTGGCCATTGCTAAAATTCCTGCTTTATCAAATTTTGCATCAGTGATTTCGTCTTTAAAAGCATATCCTGGTCCACCTTGGCCATTTCCGTCTGGGTCACCACCTTGAATCATGAAGTCTTTAATAACTCTGTGAAATTTCAATCCATCATAGAATTTTTTCCCTTTGTATTTATCAGCAACTTGGGTATTGGTTCCTTCGGCTAGCGCAATAAAGTTAGCTACTGTAATTGGCGTTTTTTGGTATTCTAATTTAATTAAAATTTTACCTTTTGTAGTTTCTAGTTCAGCAAATATCCCCTCGTTTGTGTTAATTGAAGGTGCTGCAACAGAAGTTGAAAGTTGTGGTTTTTCAATTGTAGCAACTGTTTTTGTAGTCGCTTTTGTAGTCGCTTTTTTTGTTTGAGCATTTGTAATTGTTAATCCTAAAAGAAATAACAAAGCAATATTAAATTTCATTTTCATGGTTAATTATTTAAATTGATTTATATTAAGGTTGTATTTATTCAGTTAATTCTACTTCAAAAATTAGGTTTGCATTGGGTGGAATCACATTTCCAGCACCATTTTCACCATATCCTAAATTCGATGGAATGAAAAGTAACGCTTTGTCACCAATATTTAATTTACATAAGCCTTCTTCAAATCCAGGAATCATTCCCCCTTTTGAACCAAATTGATAGGGAAGTGGCATGTATCCATTTTGAGCCGCTCTCTGTGGGT
The DNA here is from genome assembly GCA_947453195.1 of Flavobacteriaceae bacterium. GTDB lineage: Bacteria > Bacteroidota > Bacteroidia > Flavobacteriales > Flavobacteriaceae > Flavobacterium. Next base: position 26,656 of record CANGFO010000014.1, read on the forward strand.
CTAGTTTGCCAAAGGATTCTGCAATTTTTGAATCACTCGTGTCAAATAACATTCCGTTTTCTAGGTAGCCTGCATATTTTACATTCACAGTGCTTCCATTAGCCGGCTTTTTTCCTGCTCCTTTTTGAAATACAGCAAATTGTAAACCAGTGGTTGTTTTGGTAGCTGTTGCTTTAATCCGTGCAAAGAACGCTAGTTTTTCGGCTACCACTTTTTTGTAAGTAGCGGCGTAAATCGCTTCCTGCTTTTTTTGATTTTCTAATTCGGTATTATAGTAATCACTAAAGATTTTAACTGCATCAAATTTCTTTGCTGCTTCTCCTTTTCGGATAATTTTAACCGTATTTATAACATCCTCTTGAACAATGGCATTCACTGTATTCATCCCTTTTTCAATCACATGCCCAAAAATAGTATGTTTTCCATCAAGCCACGGAGTGTCTTTGATTGTAATAAAAAACTGACTTCCATTAGTTCCAGGTCCCGAATTAGCCATGGCTAACAATCCTGCTTTGTCAAATTTCAAATCGGTGATTTCATCTTTAAATTTACAACCTGCATCACCCGAACCATTTCCTAATGGATCTCCTCCTTGAATCATAAAATCTTCGGCGTCGCCATTGGTTTTAGAAATCACACGATGAAATTTTAATCCATCATATAAAGGTTTTCCTTTGTATTCTTCAGATACAAATGGATTGTTTCCCTCAGCGAGTGAAATAAAATTAGCCACCGTTACAGGAGCTTTTTTGTATTCTAATTCAACTAAAATCTCCCCTTTTGCGGTTTCAATTTCAGCATAAATTCCGTCAGGTAAATTGTTATGTTTGTTGTCTTTGCAACCTACAAATGCTACTGTTAAAAAAACAGCTAAAAAACGTGCTATTAATTTCATTATTCTTGTTTTGTTTTGTTTTCGCTTTTTATATCATTTAAAGTTACCGTACAAATAATTGGTTCGTTTGTTCCAATTCTTCTGTCATCTCCGTGATAGCCAAATGCCATGTGTGAAGGGAATAAAAAAGTAACCTTTTCTGATTTTTTCATTAATTTAATTCCGTGGCGTAATCCCATTAAGATATTTTGTTTATCCACAACATAATTTTGAGGCTTTAATTCCAATTGTGAATAAATTACATTGCCATCCAAATCCTTAATTTCATAATCAAAGCAAGCAATATCTCCTTTTTTTGGATGAATGGTGTCACGATCACTTTTAGTTTCATAATAATACCAATATCCTTTTTGGGATGCAATGTATTTGATCTTGGGATTGCTTTTTATAATCGAATCGATTTTGTTTTCTTCTCCTTTAATTAATTTTTTGTTCCGATCTACCGAAGCTTTTAAAAACTCACCAGAAGAATGTGAAATGGGCATTCTTGCCTGTTGTTGCTTGCAGCTAACTAGCATCAAAAATGCTATAAAAAGCACTGAAATAAATGTTGTTTTCCTCATTCTAGATGATTGTTTTTGATAATATGGATTCAAATTTTTCAATTGTTTTATCTAATGTTTCGTTGGATTTTCCTCCTGCTGCATTGATGTGTCCGCCGCCATTAAAATGATTTCTAGCAAATTGATTTACATCAAAACTACCTTGCGATCTAAAAGAAATTTTCACAATATTTTCATCTCTGTGTTCAATGAAAATAGCTGCAAATACAATCCCTTTAATGGTTAAACCATAATTAACAATTCCTTCGGTATCGCCTTTGACATAATTAAATTCGTCTAATTCTTTTTGCGAAAGTTTGATGTAGGCGGTTTTTAATTCCGGAATAACTTTCATGTTTTGCAAGGCTCTACCTAAAAGTTGCAGTCGATCGTACGAATTGTTATCGAACAATAACATTGGAATTTCCGAATTATCAACCCCTAATTCAATAAATTCAGCTGCAATTCGATGAGTGGTACCGGTGGTTTTTGGAAAACGAAATCCACCCGAATCGGTTAGAATTCCTGTATATAAACAAGTGGCTATGGTTTTATCAATTAAATGCTTCTGATTTAAAAAACCAATGAAGTTGTAAATCATTTCGCAAGTTGAACCAAATGCAGTGTCTGAATAGGTAAAAGTCGCATACGAATCAGGCAATTGGTGGTGATCAATCATCACCATAGGAACGCTAAGTTTATTTAATACCTGTTCCATCTCGCCGGTTCGGTGCAAGGCATTAAAATCTAAGGTGAAGACTATTTCTTGCTCCTGCAGAATTTGAGTTACTTTTTCTCTTTCATTCTCATAAACTAAAACAGTATCTGAAGCCGGAAGCCAAGCTAAAAATTCCGGAAAATCATTGGGTGCAATCACAACCGGTTGGTGGTTTAATTTCAGTAAAAAATGATACAAACCAAGGGTGGAACCCATTGCATCTCCATCCGGACTTCGGTGGGGGATGATGGCAATTTTTTTGGGCGTTGCCAATAATTCGGAAAGTGCTTGAATGTCTTTTTCGTTCATAGGATGCGAAATTACATTTTTTTGTGTTAAAAAAATGTTATTTGGAAACAAAAAGACCGAACCAAACCGCAAAAATTCCAAGTAAAATACTTAGTGCGATATAACTAAATGCTAAAAGGGATTGGTTGGATTGTAATAGCGATTGATTTTCAAATCCAAAAGTTGAAAATGTGGTATAACCACCGCAAAATCCGGTTACTAATAACCACTTTAAATTCCCATTGGCTAAATTGTTTTTTTCTAAATATCCAATAAATATTCCAATGATAAAACATCCCAATACATTGGTTAAAAAGGTCGCTAATGGAAAGGCATGACTCCAATATTTATTAACTAATAATGAAGTTAAGTAGCGTAATACACTTCCAACAGCGCCACCTAGGCCTATGTAAATAATTGTTTTTAACATTTAGGATTATTTTATTTCAAATGTAATAAATATACGTTGAAAATTAAATGTGTTTTTTATTTCAAATCAAAAATCCCCCAAATAGGTGCATGATCTGAGATTTTTCTAGCCTCTTTTAGGGTTTCAAAACTTTCGTAAAATGGAATAATTCCCGATTGAGTTGCATTCATTTTTAGAGGATTGAAAAACATAGTATCGTATTCGGAGGCCAAACAATCGTTTTGAATACACTTTTGGCGTAAGCTTGTTTTTTGATTGACTAAACTGCTTTTGTATCCCATTTTTTTTAATGGAGAAAATACCTCATTGGATTGTGGACAATTGAAATCACCCATAAAAATCAAATTCAATTTTGGGTATACCCCTGGAAATAGTTTAAAATATTTTAGTTCACTTTCTGGATTTTTCTTCTTAGGAACCGCATGAAAAGTAACTATGGTAAATTGCTTTCCTTGATAGTCAAAGGTGCTCAAATAAGGTTCACGGTCTATTTCATTTGCATAATTTGCATCAAGCCAACTGCGACCAATTTTTTTAACTTTCGATGTTTTCCAAACAAACGCATAGCGTTCAATGCTTGAATGATTAGCACTTGTGGTTGGGTCACTAATGGTATAGTCCCAATGAAATCCTTTATTTTCTAATATCTTAACTAGTCTTGCAACGGCTTGAGCGCCACCATTGCCTGCAACCACCTCTTGAATGGCAATCACATCATATTTATTGATGGTGTTTGCAACAAAATCCAGTTCGGAATCTGATTTAGATTTTCCAAAATTCATTAAATTCCAACTGCAAATCGCTACCTGAGAAAAAACTAGTGAGCAATTTAAAGCAAGAAGTATTAGGAAGAAATATTTTTTTGCCATCATAATCCGATTTGTAATTTTTGCTAATTTAATAATAAATTATTTCGGAAATACATTTTTTAATTTGACCAAGATTAGTACTTTTGCACATGCAACACAACGTACTTATTTTAGATTTCGGTTCGCAATACACCCAGTTGATTGCCCGACGCGTTCGCGAATTAAATATATTCTGCGAAATTTTCCCTTACAATAATTATCCAACAGATTTATCTTCTTACAAAGCCATTATTCTTGGTGGAAGTCCGTATTCGGTTCGTTCTGAAGACGCTTTAAAAATAGATTTATCGCACATTCGTGGCAAATTTCCATTGCTTGCCGTGTGTTATGGAGCACAATATTTAGCTCATTTTTCTGGTGGTGAAGTAGCCGCTTCCAATATTAGAGAATACGGAAGAGCCAATTTGGAATACATAAAAGAAGACGAAGTTTTCTTTGAAAATGTAAGTCCAAATTCACAAGTTTGGATGAGCCATAGTGATACCATTAAACACCTTCCAACGAATGGTGTTAAATTAGCAAGCACACACGATGTAGAAAATGCAGCCTACCGAATTGAAGGCGAAACCACTTATGCAATTCAATTTCATCCCGAAGTATACCATTCAACGGACGGAAAACAAATTTTAGAAAACTTCTTAGTGAAAATTGCAGAAGTGCCTCAAAATTTTACTTCGAATGCTTTTGTTGAAGATTGCGTTAAAGATTTAAAAGAAAAAATTCAAGACGATAAAGTGGTACTTGGACTTTCGGGTGGAGTAGATTCAACCGTGGCTGCCGTTTTATTAAATAAAGCCATTGGCAAAAACTTATATTGCATTTTTGTGAATAACGGATTGCTTCGTAAGAATGAGTTTGAAAATGTATTGCACCAATACAAAGACATGGGCTTGAATGTGAAAGGTGTTGATGCTTCCGATCGCTTTTTGAGTGAATTGGCTGGAGTTGATGATCCAGAAACAAAAAGAAAAATTATTGGTCGCGTTTTTATTGAAGTTTTTGACGATGAATCAAAAATTATCGAAGACGTAACTTGGTTAGCTCAAGGAACAATTTATCCCGATGTAATCGAATCGGTTTCTGTAAAAGGACCTTCGGCAACAATAAAATCTCACCACAATGTAGGTGGTTTGCCAGATTTTATGAAATTAAAAATTGTGGAGCCACTTCGAATGTTGTTTAAAGATGAGGTGCGACGAGTAGGAGCAACCTTAGGAATAGATCCCGAATTATTAGGTCGTCATCCGTTTCCAGGACCTGGATTATCGATTCGAATTTTAGGTGACATCACTCCCGAAAAAGTGCGTATCTTGCAAGAAGTAGATGCTATTTTTATTGAAGGTTTAAAATCGCATGGTTTGTACGATAAAGTATGGCAAGCTGGAGCAATTTTATTACCTGTAAATAGTGTTGGTGTAATGGGTGATGAACGTACCTATGAAAAAGTTGTAGCCCTTCGCGCAGTAGAATCTACTGATGGTATGACTGCCGATTGGGTACATTTACCTTATGACTTCTTAATGAAAATTTCGAACGAAATTATAAATAAAGTAAAAGGAGTTAATAGAGTGGTTTATGACATTAGCTCAAAGCCGCCAGCAACCATTGAGTGGGAGTAATTTAGAATTCAGTTAGGTATTTGATTTTGGAATTTAATTTATAAAAACATGATTAAAAGAGTTATTTGCATTTTAGTATTGTTGATTTCCTTTTCAAATTTCGGACAAGGTTTTACCAAACATACTGTTGTAAAAGGGGAAACGGTTCCTGCTATTGCACAAAAATACAAGGTAACTCCGTATGATATTTATAAGCTCAATCCTGATTCGCAAAACGGAATTAAAGAAAATTCTATTTTATTGATTCCGAAGAGTATACCAAATTCGACTTCAACTGCTGCTGCTACAAAAACAACTGCACCACATAAGGTAATTGAATATACGGTGGTTGCTGGTGACACGAAGTATAATCTGGCTAAACGATTTGGTATTTCGGTTGAAGAATTAGAATTACAAAATCCCGAAATTAAGGAGAGCCTTCCTCTTGGTTTTAATTTGAAAATTAAAGCAGTTGCTGCACCAAAATTGGTAATTAACCCAGATAAAGCGCAAGTTATAGAAAGTAATTTGTTGGAATACATGGTAAAAGCAGGGGAGACTTTATATAGTTTGACACATCTTTTTAATCTAACTGAAGCCTCATTAATGGGGTTGAACCCCGATTTAAAAAATGGTTTAAAAGAAGGAATGGTATTGAAGGTGCCTGCGAATCTTTCGTTTGCAAAAGAAAATAAAAATACTCTAAAGGATTTAATTAAAACGGTATCCAATCAACAAAAAAAGAAATTAGTTTTATTCTTGCCTTTCAATGCTTCTAAAATTCAAAACGACACGGTTACTTTAGTTTCAGAACGGTTGAAAAAAGATAAATTCTTAAACATGACTCTCGATTTTTATTCAGGTGCTTTGATGGCTATAGATTCTGCCAAAGTGTTAGGATTGAATTTCGATGTGAAAATATTCGATTCTGAAGAAACAAAAAATACCACCAGTGCAGTTTCGATTGTTTCTGGTACTGATTTTGCAAATACCGATGCCGTTATTGGTCCGTTTTATCAAGTGAATGTTGAAAAAGTGGCTAGTGTTTTGGAAAACAAAAATATTCCAGTTATCTCTCCATTATCCAAAGAAGAGGGAAAATCATACGCCAACTTATATCAATCGATGCCACAAAATGACGCTTTGAAAAACGCCATGTTTGACTACATGCGTGCAAAAAACGGAAATATTATAGCAGTCGTTGATCCGAAAAAGAATACCATAAAACAATATCTTCAAGAATATCAAAAAGGAGTAAAGTTGGTTGGTGTTAATGAAAAAGGGGGCTTTGTTGGAGACAGTATCAAAAAGTACTTTGTAAAAAACCGAATGAATTATGTGGTTTTGGTATCCGAAAAAACAGGCGTTATTTTTACAGTTACCAATACGATGCAAAGTGCTTTAAAAGATTATCCACTTCAATTAGTGATTTTAGAGCCTAATGAAACGCTTGATTTTGAGGAAATTGCATTGTCTCGTTTGACCAAATTGAAGATGGCCTATCCAACGGCATCACGAGAAAATGAAACTCCAGAATCCCAGCAATTTGCCAATGCTTTTAAAAAGAAAAACAGAATTTTTCCAAATCAATATGCTATTCGAGGTTTTGATTTGACATTTGATACGATGTTGCGTTTGTCACAAGGACAAACTTTTGAAGAAAGTGTCAATGCAACTGCTTCGGAGCAAATAGAAAGTAAATTTGATTATGCTAAAAAACTGTCGGGAGGTTATGCCAATAAAGGAATTTATATCTTGTATTACGACGAAGATTTAACTACAAAACAAGCGCAATAATGTCAACATCAAAGGTAACCTACTTAGGAGATTTAAGAACTTCATCCATTCATTTACAATCAGGTTCTGAGATAATAACCGATGCTCCAACAGACAATAACGGAAAAGGAGAAGCCTTTTCTCCAACAGATTCGGTTGCCAACGGATTGGCTTCTTGTATGTTTACCGTTATGGGAATTAAAGCTCAAGATATGGGTGTGGATTTTTCGGGTTCAACTGCTGAGGTAACTAAAATTATGGCTGCCGAACCAAGAAGGATTTCTCACATTCAGGTAACTTTCAATATGAATCTTGCTGCCGATGAAAAAACGAAATCAATTTTAGAACGAACCGCAATGACTTGTCCGGTTTTTTATAGTTTACATCCCGATATTCTAAAAGAGATTGTATTTAATTGGAAATAATTAGATACTTCCAAATTTATTTGTGTCAGTCTGTGCCTGTCGTAGACAATTAAAGAGTATTGTAACAAGCTTATTGCAACTGTTTCTTCAAGTTTGATATAGTTAATAGGGGCGTGAATTAATCACTAATCCCAATAGAAAAAAATGGACAACCAACAAAAATCACTTATCAAACTAGCGCATACTAAGATGCCTTTCGGCAAATACGAAGGCTACTATCTTATTGATTTGCCTGAGTATTATGTAGTTTGGTACAGTAACAAAGGTTTTCCAAAAGGTCAATTGGGCGAACAATTGCAACTGATTTATGAACTCAAATTAAATGGGTTGGAAGAATTGATTCGGAACATCAAAAAAAAATATCCAAAATCATAAATTAGATTGTTCGATTTTTAGAATTTTAGATGGTATTATTTTTATAAACATCCAATAAATTTCTTACTTTTGCTTCGTTTTTTACTACAAAAAAACAACTACATAATAACACAACAACAAGTTTGGACAACTACTAGTAGTTGTTCTAAAAAAAAAACGATGAATCCAACCAAGTACATTTTTGTTACAGGCGGTGTAACTTCTTCATTAGGAAAAGGAATTATAGCAGCTTCATTAGCAAAATTATTACAAGCACGCGGGTATAGAACTACCATACAAAAGTTTGATCCGTATATCAATGTTGATCCAGGAACTTTAAATCCCTATGAGCATGGAGAGTGTTTTGTAACCGATGATGGTGCAGAAACCGATTTGGATTTAGGACACTACGAACGTTTTTTAAATGTTCCAACATCACAGGCAAATAATGTAACTACAGGTAGAGTCTATCTTTCGGTTATTGAAAAAGAGCGTCGTGGAGAGTTTTTAGGAAAAACGGTTCAAGTGGTTCCACATATCACAAATGAGATTAAAGAACGCATGCAATTGCTTGGTAAATCAGGCGATTTTGATATTGTAATTACCGAAATTGGAGGAACTGTTGGAGATATCGAATCCTTGCCTTACATTGAATCGGTTCGTCAATTGGTTTGGGAATTAGGTGATAATAACGGAATTGTAATTCACCTTACATTAGTTCCTTATTTGGCTGCAGCCGGAGAATTAAAAACGAAACCAACCCAGCATTCTGTTAAAACATTAATGGAAAGCGGAATTAAAGCGGACATTTTAGTTTGTAGAACCGAGCACGAAATTTCGGATGAATTGCGTCAAAAATTGGCTTTGTTTTGCAATGTAAAACGCGAAGCAGTAATTCAATCTATTGATGCTTCTACCATATATGAAGTACCTAATTTAATGCTAGAAGAAGGATTGGATTTGGTTGCTTTGAAGAAATTAAACTTACCAGAAAAATCAAATCCTGATTTATCGCAATGGAATGATTTCTTACACCGATTGAAAAATCCGAAACATACTATTAATGTTGGTTTGGTCGGAAAATATGTTGAATTGCAAGATTCTTACAAATCGATTTTAGAGGCTTTTATTCATGCAGGAGCTGCAAATGAAACTAAAGTGAACGTAATCAGTATTCACTCGGAATTTGTAAATCAAGATAATGTTGCTGATAAATTAAAAGGAATTGACGGAATCTTAGTAGCGCCAGGATTTGGTGAAAGAGGAATTGAAGGAAAAATAGAAACCGTTCGTTATGCTCGTGAGCAAAATCTTCCGTTTTTCGGAATTTGTCTTGGGATGCAAATGGCCGTTATTGAATATTCAAGAAATGTATTAGGTTTGGCTGATGCCAATTCTACTGAAATGAATTCAAATACTAGCAACCCAGTTATTGATTTAATGGAGGACCAAAAATCAATTACGGATAAAGGGGGAACAATGCGTTTGGGATCATGGAAATGTGATTTAACAGAAAGCTCTTTAGCAAAAGAAATTTATGGCAAATCGCAAATTGAAGAGCGTCACCGCCACAGATACGAATACAACAACAAATATTCATCAGAATTAGAAAATGCAGGATTAATAAGTTCTGGAATCAATCCAGATACTGGCTTAGTGGAAATTGTAGAGGTGAAAAATCATCCGTTTTTCATCGGAGTACAATACCATCCAGAGTACAAAAGTACCGTTGCCAATCCGCAGCCTATTTTTGTTAGCTTTGTTGCTGCTATGGTAAAAAATAAAAAATAGGTAACATATTGGTCAATTAATCGACTGATTAAAAAAATAAAAAATAATGGAAGAAAAGAAATTTGACAAGAATTCGATAATTGGCTTTGGGTTAATTTTCCTTATTGTGATGTGGATGATGTACAACAGTCAGAAAACAGCACAAAAAGAACAAGCTGAAAAAGCGAAACAAGCACAAATTGACAAGGTTGCTAAAGCAAAGCAAGTTGCTACTAAAGAGATTGCAAATGTTGTTGTAGATACAGCTGTTAGTGATACCGTTAAATTGCAAAAGTTGCAAGGTGCTTTGGGAAGCTTTGCTTATTCTGCAACTCTTCCAACAGCTAAAGAAGGTTTCACGGTTTTAGAAAATGATTTAGTCAAATTAACAGTTTCAAATAAAGGAGGGTATATCTCGGAAGCAATTCTAAAAAAATACGAGAAATTCTCTAAAGGATCAGGACAATTAGTTGAATTAATAAAAAACAATAATGCCAATTTTAATTTGGCACTACAAACTAAAGACAACCGTGTTTTAAATACAAAAGACTTGTTTTTTGAACCAACTTTTAAGCAAGTAGGAGAAAACAAAGTGTTGTCGATGAAGTTGAAGACAGGTGCAGCTACCTTTTTGGAATACAACTATACGTTGAAGCCAAACGATTATATGGTAGATTTTGATTTGCGTTCACAAGGATTGAGCAGTGCTTTAAATACCTCTAAAACAACCGATTTAGAATGGGATTTAAAAACCTATAGAAACGAGAAAAGCGTTACTTATGAAAATCAAAATGCTGAAATCTATTTTCAGTATGGTGATGAAAAAATTGATTATGTAGGTCCAGGTAAAGACAAGGAAGAAACTCCAGAAAACACCTCGTATATAGCCTATAAACAACATTTCTTTTCTACTATTTTACTGACCAATACCCCTTTTAAAACGGCTAAAATTCATTCGTCTACTTTAGTAAATGATGTTAAAGTGGATACGGTTTTTACTAAAGAATTCAAATCTACTTTGCCATTGGCTTACAATAGTAAAGGAGAATTAGATTATAAAATGAATTGGTATTTTGGACCAACCGATTATAAAGTATTAAATTCGTATGAAGATAAAAATTTAGATAAAATCATTCCATTAGGATGGGGTATTTTTGGTTGGATCAACCGATTAATTTTTATTCCATTATTTGGCTTCTTAGGTGGATTTATGTCTTATGGATTGGCAATTATCATTTTTACCATTTTGATAAAAATTGCCATGTCTCCTATTACTTTCAAATCGTTTTTGTCACAAGCCAAAATGAAAGTATTGCGTCCTGAAATTGCAGAAATTGGCGAAAAAATCAAAGATCCTGTAAAAAAACAACAGGAAACGATGAAATTATATTCTAAAGCAGGAGTTAACCCAATGGCAGGATGTATTCCAGCTTTAATTCAAATGCCGTTCTTAATGGCTTCGTTCCGATTTTTTCCATCGGCTTTTGAATTGAGACAACAGCCATTCCTTTGGGCAGATGATTTATCTTCGTTTGACCAAATTGTAAAATTACCTTTTAACATCCCTATGTATGGTGATCATATTAGTTTGTTTCCAATTTTGGCGGCCGTTGCTATTTTCTTCTACATGAAAATGACTTCGGGAGATAATCAAATGGCGCAGCCGCAGCAAGAAGGCATGCCTGATATGACTAAAATGATGAAGATGATGATTTATATCTCTCCAATTATGATGTTGATTTTCTTTAATAGTTATGGTTCTGGATTGAGTTTATATAACTTTATGTCGAATTTAATTACTATCGGAATTATGTTAGTGATTAAAAAGTATTTTATTGATAGTGATAAAATCCATGCTCAAATTCAAGAAAATAAAACAAAGCCTGCAAAGGAAGGAAAGTTTCAAAAGAAACTTCGTGAAGTGATGGAGCAGGCGGAAGAACAAAAAGCAAAAGGGAAAAAATAATCTAAAAGCCGTCAGCAATGATGGCTTTTTCTCTATTTGTTTAATACTAAAATATCAAAAATTAAGTTATATTTAATTAATAATAAACACATGAAATATTTAGTAATTCTATTGTTTTTTTCGGTTTCTATTTTTGCACAAGAGTTCAATCAAGTGGATGCCAATGGAAAAAAGCAAGGTATTTGGAAAGGAGTCTATGAGCAGTCAAAGCGACCTCGTTATGAAGGTGCATTTGAACATGGTAACGAAGTAGGTACGTTCAAGTTCTTTGACGATACCGCAGCAGGAACTGTAATTGCAACTCGAGAATTTAATGCAAAAGACAATTCATGCTACACTATTTTTTATAATCAAAAAAAGAATAAAGTAAGTGAAGGAAAATTAGTGAATAAACTATACGTTGGCGAATGGAAATACTACCATGAAGACTCTTCGGTTATTATGACTTCGGAAAATTATGTAAATGGAAAATTAAACGGCTTGAGAAAAGTAACTTATCCAAGTGGGAAAATTGCAGAAGAAGCTACCTATAAAAACGGAATAAAAGAAGGACCTTATAAAAAATATGCCGAGAGCGGAGTAGCATTAGAAGAAACAATCTATAAAAAAGGCGAATACGATGGTCTTGCTGTTTTTAGAAGTCCGGATAAGGTTGTAGTTGCCAAAGGAATGTATGTGAAAGGGAAGAAAGAAGGAATTTGGGAATTCAATACCAATGGAACCATCACGAAGGAAAATATGACTACCAAAAAGCCAAGAAAATTTGTGAAAAGAGAAATTACTCGAGAAGAATAATAAAGAACAAATAAATAATATTTACTTAAGTATATGTTTTAACAATTAAAGCATATACTTTTTTTTATTATTTGATGTAAATTTGTAACTTAAATTAATTGCATTTCAAAACATGAAGCGTGTAGTAGTTGGACTTTCTGGTGGTGTAGATTCAAGCGTTGCAGCCTATCTTTTAAAGGAGCAAGGGTATGAAGTTATTGGTCTTTTTATGAAAAATTGGCACGATGATTCAGTGACGATTTCTAATGAATGTCCATGGCTTGAAGACAGCAACGATGCACTCTTAGTTGCTGATAAACTAGGAATTCCTTTTCAAACCGTTGATTTAAGTGAACAATACAAAGAGAAAATTGTAGATTACATGTTTCACGAATACGAGAAAGGGAGAACTCCCAATCCTGATGTGTTGTGTAACCGCGAAATTAAGTTTGACGTCTTCATGAAAATTGCTTTAAGTCTGGGTGCCGATTATGTTGCCACCGGTCATTATTGCCGAAAAGGAGAGGTTGATGTTAATGGAACTCCTACTTTTCAATTACTTGCTGGTAAAGATGGTAACAAAGATCAATCGTATTTTTTATGCCAATTATCGCAAGAGCAACTGGCGAAAGCGTTGTTTCCAATTGGGGAATTAACAAAACCGCAAGTTCGCGAAATTGCTTCCAAAATGGAATTGATAACTGCCGAAAAGAAAGATTCGCAAGGACTTTGTTTTATAGGAAAGGTGAGACTTCCCGAGTTTTTACAACAGCAATTACAACCTAAAGACGGTGTGATTTATGAAGTTCCGGCAAGTAGCGAAATTTACAATCGAGTGAAACCAACATTTTCTACTTTAGAAGAGGAATTGATTTACGAATCTACTCCAATTGACTATTTGCCTTCAATGGGAAAGGCAGTTGGAAAACACCAAGGCGCTCATTATTTTACCATTGGACAACGAAAAGGGTTGAACGTTGGCGGAACCAAAGAAGCCTTATTTATTATCTCTACAAATGTAATTACCAACGAAATTTATACGGGTCAAGGGCACGCACATCCTGGGTTGTTTCAAAATGCATTGCGAATTCAAAATTCCGAAGTGCATTGGATTCGTCCCGATTTAAAGTTGGAAAATGGAGAGTCTATGGAGGTTATGGCGCGCATTCGTTACCGACAAGAATTGCAAAAGGCCACGCTACATAAATTTGAAAGTGGCTTATATGTTTCGTTTGATCAACCGCAATCGGCTATTACTCAAGGACAATTCGTTGCTTGGAATTTGGGTGAAGAATTAGTTGGTTCGGGAGTAATTTCGTAATTTAGACTTTATAAATAATTGACTATGAAGAAACTGATACTTATACTTACTTTATTAACTACTTACGTATCTTTTTCTCAAGAAGATGCTTGGGTTTATTTTAATGATAAACCAAATGCCGCTGCTTTTTTTAGCAATCCTTTGTCAGAGCTTTCTCAAAAAGCGTTAGACCGAAGAACGGCTCAAGGTATTGCATTAGAAATTAATGATGCACCTCTTGAAGTTTCCTATGTAAATCAAATAACAGCTGCGCAAGGAATTACTGTTATGGCAAAATCCAAGTGGTTGAACTGCCTTCACATCCGTGGAAGCGTAACCGATATTCAAGCTTTGTTGACTCTGCCATTTGTAAATCATGTGCATTTTGCCGACAATTCATTAAATAATAAAATGGCTGTTTCAGCTACAATTACTCCAGTGAATAAATCAATGGAAGTACAGGTAAATTTCAATTACGGAACTTCGGCCAATCAAATACAAATGCTAAACGGGCATTTATTGCACCAAGCCAACTTCACAGGAACCGAAAAAATTATTGCGGTTTTAGATGCTGGTTTTCCAAGTGTTGATTTAGTTGCGCCATTTCAAAGGTTGCGTGATAACAATCAAATTTTGGGAGGTTATGACTATGTAAATAAATCTACCAATTTTTATACGGGCTACAATCATGGTACACTGGTGCTTTCTACAATGGGAGGTTATGTAGATGGGCAATTGGTTGGGACTGCGCCCGATGCTAAATATTATTTATATATTACTGAAGATGTAAATTCCGAAAACCCTGTGGAAGAAAGTAATTGGGTAGAGGCAGCTGAAGAAGCCGATCGTGTAGGTGCTGATATCATAACAACTTCTTTAGGATATTTCGGATTTGATAATCCAAATTATGGACATACCTATTCTGATATGACCGGAAACAGTGCTTTTGGATCACAAGGTGCTAATATTGCTTTTAGTAAAGGAATTGTTGTGGTTGCGAGTGCTGGTAATGAAGGAAATGCTCCAGAGCCTCATATTGGAGTTCCGGCTGAAGCCAATAATGTATTAGCAATTGGTGCTGTAAAAGCCGATCGTTCTTATGCCTCTTTTAGTTCTATTGGACCAAGTTTTGATGGACGAATGAAACCTGATGTCATGGCGCAAGGACAAAGTTCGGTGTTGTCCAATACATTAGGAAGTATTGTTACCGCTAGTGGAACTTCGTTCTCATGTCCTATAATGGCTGGAATGATTGCCTGTTTTTGGCAAGCAATTCCATGGGCTACCAATGCGCAATTAGTTCAATTTGTAAAACAATCTGCAGATAGATATTCAAATCCCGATTATTTATTTGGATATGGAATTCCCGATTTCCAATTGGCATTAGATATGGCAAATTTATCAGCTTTTCAAACTAATAGTAAAGCCTTCGTTTTATATCCCAATCCAACTTCTAGTTCTATTACGGTTTCGTTTCCAGATAAAATTACCGAAGCTAATGTGTTTTTTTACAACACTTTAGGTCAGGTAGTTTTGGAAAAAGCTATTTCGAATTCGATTTCAACTATAAATTTAGAAACTTTAAATTCGGGGGTTTATTTTTATAAAATACAAAACGATACGGTGAACCAATCCGGAAAAATAATAAAAGAATAATGAATACAATCACGCAACTTTTCAATATTAAATACCCAATTGTTCAAGGTGGAATGATTTGGAATAGTGGCTATAAATTAGCAAGCGCAGTAAGTAATAGTGGTGGATTAGGTTTAATTGGTGCGGGTTCTATGTATCCCGAAGTTTTGCGTGAGCACATTCAAAAATGTAAAAAAGCCACCGACAAACCATTTGGAGTGAATGTACCTATGTTGTATCCCAATGTTCAAGAAATTATGGATATTATTGTGGAAGAAGGCGTGAAAATTGTTTTTACTTCTGCAGGTAATCCTAAAACATGGACGACTTTTTTGAAAGAAAACAGAATTACGGTAGTGCATGTGGTAAGCAGTTCTAAATTTGCCTTAAAAGCACAAGAAGCCGGAGTAGATGCGGTTGTTGCCGAAGGATTTGAAGCAGGAGGTCACAACGGAAGAGAAGAAACGACGACTTTGACTTTGATTCCGATGGTGAAAGAAAACATTTCAATTCCATTAATTGCTGCGGGCGGAATAGCAACGGGTCGGGGCATGCTTGCTGCTATGGTTCTTGGTGCAGATGGCGTTCAAATGGGGAGCCGATTTGTAGCTTCAACAGAAAGTTCGGCTCATGATAATTTTAAGAAAACGGTACTAGAAACAGGAGAAGGCGAAACCCTATTGACGCTAAAAGAATTAGCTCCTGTTCGATTAATCAAAAATAAATTCTTTAATGACGTGCAAGAATTGTATTCGAAAGGCCCATCAAAAGAAGATCTTGAAAACTTATTAGGAAAACGCCGTGCAAAACGAGGTATGTTTGAAGGTGACTTAGTTGAAGGCGAATTAGAAATCGGTCAAATTGCAGGATTGATTCACGATATTAAACCGGTTGAAGTCATTATAAAAGATATTATCTCTGAATTTGAAGTTGCAAGAAAAGAATTGAATTCACCTTTATTTTAAATTTATTCTTAACGGTAACTTAGCACTCCTACTTAACGGAATATGTATTTTTGTTAAAATTTTTTACCCATGAAAAAATTACTTTCCCTTTTTGTTTTCGTTTTTGTTTTGAATCTTCAAGCGCAAGACCGACCAAAATTGGTTGTTGGAATTGTCGTGGATCAAATGAAAATGGACTATTTATATCGATTTTCAAGTGATTTTTCGAACGATGGATTTAAACGATTGATGAATAACGGTTATGTATTTCATAATATGAATTACAATTACATGCCTACATTCACGGCCCCAGGTCACGCTTCTATTTACACCGGAACTACTCCTTCAGTACACGGAATTGTAGGTAATGATTGGTTTAGCAGAAAACAAGGAAAAGAAATTTATTGTACCGATGATGCTTCGGAGAAAACGATCGGCGAGGGAACTAAAGCCGAAGGGGAGATGTCTCCAAAAAAACTATTAACTACTACAATTACTGATGAATTGCGTTTAGCAACCAACTTTAAAGGAAAAGTAATTGGAATGAGTTTGAAAGATAGAGGTGCTATTTTACCTGCTGGACATTTTGCTAATTGGGCATTTTGGTACAGTAAAACAGGTGCCTTTGTTTCGAGTACCTTTTATGGTGAAAAATTACCGGATTGGGTAACCGAATTCAATAACGAAAAACTTTTCATGACCTACATAAATAAAGGTTGGGATTTGTTGAAACCTATTGAAACCTACAATGAAAGTCTGGCAGATGAAAATCCATATGAAGGAAAACTAAATGGCGCTAATCCGGTTTTTCCTTATAATTTAAAGGAGATGCTTGAAAAGAAAAATGCAGAAATTCTTCGTGCAACACCTTTTGGGAATGATTTATTAGCAGAATTTGCAAAGAAAGCTATAGAAAATGAAGAACTTGGAAAAGATGTTATTACCGATTTTTTAGCCGTAAGTTTTTCTTCTACCGATTATGTGGGGCACAATTTGGGGCCTCGATCCATGGAATTGCAAGATGTGTATTTACGATTGGATTTAACTATTGCCGATTTCTTGAATTATTTAGATAAAACTGTGGGAAAAGGAAATTACCTTGTTTTCTTGACTGCCGACCATGCCGGTGCAGAAAATCCTTTGTATTTAAAAGATAATAAATACAATGTCGATAATGTGTTTCCTAAGGATATTCTAAAAGGATTAAAGAAATTTTCTGTTGATACTTTTGGAGAGGATTTAGTTGTGAATTGTTCTAATTTCAATTTATATTTCAATAAAGAAATCATTAAAACGAAAGGGTTGGAATTGCCGAAAGTAAAGCAAGCTTTTAAAGACTATTTAATGACTCAAGAGCAAGTAAAAAGAGCCTATACCGAAGAGGAAATACTTGCGTCTAATGGTGCTGATTTTTATTTGGATTGCATTGCAAAAGGGTATGATGCAACCGAAGACGGCGATATGGTAATTCTAAACAAACCGGGTTACATAGACCATTTTATTGCCACAGGAACCGATCACGGAACTCCGTATAGTTACGATACCCATGTTCCATTAATTTTTTATGGATGGAATATTCCAAAAGGGGAAACCCACGATCACAAAGTAATTACGCAAATTGCACCGACTTTAGCTCAAAAATTAAAAATTACTTTTCCTAATGGAACGGAAGGTAAGGTGTTGTTAGAGGTTTTGGATAAGTAAAAATTAAGCCTAAATTATACAAATAAATAATCTCAAATAAAGTTACTAAATTGATATACATTTGTTTTATCAATTGATTGTAATTAATTACATTTGTGGCACCTTATAAAAAGACAAAATTTTATTATGAATATACACGAATATCAAGGAAAAGAGATATTAGCAAAATATGGTGTACGCGTACAACGTGGTATTGTGGCTAATAATCCTGTGGAAGCAGTTGCTGCTGCTAAACAACTTACAGAAGAAACTGGCACAAGCTGGTATGTAATTAAAGCTCAAATTCACGCAGGTGGAAGAGGAAAAGGTGGCGGAGTTAAGTTAGCTAAAAACTTAGATCAAGTATCTGAAATTACTCAGCAAATCATCGGAATGCAATTAATTACACCACAGACTCCACCAGAAGGTAAACCTGTGCATAAGGTGTTGATTGCAGAAGATGTGTACTATCCTGGAGAAAGTGAAACATCTGAATTCTACATGTCGGTTTTATTAAATAGAGCTAATGGTAGAAATATGATTATGTATTCTACAGAAGGTGGAATGGATATTGAAGAAGTTGCTGAACATACACCGCATTTAATTTTTACAGAAGAAATCGACCCAGGTGTTGGTTTACAAGGTTTTCAAGCAAGAAGAATTGCTTTTAACTTAGGTCTTTCTGGAAATGCGTTTAAAGAAATGGTGAAGTTTGTTGATTCATTATACAATGCATACATCGGATCGGATGCTTCTATGTTTGAAATCAATCCGGTTTTAAAAACATCAGATGATAAAATTCTTGCTGTTGATGCAAAAGTAAATATTGATGATAACGCGTTATACCGCCAACCAAAATATGCGGATATGCGTGACATTAGAGAAGAAAATCCTATTGAAGTAGAAGCTAAAGAAGCAGGTTTAAATTATGTAGATCTTGACGGAACCGTTGGATGTATGGTAAACGGAGCTGGACTAGCAATGGCTACAATGGATTTAATTAAATATGCTGGTTTTGAGCCTGCAAATTTCTTAGACGTTGGTGGAACTGCAGATGCAAAACGTGTGGAGTTGGCTTTTAGAATTATCTTAAAAGATCCAAATGTAAAAGCGATCTTGATTAACATCTTTGGTGGAATCGTTCGTTGTGACCGTGTTGCTCAAGGAGTTGTTGATGCCTACAAGAACATGGGTGATGCTATTAAAGTGCCAATCATTGTTCGTTTGCAAGGTACCAATGCAGAAATTGCTAAAGAATTAATTGACAATTCTGGAATGCCAATTTTATCAGCGGTACAATTTCAAGAAGCGGCTGACCAAGTTCAAAAAGCGCTTTCTTAATTAAAAGATAATTATTTTATATAGAAAATCCCGAGTTTTACTCGGGATTTTTTTTATTTAACCTTTAGTGTTTTTACCGTTTTTATATTGCACTTTTTCTACAATTTCAATTTTCTTCGTTTGTTTTTTGGGTGCAAATTTCGGATTCGAGCCTGGTTTTTTCTTGAAATCGGTTTTTGGTTTGAAGTCTTTTTTAGGAGCTCCTTCCGATTTTGTGAATTCTTTTGGTTTAGCCTCTATTCGGTGCTTTGCAATTACTTCCGCTGGGATTTTCGGACTCTCTTTTGTTCCTCTTAAGTAAATTACCAATCCGTTTAAGAAATTACGCAACACTTGGTCGCCACATTCCATAAATTTAGGATGGTCTTCACTTCTGAAAAAATTACCCAATTCTCCTTTGGACATTCGGAAGTCAACCAACATTAAAATTTCTTCTATTTGGTCGTCACGCAACATCAAGGCAACGCGTAGCTTTTTGAAAATATCGTTATTGTTCATTTTTTTTTAGGTTTTGGGTTTTGGCTTCTAGGTTTTGGGTTCGTAAAATACTAACACCTAACACCTATGACCTTATACCCATTAGAAAAGCCAAAGGTACGCTTTTTTGAAACCTTCGCGCCATAATTTTTCATTGTGTTTTCCGCCTTTAGCAATGATTTTTTTATTCATCATTTGGCATTCGCAGCGCTTGGTATTGATTTGGTATTCCATTTTGTTTAAATCTTCCACCATATCGGCGTCGCCTTCGTTATCGCCACAAAGAAAATAAATTTTCGTTTTATAGGATTTTGTTGTGTTCATGAGTTCGAAAATTTCTTTTCGGTTAAACCAAAATGAAGGGGAGAAGCAACCTACTTTTCCAAATACCTCTGGATATTTTAGCGCTCCATAAAAAGAAACCAATCCGCCAAGTGAACTTCCCCAAAGGGCTGTGTTTTTTGCATTGGCTTTGGTTCGGAAGGTTTTATCTACATAGGGCTTTAGCGTTTCTACAATAAATTTCAGATACGCATCGGCATTGCCTCCGCCGTATTTTTCGTTTTTGTATGGTGTTAATTCTTCCATGCGTTTTACACCGCCGTGTTCAATCCCAATTACGATAACTTGGGCATGAAGGCTGTCTAGGGTTTCGTCTACACTCCATTCGCCGGCATAAGATGTTTTGGCATCCATTAAGTTCTGCCCGTCGTGCATGTAAATTACCGGATACTTTTTAGTGGACTTCGAATAATTTTCGGGCAGGTACACCCAAATCTTTTTACTGCATTGCAATTGAGGTGCTTCAAGAGTAAAAGCGCTAACATTTTTACTTGCAGTACTCGGCTTTCCCTCTTGTGCAAATGAAATACAAAAAAAGAAAAGTGCCAATAGGGTGAATATAAATTTCAAAAGAATAGTTATTAGATTCATTTTAAATGAATAATTTAGCTAAAAATAAACATTTTGAATAATACCAAAGCACAAAAAATAAGTTTATTGTCCGATATGATTGCATTTGCAGTCGTAGATGGAAAATTACATGAAAACGAATACCAATTTTTATCGTTAATAGCCGAAGATTTAGAAATAAATTCAGCCGAATTTCAGCAATTGTTTCATGAAGAAAATGCAAGTGAAGTGATCAAAGACGACTTTGAACGCATTCAACAATTTTACCGATTGGCTTTATTAATGCACAGCGATGGCATTTTACATTCGCGCGAGGAAATCCGGATTCATGAAATTGGAATCGGGATGGGACTGAACCCATTTGCTATGAAACGCGTGTTAAAAGCTATGGCTAAATCACCTACACGAATGCTATCTCCCGATTATTTATTGGAAGTTTTTCAAGAACAGAATAATTAACGGACTATAGTTTTCCTTTGTATTTTGGATCATAGTCTACCATCCATTCAATACCGTATTTATCTCTAAACATACCAAAGTAGGAACCCCAAGGGCTATCGGTAATTGGCATTTCAATTTGTCCTCCAGCAGAAAGACCATTAAATAAATGATCGGCTTCTGCTTTGCTTTCGGCACTGATTACTATTTTAGATCGGTTTTCGTTTTCGTTGGTTGGCCCCATCATTTCAGGAACATCATTAGCCATTAAAACCGAAGGTCCAATTGGTAATACAATGTGCATTATTTTGTTGGCTTCTTTTTCTGATACGGGAAACGCCTCGCTAGCTAAGTCTTTAAAACGCATAATAGTGGCGAACTCACCGCCAAATACCGATTTGTAAAAAGTGAATGCTTCTTCGGCATTTCCATTAAAGTTGATGTGTGGATTGATTTGTGCCATAATAGTAGATTTAATTCACGGATTACAAATTCGTGCTATTGTTTTTTTATTTTAATCAGTTATTCAAAAAGGTTTTTAATCAGAATGTATAGAATACTAATTATCATTAGAACTATCGCAATTATACCTTTGGCAAATTGATAAGTCAGGTACCTTTCAAAAAAACTTTTTTCCTTTACTTTTTTTGCCATAGCGGTTTATGTTTTTTAATTCTATTTTGTTTTCTTAATTGAGGTGATTGTTTACTGTGGTAATTGGCATTGTCTTCTCCAAGTTTTTCAGATATCGAAGTGATTAATTTTAAAATCTTAGAAGTACTATCATTTGATAGTATCAAAAGTAGTTTTTTAAACTAAATGTCCAAATATTAGTGCTGTTAACTGGAGTTTTATTCTTGAATTCTGTTTTTCAAATCCATTCTAGAATGGAGAAATCTAGTAATTTCAATTTCGTTTTCGCTAATTATTCTGTAGAAAATTATATGTTGTCCAGATTTATAACCATAAAAAGCATCGTTAATTTCAGTATAATTTTTCGCCAAGCTTTGATTTTCAGCCAATACTTGACAATCTATAATGAGTTCAAAATAATATTTGTCAGCCTGATTTTCAGACCAAACTTCGAATGTATACTCCCAAATCTTCGATAAATCTTCTACCGCTTTGTTTGTTAATTCGTATTTAGCCATTTTTCTTTTTGGCTTTTAACGATTCAAGATGTTTTTTTGGATCAAAGTCTTTTGCGATTCCGCTTTCAATCCCTTCACTGATAGCTTTTTTAAGAGCAATAATTTTGCTTTCTTCTTCTTCTAATAATCTCAATCCAGCTCGAATAACTTCGCTGGCGTTTTTAAATCTTCCTTCTGAAACTCTACTATCGACAAAGTTTTCAAAATAGTTTCCAAGAGAAACTGATGTATTGCGTCCCATAATTTTTTATATTTTTAACAAAGTTACCAAAATTTGGTAATTATCAAAGAATAAGTTTTTTTTTCTCGGACAAAAAATTACAGCCAACGTGTCGCCGCCTCACGAAGTTGCTGATTTTCAATACTTTCATTTACAAATATAGACAAAACTTAGTTTCAAAAATTAACAATTCTGATAAATCCCAAGCCTAGCAATTTCTTGTAACTGCTGTTAGCGGTAGTGGTTTTTCAGGGTCTGCTTACACTTTTTTTGAAGTTAAATCGCTTTTAGGTTTGTCTGTTTTAATTAATGGCTTCCCTTGTAATGCTTGTATAAGTGTCAGTAGTGCCAAAAGTCCATATACAATTGAAATTCCAATTGTCAATTTTGTGTTTTTCAAAACATAGTACGAAAGTACTGGTAAAATTTGTAAGGCGTGCATACCTATAAAATGAGAAACTCTTAAATCTCCAACGGTCTTGCTCCAACCAACAATGAACAAATTTGAATTGTCGTTTAATGCTCCAACACTATGATTAAGGCTTGAACCCATTGCAAATCCTTCAAATGAAAAAATTACAAAAATGACAATCCCTAAACGAATTGACCAAAGGTAGTAAGTAGGCAATTCAGGAAATGTGTTTGTAAAAAAAAGTAATCCTATGTATGCAGTGTAAAGCGTTACTAAGGTTGCGGCAATTGCCATTATTGAATATAGTGCAGCATAAATTGGTGTACTAATATTATAGTGCGAAAGTTGTCCTTTATTGGCTTGAAATGCAATGTAAACAATTTCAAAACCTAATAAAATAATTACACTCCAATTAAATAGATGGATATTAAAATTTGGTAAATAATAGCAATACCAAGCCATCGCCCAAGAAAACAGGAAAGTTGAAAAAGCGAATTTAAAAGGTTTGTACCAAGCATTAACATTGAATACTTGGGTG
The DNA here is from genome assembly GCA_947453195.1 of Flavobacteriaceae bacterium. GTDB lineage: Bacteria > Bacteroidota > Bacteroidia > Flavobacteriales > Flavobacteriaceae > Flavobacterium. The sequence goes on from CANGFO010000014.1 coordinate 50,112, forward strand.
CTTGTATATTTCGTAAGTGCTAAAAACAAAATAGATAAGGCAAGACAAATCAAGCCATAATAAAATAAGGTTTCGTTTCTTGCTTTTAGGTTTTGAATAAAATCTATCATTTTTTTAAGCTTGCTAAATTTTTTTTAATTTTCATCATTATTTTATCAGGTGTAATACGTGGCAAATTACTCAAAAACCAATTCATAAATCCCACAATCTTTTTGCCTTTGCCGTTTAGAAATAATTCAACTCCTACCTTTGCTACCACATCTGCTGGCATTGGTTTATTGGTACTCATTGCATTCGTTTTTCGCATAGCTTCTGTGTGAAAAGGTGTTTCTATTGTACCTGGACAAAGTGCCGTAACAATTACTCCTGTGCATTCTAATTCGGCAGCAACGGTTTCGGTAAAAGCCAAGACAAAACTTTTAGTTGCTGAATAAACTGAATAATAAGGGAATGGTAGAAATGAAAGTAGCGAAGCTACATTCATTATTCTGCCTTTTCCTGCTTTTTTCATATCCGCACCAAATAGTTTAGTAAGCCCAACCAATGCAGTAATATTTACAGCAATCATTTCTTCATCTTTTTTTAAAGAAGTTTCTACAAAGTTTCCATAATCGCCAAATCCTGCATTGTTTACCAATCCTGTTACTAAGTAGTTTTTTTGTTTGATATTATTGTATAAGTCTTGTGCAGAATTTGGTTCTGACAAATCGTATAATAAATACTCCACTTCAATTTTGAATTGGGTTTTTAATTCTTCTTGAAGTTTTATCAATTTATCCTCGCTTCTTGCAACCAATAATAAATTGAAATTTTTTGAAGCCAATTGTTTTGCCATTTCATAGCCAATTCCTGAGCTTGCTCCTGTTATTAATGTATATTCTTTCATTACAATTTTGTTTAAAATAATAATGCAAAGGTGATTAGATAGGAATTGCTAAACGATAACAAATGTTTATAGTTTTTCAATAATAGCTTTTTTCAGTCGGCTCAAATGTATGGGCGTAATGCCCAAATACGAGGCAATCATATGTTGAGGAACTCTATTATGAATGTTTTGAAAAACATCTGTAATGTTGTAGTATCGTTCTTTTGGTGTCCTTATGTAAAGGTTTTTGATACGGTCATCTTGGTAAATAAAATAATATTCGGCAATCAATCGTCCCATTTTCTGTCCGTCTTTTAGGTTTTTATAGCCCCATTCAATTGTGGAACGTGGTAAAATAACGACTTGGGTTTCTTCCAAAGTTTGTAAACTATAAATAGAGGGTTGTTGTTGAATAAAGTTTGAGTAGTCTGCAATAAATTGATTTTCTAATGCAAAATGGATAGTATGTTCAGTTCCTTCGTTATCCGTAATTGAAACTCTAATAATTCCTTTATTGATAAAAAATATTTCGTTTGGAATTGAATTTGGTCTGCTTAAAATTTCTTGTCGCTTAAAAGTTTTGGAAATAGCTCCATTTAGGAAGTCGTTTAATTCAACTTCCGAAACGTCAATCATTTGTTTTATCACCACTCTAATTTGCTCCATTTATTTTGTTAAACTTATTGAATTGTTGGGCTTTCGTAACATTACCGCTAACTAGTATATATACTCTTTACGCCTGTAAGGATAAGTATTTATTGATATTCTTTACTTTTTAAACTCTCATAGTACAACATAAGTACAACAAATCAGAATACTTTTACTTGACTATAGATCCCTATATTATTGAGCTGCGCTTGGCGGTTCATTGCTTGAAACTCTGCTAACTTGCCACAATAATATTGTTGGGTTGCTTTAGCATACCCATTTTGTAAAAGTAATTCATTTAAACATAATCCACTAGGCAAAATTACATACCCTAATTGCCTGTTCCAGTAGTCGTAATAATTCTCCTGTTCTGTAATGACAGTTACAACCGTTTTTGGCGGTGCAACCGACAAAACGAAGTGCAAGGATTGCAAACCAAATTGGAGCAATAATTGGGCAGGTAAACTGCTTTTCTCCTCATCCTCTATCATCTTCCTATTTAGTTTTACTTCTGGTGCATCTAAACCATAAAGTCGGATTTCTTTTTTCATTTGAGTGAAACGATGGCAAATGATTATGCTATCGCCATCAAGCACTTCTTCAATTTGCCAATGGGTTTCCACTATATACGGTGCTTTTGCGTTGTATTGCATTGATTTACAGTTATTTAAGTTATTGATATTCAAAGATAATGAATGAAATTTGTCATAAGAATTTTATCTAATTATTAATCCATTAAAACGTAAAAAAATGGCAAGACAGAAAGGTGTTATCAAGTACGTTGGAACTCTTGGAGATATCCGACATTTTAAAATTAAAGGTCAAGAAGGCTTCTATGCCGGAATGGTTGGTGGTCCAACTGGTGACCAAGTACTCTCAGCTCCAGAGTTCGAAAGAACTCGTGAGAATATGAACGAATTTGGCGCTTGTGCCAAAGCTGGTAAATCAGTTCGTACTGGTTTATCACAAGTAATGAAACAAATGGCCGACAGCCAAGTAACTGGAAGATTAACTTCTATTATGAAGAAAATCAACCTTGAAGACCAAACGGAAGCCAGAGGTTACCGTAAAATTGAAATCACTACACAACGTAGTTACTTGAAAGGTTTTGAGTTTGACAAAAACACTTCTTTCAATGGGATATTCAACGCTCCTTACTCATTAACTCACTCAGCTGGCAGAGATACTGGTGATTTTGTTGTTGATGCTTTTAATCCAGCGAATTTGGTAAATGCTCCATCAGGTGCAACTCATTTCCGTTTGATTACTTCGCTTTCAGTAGTGAGTGATTTTGAATACAACGCTACCACTAACAGTTATGATCCTATGGATGCTGACTTGAATGAGGTAAACGATATTCAATACAGTGACTTCTTGGATTTATATGCTCCAGTTCCTGCAACAACTATTACAGCAACTTTACCAGGTGCAAATCTTCCAACTGTAAATGTTACTGTTTTGCAATGTGTCGGAATTGAGTTCTACCAACAAGTGGGAGCAAATTACTACTTGTTTGCAAGTGGTAACTGCTTGAAAGTTGAGGATGCTTTTTAAAAAAAGTCATTACAAATCCCTCACCAAAAGTGAGGGATTTTTTGTTTAATCTCAAATCTATCAAGACAATGGAAAGTAAAATAATAAGAGTAGCACAGGGCAAAGAAAGCACATTGAGCCAGTTGTACATTAACAACATCTTTCAATGTTATTTGTTAGAGGATAAAATTAGAGAAGTGAAAATCGCTTCACAAACTGCCATTCCAAAAGGTGTTTACAGTTTGAAATTAAATACTATTGGAGCTAAAAATGTGGATTACAAAAAAGCATTTGGAAAGCTGCACGAAGGAATGATTGAAATAAGCGGTTTACCAAACTTTAGTTTTGTTTATATCCATACCGGAAATACCATAAAAGATACTGCCGGTTGTCCGCTTTGCGGTTTTGGGTTCCAGTTTGTTGATGGTAATTATCAAGTTACTCAAAGTGTGGCAGCTTATAAAATGATTTATCCCAAGCTAGTAACACTGGCAAAAAACACTTCCAATACAATGATCATTGAAAATAATTTTCAATTCTAAAAAGTACAAACAATGGAAAATATCAACATCATCGCGACACTTTTTGGAACACTTATCACATTGCTACTCTCGATTGTGGCTTATTTTATCAAGCAATTACACACTGATTTTAAGAGTATGGAAAAAGATTTGGTTGAAGTCAAAACAATGGCTTTAATCATCAAAACCGAGTTCAAAAGTGGTAATGACTTACTGAACCAAAAAGTAGAATATTTAGAAAAAAGAGTAAATAACATTGAATTAACAATCTTAAAAAATCAAGATTATGAAAAATAATAATTTGAATATAGTTGAAAGAGCTTTGGCTCCAACACCAAAATGGTTTAAAATTCTCCG
>CANGFO010000015.1 GCA_947453195.1 Flavobacteriaceae bacterium
GAATCTAAAGCAACCGATTTACTCTTCTTAGTGATTTGAGTTCTTCCTGTTCTTACTAATTGTTGAATAGTTGGCATAATTAAATACTAAAAATTACTTGTTTATAAAATTCCCGCTTTTTACGGGGTTGCAAATGTAGTACTTTTTTTTAAATAAAAAAATCATAATTAATTAATTTTCAATAAGATTTCTCAACTAAAGAAAATTTATATTAAACTCTGAATTTTTGCGTTATTTTTACATCGGTAACAAAAATTCAAAAATGTTGGCTCTCTAGCCCCGATTGAAGCGGTTGCCTTGCACTAGCGAAAAGCGGGAATTACCTTCACCGATAAATCCAAATGCTTCGCTCCAAAAACAATACAATTGAATAGAATTAGTTTCATTTTACTTTTTTTAATTTCTCAAAATAACTTTGGGCAGCACTTGTATTTGAAAATTATAGGCAATAATGAATTGCAAACAAAAACTATAGACAGTATTGGTTACATCAAATCATTTATCGATGCCAAGGGTGTTTTGGATGAAACCAATTTGTTTTCAAAAAAGCTATCCCAAGTAGGATTTTTAGAACACCAATTAATAGAAAATAAAAAGGTAAACGACAGCACTTTTTCATACCTCTATAATATAGGTACAAAAACAAATTTCATACATATATATATAGGTAAAAATTTAGCGGCTGGAAATTGGAATTTGTATACCATAAAAAACGATACTTTAAAGTTGCCATTTGGCGAAAGCGAAGCCTTTTTAAATTATGCAATAAAAAAGTTGGAAACGGAGGGCTTTTCAATGGCGAAAGTGCAATTGAAGAATCTAAAAAAACACAGCAATTTCGTGACTGCTAATTTGAGCCTAACTTCTGACAAGAAAAGACAGCTGAACGATATTGTAATTAATGGTTATGACAAATTTCCGGAAGGGCATAAAAACAACTTAAAGCGACTTTACAAGAAACGGATTTTTAATCAGGAAAATTTAGACAAGTTATATAAAGACATTTCGCAGTTTCAGTTTGTAAAGCAAACGAAATATCCAGAGATTTTATTCACCAAAGACTCGACAAAAGTGTTTGTGTATGTTGAAAAAGCAAAGTCAAATTCGTTTGATGGCTTTCTTGGCTTTACAAACGATGAAAACAAGAAGTTGATTTTTAACGGATACTTAGATTTGACTTTAAACAACGCCATGAATAGCGGTGAGAAATTAGCCTTGTACTGGAAAAGCAACGGAAAAGACCAAAAGACTTTTAGAGTAGGCGCTGAAATTCCGTATGTTTTTAAAAGCCCAATTGGAATGAAAGTACAATTAAACATTTTTAAACAAGATAGCACGTTTCAAAACACACAAACAGCAATTGATTTTGGGTATTATTTCAACTATAATACCCGTTTGTATCTCGGTTATCAATCGGCAGAATCTAGCGACATTAAAAATATCAACACCTTATTATTAAGCGATTTTACAAATAAATTTTACACCAGCAACTTTGAATTTATAGCTTATAAAGAAGATGATTTTTTATTCCCTGAAAAAAGTAACATTAATGTTAAAGTTGGCGCTGGAAGTCGTAATTCAAAATTTCAAAGTAACAATCAGTTTTTTGGAAGCTTGAATGTAAGTCATAACTTTTATTTAAATCAGAAAAATATAATCAACATTAAAAGCAACAATTACTATCTGCAAAGTGATGAATATATTATTAACGAACTCTATCGCTTTGGTGGAATCAACTCTGTTAGGGGTTTTAATGAAAATAGCTTGCAAGGAAATCTGTTTTCATCCTTACTTACCGAATACCGATTGGTGCTCTCGTCAAGCATCTACCTTCACTCTATAATGGATTATGCTTATTTTCAAGACAAAACAACCAACTTAAATGGCAATCTACTTGGATTGGGATTTGGTTTTGGGTTACTTACCAAAAACGGATTATTTAATTTTGTCTATGCCAACGGAAGTACAAAAGATCAAGCGATACAATTATCCAACTCTGTGGTGCATATTAGTTTGAAAGCTACATTTTAATAGATGTAGCCTACCCTTGCCTAAGAAGTCTAAAAAAACTATCTTTGCCCAATGGAAAAAGAAAATCAAATCTTCGGAATTAGAGCTATTATTGAAGCTATTAATGCTGGAAAAGAAGTAGACAAAGTGTTTGTTCAAAGTGATGCTCAAAGCGAATTGATGCAAGAGCTGATGAAAACTATGAAAAAACACAGTGTGAATTTTTCTTATGTTCCTGTTGAAAAACTTAATCGATTAACACCAAATAACCACCAAGGTGCTGTGGCTACCATTGCTCCTATTTCGTTTGTAAAACTAGAAACTCTAGTTGACAGTGTGGTAGAAAGCGGAAAAATGCCTTTGTTCTTAATATTAGACCAATTGAGTGACGCTCGAAATTTTGGCGCCATAATAAGAACTGCCGAATGTACTGGAGTTGACGGAATAATCGTTCAAAAAACAGGTGCTGCACCGGTAAATGGAGACACCGTAAAAACTTCTGCAGGAGCGGTATTTAATGTGCCTATTTGTAAAGTAGATCATATTAAAGATGCGATTTTTTACCTACAAGGAAGCGGAATTAAAACGGTAGCTGCTACCGAAAAAACCGAGGATAGCATTTATGACATTACTTTAAACGAACCTGTTGCTATCATCATGGGAAGTGAAGACCGCGGGATCAATCCATCGGTATTGAAAATTGTTGACGCTAAAGCTAAGTTACCGATGTTTGGAACGATTGGCTCTTTAAATGTTTCTGTGGCTTGTGGTGCTTTTTTATATGAAACGGTGAGACAAAGAGGTTAATTTACATCTTCTTTTTCTGAATTTTCTTCCTTATAAATATACACATACTGTATAGGGTTAGTAATTTGCTCCTCTAATTCTTCTGGCGGTGGTGGCGGATTTACAAAATTTCCATTTTCATCAAATCGTTTCATAAACGGATCGGTGCTTGGATCAAAATCTGGTTTTTCCCAATCGTACTGAATGTCTTTCACATAATCAGGAGTTTTAAACTTAACCGAAAAAACAAACCCTGTAATTAATCCTGCCAAATGTCCTTCCCAAGAAATAGTTTTATCTACTTCGGGAAAAACATACCATACCATACCGCCATACAAAACTACAACTGCAAATGACAATGCCATTAATCGGTAGTATTGTGTTCGCAATCCTTTAAAGAAAATAAATGAAACCAAAACATAAATCAATCCGCTAGCGCCAATATGGTAAGATTCGCGACCTATAATCCAGGTTATTAATCCGGAAAGTAAAATTCCATAAACTAAAACCTTTAATGAAACTTCTCTATAAAAATAGATTAGCGCGGTAGTTAAAATAAAAAGTGGCAACGAATTATTTAAAATATGATTCGAATCGCCATGTAAAAACGGACTAAAAATCACCCCCTGCAATCCAGAAAAGGTTCGTGGTAAAATGCCATGTTGATTTAAATGCAAATGAAAATTTGAATCTAAATAAAAAACAAACCAAATCACAACCAACAAAAACGAAGGAATTATCCAAGTTGCTGGGGAAAATTTAAAATGATTTAGTTCGTTAGCATGTCTCATAAGAAATTATTACTCTTCAATTTGTTTATCAAAAATACAACCAAAATAGTTTTAATGCTATTTTGTCATATCAATTTGAAAGTTTGAAAATGAGATAATTTGAAAATTATAACAAAAACAATATAATATCTTTAAATTTGCAGTATTGCCAATTGAATCACTAAAAATGGAAGCACCATTAGCCGAACGCATACGTCCGCAGAAACTTGAAGATTACATTAGCCAATTACATTTAGTTGGACCTAATGGATCGCTTACGCAACAAATTGCGCGAGGGGTTATTCCGTCAATGATTTTTTGGGGTTCACCAGGCACCGGAAAAACTACTTTGGCGCAAATAATCGCCAATCAAAGTAACCGCCCTTTTTATGAATTGAGCGCTATCAATTCGGGCGTGAAAGATATTCGCGATGTAATTGAAAAAGCCAAACAAAGTGGCGGATTGTTCACAGCTAAAAATCCAATTTTATTCATTGATGAGATCCATCGATTTAGCAAATCACAACAAGATTCATTATTAGCTGCTGTAGAAAAAGGTTGGGTAACATTAATTGGAGCCACGACTGAAAATCCAAGTTTTGAGGTTATTCCGGCTTTACTATCTCGTTGTCAGGTTTATGTGTTGAATCCGTTTTCTAAAGAAGATTTAGTGTCACTTTTAGACCGAGCGATTAAAAAAGACGCTATTATTTCTGCAAAAAAAATCAAAATCAAAGAATCCGAAGCGCTATTGCGACTTTCTGGCGGTGATGGACGAAAGCTATTAAATATTTTTGAACTCGTTGTAAACGCAAGCCCTGAAGGTCAAATTTCAATTACAAACGACAAAGTTCTTGAATTAGTGCAACAAAATACCGTTTTGTATGACAAAACAGGCGAACAACATTATGACATCGTTTCGGCTTTTATAAAATCCATCCGGGGAAGCGATCCCAACGGAGCGGTTTATTGGCTTGCCCGAATGATTGAAGGTGGTGAAGATGTAAAATTCATTGCCCGACGCATGCTGATCTTATCAAGTGAAGATATTGGAAATGCAAATCCCACGGCATTTATTATGGCGAATAATACGTTTCAAGCGGTTTCAACAATTGGCTATCCAGAAAGTAGAATTATTTTAAGTCAATGCGCAGTGTATTTAGCAACTTCTCCAAAAAGTAATGCAAGTTATATGGCGATTAATGAGGCACAAGCGCTTGTAAAACAAACAGGAGATTTACCAATTCCGATACATTTACGTAATGCACCAACCAAATTAATGAAAGAATTGGGATATGGAGAAGAATATCAATATTCGCATAATTATACCAATAACTTTAGCGAACAAGAATATTTACCAGACGCCATTAAAGAAACGAAGTTATATGACCCGGGAAGTAATTCCCGCGAAAATGGCACGCGTGAATTTTTAAAAAACCGATGGAAAGATAAGTACGGTTATTAAAACGTAATGTTAATCAACTCTGATTTTAAAACAGTTCCTTCATAATATTCAAAAAACCAATTACTATCTCTTTTTTGTAGTACGCCAGAAACTGAATCGCGCTTAGCTATAAAAACTTCTTTCGAAGTAGTTCTAAATAGTTGAAAAATCTTATAATCACTAGCTACAGAAAGAAGATTATATCCATTTTCAGTAGCCATTGCTTTATATTTCTTCTCGAACATTTGATCTTGAGCCACCTCTTTTTGGAGAGGTTCACCAATCATGCCGCGATTTTTTTCCGAAGGTTGATACTGATGTGATTTCAAAATTGAAAAATCAGCAAATGCCATGCGCAACGCTTCGTTATAAGCAACTTGATATTCTTTTTCCCTGCTTATTCCTTGATCTGAAGTTGCTATAATGATTCCTTTACAATCTTTAACCACAACATTTAATTTAGTAATAAACATAGTGCTATTTTCTAGAACATCAATGAAAATTTTATTGCAATTGGAATTAACAAAATCTTCAGGTGCAGCTTCATTATTGTAATAGGTTTCAAAACCATATTTCTGAAGATACATTTTAGATAATAAATTCAAATTATACATATTTTCTTCCTTCAAAAAAGTAAATTTTGAAGGCAAAATGGCATATTTATATTCGTTGAGATTTTGAGCAATTCCAACAAACGAACTCAATAAAAACAATACTAAATACTTTCTCATTATAAATAATTTTTAATTTCAATTAAATGATTGATTTGCTTAATCCCGCTTGGAACTTCTTTATTATTCTCATTAAAATAGATCGCATCCATTCCAAAATTTAAAGCACCATTTACATCGGCATCTATGCAATCTCCAATCATAATGCTCTTTTGCTTGTCGGCATTAGCAGTATGCAAGGCAAATTCAAATATTCTTGGATTGGGTTTCTTAACCCCTGCCATTTCTGAATTGGTGATGGTCTTAAAATACTTTTCGATACCTGAATTTTTCATTTTTCCAGCTTGAACTTCATGAAATCCGTTGGTAATAATATGCAAATTATATTTCGGCTCCAAATAATCTAAAATGGCAATTGCGCCATCAAAAAGATGATTGAATTCAGGTAAATATTTAATATATTCAACAGAAATCAAATCGATTAACTCATCGGAAACTTCATAATTTATTAGATCAAAAGTATCCTTCAACCTGCCATAACGCAACTCGGCTTGAGAAACTTTTTCATGTCGGTATAATTCCCAATATTTTAAATTTAAAGGCACGTAATGCTTCAAAAAAACATCCAAATCTACTTGAATTTGATTCATATCAAGCACTTTTTCAAATGCCAACGCAGAGTTTTTTTCAAAATCCCAAAGGGTGTGATCTAAATCAAAAAAAATATCGGTAATGTGTTTCATTTTCTATAATATTCCTTCATCTGCAAAACTATAATAACTGGATTCAGTAATGATGACATGATCTAAAATCATAATATCCATTTGCTTTCCAGCTAATTGCAACTTTCGGGTAATTTCTTTATCCGATTCACTTGCAAGCAATTTTCCTGAAGGATGATTGTGGGTCAAAATTAGTGAAATTGCATTGTATTCTAAGGCCGTTTTAAAAATTATTCTCGTGTCTACAACAGTTCCTGTCATTCCGCCTTTTGAAAGTTGGGCTTTATGAATTACTTTATTGGAATTATTCAAAAATAATACCCAAAATTCCTCGTGTAACAACTCCCCTATTAGGGGCTGCATGATGTTAAATACTGCTTTACTGGATGTAATTTTATCCATTTCAGTTGCATCTTCTGAACGTCTGCGACGTCCTAATTCTAATGCAGCAGCTATAGAAATGGCTTTGGCTTCACCAATTCCTTTAAAGTCAATTAACTGTTGAATGGAAAGCTTCCCCAATTGGTTCAAATTATTATTTGCAGAAGCTAAAATGCGTTGGCATAACTGCACGGCACTTTCGTTTCTAGAACCAGATCCTATGAGAATAGCCAGCAACTCCGAATCGGATAAAGCTGCTTTTCCTTTAAGTAAAAACTTCTCTCTAGGCCGATCGTCTTCTGCCCACTGATTTATTGGAGTATACATATTTTGGTATTTTGTATGATACCTAAAATACGATTTTTAATCGGCACTAAAAAACTATTTCATTAAATCCTTAACCTCATCAAAATTCAATCCACCATAATTACCAGAACTCATTAGCAACAAAGCTGAATTATCGAAATTTTGACTGAATAGAAAGTTTTTAAAATCGGCAGGATTGGTATAAATAATCAAATCATCGCGCTGAAAAGATTGTGCAATTTGCTCGTAAGACACTTCTTCCAGTTGCTTAATCTTAACTGCATCTGGCGAATAGAAAACTACAGCCACATCTGCGGCATCAAGAGCTCCTTGATATTCTTTAAGGAATTCGGAGTTCAAACTACTGTAGGTATGTAATTCCAAACAAGCGATTAAATTTCGATTTGGATATTGATTTTTTACCGCTTGTGTAGTGGCAGAAACTTTACTCGGCGAATGGGCAAAATCTTTGTAGGCAACTTTTCCTTTTCCTTCAGCAATTTTTTCTAAACGTTTGCTTGCCCCTTTAAAGCTAGCAATGGCTTCATAAAAATCGGCTTCATCCACACCCATACATTGGCAAACCCATTTGGCGCCAGCCAAATTATTTAAATTATGCGCACCAAAAACTTCAATTGGCATAGGACCTTCAGGAGTATCCAGCATGGTTGTTCCGTCTTCTACGGTATAAGATGGTGTTGCATAAGGCATTCTGCGAATGGAATTGGTTGTTTCTTCGGCTACTTTTTTAACTGTTGCATCCTCTTCGTTATATACTAAAATTCCACCTTTAGTAATTTGGTTTACAAAGATTTCAAATTGCTCTACATAGTTTTCAAATGTTGGAAAAACATTAATGTGATCCCAAGCAATTCCAGAAAGCAAAGCGATATTAGGTTGGTATAAATGAAATTTTGGTCTTCTATCCATAGGCGATGATAGATATTCATCCCCTTCTAAAACAATAAAATCATTAGTTTCCGTTAAATGCACCATGGTATCAAAACCTTCTAATTGCGCTCCAACCATATAATCTACCTCAACATTATGGTAATGCATCACATGCAAAATCATCGAAGTAATGGTTGTTTTTCCGTGGGAGCCACCAATTACAACTCGGGTCTTATTTTTTGATTGTTCGTATAAAAATTCTGGATAGGAATAGATTTTTAATCCCAATTCTTGGGCTTTCAATAACTCCGGATTGTCAGCTTTAGCGTGCATTCCTAAAATAATGGCTTCAATATCTTGAGTAATTTTTTCGGGGAACCAACCTAATTCCATTGGCAACAATCCTTTCTTTTCTAATCTCGATTTAGAAGGTTCAAAAATAGCATCATCGCTACCTGTAACTTGGTATCCTTTACTGTGTAATGCTAAAGCTAAATTGTGCATTGCGGCACCGCCAATGGCAATAAAATGTGTTCTCATTTTTATGTTTTATTTTTTTCTTGGTATTGTTCTAGTATTTTTTTTGCTTTATCTGAATTATGAAGCTTCACTTTATACAACGAAGATAAACGCTCGTAGGTAATTTTAGAACCGCTTATTTCAAATGCTTTTATGTAATTTTTTTCAGCACTTTTATAGCGTTCAAAATATTCATCTATATGGCCTTTTGACAAATATCCATCAACGGGAGATAATTTTAAAAGTTCATCCGCATAGCATTGTGCTTTTTTTTCACTTCCTCCAAAAAGAGCCGGAACTTGAAGATAATATTCAATCATAGCCCATCGCGCTTCAATATGCTTCGGATTTAAAACAAGAGCTTTCTCAAACGATTCTTTCATATCTCCTATTAATCTTATAGCAACCCATTTTCCGCCTTCTTTAGATTTTAATCCTAAGACACCTCCATATTTATAATAATAATTCGCTTCATTAGGCCTTAGAATTTTGAGCTTTTGATAAAATGCAATTGCCTTATCCCATTCTTTTAGTTGAACAGAAATATCACCCAAATATTCAATTGCTTTTATTTGATTCGGATTTTCTTTTAATACAGTTTCAAACAGGGGTCTAGCAAGAGAAAATTTGCCTTGATCATATAATTTTTCAGCTTTCTCAAAATTAGATTGAGAAAAAATACTTTGAGTAATAAATAAGATAAATATTATTTTTGACTTCATGGTATTTGCCCATACATTGGAATAACAAATATACTTTAATTATTTATTTTCTATACTATTTTGAATTTTATAGCAATAAAAAAACTCCGATCTTTTTAGACCGGAGTTTTAAATTATTTGTTGGTTGAAATTACTTAACTAAAGTCATTTCATCTACAATATGTTTTGCGTTGGAGAAATTTTCAATCACCCACAATACATAACGAATATCAACATTGATAGTTCTTTGAAGTTTATTGTCAAAAATTACATCACCAGCCATAGCTTCAATGTTCCCATCAAATGCTAAACCAATTAACTCTCCTTTTCCGTTTAATACTGGAGAACCAGAATTTCCACCAGTAATATCATTATCAGTTAAGAAATTAACGTGAAGTGAACCATCTTTATCAGCATAACGACCGTACTCTTTATTTTTTGCCATATCTAATACACGCGTTGGAAGATCAAATTCTTCATCTCCTTTTTTGTATTTTTTTACTTGACTATCTAATGTAGTGTAGTTGTTAATCTTGGCATCATTACGTTTATCTGCAGGCAATGCACGAACTTTACCATAAGTTAAACGTAAAGTTGAATTGGCATCTGGATATTTAATTGTTCCAATTTTTGACTCACGTAATCCTTCAACCAATAAACGGAATGAAGCGCCATAATCATTTTGAGCTTTAGCAATTTCATCCGATTTCGAGCTGTAGTGAGTGAATAAATTAGACATCAAACTGTAAATTGGGTCATTAGCCAACATTGATTCCGATGGATAATTTAAAAAGGCTTTAACTCGATCTAAAGAAGAAAAAATACTTAAATCAACTGCTGCATTAATGTTCTTTGAGAAATCGCCATTGTTTTCAGCATTCATTTTTTCAACTACAGGAGCTATTTTGTATCCTGTTGATTTAGCTGCATATAAATGCAATTGTGCTGCTAGAATATCTTTTTCTGCTGGAATATGTAAATCTTCAAAAAACGCAGTAGCATTTTCAATTATTTTTGGGGATAAAGTAGCGCGTTTTGCAGCATCTGCTTTTGCATATTCATTTAATTGATTTCCTAAGCTACGAGTAATCGTTCCGTAAGCAGAAGTTCTAAATAATTGTTGTAAATAATTATCATGACGCGACTTCTCATTAGTAAGCGCATAATATTTATTGATTGTAGAAACAACAGAACCATATTTAGCTTTGTTTTCAGCTTTGTTTGCCCATTTATCAAATTTTGCTTCTTGCGCCGCTTTTGATTTGGCAGTACCAAATTTAGAAAGTGCATCAATCATTCCTTGACGGTTTTTCCAATAATTTGCAGTTGAAGCATATTTAGAAGCATAAACTAAACGAAGTGCATCGCTCATCTCCATGTATTTCTTCATATTATCCATACCGGTTTTAGCACCTTCAACCCATGCAGGATAGGCAAATTTCACGTTTTGATCAATTCCACTAGCTGGCATCCAACGGTTAGTTCTTCCTGGGTAACCAAGAATCATTGCAAAATCACCTTCTTTTATTCCAGATAAATTTACTGGTAAATAGTGTTTTGGTTGTAATGGAACGTTGCTAGTAGAATAATCTGCAGGGTTACCATCTTTATCTGCGTAAACTCTAAACATAGAGAAATCGGCAGTTTGACGAGGCCATTCCCAGTTGTCAGTATCTCCTCCAAATTTTCCTAAACTTTCTGGTGGCACACCAACTAAACGAACGTCTTTATAATCTTGGTAAACAAAATAGTAGTATTCGTTTCCTTGAAAAAACGGACGAACCGATACGGTATATTTACCTCCTTCGTTATTTTCTTTTTCAATAACTGCAATTTCAGCATTGATCGCTTTTTCTCTATCTGCTTCACTCATTGAAGGATTTACCTTTGCCAAAATCCTTTTAGAACAATCATCCATACGTACAAAAAAACGAACGTATAAACTAGATGGTTTTTTCTCTGCAGCTCTATTGGAAGCCCAGAAACCATTTTTTAATAAGTTGTCTTCTGCAGTTGACAATTCGGCGATACCGTCATATCCACAGTGGTGATTAGTCAATACTAAACCATCTTTAGAAATGATTTCAGCTGTACAACCTCCATTAAATTGTACAATAGCATCTTTCAAACTGTGGTGGTTGATGCTGTAAATTTCTTCGGCTGTTAATTGCAAGCCCATTTTTTGCATGTCGCGGTGGTTTAATCTTTCAATAAACATTAAAAACCACATTCCTTCATCTGCTTTTACGCTCATTGGAATAAGCAGTATCGAAGCAATAAGGGATAAAATAATTTTTTTCATTTGATAAAATATAAAGTTATTTGTTTGTTTCTACTAGTCAGAATAAAATGCAATTTGTTACATTTTTTTCAGTAGAATTGCGAATTTACTATTTTTTTTTGGGATTCACCCAATACGAAAATCACATAAAAAATAAAGCCCCGATAAATCGAGGCTTTGAATTTAAATTTTATTTATAACCCATGACTATTTTCGGGTTTATCATCTTCAACATTTAGCATTTCCCAAAGTTTGTCTTTCAACTCAGTTAACCCTTGCTGGGCAACAGAAGAAATAAACAAATACGGAATTCCTAGTTTGGATTTATCCAATAATTGCTTCATTTCTGCCTTCAATTCATTGTCTAGCATATCGCATTTAGAAATAACCAACAAACGATCTTTATCTAACATCTCTGGGTTATAGCGACGCAATTCATCCAATAGAATTTCGTATTCTTTTTTGATATCATCGGCATCAGCAGGAACTAAAAACAATAAAGTAGAATTTCTTTCAATATGACGCAAAAAATAATGCCCCAATCCTTTACCTTCAGCAGCTCCTTCAATAATTCCGGGAATGTCAGCAATTACAAACGATTGAAATTCTCTGTAAGCAACAATCCCTAAATTAGGTTTTAAGGTTGTAAAAGGATAATCTGCAATTTTGGGTTTAGCCGAAGTTAATACGGATAACAAAGTAGATTTTCCTGCATTTGGGAAACCAACTAACCCCACATCAGCAAGTACTTTAAGCTCTAGAATTACATCCAATTCAGAAGATGGCATTCCGGGTTGTGAATATCTTGGTGTTTGGTTGGTTGAACTTCTAAAATGCCAGTTTCCTAAACCACCTTTTCCACCTTGCGCTAAAATTTGAACTTCATCGTGCTCGGTAATTTCAAATAAAATTTCTCCGGTTTCGATGTCTTTTACAACCGTACCTAGAGGCACTTCTACAATTTTATCTTCTCCATCGTGACCGGTACTTCTTGAACTTCCTCCATCTCCACCATGTCCCGCGCGAATGTGTTTAATAAATTTTAAATGGAATAAAGTCCACAAACTCTTATTTCCTCTCAAATAAACATGACCTCCACGACCTCCATCGCCTCCATCAGGACCCCCTTTTTCAATGAACTTTTCTCTATGTAAGTGCGTAGAACCTTTACCTCCTTTTCCGGAAGTAACATATATTTTTACATAGTCTACAAAATTTCCTTCTGTCATTTTTTTGGTTTATTTGGAAAACAAGTTTGTTAAACCTATTAAAATTAAATTTTGGCAAAGTTACTAATATAGCATAGAAATCCTATGAAACTTTTTTATTCTTACATAAAAAGGGTTTCAAACAAGTTATTTATTCAAACTTGAAAGAGTGCGGCAAAGAATCTTCGCCAAAGTTAGTATTAGAATTTATCGAAAACCAAGTTCAATCTTTCAGTAACTTCAGCAATGGTACCAATACCATTTACTGCATGAAATTTACCTTGTCCTTTATAGTAATCCATCAAGGGAGCAGTTTTTTCATTGTACTCTTGGTAACGATTTCTAATTTTTTCTTCGTCTTGATCATCGGGTCTACCCGAAGTTTTTCCTCTTTCTAATAATCGAGCAACCAAAATAGAATCATCGGCATCAAGCGCAACGGTAGCTGTGATTTTTTGCCCTTTTGATTCTAAAAATTGATCTAGAGCTGCAGCTTGCGCTAAAGTTCTTGGAAAACCATCAAACAAAAATCCAGCAGAATCTGGGTTTTTATCCACTTCGCTTTGAAGCATTTGAATAGTTACATCATCTGGGACTAAATCACCTTGATCCATATAGGTTTTGGCTAATTTACCAAGTTCGGTTCCATTTGAAATGTTATATCTAAAAATATCTCCTGTAGAAAGGTGAGTCAAATTGTATTTTCCTTTTAAAAATTCGGCTTGTGTGCCTTTTCCTGCACCTGGTTTTCCGAAAAGAACAATGTTAATCATTTTGTATGTTTAATTTTAAGTTTGAGTTATTGTGCTAATTGATATACATCGGCTAAATTTCTTCCTAATCCATCGTAATCTAAACCATATCCTACAATGAATTTATCTGGAATTCTAATACCAATATAATCTATTTTAATGTCTTTTTTATATGCATCTGGTTTGAAAAACAAAGTAGCAATTTTTAAATGCTTTACTTTTTTGTCTTTAAAAATGGCTTTCAATTCTTGAATGGTATTTCCGGTATCTACAATATCTTCCACAATTACCACCGTTCTACCTTCAAGATTTTCATTAATACCAATTAATTGCTTAACTTCATTTGTGCTTTGCGTTCCTTCATAGGAAGCCATTTTCACAAAACTCACTTCGCACATTCCTCTATATTTCTTCATCAAATCCGACAAAACCATGAAAGAACCATTAAGAACTCCAACAAAAACCGGAATTTCATCAAAAAAATCATCATCCATTTGCTTGGCCATATTTGCAATAGCAAAATCAATTTCTTCAGAAGAAATAAATAGCTCAAAAGTTTTATCGTGAAGATGTATCATCTTTTAGTGATTTAGTAATGAGCAAATTTACAAACTAATAACTATTTACTTACAAGTATTTTTACTTTTTTGCTAATTTAATATATTTACAAAATGAATGCAGAATATTACAATCAGATAGCCAAAAGTACCGCTCATAGAAAAAGCAGAGATGAAAATAAAGACTTCATTTTTGCTAATCCAAACTATTTGAAGGATTTAGTAGAAATTACTTGCGACACCAAAGATAAAAATCACCACAAAGCCTGTTGGATTTTAGAGCTAGTTTGTCAAGAACGCATCGAATTATTCATCCCATATATTGACACTTTCTGTGAAGCATTACCTCATTTTAAAATCAATCCTGCTTTAAGGCCAACTTCAAAAATTTGTATGTTTTTATGCAAAAGCAAAAAAGTAATCTTAACAGAAAATCAAGAAGAAAAAATTATTGAAACCTGCTTAGATCACTTAATTGAAACTGACTTAGCAGCAACCGCAGCCTACTCCATGCGCGCATTATTTGAACTAGGAAAAAAGCACAGTTGGGTGAATGAAGAATTAAAAATACTACTTTCAAGAGATTTGCATAATCAATCTCCAGGATATTGTTTTGCAGTGAAAGATATTTTGAAGCGATTGAAATAATTTTCAAATGTTTATCTTTGCGCAAACACAACACAAATGAACTACTTTTCTTCCGATTTTAAACTTGGGATTCTAGGTGGAGGTCAATTAGGCAAAATGCTACTTGCTGAGGCTAGAAAATTTGACATTCAAACCTATATTTTAGATCCAAGCAAAGACGCACCAAGCCAATTTGGAGCTTCACAATTTTTCACCGGAGATTTAATGGATTACACTGCCGTTTATGAATTTGGCAAAAAAGTAAACCTTTTAACCATTGAGATTGAAAATGTAAATTTAGACGCTTTAGACAAATTGGAAGCAGAAGGTTTACCCGTTTTTCCTTCACCAAAAACCTTGCGTTTAATTCAAAATAAAGGAGTTCAAAAAGATTTTTATGTTGCGAATTCTATTCCAACTTCCAAACACAAACGATTTGAAAATTTATATTCACTTAAATCCACAATCGATTCATTAACTTTCCCATTTGTATGGAAATGCACCCAATTTGGTTATGATGGCAACGGAGTAAAAGTGGTTCGCTCGAATTCCGATTTAGATAATTTGCCTAATGTAGAATGCATTGCTGAAGAAATGGTACCGTTTAAAAATGAATTAGCGGTTATTGTTGCGCGATCTGCATCTGGAGAAATTAGAACCTACCCTGTAGTTGAAATGGAATTCCATCCCGAAGCCAATCAAGTAGAATACGTACTTTGCCCAGCACGAATTGAGGATAAAGTTGCCAAAAAAGCCCGAGAAATTGCGTTAAAAGTTTCCGAAGCTTTTAATCATGTTGGTTTATTGGCGGTAGAAATGTTTCAAACAGAGAACGATGAAATTTTAGTCAATGAAGTGGCGCCAAGACCTCACAATTCTGGACACCATACCATTGAAGCCAGTTATACTTCGCAATTTGAAAACCATTTACGCGCCATATTAAACCTACCTTTAGGAAATACCGCTAGTAAAGTTGCCGGAATTATGGTAAATTTGGTCGGTGAAGAAGGATTTTCAGGTCCTGTGACCTATCAAAATATTGAAAAAATAATGGCCATTAACGGGGTAACCCCTCACATTTATGGTAAAAGAGAAACAAGACCATTTCGAAAAATGGGTCATGTAACCATTGTAAATGAAGACATGGCAGAAGCAAGAAAAATTGCAGAAGAGGTTAAGAATAGTATTCGAGTGATTAGTTAAAAAATAAATTATGAGTAAAGTAGCCATAATAATGGGAAGCATATCCGATATGCCCGTGATGCAAGAAGCCATCGACATCCTAAAAGGATTTGACATCGAAACCGAAATAGATATCGTTTCGGCACACAGAACACCCGAAAAACTTTTTGATTTTAGCAAAAATGCCCACACGCGTGGAATTTCAGTAATCATTGCTGGAGCCGGTGGTGCTGCGCATTTACCCGGAATGGTCGCTTCTATGTCGCCTCTTCCTGTAATTGGCGTTCCTGTAAAATCAAGTAATTCTATTGATGGTTGGGATTCGGTTTTGTCTATTTTGCAAATGCCGGGCGGTGTTCCTGTTGCAACAGTTGCCTTAAACGGAGCAAAAAATGCTGGAATTCTTGCCGCACAAATCATCGGAAGTGCTGATAAATGCGTGCTTGATAAAATTGTTTTCTACAAAGAAAGCCTTAAAGAAGCCGTAAACAAAGCAGCAAACGAATTGAAAAAATAGTTTTTGAAGCTATTCCTGCTATTCGTTTCAATCTTTGCTTAAAAGCAAAGGATTTTCACTGCTATCAGGGCTAAGACTGCTCTTATTTTACAAACCTTAACACTAAAAATGCGCCTTTTTCAAAATGAAAATCTTAACTACACCTTTTCAAACAAAACACAATACCGCACCTTTTTCACAAATAAAACTTGACGATTACTTACCTGCTTTTATTGAAAATATTGCTTCAGCAAGAGCAGAAATAGATGCAATTGCCACTAATCTTGAAGCACCAACATTTGAAAATACAATTGTTGCATTGGACTTTTCGGGAGAACAATTGGATCGCTTATCTTCTATATTCTTCAATTTAAATTCGGCGGAAACTTGTGACGAAATGCAAAAAATCGCGCAAGAAGTATCTCCGTTATTAATCGAATTTAGTAACGACGTTGCTTTGAATGAAAATTTATTCAAGCGTGTAAAAGCCGTTTACGATCAAAAACATTCGTTAACCTTAACACCAGAACAAACCACACTTTTAGATAAAAAATTCAAAGGTTTTTCTCGAAACGGGGCGCTACTGAATGAAGCAGATAAATTAGTTTTAAGAGAAATAGACACCGAATTAGCCAAATTAAAACTGACATTTGGTGAAAATGTTTTGGCCGAAACCAACAACTACCAACTTCACATAACCAATGAAACCGATTTAAAAGGTTTACCGGATGGAGCCAAAGAAATGGCGCGTTCATTAGCAAAATCTAAAGGATTAGAAGGTTGGGTTTTCACACTAGATTTTCCAAGTTATTTGCCATTTGTAACTTATGTTGAAAATCGTGAATTACGAAAAGAAATCGCTATAGCTGCCGGAAAAAAAGCATTTCAAGACAACGAATTCGATAACAAAGAAAACGTAAAAAGAATCGTTTCTTTACGCCACAAAAGAGCCAAATTATTAGGTTACGAATCGCATTCGCATTTTGTATTGGAAGAAAGAATGGCTCAAAATCCAGAAAAAGTAACAACTTTTTTAAATGATTTATTGGAAAAAGCCAAACCTGCAGCACAAAAAGAATTTGAACAATTAACAGCTTTCGCCAAAGAATTAGACGGCATTGAGCAACTTGAAAAATGGGATGGCGCCTATTATTCTGAGAAGTTAAAACAAAAATTATTCAGCTTAGATGACGAATTACTTAAGCCTTATTTTCAATTAGAAAAGGTTTTAAATGGAGCGTTCATTATTGCAGAAAAGTTATTCGGAATTACCTTCAAAGAAGTTTTTGACATCGACAAATACCACGAAGATGTACAAACATTTGAAGTATTGGATGAAAAAAATAATTTAGTTGCCCTATTCTACTCCGATTTTTTCCCAAGAAAAGGAAAACGTAATGGCGCTTGGATGACTTCGTATAAATCGCAAGCCATAAAAAATGAAACCAACGATCGACCACATGTTTCCATCGTTTGTAATTTCACCCCGCCTACCGAAACCAAGCCTTCCTTATTGACCTTTAATGAAGTCACTACATTGTTTCATGAATTTGGACACGCCTTACACGGAATGTTGGCTAATACTACTTATCCTAGTTTGTCGGGAACTTCGGTATATTGGGATTTTGTGGAGTTGCCAAGTCAGGTGATGGAAAATTGGTGCTATGAACCAGAAGCTTTGGCCCTATTTGCAAATCATTATGAAACCGGAGAAATTATTCCGCAAGACTATGTAGAAAAAATCAAAGAAAGCGCCAGCTTTTTAGAAGGAATGGCTACTTTGCGTCAATTGAGTTTCGGAATTTTAGATATGGCTTTCCATGCAGTGAATCAAGAAATTACTAATGTAAAAGCATTTGAAAAAGCAGCAATGGATAATGCCGCATTATATCCTGATGTAGCAGAAAATTGCATGAGCGTTTCCTTCTCCCATATTTTTCAAGGAGGCTATTCATCTGGATATTATAGTTATAAATGGGCAGAAGTTTTGGATGCCGATGCCTTTGCTTATTTCCAAGAAAAAGGAATTTTCAACAAAGAGGTGGCTACTAAATTCAAAGAAAATGTACTTTCTAAAGGCGGCACAGAGATGCCAATGGAATTGTATAAAAAATTTAGAGGTCAGGAACCCAATGCCGATGCGTTATTGAAACGAGCAGGATTATTATAAGATACCAGCCGAAGTTTTACTTCGGTTTTTTTATTGCCAAATTAAAAGTAAAAACAACCAAAATATAGGCACACTTTCTACCCAAAAATTGGTGTAATATTTATTGCGTTGTTTCGAAGAAAAATGAATGAAAATGACCGTTACTAATCCAATATACACAGAAACTAGAGAACTATTGGTTTTCAAAAACTCCAAAATAAAAAATGGAATTATAAATAACATTCCAAGTAACTTGGTTTTATTAATGCCGAATTTTTGAGGCAATGTTTGTAACGAAATTGGATCCTGAAAACTATCCATTATTTCAAATGGAATTAACAAACAAGACAACAATAAAAATCGTTGGATGCAATTTATCACTAAATCCATTTCGATGAATTTTGTATTGCTATAGGTAATAAATACCGTAATATAAGTAACTACAAGACTTACAAAAAACAATTTTAGCCATCCGAATTTTCTAATAAACGGATAAATTAATACCAATATTCCTGATACAAACAAATACATCTGGATGGTATTTGGAAGATTTATATATTGATAAATCAATCCGAAAAGCGAAAAAATAGAAACTGTAAGAATGGAATAATATTTAGTCGAATGGTAATTTCCTTTCCAAAAAACCTCCAAATATTTTAGAAAATTATAACCCAAAATTGTGGCAAAAAATATAAAAACAGCTAAAGAAGGAATCGGATTACTCTTTGTACTGATTTCTGTAATTTTAACCAAACAAAAAACGGCAAAGCCAACATGAATAGATGATTGAATGTAAAAATCGAGAAGTCGTTGCAGAAATTTCATTTCACAAAAATAAACAATCTGTTAATAAGACCCCTTTTTGGTTGAAAAATTCTCAAAATATTACAACTTGTTTAATGAAAAAATAGAAGTTTAATAATTACTTTTGTTTGCTCAAATAAGAACTATTTTTTAGTTCTTTCAACACAACAAAAAACTTACCTTTATTTCTAATAAATGAAAACAGACGCATTTGCTTTACGCCACATAGGTCCTCGTGAAAGTGACCTACAACACATGTTTAAAACCATTGGGGTAGAAAACTTAGATCAATTAATTTCAGAAACAGTTCCAAACAACATTCGTTTGAAAAAGGAATTGGATTTGGATGCTCCAATGACAGAATATGAATATTTAAGTCACATTCAGGAATTAGGAAAAAAGAATAAAGTTTACAAATCGTATATCGGTTTAGGATACCATCCAACTATTGTTCCGGCTGTTATTCAGAGAAATATTTTTGAAAATCCGGGTTGGTATACTGCTTATACTCCGTATCAAGCAGAAATTGCACAAGGAAGATTGGAAGCAATTTTAAACTACCAAACTACGATCATTGAACTAACCGGAATGGAAATTGCCAATGCTTCGTTATTAGATGAAGGAACTTCTGCTGCAGAAGCTATGGCGCTTTTATTTGATGTTAGAACTAGAGATCAAAAGAAAAACAATGTGGTTAAATTTTTCGTTTCGGAAGAGGTATTGCCACAAACCATATCGGTATTGCAAACGCGATCTACTCCAAAAGGAATCGAATTAGTAATTGGAAATCACGAAACTTTCGATTTTTCTGACGAATTCTTTGGAGCAATTTTACAATATCCCGGAAAATACGGACAAGTACATGATTATGCTGGATTTATTACAAAAGCACATGCTGCAGAAATAAAAGTAGCCGTTGCTGCCGATATTTTATCCTTAGTTACCTTAACTCCTCCAGGAGAAATGGGTGCTGATGTAGTAGTTGGAACATCGCAACGCTTCGGTATTCCGATGGGTTATGGAGGCCCTCACGCTGCATATTTTGCTACCAGAGAAGAATACAAACGTTCTATGCCAGGAAGAATCATTGGGGTTACCATTGATGCAAATGGAAATCGTGCCTTGAGAATGGCATTAGGAACTAGAGAACAACACATAAAAAGAGAAAAAGCAACTTCTAACATTTGTACTGCACAAGTTTTATTGGCTGTAATGGCAGGAATGTATGCTGTTTATCACGGTCCTAAAGGATTGAGATATATTGCAAATAAAGTTCATGCTTCGGCAATGACTTTGGCAGATGCCTTAAATAAATTAGGGGTTTATCAAACCAATACTTCTTTCTTTGACACCATTTTGGTAAAAGCAGATGCTGAAAAAGTAAAAGCGAGTGCTGAAAAACACGAAGTAAATTTCTTTTATGTTGATAGCGAAACGATTTCAATTTCTTTAAATGAAACTACTTCTTTAATAGACTTAAATCAAATTGTTTCTGTATTTGCGGAAGCAGTAAATAAAGAAAATTTTACCATTAGTGAATTAACTAATACGACTAACTATCCGGCTTCTTTAAATAGAACTTCTACTTTTTTAACGCATGATGTTTTCAATAATCATCATTCTGAATCGCAATTAATGCGCTACATTAAAAAATTAGAACGCAAAGATTTATCATTAAATCATTCGATGATTTCTTTGGGATCTTGTACAATGAAGTTAAATGCAGCTGCTGAAATGTTGCCGTTATCAATGGCAAATTGGAACAGCATTCACCCATTTGCTCCAATTGAACAAGCAAAAGGATACCAAATCATGCTTAAAAAATTAGAACACCAATTGAATGTGGTTACTGGTTTTGCAGGAACTACTTTGCAACCGAACTCGGGTGCACAAGGAGAATATGCAGGTTTGATGGCTATTAGAGCCTATCATTTATCAAGAGGTGATCACCACAGAAATATTTGCTTAATTCCTTCATCGGCACACGGAACCAATCCGGCTTCGGCTGCTATGGCAGGAATGGAAATTATCGTTACTAAAACAACTCCAGAAGGAAATATTGACGTAGAAGATTTAAGAGCTAGAGCTATTGAGCATAAAGACAATTTATCCTGCTTGATGGTTACCTACCCTTCTACTCACGGAGTTTTTGAAAGTACCATTATTGAAATTACGGATCTTATTCATGAAAATGGAGGTTTAGTTTATATGGATGGAGCCAACATGAATGCTCAAGTTGGATTAACAAATCCGGCTACAATTGGCGCAGACGTTTGTCACTTGAATTTACATAAAACCTTTGCAATTCCTCACGGTGGTGGAGGTCCTGGAGTGGGTCCTATTTGTGTAAACGAAAAATTAGTTCCGTTTTTACCAACCAACCCTATCATTCCTACAGGTGGAAACCAAGCAATTACAGCTATTTCTGCAGCGCCATTTGGATCGGCATTAGTTTGTTTAATTTCTTATGGATACATTTCGATGTTAGGATCTGAAGGATTAACCAATGCTACTAAATATGCAATTCTAAATGCCAATTATATGAAAGCGCGTTTAGAGGATCATTACCCGGTATTGTATTCTGGAGAAATGGGAAGAGCGGCTCACGAAATGATTTTAGATTGCCGTGCTTTCAAACAACAAGGTGTGGAAGTTACCGATATTGCAAAACGTTTAATGGATTATGGTTTCCACGCACCAACGGTTTCATTCCCGGTTGCTGGCACTTTAATGATTGAACCTACAGAAAGTGAAGATGTAGCCGAATTGGATCGTTTTTGCGATGCCATGATTTCTATCAGAAAAGAAATTGAAAAAGCCGCTGCAGAAGACCACAATACGGTTTTACATAATGCACCACATACATTAGCAATGCTAACTGCGGATACTTGGGAATTTCCTTACACTCGCGAACAAGCAGCATTTCCATTGGAGTACATCGCAGATAATAAATTTTGGCCAAGTGTGCGTCGTGTAGATGATGCTTACGGAGATCGAAATTTAGTTTGCAGTTGTGCTCCAATCGAAGCATACATGTAAAAAAGCACGAAGAATAAAAAAGGTTTCAATTAATTGAAACCTTTTTTATTAAACATGATATTAATCAAGATTACACTTTTATAAAAAAGTAATTTTGTATAAATTTTATTTTTATGAACGACATTCAAAACCAAGACGATTTATATATTGTTGTAGATGAGTTTTACAAAAAACTCTTAGCCGATGAAGCGATCAGTTATATTTTTACCGATGTTGTAAAAATTAAACTAGAAGAACATTTACCAATTTTAGTCAGTTTTTGGTCGCAATCCATACTTGGAACGGGCGGGTATTATAATAACTTAACCCAAATTCATTTGGATGTGAATGCTAAATCTTATTTATCAAAAGAACTATTTGAAATTTGGTTGCACCATTTTGAAAATGCCATAGACGAAAATTATCAAGGGATTAATTGCGAACGCATGAAAAACCAAGCACACAATTTATCGACCATTATGCAAATTAAGATTGCTAAAGAAAAAGAAGAAAAATTATAATATTAGTAATTAAGCAACTAATTATTAAATAATTGATAATAATTTATAGTTTTTAAAATTCTACAGAAATGATTAAAATAAAATTAATAAATTCGTTATCATAATTTTATTAAAATGAATATAAAAATAACTGGTTCTGGAAGTTATATTCCAACTGTAACAGTAAAAAACAAAGACTTTTCAAATCATGTTTTCTTAAACGAAGATGGTTCAAATTTTGCATTACCAAATGATGTTATTACTGAAAAGTTTTACGGAATTACGGGAATTCAAGAGCGAAAATATGTAACAGACGAATTAACCACTTCTGACATCGCTTTTATTGCTGCAGAAAAAGCTATAAAAGATGCTAAAATAGATCCAGAAACATTAGATTATATCATTTTTGCTCATAATTTTGGAAATGTAAAAAAAGGAACAATCCAAACAGATTTACTTCCAAGTTTAGCAAGTAGAGTTAAGCATAATTTACGAATTAAAAATCCAAAATGTGTTGCTTACGACATGCTTTTTGGTTGCCCAGGCTGGGTAGAAGGCGTTATTCAAGCGCAAGCCTATATAAAAGCTGGAATGGCCAAAAAATGTTTGGTAATTGGAGCTGAAACACTTTCTCGAGTTGTGGATCCGCACGATAGAGATTCAATGATTTATGCCGATGGCGCTGGCGCTACAATTATTGAAGCTACCAATGAAGCAGGTGGAATATTAGCTCATGAAACGGCTACCTACACCTATGATGAAGCACATTTTTTATTTTTCGGAAAATCATTCAACCAGGAGCACGATCCTAATGTGCGTTACATCAAAATGCACGGCCGAAAGATTTATGAATTTGCACTTTCTAATGTTCCAAAAGCGATGAAAGAATGCTTAGACAAAAGTGGGGTTGACATCAGTCAGTTGAAAAAAATCTTGATTCACCAAGCCAATGAAAAAATGGATGAGGCTATAATTCAAAGGTTTTATAAACTTTATGATAAGCAAATGCCCGATGGAATTATGCCGATGAGTATTCATGAGTTAGGAAACTCTAGTGTAGCAACGGTTCCCACACTATATGATTTACTGATTAAAGGAAAAATCAAAGATCAAAGTATTAACAAAGGAGATGTTATTCTATTTGCTTCAGTTGGATCCGGCATGAACATCAATGCCATCGTTTACAAAATGTAAAGCAAGAAATGTGGTTATTGTTTACTTTTTAAAGTCTAAAGTTTCAGGTTAAATTACTAAATTTACAGCCTGTTTTCAAATGAAACAATAAACTTGAAACAAACTAATAATGTACGAAAAAACTTTCCCTAATAAACGCTTTAAGCATACCTTAGAATTTTTACAAAAACACGTAGCTACCTCCGAAACTATTTTTGATTTGGGTGTACCCAATCCATTTTCGAAAATAATGACAGGAAATGGCTATACCGTTATAAATACTACGGGTGAAGATTTAGACAATGATGTAACTGCTTTACAAAATCAAGATTATACTGTATTTACTGCATTTGAAATATTCGAACATTTATTAAATCCGTATACCATTTTACAAAATGTAAAATGTGATAAATTACTAATATCCATTCCGTTGCGCTTATGGTTTTCACCTGCTTACAGAAGTAAAACCGACATGTGGGACAGACATTACCACGAATTTGAAGATTGGCAATTGGATTGGCTTTTAGAAAAAACAGGATGGAAAATCACCGCTAGAGAAAAATTTACACACCCAGTAAAAAAGTTTGGTTTCCGACCATTGTTACGCTATTTCACTCCCAGATATTACATCGTTTACGCTGAAAAAGTAAAATAAATGAGATATTACATCGTAATCCCTTCGCATAACGAAGAAGCATTTATTGCCTTAACCTTACAATCTCTAGTAGAACAAACCGTTTTACCCTCTAACATTGTAGTGGTTAATGATAATTCAACAGACAACACCGCAGCTATCGTTTTAGAATTTGCTTCAAAATTTCCATTTATCACATTAGTAAATAAAACTTCCGACGCGATTCATTTACCTGGAAGCAAGGTGATCCAAGCTTTTCAGGCAGGATTTGAAACTTTAGATGAAAATTATGATTTGATTGTAAAGGCAGATGCCGATTTAATATTTCCAAATAATTATTTTGAAAACATTATTACTCATTTTCAATCGGATGCCAAAATTGGTATGGCGGGTGGATTTGCTTACATTGAAAAAAATGGCGAATTCATTCTTGAAAACCTTACCGATAAAGACCATATTAGAGGCGCTTTCAAAGCGTATAGAAAAGCAACTTTTAAACAAATTGGCGGGCTTCGACCTGCTATGGGGTGGGATACCGTTGACGAATTACTTTGTAAGTTTTACAATTGGAAAGTAGTTACCGACATAACTTTAAAAGTAAAACACTTAAAACCAACTGGAGCAAACTATAACAAAACAGCGCGATTTAAACAAGGGGAAGCCTTTTATACTTTAGGGTATGGGTTTTGGATCACGGCTATTGCTTCGGCAAAATTAGCCCTGA
Organism: Flavobacteriaceae bacterium; assembly: GCA_947453195.1. Classification (GTDB taxonomy): domain Bacteria; phylum Bacteroidota; class Bacteroidia; order Flavobacteriales; family Flavobacteriaceae; genus Flavobacterium. The sequence goes on from CANGFO010000015.1 coordinate 25,307, forward strand.
TGAAGAAAAAACCGTTGTTGTTTTTAGATTACATACAAGGATTTTGGATGGCTAAGAAAAACAATAAAACCATGTTAGTCACAACCGAACAAGCGAATTTCATTCGTAACTATCGCTTAAAAAAAATTAAGGAAAAATTGTTTTAAAAAACATTGATTTGAATTTAAACAAAGCTCCAAATTCCAACAAAATATAGTATTTTTACATTCTTGAATTCTCTATTGAATATTTAATTGAACGAAAATAAATGATGTTTCTTCGCTATTTATCGCAAATTGGAAAGTACTTCTTAATGCTTAAAGAAGTCTTCAACAAGCCAACGAAATGGTCTGTAATGCGCGGATTAATATTTAAGGAAGTGGATGATTTAATTATTGGTTCACTAGGAATAGTAGTTTTCATCTCCTTTTTTGTTGGTGGTGTAGTTTCTATACAAACTGCATTAAATTTGAAAAATCCATTGATACCAAGAGAAATAATTGGTTTTGCCACAAGGGAATCGATTATTTTAGAATTTGCTCCTACCTTTATTTCCATAGTAATGGCAGGTAAAATGGGCTCTTTTATTACTTCTAGTATAGGGACGATGCGAGTTACCGAACAAATTGATGCATTAGAAGTAATGGGTGTAAATTCGTTAAATTATTTGGTTTTTCCTAAAATTATTGCATCACTATTGTATCCATTTATTATTGGCATCGCCATGTTTCTAGGTATACTAGGCGGATGGATTGCAGGTGTTTATGGTGGATTTGTTTCCAGCAATGAATTTGTTTCTGGAATTCAATCCAATTTTATCCCTTATCATGTTACTTATGCGGTGATTAAAACCATAATTTTTGCTTTTTTCCTTTCTACAATACCCTCCTTTCACGGTTACTACATGAAAGGTGGTGCACTAGAAGTTGGAAAAGCCAGTACCGTTTCTTTCGTTTGGACAAGTGTGATAATCATCTTAGTAAACTATATTTTAACACAATTATTATTAGCCTAATGATAGAGATAAAAAATATAGAAAAATCATTTGGAAACAATAAAGTATTAAAAGGGATTACGACTACTTTTGAAACGGGAAAGACCAACTTAATAATTGGTCAAAGCGGCTCAGGGAAAACTGTTTTATTAAAATCATTATTAGGAATAAATACTCCAGAAGTAGGAACTATTTCATTTGATGGAAGAATATACTCTGATTTATCTAATGATGAAAAAAGAACTTTGCGTACAGAAATCGGAATGGTCTTTCAAGGGAGTGCTTTGTTTGATAATATGACAGTTGAAGAAAATGTAGGATTTCCTTTAAAAATGTTTACCAATAAAACTGCAGCAGAAATAAAAGAGCGTGTAGATTTTGTTATTCAAAGAGTAAATTTAACAAATGCGCATGACAAAAAACCATCGGAATTATCAGGTGGAATGCAAAAAAGGGTTGCTATAGCTAGAGCAATTGTAAACAATCCCAAATATCTTTTTTGTGATGAACCCAACTCTGGATTGGATCCTAAAACTGCCATATTAATAGACAATTTAATTCAAGAAATTACCGAAGAGTATAATATTACAACCGTAATTAATACTCACGACATGAATTCGGTCATGGAGATTGGCCAAAAAATTGTGCTTCTCAAAGAAGGAGTATTAGCTTGGGAAGGAACAAAAAAAGACATTTACAAAACTGACAATGAAGCAATAGTAGACTTTGTTTACTCCTCTAATTTGTTCAAAAAAATTAGAAAAGCACAAAACAAAGAAGAACTGTAATAAATTATTTTTTTGTTGCTAAAGCAGTAATTCGCTTAATGTCTTGTTCTTTACTCTTTGGATAAATTAGTAAAACATTATCTTTATCTACAATGATATAATCATCCAATCCATCTACTACAATTAACTTTTTACCATCAGTTCTAATGATATTATTAGAAGCATTTTCAAGAATTACAGTAGCATTTACCACCGCATTATTTTGATCGTCTTTATCTAATTTTTCATGTAATGAACTCCAAGTTCCAAGATCATTCCAATCAAATGTAGCGGGCAACACATATACATTAGCTGCATTTTCCATAACTGCATAATCTATAGAAAGATTTTCTGCCTTAGCATAATTAGCTTCTATAAATTGTTTTTCAGATGGAGTATTATAGCTGTCCTTTCCACTTTGAAACAAAGCATTCATTTGGGGTTGGAATTTCTCAAATGCTGATACAATTGAAGTTACACTCCAAATAAAAATCCCTCCATTCCATAAAAAATTACCCGATTCTAAAAAGGTTTTGGCCGTTTCATAATCTGGTTTTTCTCTAAATTGGGCAACTTTTTTTATTGGAGTAGCATCTAATTTAGAGTATTCTATATATCCATAACCCGTATTTGGAAAAGTGGGTTGTATTCCCAAAGTCATCAAGGCATTTTCTTTTTCACAAAAATCAAAACAATGCTGTAAGTTATTACAAAACGCATTTTCATCCTCAATCCAATGATCACTTGGCGCCACTACCATTAAGGCATCAGGATTCATTTTCTGAATTTTTAATGAAGCATATAAAATACAAGGAGCGGTATTTCGCATTGCCGGCTCAAGTAAAACTTGATCTGGATTTACCATTGGCAATTGCTCCAATACTAAGTCATTATATCGCTCATTGGTTAAAATTAAAATATTTTCCGCAGGAATTAATTTAGACAGCCTACTGAAAGTCTTTTGTATCAAAGTGCTTCCCGATCCCAACATATCGTGAAATTGCTTGGGAAATTCGGTGGTGCTTACAGGCCAAAATCTTGAACCAACTCCACCAGCCATCAATATTGCGTAATAATTTTTATTCATTTTTTATAGGTTCTAAGCTACTTAGCAGCTAAGTTTCTGGGTTTTATCACTGGGCAAATATATTTATTAATATCTAGTATTTATCCATTTACCCGGGTATAATTTCAACTTCTGCATTGGCATTAAACAAAAATACTCTTCCCGTATTTACTTCCAAACATTCATATCGTTTCGTTCGAAGCCCTTTTTTTTGAAAAATTCTACCATTTTTAATTCTAAACAAACTTCCACTTGGTACTTCATGTATAAAATGAATATCGGGTTTTCTTTCGTCAAATTGCTTCAAAGCAAATGCTAATTTAGCATCGGTATCACTACTAGCGGTAGGATTTTTAAAATGATTAGCAACCAAAGGCAAAACCGAATGCGGAAAAATTTCAGGACGAATAAAAGGAACCATCAACCTCTGAAAAGTCATTTTCCACTCTATGCCATGCGGCAAAATTTTTCTTCCAAATTTTTCAAAAGCTACTAAATGTGCTATTTCATGAATAAGAGTAATTAGGAATCGATATTTATTTAGATTGGCATTTACGGTAATTTCGTGTTTTCCCGAAAGTCCTTTTCGATAATCACCGTGGCGTGTTTGCCTTTCGTTTACAATTTTGAGGTGTACCCGATTGGCCTTGATTAACTCAAAGCAAGTTTCGACTGCGTGTTCGGGCAAATATTTAGCTAAAACTTCACTCAAAATTAAGGGGTTGTAGAAGAAACTTGTAATACTTTACCGTTATAAAATTTATTACCCGTCAAAGCAAAATTCATAATATAATCGGCCATTTCTATAGCAGTTGTTGGAGCATTATATCCCGGAAAAGCTTCTTGCAACATTTCGGTTTGAACTGCACCTAGAGCCAAAACATTAAAAGCAATTCCTTGTTCTTTATATTCTTCTGCTAATAATTCCGATAGCGTAATTAAAGCCCCTTTACTTGAACTATAAGCTGCTAATCCAGGGAATTTCATGCTTCCTTGAATTCCACCCATAGAGCTTATTGAAACCACGTGACTTCCAGAATGCAAATAAGGAATGCAAATCTGAGTTAAATGAGCCACTGCAAAAACATTTACTTTATAAACTTTTTCAAAGTCATTTGGAGTAATTTCCAAAAATGGTTTATTCACCAATATCCCGGCATTATGAATAACTACATCTACTTTTTTCCATGTTTTTTCTAAAAAAGAAGCAATTTCTTGCAACTGTTTTTCTGAAGAAATATCTACAGAAAGACAAGTGATATTTGGATTTCCTAGCAATTGAGGCGCTACTTTTCTTGAAATAGCAGCTACTTGATGTCCTTGAGAAGCAAACAACAAGGCCAATTCCAATCCTATTCCACGTGAAGTTCCGGTAATAATTACATTTTTCATACAGCGATTTTACAAATGCTAAATTAATAAAAATACCCTTTCAAAAACGAATTTCTGAAAGGGTAAAATAATTTGATTTAAAGGATACTATACCAATCCTCTTGAAATTACAATGCGTTGAATTTCAGAAGTTCCTTCATAAATTTGAGTGATTTTAGAATCACGCATCATTCGTTCTACATGGTATTCGGCAACATAACCGTTTCCTCCATGAATTTGAACTGCTTCATTAGCCACTTCCAAAGCAATTTCAGAAGCATATAATTTGGCCATAGCTCCTGAATGTGCAATATCTTTACCTTCATCTTTTTCACAAGCCGCTTTCATTACTAATAATTTAGCTGCAGTAACTTTCACATACATATCGGCCAATTTAAAAGCGATTACTTGGTGATTGAAGATTTCTTTTCCAAATGCTTTTCTTTCATGCGAATATTTCAATGCCAATTCGTATGCACCTGTTGCTATTCCTAAGGCTTGCGATGCAATACCGATACGACCACCATTTAACACATTCATTGCGAATGCAAATCCGAAACCATCTGCACCAATTCGGTTTTCTTTAGGTACTTTCACATCATTGAATAGTAAAGAATGGGTGTCGCTTCCGCGGATTCCCATTTTCTTCTCTTTCGGACCAATATCAAATCCTTCCCAACCTTTTTCAACGATGAAAGCATTGATTCCTTTATGTCCTTTTTCAATATCTGTTTGAGCAATTACTAAATAAGTTGAAGCTGAAGATCCATTGGTAATCCAGTTTTTTGTACCGTTTAACAAATAGTAATCACCTTTGTCGATTGCGGTAGTTTTTTGAGAAGTAGCATCACTTCCAGCTTCTGGTTCTGACAAGCAAAATGCACCTATCACCTCCCCTTTTGCAAGCGGAACTAAATATTTCATTTTTTGTTCTTCGTTGCAATATTTTTCCATTCCGGCACAAACTAAGGAGTTGTTAACCGACATGATTACGGCTGCAGAAGCATCAATTTTTGCAATTTCGGTCATCGCCAAAACATACGAAACGCTATCCAATCCAGCGCCACCGTATTTTGGATCAACCATCATTCCCATAAAACCAAGTTCGCCCATCATTTTTACTTGCTCGGTAGGAAATTTTGAATGTTCGTCTCTTTCAATAACTCCAGGTAATAATTCAGTTTGAGCAAAATCTTTAGCAGCTTGCTGAATCATTAAATGTTCTTCGGTTAGATTAAAATCCATATTTTTGAGGGATATTATTTAGTAAATACTTAATTTTAGACCTCAAAAATAGAACAATTTTATTAATATCTCAAACGATTTCGTAATTTTAGAAAATGATTAAAGAAAACTATCATGTTATTGGCGTCATGTCAGGCACTTCGCTAGACGGAGTTGATTTGGCAGCGATAGAATTCCAAATAAAAAATCAGAAATGGAGTTACAAAATAACAAAAAGCGAAACCGTTTCTTATTCTCCCGAATGGGTAATAAAGCTAAAAGAAGCCGTGAATTATCCGGAACCAGAATTAATTCAATTAAATGAAAATTACACCGATTTATTAGGAGAAATAATAAAATCATTTATAGAAAAAAATGAGATTTCAACTCTTGATGCCGTATGTTCCCATGGGCACACTATTCTCCACCAACCCCACAATGGCTTCACTTTACAAATAGGAAACTTACCCAAAATAGCAAAAATTATTGGCACAAAAGTAGTTTGTGATTTTAGAGTTCAGGATGTTCAATTGGGTGGTCAAGGCGCGCCTTTAGTCCCTATTGGAGATCGAATTTTATTTTCAGAATTTGATTTTTGTTTGAATTTAGGTGGTTTTTCTAATGTTTCTTTTGAAGAAAAAGGGAGCCGAGTGGCCTTTGATATTTCACCCGTGAATACTGTTTTGAATTTTTATGCCAATAAATTAGGATTAGAATATGATGATAAAGGTACCATTGCTCGAAGCGGAAAATTAAATTTAGATTTATTCAAGGAATTAAATGCGTTAGACTATTATAAAAAACCATTTCCAAAATCGCTCGGATTTGAATTTGTAAAAGAAGTTGTATTGCCATTAATAGAAAAACATTCAATTGCAAATGCAGATAAAATGCACACTTTTATAGAACATATCGCTTGGCAAACTCATTTGGCCTTAGCCGAAAAACATGGCAAAATATTAATTACCGGTGGTGGCGCATACAATGAATTTTTAATTAAAAGAATGCATTTTCATTTACCTAAAATTGAAATTATCATACCTGATGACAAAACTTTAGAATTCAAAGAAGCGTTATTATTTGGACTCTTAGGCGTATTAAAATTACGAAACGAAATCAATGTATTGCGCAGCGTTACAGGAGCAAAAACAGACCACAGTAGCGGAGTGATTTATGAGAATTCACTTTAAATTTTGATTGAATAATAAGATTATATTTGCACCAAAATAAAGATTAAACAAAACATGAAAGAGTTACTTAAAAAATTTGAAAATAAAGAACCTGAAATAATATTTAATTGGAAAGATCCCGAAACCGAAGCGGAAGGATGGACCGTAATCAACTCCCTTCGTGGCGGTGCCGCAGGTGGTGGTACTAGAATGCGAAAAGGTCTTGACATGAACGAAGTGCTATCGCTTGCAAAAACCATGGAAGTGAAATTTTCTGTTTCTGGGCCTGCTATTGGTGGCGCAAAATCGGGCATCAACTTTGATCCAAATGACCCACGTAAAAAAGGGGTGTTACAAAGATGGTACAAAGCAGTTTCTCCTTTATTAAAAAGTTATTATGGAACCGGTGGTGATTTAAACGTTGATGAAATTCATGAAGTGATTCCGTTTACAGAAGAATGTGGTGTTTGGCATCCGCAAGAAGGTGTTTTTAATGGTCATTTTAAACCATCTGAAGCCGATAAAATAAATCGAATTGGACAATTGCGCCAAGGGGTGGTTAAAGTAATCGAAAATACCAAATTTTCACCTGATGTATTAAGAAAATATACCGTTGCCGATATGATTACTGGATATGGCGTAGCTGAAGCAGTTCGCCATTTTTATACGATCTATGGAGGCGATTTTAAAGGTAAAAAAGCGATCGTTCAAGGATTTGGAAACGTGGGTTCTGCAGCAGCATTTTATCTTGCCGAAATGGGCGTTAAAATAATCGGAATTATTGATCGTGATGGTGGAATTATTAACGAAGAAGGTTTTACATTTGAAGAAATCAGACGCTTATTTTTAAATAAAGACGGCAATAAATTAGTTGCCGAAAACATGATTCCGTTTGATGAAATAAATCAAAAGATCTGGAAAATTGGAGCTGAAATATTCACTCCTTGTGCAGCTTCAAGATTGGTGACTAAAGACCAATTAGACAACATGATCAACTCCGGATTGGAAGTGATTTCTTGTGGTGCGAATGTTCCGTTTGCAGATAAAGAAATTTTCTTTGGAGCAATTATGGAGGAGGTAGATTCTAAAATTAGTTTGATTCCCGACTTTATTTCCAATTGTGGAATGGCGCGTGTATTTGCTTATTTCATGGAGAAAAAAGTACAAATGACTGATGAAGCGATATTTTTGGATACTTCAGAAACTATATTTAAAGCCATTCAAAAAGCTCATGGACTAAATTCAAATAAGACAAATATTAGTGCAACTGCCTTTGAAATTGCACTTAAACAATTGGTATAATTGAAAAGAACTAAACTATTTATTTCTTTTTTTAATAGTGAAAAAGCCGGAGGATTGGTTATGCTGCTATGTACGATCCTCTCTTTGCTTCTAGCCAATTCAATATATTCAGAAGGCTACAACTCCATTTGGCATTTTTCAATTGCAAATCATCCGGTTGAATATTGGATTAATGATGGCTTAATGGCTGTTTTCTTTTTATTGATTGGATTAGAATTAGAAAGAGAACTTTATATCGGTGAATTATCAAAAATTAAAGATGCTATTCTTCCGCTTAGTGGAGCCGCTGGAGGAATGCTTATTCCTGCAATTATTTATTTTTTATTTAATAATAATACTCCATTTCAAATGGGATTTGGAATCCCAATGGCAACCGACATTGCCTTTGCAATTGGGATATTATCCCTTTTAGGAAACCGAATTCCGTTATCTTTAAAAATCTTTTTAACTGCATTAGCCGTAATCGATGATTTAGGAGCAATTTTGATGATTGCGCTATTTTATACCAAAACGATTTACTTTCTAAATCTAGCAATTTCATTAGGTGTTTTTGGATTACTATTAGTACTCAATCGACTTAAAGTAACAAATTTGCTTTTGTATCTAATTGGAGGAGTTATAATGTGGTATTTTATGCTAAATTCGGGTGTACATGCTACCATTACCGGAATACTTTTAGCTTTTGCCATTCCTTTTGGGGACGGAAAACAAGATTCTATTTCTTATAAACTTCAAAGTTGGCTTCATTATCCCGTTGCTTTTTTAATTATTCCACTATTTGCATTATGTAATACCGCGATAACAATTGGAAATGAATGGTTATATATAATTTCAGAACCGTATTCATTGGGAATTTTATTTGGATTAACTCTAGGAAAACCTATAGGTATAATCTCATTTGTTTATCTAGCAATTAAACTTAAACTAACTAATTTACCCAAAGGTATCAATTGGAGTAAACTCTCAGCTGTAGGCTTTCTTGGAGGCATTGGATTTACCATGTCAATTTTCATTACGCTATTAGCATTTAATAATAATTTGGTAATTAACAATTCAAAAATTATGATTTTAATAGCCTCTTTAATCTCAGGATGTATTGGTTATATTCTACTTAGCAGAAATTTTAAATTGGCAAAATAATTAAATGAAATTCACAATTTTTAGTATCTTTCATCGTTAAATAAAAAAGGAGCTATGGGATTAACATCATTAGCAATAAAGAGCACGCTCAATTCATCGTTATCTGATAAAAAAAAGTCAATTATTTTGGCTACAATTTTTTATTGCATCCTTCTTTGCATCCTATATTTAATAAGTTTTTGGCCTCCTTCCAACGAAGAACTACTGGCCATGACAGGTGGCGGTGGTGGCGGCGGAGTCACTGTAAATTTTGGTGACACTGATTTAGGTTCGGGAACTGATTTTGATAATAAAGAGTTAGATGTAAAAACCAACACCAAATTGGTAGCTGCTGTTGAAACACCCCAAGAAGACATTATTTCTCAGGATGCTGAAGCAGATAAAACGGATGTGGTTATCCCTAAAAACGAACCCGTAAAGAACCCTAAAGTTATCACCAAGCCAGAGGTTGTAAAACCGGTGGAAATAAAAAAACCGGTGGAGCGTAAAGTGGATGATGCGGTGGCTAATATGATTCGCGGCAATAAAAAGGGTGGGGATGGAAATTCGAATACTGCCGGAAATCAAGGACGCGCAAACGGTGACATTAATTCAAAAGGATATTCCGGAAACGGAGGATCTGGAGGTGGTTCTGGTGGAGGAAACGGAAGCGGAAAAGGAACGGGTACTGGAGCTGGAAGTGGTGGCGGAAACGGAAGCGGTAACGGAAGCGGTAACGGAAAAGGTAGCGGCTCAGGTTATTCCTTAACAGGAAGAAAAGCGCTAACCACTCCAAAACCTGAAAATAACTGCGGAAATGAATATGGAGTTGTAGTAGTAAAAATAACGGTAGACAAAAATGGGAATGCCATTGATGCCAATCCTGGATATAGAGGCACCACAAACTCAAATTCTTGCTTGATGAATGCCGCAAAAAAAGCAGCATTAAAAACAAAATGGGATCCTAGCCCAGATGGAACTGAAAAACAAGTTGGAACTATATTTTACAACTTTGGAATAAAAGATTAGCAAAAGCCTGCAATAAAAAAAAGCTCCAAATGAAGGAGCTTTTTTTTATTAAATATATCCGAGCACTCTTTCAAGGGCCATTCCACGAGAACCTTTAATTAATATTGCGTTGTTTTTAAACTTGATTGATTGCAGGAATGTTGCAAATGAATCAAAATCCTTATAAAAATTGAAATTGCTTTGCTCTACTTTATTTGAATAAAAATCGGTTCCAATAAAATAACAAGCAACCGATTCATTCGATTTTAAATAGTTAACTATCGATTGATGTTCTGCTAGACTTTCTTCGCCCAATTCAAACATGTCACCAATAATAATTACTTTATCGGTTTTATCCAATTGCAAAAAATTTTGCAAAGCCACAAGCATACTACTCGGATTTGCATTATATGCATCTAAGATTATCTCATTAGAATTTTTATTAAGTAATTGCGATCGATTATTTTCGGGAATATAACTTTCAATGGCCTCCTTAATATCTTTATCTGTAACTTCAAAATAAGTTCCAATAGTAATTGCTGCACTAATGTTATTCGCATTGTACAAACCAATTAAATTGGACTTAACTATAAGTGCGTGAAATTGCAATTCAACTAATGGATTGGCAATTACATTAGATACACCAGTTGATGCAGTAGCGGAATTTTGACCAAAAGTAATTCGATCCATAGCGCTGGTTTTATCACTTTGAATTGCATCATCTAAATTTACAAACACTTTTTTATTGTTTGACTTAATATAGGTGTACATTTCGCTTTTGCCTTTTATCACTCCTTCTACTCCGCCAAAACCTTCTAAATGGGCTTTTCCAAAATTGGTTATGTAACCATAATCTGGTAAGGCAATGCCACACAAAAACTCAATTTCTTTTTGGTGGTTGGCCCCCATTTCAACGATTCCAATTTCAGTTTCTGAAGTAAAAGAAAGCAAGGTTAAAGGAACACCAATATGGTTATTTAAATTTCCAATAGTGGCTTTCGTAATGTATTTTTTAGATAATACAACATTTATCAACTCTTTGGTTGTAGTCTTCCCATTACTTCCGGTTAAAGCAATAATCGGAATCTTTAAATATTCCCGATGGTATTTAGCCAATTGCTGTAGTGCAGTTAAACCATCTTCTACAAGAATAGTTCTTTCATCAATAAAATAATCCTTATTATCAATAAGAACATAAGAAGCTCCATTAGCTAAGGCTTCCTTTGTAAAAGTATTGGCATCAAATCGTTCTCCTTTTAAGGCCACGAAAAAGGATTTTGGAGTGATTTTTCGGGTATCAATAACTACTGAAGAACAGCTTAGAAATAATTTATGAATTTCGCTAATTGTCATTATAAATCTATTTTAAAAAACAAAAAGCCCTAATAAAAGGGCTTTTGCTATATTTAATTATAAATATTATCTTTTTTTATTTCTAGCAGATTTTTTGAAATCTGATTTTGGACCTACTCTAGACATTGCACATCTAAATCCGATATAATCCGTTGCCATATCTTGTGGGAAATATCTTCTTTGAGCTGGATCTAACCAATACGCTCTATCTCTCCAAGATCCTCCTTTATAAACTCTTACATCGTCATTTACTAAAGTTGTTCTTTTATTAGAGTGATCGTATTTACGAATCATGTTACCAATACTATCTGTAGATACATTGTGAACAGGTGAATCATACATTCTTTGCTCATCTTTTAATTTTCCGTCACCTTCTTCTGAAGTACCAAAATCAAAATATCTTGAAGATTGTTTATCCCCATCTCTATAATTTTTCTCATTACTCTTATCAAAGTTTTTTCTTAAATAAGTTTCTTTTTCATCTACAGGAACTTGAGCAATTTGACCAATAAAGTTTCTTGCCATAAGTCTTCCATTTGATAATGTATCAAATTTTTGAGTTTCTGAAGTAACTAACTCTACTTTACCGTCAGTACCAATTTTATTTTTGGTAAATTCATTACCTCTATAGTAGTTAAAGTCACTTGCTTCATCATCAACTATTGGACGGTACACATCGGCTACCCATTCGGCAACGTTACCTGCCATGTCATATAATCCAAAGTCATTTGGTGGATATGATTTTACTTTATTAGTAATATCCGCATTATCATCAGACCAACCTGCAATTCCGCCGTAATCTCCTTTACCTTGTTTAAAGTTAGCCAATTGGTCCCCTTTAATTTGTCTTTTTCTTGAACGAGTATAGCTACCAGACCAAGGATATTTCTTTTGACCTTTGTAAGTATTGTATTCTCTTTGTCCTACATCAGATGCTGAAGCGTATTCCCACTCTGCTTCTGTTGGTAAACGATATTCTGGCAAAATAATACCAGATGTTCTTTGAGCATATACATTAGTTGCTGGCTTAGTAGTTCCACCAGGCCCTTTAGTTCCTCCTTTACCTGCAGCTTTAGAATTTTTTCTGCCTTTTAATACAACTTTATCATCTCCTCCAAATGTTTTAGAAGGTGCAGCTAAATAGGTATCTGTGCTAAAAGTAGCATCTGCTTTTACATCAAGTACTTTAGCATCTTTTTTCAAATAGCCTTCTCTTTCTAATACTGATTCGTTCACACGGTCAGTTCTCCATTTACTAAATTCAGTTGCCTGAATCCAATTCACACCAACCACTGGGTATTCAGCGTAAGCTGGATGTCTTAAATAGTTATTTGTCATCGTTTCATTATAACCTAAACGATCTCTCCAAACTAATGTATCTGGCAATACACCTTCATAAATGGTTTTGTAGTTATCTTGCTCTGGAGGAAATACTCGCTTTGTCCAGTCAATATATTCCATATACATCAAATTGGTAACTTCTGTTTCATCCATATAAAAGGACATAACATGTTGTTGGTTTGGTGTATTGTTCCAATCGTGCATTGGATCATCTTGAACTTTACCCATAGTAAATGTTCCACCCTCAACTAATACCAAACCTGGTGCAGTTTCTTGTTTCTTAAATTTAGAAGCATATTGAAACCCTCCTTTTTTGTCATTGATTTTCCAACCGGTTCCTTTAGATCCAGAATTAGAACTTGACTTTTTGCTACAACTTGTAATACTAACCGAGATTACTAATACAAATAACAATCTCATTGTCATAAATTTGTTTACATTCATACTTAAGTAGGTAATAAATTTCGAGCCGCAATATAAGAATTAACCTTGATACCGCAACAAGTTTTTTAAAAAATAGAAAAAATATTTTTCAACATATTTTAATAACGCAACCACTTATTTATTATTGTGTAACCAAATTATTAATTTTAATTTTACCAAATTGTAATATTTACTATATATTTTCGTTTTCATATCCAATGAAAAATATTCTTACTTGTTTTTTTATTCTACTAAGCTGCTTTTTAAAAGCACAACAAAGTGCAACAATCTCAATAGATTGGCTCACTAAAACGGAATATGCACTAGAAGAAACCAAATTGCAAATCCCACAATTTTCATCAGATAGTTACAATTTTAATTTCCATAACAGATCTTTATTTTTTGTAAAAAAAATCCCGATAGATTATTTTATTGACGAAAACTCACTTCAAGTTACTAACATTAGCTACGAATCTATTTCTGAATCTCAAATAGGAGATTTATCTAAATCTGAAATAAAAAGCACCATTAACGCCTCTATAAAAACCATCACGGCTAGAGATCAAAATTACGGCTATCTTTCTTTTTGCCCTATTATCAAAGACGAAACAGGGTACAAAAAAGTACTTTCGTTAACGTATTCTTTCACGAAATCTTCTTTTGGAAACAAACAAATTTCAAATAATTCTACTACTGCAATAACCAACTCGGTTTTGGCATCCGGAACATGGAAACGAATTTATGTTCAAAAATCGGGCATATATAAAATTTCTAAAAGTTTTTTATCCGATTTAGGGTTTAACCCGAATAATATTGACCCTCAAAAAATTCAAATCTATAGTCTTGGAGGCCGCATGGCACCTTTAACTAATAGCATTGCTTACCCTAATGATCTTGCTGAAAATGCCATTCAAGTTGTTGGGGAATCAGACGGTTCATTTAATGATGGGGATTATATACTATTTTATGGAGAAGGTATGGATAATTGGAGCGCCGAAAACAATACCAATTTAAATTTATACGCCGACAAATCCTATTATTACATCACAATTGGAGCCACAAACGGTAAAAGAATTAATACCCTATCCGAACCTACAGGAACAGCAACTAGTTCCTTTACCACTTTTGATGATTATCAATTTCACGAGGTTGATTTAACAAATATTGGCCGTCTAGGTAGAACTTGGTTTGGCGAAGATTTTAGTACCAAAAACGAACAAACTTTTGATTTTTCGTTTCCAAATATCGACACCACAACTCCAGTGAATGTAGCGATACATACCGGAGCAAATTCGGTTGTAGCAACCTCATTTGTTGTTACTGCAAACGGAGCCAACTTAGGCACTTTAAACATGGTAGATGTTGCTTTGAATTCTGGTAAAGCGGCGGCTGAAGCTAGTTTGCCCTATAATACTACTTTCCCTGCTGCTACAACAATCAGCATTAAACTTACTTACAACAATAATGGAGTGCCAACCTCAAAAGGTTATTTGGATTTCATTAATTTAAAGGTAAAAAGCAATTTAGTTGGATACGGAAGACAATTTCGTTTTACAAATAATTCAACCACTTCATTAACTGGAATTGGCCAATACCAATTTACCAATGCAACAGGAATTTCTCAAGTTTGGGACATTACTGATATATACAACATAGGTAATTATAATAATAGTGGGCAAAGTAATTTTGCTTTCAAAACCAATTTAGGCCAAGCTAATAAATACATTGCACTTGATTTATCGGATACGTATACTCCTTCAAAAGACTCCAATCCTTCAGTTGCCAATCAAAATTTAAAAGGGACTATTTTCAAAAACAATCAAGGCGTTTTTCAAGACATTGATTATTTAATTATCACTCCAAGTTCATTAAATGCTCAAGCAGAAAAATTAGCTAATTTTCATCGAAATTATTCAGGATTAAACGTCAAAGTGGTGAATCTTGAACTAATTTACCCAGAGTTTGGTGGCGGAAAACAAGATATTGGCGCTATACGAAATTTCATTAAATACGTGTATCAAAATGCTTCTACTGCAGCCAACAAAGTAAAATATGTGAATCTTTTTGGAGATGCTTCTTTTGATTTTAAAGATCGAATTCGCAATAACACCAATGTGGTACCCATTTATCATGCCGTAAATAGTTATTATGAAACGGCAGCTTCTTTCTCTTCTGATGATTATTTTGTCGAGATGGATCCTAGCGAAGGAAATCTAGACAATGGCTATGGAGCTCCAGATATTGCAGTTGGGAGAATGCTAATTTCTTCAGCTCAACAAGCTGAAGAAATGGTAAACAAGGTTATCGAATACTACGATATAAAATCCTATGGAAGTTGGAGAAACAACTATGTAGCCATTTCCGATGACACCGATAAAACAGGAGATAATGTTTTGCAAGCTGCTCAAAATTCACTTACTGATACTATTTATTCCAATAAACCAATTGTGAATTTCAAGAAAATTCTTTTGGATTCGTACCAACAAGAAACATCTGCCGGGGGTGATCGTTACCCTAAAGCAAAAGAAGATTTAAATAATTACTTCGAAAAAGGGGCTTTAGTATTCAACTTTTTAGGTCATGGTGGCGAAGACGGACTTACAGGTGAACGCCTATGGGACAAACTTGATGGAGCTAATTATTACAACCAATACCGTTACCCTCTTTTTATTACCATTACTTGTCAGTTTACACGTTTTGACAATCCCGTCCGACCAACAGCGGGAGAATACACCTATTGGAACCCAAAAGGAGGGGCCATTTCATTAATTTCAACCACAAGAGAAATCAGCTATGCCTTTGATTTTAACAGTTCTCTTTCCGGAATTCTTTACTCCTTCGGAAACACACCAAGCGTATCGGTTGCAGAAGCATTAAGGCAAGCCAAAAGCATTAGTAATGCCGATGGATCTGCTATTCGGGTGACCTCCTACATTGGCGACCCAGCATTAATGCTGGCAATTCCAAAACCAAAAGTCGTACTTACCAAAATAAATGATGTTCCTCTCACACTTCCAGTAGATGACCTGAAAGCATTAAGTTATGTAAAATTATCTGGCGAAGTACAAGACGAAAACGGCCTATTGTTATCCAATTTTAATGGGGATGTGGCCATAAATGTTTTTGATAAAAACTACACAATAATGACTTTAAACAATGACGGATTCAGTCCGCCTATTCCATTAAACAGTCTAGGAGAAACCATTTTTAGAGGAAATGCCTCCGTTTCAAATGGATTGTTTGAAATCGGATTTGTGGTTCCTAAAGACATTAAAATTCCACTAGGAAACGGAAGAGTGAGTTTTTATGCTAAAAAAAATCAAGTATTAGAAGACAAAACAGGTTACAATTTGAACATTAAAGTTGGCGGGGTAAATACCAATGCTGTTGCCGATGTTACTCCCCCAAGAGTTCGCCTTTACATGAATGATGAAACCTTTGTAAATGGAGGAATCACTAATGAATCTCCTTATTTATTAGCCTTTTTAGAAGACGAACACGGAATAAATACCGCAAGCGGAATTGGACATGATATTGTAGGAATTTTAGACGGAAATGAAACCAAACCGTATATTTTAAACGACTATTACGAAACCGAGCTCAACAATTACACCAAGGGAAAAATTAGATTTCAGTTACGGAATTTAGCGGCAGGTTTGCACACCATCACTTTTAAAGCTTGGGATGTGTACAATAATTTTGTTTCAAGTGAAATTCAATTTGTAGTTGCCAACAGTCAAGAAATCACCTTGACTAATGTGTTAAATTACCCAAATCCGTTTGTGAATTATACGCAGTTTTGGTTCAGTCACAATAAACCTTATGAACCTTTAGAAGTACAGGTTCAAGTGCTAACAATTACTGGGAAAGTCGTAAAAACCATCAATCAAATCATCACTACAGAAGGCTTTTTGTCTAGAGAAATTACCTGGGATGGCAAAGATGATTTTGGAGATAAAATTGGTAAGGGAGTCTACATATACAAACTCACCGTAAAATCAACAATTTCCAATAATAAGGCTGAAAAATACGAAAAACTTGTAATCCTATAAGAAAATACTATATTTGTTAATTAATTACACCACAAAAAAAATGAAATCAATGTTTCAAAAAAATCTATTCCTAAAGAATTTTTGCACAAATAAAAACACACTCCTATTACTATTGGTTTTATTCGCAAATCCTAACCTTTATGCACAGGAAAGAGTAATCACCACCGGAGTTCCTTTTCTTTTGGTTGCTTCTGATGCACGTGCTGCAGGTATGGCAGACCAAGGGGTTGCCACTTCTACCGACGCGTATTCCCAACAGTGGAATCCAGCGAAATATGCTTTTGCTACCGACAAACAAGGATTTTCAATTAGTTATACTCCCTATTTAACCCAATTGGTAAACGATATTTCCTTGGGTCAAGTTAACTACTACAACCGTATCTCGGAGAGAAGTGCGTTTGCAACAAGTTTGCGTTATTTCAGTCTGGGTGATATTGAGTTGAGACAAAATTATGACGATGAAGCAAAAGTGGTTAAACCAAATGAATTGGCTTTAGACGGTTCGTATTCCCTAAAACTAAGTGACCATTTTAGTATGGCGGTTGGGGGACGCTACATTAGATCGAATTTGAAAATTCAAGATCAAAACGTCGATGCAGTTGCAGGTACCTCTTTTGCGGTAGATGTAGCCGGATTCTTTCAATCGGAAGAAATTGCCTTCAGTGATTTTAACGGAAGATACCGTTTGGGTTTCAATTTCCAAAATATGGGTCCAAAAATTAGTTATGACGCCACAAAAAATGACATCACCTCAAATTATTTACCAGCAAACATGCGTCTTGGAGGAGGATTTGATTTTATCTTAGACGATTATAACAAAGTGGCTTTAAATGTGGAATTTGCCAAATTAATGGTACCAACTCCACAAGCGCTAACTGATGTTAATGGTGATGGGGTAATTGATAATACTGACCAATCATTAATTAATGAGGAATATAAAAAAACAAACTGGGTTTCTGGAATGTTCAAATCATTCAATGATGCTCCTGGAGGATTTTCTGAAGAGTTAAAAGAAATTACTTACTCGGTAGGAACAGAATATATGTATCAAGATTCATTTGCATTTCGAATGGGATATTTTCATGAAAGCCCTGTAAAAGGAGCTAGAAAATTTTTCTCACTTGGCGCCGGATTTAAATACAATGTAGTTAAAGTTGATGTTTCTTATTTATTCAATGCTTCAAACATTAAAAGCCCTTTAGAAAACACGCTTCGTTTTTCTCTAACGTTTAATTTTGGAGATAAATACGACGATCTTTAATAGTCAAAACAAATTAACAACAATCCAAATTTCTGTTTGAAATTTGGATTTTTTTTCCTCCATACCCATGAAAGAAATACACATTACTACCACTTTTAAAGTATTTGAAAGCCTAACGCATTTGCCAGAGGACATCCAATCTTTAATGCATCAAGCCATTGAAATAAGAAAGAAAGCGTATGCCCCTTATTCTCATTTTAGAGTGGGTGCTGCGATAGTTTTAGATAATGGTAAAATTGTTTTGGGGTCCAATCAAGAAAATGCTGCCTACCCATCTGGGCTTTGTGCCGAAAGAGTGGCTATTTATCAAGCAGGAGCAGTATACCCAGAAGCAAAAATTGTAACTATCGCAATTACAGCTGCATCCGATAGCAACCCCACTTTATCGCCTATTCCACCTTGTGGTGCCTGCCGACAATCTATAGCAGAATATGAATTTAAGCAAGATGCCCCAATAGAAATTTATTTCATGGGAGAATCAGGAGAAGTGTATAAATCCAATTCAATCAATAATTTACTGCCTTTATCCTTTAACAGCAACTCGTTGTAAGCTATATCGATATAGTTAGTATTTTTGATAAAACAATTGAAAAAATTGTATCAATTTCAATGCTTTTAATTTTTACATCTACATACAATATCTTACTTTTGCAATTCGTAAATTTGTGAAAAGCAATTTATTGTATCCGAATTAAATAAAAATATATAAAATAACATCCGTAATTCATTAAAAATGAAAGAGATTACTAAAGAAGTCTATTTAAAATGGTATGAAGACATGCAGTTTTGGAGAAAATTTGAAGACAAATTAGCTGCTGTTTATATCCAACAAAAAGTAAGAGGTTTTTTACATTTATATAACGGACAAGAAGCAGTACTTGCTGGTGCTCTTCATGCAATGGATTTATCTAAAGATAAAATGATCACGGCATACCGTAATCACGTTCAGCCAATTGGAATGGGAGTAGATCCTAAAAAAGTTATGGCAGAGCTTTACGGAAAAGTTACCGGTACTTCTAAAGGTATGGGGGGATCAATGCACATTTTCTCTAAAGAGCACGGATTTTTTGGTGGTCACGGAATTGTAGGAGCTCAAATTCCTGTTGGTGCAGGTATGGCTTTCGCCGATAAATATTTCAGTACTGGCGGAGTTACCTTAACCTATTTTGGAGATGGTGCTGCACGTCAAGGATCACTTCACGAAGCATTTAACATGGCAATGACATGGAAACTTCCTGTAGTGTTTATTTGTGAAAACAATGGATATGCAATGGGAACTTCAGTAGAAAGAACGGCTAACCATACCGACATTTGGAAATTAGGATTAGGTTATGAAATGCCTTGCGGACCAGTTGACGGAATGAACCCTGTAAAAGTAGCTGAAGCAATGACTGAAGCTATCGAAAGAGCACGTCGTGGTGACGGGCCAACATTTTTAGAAATGAAGACATACCGTTATAGAGGTCACTCGATGTCGGATGCCCAATTATATCGTTCAAAAGAAGAAGTAGATGAATATAGAAAAATTGACCCAATCACTCAAGTTTTAGATATCATCAAAGAAAAAAAGTATGCTACAGATGCAGAAATTGAAGCAATGGATCAAAGAGTAAAAGATTTAGTTGACGAATGTGAAAAATTCGCCGAAGAATCTCCTTTCCCAGAAGCACAACAATTATATGATGTAGTTTACGAACAAGAAAATTATCCATTCATTTCTCATAGATTATAATCATGGCTACAGTAATTACAATGCCTCGATTGAGCGACACAATGACCGAAGGGACAGTTGCAAATTGGCTAAAAAAAGTGGGAGACACTATTAAAGAAGGTGACATTTTAGCAGAAATCGAAACCGATAAAGCTACAATGGAATTTGAATCTTTTAATTCAGGTGTTTTATTACACATCGGAATTGAAGCAGGTCAATCGGCTCCAGTAGATTCTTTATTAGCTATCATTGGAAAAGAAGGAGAAGATATTTCTGGATTATTATCAGGTGCGGCTCCATCTGTAGCAGCGCAAGCAGCTCCAGTTGCAGAAGCACCAGCTACAACACAAACATCCGTAGCAATACCTACAGGTGTAAAAGTAATCACCATGCCACGTTTAAGTGACACAATGACTACAGGAACTGTAGCAACTTGGTTGAAAAAAGTAGGAGATACTGTTAACGAAGGTGATATTCTTGCTGAAATCGAAACCGATAAAGCAACAATGGAATTTGAATCTTTCAACGCAGGAACTTTATTGTTCATTGGAATTCAAGAAGGGGAATCGGCTCCAGTAGATAGCGTATTAGCTATTATTGGACCTGCAGGAACTGACATTACAGGTGTTGCAGAAAATTTTGGAAAAGCAGAAGCTCCAGTTGCTCAGAGTGCTGAGAAAGTTCAGGCTCCAGTAGCAGCGACTTCTAATGTTTCATCTACAACATCAAATGACCGTATTTTTGCTTCACCATTAGCAAAACAAATCGCAAAAGATAAAGGTATTAACCTTTCTCAAATAAAAGGTACCGGTGAAAATGGTAGAATCACTAAAAGTGATGTAGAAAACCACAATGCTTCAGCACCAGCTGTTGCTTCACCAGCCGTTTCTCATTCTGAACAAACAGTTGCAGCTGCAAAACCATTTGTACCTGCTGGAGAAGTGGTAACCGAAAAAATCAACAATTCGCAAATGCGAAAAATTATTGCTAAAAGATTGGCAGAATCTTTATTCACGGCACCACACTACAATTTAACCATTGAAGTAAGCATGGATGAAGCAATGAAATCGAGAGCAATGATCAATGCCGTTCCAGATACTAAAGTTTCATTTAACGACATGGTAATTAAAGCGTGTGCAATGGCTTTGAAAAAACATCCAAAAATCAATTCACAATGGAATGAGGATGCGATTACCATTAACCACCATGTGAATATTGGCGTTGCAGTTGCTGTAGAAGATGGTTTAGTGGTTCCAGTTTTACGATTTACAGATGCTATGAGTTTATCTCAAATTGGCGCTGGTGTAAGAGATTTAGCTGGAAGAGCAAAAACTAAAAAATTACTTCCAAACGAAATGGAAGGAAGTACATTTACTGTTTCAAACCTTGGAATGTTTGGTATCGTTGAATTCAATTCGATTATCAATCAACCAAATTCTGCAATACTTTCTGTTGGAGCAATCATTGAAAAACCAGTTGTGAAAAATGGACAAATTGTAGTTGGAAACACCATGATGCTTTCTTTAGCGTGCGACCATAGAACTATTGATGGTGCTACTGGAGCGCAATTCTTACAAACATTAAAACTGTTTATAGAAAATCCAGTTACTATGTTAGCTTAATACTAAGTTTTTGATCATACAAAAAACCCGCTTCAAAAAAGCGGGTTTTTTATTTTTTATTCTTTTCCTCAATCCATTTACTCATGTACTTGGTGCTTGAATTTAAATGAAATTGTAAAATAGACCCCATAAAATTGACATTTCGGTGTTGCCTCAAATTTTCTTTTATGGAATAAATCCGAATAATAAATTCACTTTCAAATAATACCTTTTGATATCGTTTTTCTACAATAGTATAACCATTTTCCTGACTTTGTTTCCAAAGTGAAGCATTCGAATATAGTGCTATTGCAGAGGCTACGAACTCCTTTGGATCATCCATAACAAAACCGTTCCACTCTAAATCACCAGCCATAGCTTCAGCGCCAATTGAAGAAGTAACACTTGGAGTTCCGCATTGCATCGCCTCCAATAATTTACCTTTTATACCAGCTCCAAACCGAAGCGGTGCCAACATGACTCTTGCATTCTTGATTACTTCAAGAGCCTCTTCTGCCCTACCCAATACCTGAAAGTTAATTTTAGGATTATTCAACTGCATCACTTTATCATTTGGATAAGCACCATAAATAAACAATTTAGCTTCTGGCAATTTTGAATATAATATAGGCCAAATCGTGTTGGCTAAGTAACGAACGCAATCTAAATTGGGTTCGTGAAGGAAGTTACCAATAAACACAAAATCAGTTCGATTTTCAAACGAAGGATTTTCTTCAAGTTGCTCCGAAAATAGAGGCAAATAAAACAATAACTCGTTATCAATTTTAAATTGGGCTTGCAATAAATCCATTTCAAATTCGGATACCATTAAGGTTAAATCACATCGCAAAATACTCGCAATTTCTCTTTTGGCAACATCGGAAAACAAATCATCAAAAGTAAATTTTCGATTTTGCTTTACAGCCAATTGTCGCGCTTGACGCAAACAATGCAAATCTTCGGTATCGAGTATTTTTAAAGCATCTGGACAACATTCTGAAACGCGCCAACCAAATTGCTCTTCCACCATAAATCGATCGAATAAAACAATTTCAGGATTTAATTCTATAATAAATTCATCAAACGAAGAAGAATTCAACTCAATGCTTTTGACTGAAATTCTGAGACTGGTAAGATCTTCAGAAAATTCTAAATTTTGTGCCGTACTTGCAAAAGTGATTTTATAATTTGCCGCAGCAAATAAATCAATCAATTGCATCATACGACTTCCGGCAGCCGAAGATTTTGGCTCGGGCCAAACAAAACCAAGAATTAATAAACTTTTAGATTTTACCATAATATCGAATTCAATTACAAAGAAAAGACTTAATTTTGCATATATCAAAATAGAACGCAAATGTTAGGTCTAAAATTAGTAACCGACCCAAGATGGGTTACCATAGTCGAATCAAATATTGAAGAAATTCTTACCGATCATGCTTGGTGCGAACAAAAAGCCGCTACTAATATTATTACAATTATCACTTACAATTCGGAACACGAAGAACTTGTAACCGACTTGCTAGAAATTGCCAAAGAAGAATTGGAACATTTTCAAATGGTGCACAACATCATTAAAGAACGCGGACTAAAACTAGGCCGTGAGCGCAAAGATCATTATGTTAATGAACTTTTTAAATTCATGAAAAAAGACGGAAGCAGAAACGATTCATTTATAGACCGCTTGTTGTTTTCGGCGATGATTGAAGCTCGAAGCTGCGAACGCTTTAAGGTTTTATCTCAAAATATAAAAGATCTAAAATTAGCCGAATTTTACAGAGAATTAATGATTAGCGAAGCCGGTCATTATACTACTTTCTTAAAATTTGCTAGAAAATATACCGAGAAAGTGGATGTAGATAAACGCTGGAAAGAATGGTTGGAATTTGAAGGCGAACTAATTTCCAATTATGGAAAAGCAGAAACCGTTCATGGTTAAGAATTAAAAAAAGGCAGTTTTAAACTGCCTTTTTTTATTTTGAATTATTGGTTGCAATCACAAACTTCAATTTGTTTTTCACTCCTATTTGAAGTACATCAACCAAATCCTGCACTTGCAAATTAAATGGAATTCGAACTACAACTGTTTGATCTTTAGAAGCTCCCATTTTTGATAGTAAGGTAGTTTCTAAATCGGCAAATGCTATTTCTTCCTTATCCAAATAATATCTTTTATCTTCTGTGATAGACAAACTAATCAGCTGTTTGTTGGTCTTTTCACTTGTTTTAGATTTTGGCAAGGTCATTTTAATCACATTCGGATTTGCTAATGTTGAAATAATTAAGAAAAACAAAAGCAAAAAGAACATGATATCACTTAACGACGAAGTAGCTACTTCGGCATGAAATCGTTTATTTCGTTTTACCATTTGGACGCTGAATTATATTAACAAAATCTAATACTTGTTTTTGAATGCTTAACGCAAAACTGTCTATTTTACCATTAAATAAATGGTAGGCCGAATAGGCAATAATTCCCACAACCAATCCAGCTCCAGAGCTAATCATTTTTTCATACAATCCTCCAGAAATATTCCCTATACTAATATCTTCGGTTTGAGAAATACTATAAAATATTTTAATAACTCCCGAGATCGTTCCAATAAAACCAAAGGTTGGAGCAATACCTGCAATTAAACCTAATTGACCTAATTTGCGTTCCATTCCACCAATTTCAATATTTGCAGCACGCTCCATATTTGATTCAATTTCAGAAATAGGCCTTCCAATAGTTAAAATTCCTTCTCGAAGAACGTAGCCTGAAGCAGTACCATTTCTCTCGGCATTATTTACCGCGGCATCCAAATTACCAGCATTTAAATTTTCGCGGATATCGCGAATTAAAAACGGATCAATAACCGCACGTTTATAGATATATAAATAACGTTCGATAATCAAATAAAAAGTATAAAATAACAAAAGAGCTATCGGAATAAGGAAAAATCCTCCTTTAAAAATGAATTCTAATACTGTAATTTCGTTCGTTTTTACGGTACCTTCTATTACAGCACCAGTGGCTTTAGCAATTGTATCGTTTTGCACTTGTAGAAAAAAATTCATCATACTTTTTTATTTTTGATTTAGTTATTAAAAATAATCTCAAATTTGCACTAAAGATAATTTCTAATATAATAGTAAACTACAAATTTGGAAAAATATTTTGTATTAGATTTTTTTTATTCTAAAAATAAATGAATTACCAAGAAACAATCAACTGGCTTTTTAATCAATTACCTGTTTATCAACTGCAAGGTGCTTCAGCCTATAAAGAAGATTTAACCAACACGCAGTTATTGGCAACGCATTTAAATCATCCCGAAAAGGATCTGAAATGCATTCATGTAGCTGGCACTAACGGAAAAGGTTCAACATCACATCTGTTAGCTTCCATTTTGCAAGAAGCAGGTTATAAAGTTGGTTTGTATACTTCCCCGCATCTTAAAGATTTTAGAGAACGAATAAAAATCAACGGTGAAGAAATTGCAGAAAATTTTGTTTGTGAGTTTGTAGAAAAAAACAAATCTTTTTTTAAAGAAAACGAACTCAGTTTTTTTGAAATGACAGTGGGATTGGCATTTGAGTATTTCCAAAAAGAAAAAACCGATATTACTATTATAGAAGTTGGAATGGGCGGAAGATTGGACGCTACCAACATCATAACTCCGTTAATTTCTGTGATTACGAATATTGCCAAAGACCACACTCAGTTTTTAGGCACCACTTATTCGAGTATTGCAAAGGAGAAAGCTGGAATAATTAAAGAAACAATTCCTGTGGTTATTGGCGAATACAATGAGGAAACTAAATTAGTTTTTATAGAAAAAGCGAAACAAACCAATTCGAGAATGTATTTTGCATCCGATTTAATAACCGAAACCTACCCTTCTGCATTGCTTGGTGATTATCAAAATGCAAATAAAAAAACGGTATTACAAACCATTCGAGTACTGCAAGAGCAAGGCACGTTTTTACTTTCTGAGGAAAATATTAAAAACGGATTCCTAAATGTAATTGCTAATACTGGGTTGCAAGGAAGATGGCAACAACTTGGTGTTGAACCAAAAACAATTTGTGACACTGCACATAATTCCCATGGATTGAAAGTAGTTTTGAATCAAATTAAAAAAGAAAGTTACCAAAAACTTCATGTTGTTTTAGGCGTTTTAAATGATAAAGATTTAGACGAAATACTTCCCTTATTTCCTGTAGATGCCAAATATTATTTTTGCAAACCAGCAATTTCACGGGGTTTAGACGCTTCAATTCTACAAGAAAAAGCTAGTAAAAATCAACTTGCGGGCGAAGTATATAATTCTGTTTCAAATGCTTATCAAGCAGCAAGAGAAAGTGCCGATAAAGACGACTTTATTTACATAGGTGGAAGCACCTTTGTTGTAGCAGAAGTTTTATAGAAAATGTTTGCTAGATTAAAAATAAGCCCTATATTTGCACCCTGATTAATGAGAAATCAAAAATCGGGCGATTAGCTCAGCTGGTTCAGAGCACCTCGTTTACACCGAGGGGGTCGGGGGTTCGAACCCCTCATCGCCCACAAA
>CANGFO010000016.1 GCA_947453195.1 Flavobacteriaceae bacterium
TGTAAATCTCTCAAAGCTGTATCGGTTGATGTTTTTGCGATTTTCGCATATTTGGATACGCTTAGTACGCCAAAGAAATCATTCAAAAGCAACTGAAGTATTTTCTGTTGACGAGCATTAAATGAAGTTTCTTTATTTGTCTCCCAAAATTGGGCACGAGCCATTGTTTTTTTGATAGTTTCATCTGTTTGCTCCATGGAACGCATCAAACAGTCCAAAAACCAGATTAGCCATGCTGTAATATCAAGGTTTCCTTTTTGAGTACTTTCAAGTATGTCATAATATTTGTTACGTTCTGCTTGTATCTGTGCCGACATGGAATAAAACCTTTGTGGGCTTTTATCTGCTCTAGCTAATAGCATATCAGTAATAGCTCTTGCAATACGACCATTGCCATCATCGAAAGGGTGAATAGTAACAAACCATAAGTGGGCAAGACCTGCTTTTAAAACAGCGTCAAGGTCTGTATATTTTTCAATCCAATCTAAAAAAACATTCATTTCACTTGGTACTTTAGAGGCTGGAGGTGCTTCAAAATGTACCGTTTCTTTTCCCATAGCTCCCGATGTAACTTGCATTACATCATCACGCCAATCGGCAGTTTTTATTTTATACATTCCGCTTCGTCCTGTTGGGAACAATGCGGCATGCCAATCAAATAGTCGTTCATCTGTTAGAGGAGTATCATAACGTTGAGTAGCATCTAACATCATTTCTACAATACCTTCTACATCACGTTCCGCTGGTAAAGCTCCAGCTATTTCAATCCCTAATCTTCTCGCTATTGAAGAACGAACTTGTTCTGGGTTTAGTAATTCTCCTTCTATCTCACTTGACTTCATTACATCCATCGTCAGTGCCTTCAGCATCGTTTCTTCTTGTATCCGAAAACCGAGAGCTTGCATTTGACCTAATATTTGTCCTTGACGGTGCCTAACCGAACCTAATATTTTTGTTATTAGTTCAGCATCCCATGTGAATTGTGGCCAGTCTTTTTGTTGATGTATATACATAATCACCGCTTATTTGCGGTAAAAATAGTTATTTACTACCGCATTATCAAATATTTGAATTATTATTTGAATTAATCACCGCATATTTACGGTAATAAAACTTTTAAATCACCGCATTTATCAATATTGGGATATATTTTTTTATTGAGTTTTGATTCCGCTTTAATAGTAATAAATTAAATGTGTCTTGTAGTTTTAATATCAAACATTATATGTTTATACATATAAATCTAAATAAAAACAATAAATTATATCTAATTACATATAATTTAAGTATCAGTTTTTTTTATTTCTTTTAGTGGTATAATGTAGTTCTGGTTTTTTATTTTTTATTAAATTTAGAGCATAATTCTCTTTTTGTGATAAAGACAATAACTCCAAATTCTCCGATTTTGAAAAAGTACATTGAGTGCTTTTATATTTATGAGGGAAAAGTCAACTCTAAATACACTTATGTAGCTTTTCCTCACTATAATACAGGACTTTCATTTTTCAAAGGGGCAAAGAGGGATTTTTAACACTCTTATAATTCGCTATATATCAGTAATTTGAAATACTTTTTAAATTAGGGTAACCGATTTTACCCCCTTTAAATCGCAAACAATTCATTCTATTTGTGAATCATAAATATATTAATTTGTATTGAAACGGCAAAATAAATGTTGCTAAACTATGATTTGGATATTGAAAATTAGATGTTCAATGATTGAATTAGTTATTGAAATTGTATAATTCATTATTTAGAAAAGCTTTATAAAACTATAATATTTCTGTAAGTTTGCATTTCATAATTTACATTTTTATAATGGCTGAAATAACAAAGGCTGAAATTGAAGATTTTTTAGCACAGGCAAATTTTGAATTTAAACCCGGACAAGGAGCGATTAGTTTTCCAATAATTCAAAGAATCCATAGAAGATTACAACAAGGTAAAAGATTTAGTTCTATAAAAGTACACGAAGATATTATTACAGACGGTCATCATCGCTACATTTGTATGAGTATTTTAGGTTTGGAATTTGAAACATCAAAAGGAGGAAAAAATCCTTCCGCTGATGGGTTTGAATGGAAGAAATTAAATGTTGATCTTAATGATTATGATACTGAAGCAGATATAAAGCGTTACGAGGAACTGTATGACTGATTAACAATAAGTTAAAAAAATAACCAATATGCTTTATATTAAAAAAAAGACATTATCTTTGTAGCATGTTAATCTTATTAGACATAGATGGTGTAATGCTTTCGGCATCTTCTTGGAAACCAGTTGAGAGATTAGAAGATGGTTTTTCAAATTTTAGCCCGAGAGCTGTTTCAAGTCTTCAAAGAATTATTTCGGAGACTGGGGCTTCTATTGTCTTAACTACATCTCATAAATCTACTTATAGTTTACCCCAATGGCATAAGATTTTCAAGAAAAGAGGTATTGATGTATCTATTGTAGGTAAACTTGATGACAATACCACATTTTTGAGCCGTAAGGAAGAAATCCTAAATTGGCAACTTAAAAATAAGGGGATTAATAATTATGTTATTATCGATGATGATAAGTCATTGAATGGTTTACCTATTAACATTAAAGAAAAAGTCGTTCTTACAAGTCCTATGGTAGGTTTAACAAATGATGATGCTTTATCTGCTATTGAAACTTTAAAGAAATCCGAATTAGTTTATGCTTAACTTAAAGTGAATTAATAAAAAAGCCTTTTTTATAGGCTTTTTTATAATAAATTATTGATAATCATTTCATAGTCTAATTTAGATAATTAAACTTTTAAAGTTTTATTATTTCGATCATAATTCTCTCCGATACAATATTCAGAATTGTTTAACTCATCTGCTATCATTGAGGTAGTGAATATAATTTGATGATCATTCCCAAATCTATTTGACATTGATGTTATTAATTTTTGAAAATTTTGAGTTCTTTCCTTTTCCATCCCTTTATCTTCCAAATTATCACAAAGAATAAATCTAGGATAACGGAAAAAGTCTAATTCTAAACTAGCAAAGAAAATGGAAAATAATATGGCATTTTTAAAATAAGTTTTCGAACTCGCAGAAAAGTTATTACTTTCATTTAATGAAAATGAATCATTTTTAAAGTTTACTTCTACAATATTGTCTCTCTTAAACTCATCTTGTCTTTCTAAATCGTTTTTCAATATAAACAAAGTATATTCTGCAATTTTTAATTACATCATAAAATGCAAATTCATTAATTCCATGATTTTGGTACCATTCAACTTTTTCCCATACAATCTCATATATTTCTTTAATTATTTCTTTTGGCGAATTAAAACTGATTAAATTGTCAAGAAGATACTTTTCGTAGTTGTATGTTTTTTCGTCTAAATTGTGAATATTAACATCGGTATCCCATATTCCATCAAGTATATACTTTTTGTTAACCGGGCAGTATTCAATCTTTGGATTAAGAATTTTGTTTAAGTTATTGACTAAGTCGGTTTTTGTTTCCATTTTTATTAATTATTATTTAAAATATCTCTTATTCTTTATGTGATAATTAATTTAAAAAATAAGAAATATTTTAAATAATAATTATTACAATATTATGTTAACTGTTTAATTATCAAATATATGAAAATAAGATGAATTGGTGTTTTTTACACTATAAACTATACCTGCTAAAACATATCTTTCAATTTTTTCATATCTTTCATTACATTTACATCGAGTACTTTTGCATAATGTTGTGTCTGTTTTATAACTGTATGTCCGAGCATTGATGATACGTTTTCTAATCGCACCCCATTTCCAAGCGTAACTGTTGTTGCAAATGTATGACGTGCAACATACCAAGTTAGGTTTTTCGTTATGCCAACCAAATCAGCGATTTCTTTTAAATAAGCATTCATTTTTTGATTAGATATTGAAGGTATAAGAGTGTTTTCCTTCGACTTATATTTTTCTATTATTCTCAAAACAGGGGGTAGTACTGGCACGTTTGACCGAGTACCTGTTTTTTGTCTTGTTGTAATAATCCATGAGGTTTTATCAGCGTCAGTAATTACATTTTCTGAAGTTAATTTACATGCATCTACCGGAGCATAACCTGTATAGCAACTAAAAAGAAATATGTCTTTAACTTTGTCAAGTCTTTCTATTGTGAAGGTTTTTTGTTCTATTCGTTGAAGTTCCTCAACTGTTAAAAAGGTTGCATCTGAAACGCTTATTTTTCCATCATATTTATTAAATGGATTTTTATCAACGATGTCCATTTTAATACCATAATTTAAAATTGTTTTCAGATTATTGAAATACTTAACGATGGTGTTATTTTTTATACCAATTACACCATTATGGATGCTTTCAAACTTCAGGAAATTTTCAAAGTTAAAAACATAGGACCCATTTATTTTACTTATTGGTAAATCAGCACAGTTGTAATATTTTTTATTAAATTGAATGATTAATTCCTTTATTCGTTCATACTTTTGAAGCGAAGCTTTAGAACGTTCGTTAATAGCTACTAATTTAGAAAAGTGTTCATTATGAATATCAATAAGTTCTACAATATGTGGAATTTTATTAACTGGTGACTTTCCTAGTATTATAGCCTTAAATTCTTCAATTGTAAGATCTAATCCTTTCTTCTGAATATCGTAGTAGATTTTTTCGATTTTGATTCTAAAAATCTCTAAATACTCCTTAATAACCTTTTCGTTCTGAATTTTTACAGGTTTTCTCAAGTTATCTGTAAACTTCCATCTGTCTGGATTTATATATCTTCCAGTACTTAAAGTTATGGTTTTTCTGTTATAATTTACTTTTGCGTAAATAGGACATTCACCATTTAGTTTTGCTTTGTCAGCTTTGATGTAAAAATTTGTCTTTAACATAATTTATAAGTTTTAAATTAATGTTGCAAATTCTGAACTAATCAAAGTATTACCTAAGAACCTAAGGTGATATATGGGTGATTTTTTTATTTTTAGTTACCCTATTACTTTTTTATAATAGGAGGGTAACTAAAAGGGTAACAACGTTTTTATATAATATGTTTATTTTGACATATCGCTAAAAACTAAAAAAACCCTGAAAACATTGATGTTTAAAGGGTTTTTGAAATTTTATGTTTCTTTTGAAACACGCTTTTCGCGGAGAAAGAGGGATTCGAACCCCCGGACCTGTTACAGTCAACAGTTTTCAAGACTGCCGCATTCGACCACTCTGCCATTTCTCCAGTTTTGTCGTTGCGGTTGCAAATATAGTAACCTTTTTTAGTTTTCCAAATAGATTTTCAACAAAAAACTATTTATTTTTTTTAGCATAAACTAATTGATTCATTTTCTATTGTTTACTGAGAATAAAGTCCATTGTAATTCTTTCGTAAATTAGTAACTAAACCTTTTTTTATCACAAATCATTCAAACACTTTATTTTCAAGACGCCCTTTTTACCTTTAAATTTTAAGATTCGTTTTTCATTGGGTAGCAAATCCACAAAATTATCTTCCAATTCTATTCCTTCGCCTTGAATAAAAACATCTTTGGCCAAAGCAGTAGCAGAAAGTTCTAAGTGATTATTATCGATAAATCGGTAGGTTATGTTGGTTTTGGTTAATTGCAATGCTTTTGGAGCAACAAAATAATAGTTTGCCTTTGTTTGATCTCCTTTTGCATTAGTGAATTCCGCATACAGCACACAGTGATTCCAGAGTTTGGCTTCGGGGATTCCTGTTTTTGATAGTTCTAATGCATTAGTTACCGCATTGGTAGGTAATTCGATTTTCTTGGTAGTTTTCCATAATTCGGTTCCGTTAAAATCAATCAAGCGAACTTGGAGCGTTCCTTTTTCGTTAGTCAGTTTTTCATTTATGATTTGCACTTGTATTGCGTTTAAACCCTTAGTATCTTCAATACCTTTAATCACAATTAATTTGGGTTCAAATGAGCGTTTGATTTGGTAATGTGCTGCTTTCCAACGGCCAAAATAATCCAAGCTGCTCCAAGAAGTTACCGGCCAACAATCGTTGAATTGCCAATACAAACTTCCCATACAATACGGCATCGCCGATCGGTGCGCCTCAATAGCTATTTTAAAGCCTCTGGCTTGCAGTAATTGCGATACATAAACACAATCCTCAAATACCGTTGGAACTTTGTAATCGCGCTCCATATAGGTTTGAATCGTTTCGTATCCCGTAGGGTGTTTTTGATGCGCTTTCACCGCATCCGAAGTGAGGTTTCTCTCGCTAGGTTGGGCAAAAGTTGCAAATGTTTTCAAATCGGGCATGCCTTGAAAACCGTATTCACTCATAAATCGGCCTACCTTTTTAGTGTAGGTTTCCAAAGGTTCCATTCCCCACCAAACGCCCCAATAATGGGAATCCCCTTGTGTGAGACTTTCCTTTTTCCCCCAGCCAATAGAAGGGGAGGAAGGCCAATAGCGATTGTTTTCTTTGGATACCAAAGAATCTAAAACCGCTGGAATTTCTTTTTCAAACAGTCGTTGGTAGTTGTTCCAAATGGTAGTGGAATCTTGTTTGGAATAGTTGTATTGTTTCTGCCAACCCCAGTTTTTCCAACCTTCATCTACTTCATTGTTGCCGCACCACAGCGCAATACACGGATGATTTTGCAAGCGAACAACTTGATCTTTGACTTCGTTTTTTACATTGGATATAAAATTTTCATCACCGGGAAATAAAGCGCAAGCAAACATAAAATCTTGCCAAACCAAAATCCCTTTTTGATCGCATAAGGTATAAAAAGCATCGTCTTCATAAACGCCACCTCCCCAAACGCGCAGCATATTCATGTTGGATTTTACTGCCGTTTCAATGAGGTTTTTGTACTTTTTGTAAGTCATTTTGGTTAGGAACGATTCGGGAGGAATATAATTGGCTCCCTTCATAAAAACCATTCTTCCATTGACTTTAAAATAAAAACTCTTGCCAGCAGCATCCTTTTCCTGCACCAATTCGATAGTTCGCAATCCAATTTGTAATTTCTTTTCGTCCAATAAATTTTCTTTCTTCCGAATTTGAACCGAGAAATTGTACAAATTTGGTTCCCCCAATCCGTTGGGCCACCATTTTTTAGGATTCGAAATTTGATACGGAATTACAACAGTTTGAATTCCTTTTTTGAGCGTAATCGTTTGTCTTTTATTGTTTATTTGAATCGAATAAACCCCTGGCTTTTCGCATTTTATAGTGGCTTTAATTTTCAAATTCGCTACTTTATCGTTTAATTCCTCTTGAGCATAAGAAACCGATTCCAGTTGGGCACTATTCCAAAAACGGAGCGAAACGTCTTTCCAAATTCCAGCGGTTACAAATCGGGGTCCCCAATCCCAACCAAATTGATATGGTGCTTTTCGAACATAGACTTTCTCGTCTCCAGGCAATACAAAAGGGGATAGGGCGGCTGCTTTTTTAGCTTTTAAGGAAGCCGATTCAAATTCAACTCGTAATCTATTTTTGCCTTGACGAAGCAATTTCTGAACCGGTAGGCGCCAAGTCCGAAACATATTATTGGCTTCCAAAATCAAGGAATCATTCAGATACACTTCGGCATCTGTATCCAATCCGTAAAAAATCAATTCTTTGTTTTGGGTTTGTAGTTCTTTTTTGGAAATAACAAATTGGGTTTGGTACACCCAATATTGTTCTTCAATCCATTGCAATTGTTTTTCATTGCTGCCATAAAAAGGATCGGGAATGTATTTATTCAAAAGTAAATCGGTATGTGCCGTTCCCGGAACTTGGGCTTTGCTCCATTGGTTATCCGAAAATTTTTGAAACTTCCAATTTTCTTTTGAAAGCGATCGATTCCAACTTTGGGTCCAACCCAAGATCGAATGGAGTAATAGAATTATGAAAATAAACCACTTTTTACGCATCGGCAATTACAGCTTTAAGTGCATTAATTTCAGTCAGATTTGCAATTTCAGTCGCATCAGTTATACCTGAAGTATGAAAATAAGTTGCTTTAGTTATTTCTTTAATTTTCAAAGCATTGGAAGAACGTAATCCGCCACCTGGCATAATCTGAATTTGATTTCCAAATCGAAGTACTGCTTCCTGCACGGCTGCAGATCCTAAGTCTATTTTTGATTCATGTCCGGAGGTTAAAATGGTTTTGAAACCAATTGCAATACTTGTTTTTATACCTTGAAAATAATCGTTTGTATGATCAATTGCCCGATGAAAACTACACGGCAACGGACGAGCCAAAGCCACAAGTTCGGAGTTTCTTTGAACGTCTATGGTGTTATCTTGAGTTAGGATTCCGAAAACAAATCCGTCAATTCCAGTATTTTTTAATTCTATAATGGAATATTTCATGGCTTCAAATTCTGTTTCTGAATAATTGAAATTGCCACCACGAGGACGAATCATAACTAGTAAATCCTTTGAAAACAAGGCTCTTGATTTTATTGTAGCTTCTTTGCTTGGCGTTGTGCCTCCTTCGTTTAATTCATCACAAAACTCCACGCGATCTGCTTTGCTTTGTGCAGCAACGGCTACCGATTCTAAATTAAAACAAGCGACTTCTAATTTCATAATTACTTCAAATAAAAGGGTGCGTCAATTAATTTATTTCCTGTAACATCGTAAACGGCATAATTAAATCCACCTTGAATGCAATACGAACCGTATTCGCCTGCCTTATTTAAAGCAATAAACCCAACTTGAATGTCGGCTAGATTTTTGTTTCGCGATTTGGTTAATTTAATAATTCGTTGCACCGCTTCCTCGCAGGCTTGCTGTGGTGTTTTTCCTTGACGCATTAATTCAACTACCAAATGCGCGCCTGCAATCCGAATTACTTCTTCTCCATGTCCTGTGGCAGTGGCTGCTCCAATTTCATTATCGACATACAAACCCGCACCAATAATTGGTGAATCACCCACACGACCGTGCATTTTAAAAGCCATTCCGCTAGTGGTACATGCCCCAGATAAATTTCCGTTTGCATCCATAGCAATCATACCAATCGTATCGTGATTTTCTATGTTGGCTTTAGGCGAATATTCTGATTTTTTAAGCCATTCTTTCCATTCTTTTTCAGAATCTTCAACCAGCAAATTCTCTTTTTTAAATCCTTGTTTCAAAGCAAAGTCTAAAGCGCCGTCTCCAACCAACATTACATGCGGTGTTTTTTCCATAACCGCACGTGCCACCGAAATAGGGTGTTTAATGAATTCCAAGCAAGCGACTGAGCCTATATTTGAAAATTCATCCATAATACAAGCATCCAAGGTCACCCGACCGTCTCGATCAGGACGACCACCGTAGCCCACACTTCGTTCTGTAGGGTCACCTTCCGGGATTTTTACTCCGGCTTCTACTGCGTCTAAAGCGCGCCCTTTTTGTTTCAAAACCTCCCAGGCTGCTGCATTGGCCTCAATCCCGAAATTCCAAGTAGACAACACAATAGGTTTGTTTATTTTGGTTGGAATAGTATTTTTTGTTTCTGCTTTTACTCCAGTAAATGCCAATCCTGCTCCAGCAATAGCCGCTGTTTTTATAAAATCTCTTCTTGTTTTCATTAGTCTACTTTTATTTCATCAATAAATAACCAAGCCGGTTCACCAGCACCCGGATTTCCATTTTCTATTTTGCCTTGATTGAAGGCATTTACTTTTATATAACGAACGGAAGCAGCTGGTAGTGCTACTTTTACAATACCTCTTGAAGCTTCAATTTCATCTGTAGAAACTATCTTTTCTGAAGTATAATCAATTCCATTTTCAGAATAAGCTACCGTTATTTGTTTGGGATAATAAATCCAACTTGCAGGACTTGATAAGACATCAATGGTAATGGTGTGAACTGTTTTCACCGAACCTAAATCGATAGTTGCTTTTACATCTTTACCAGAAAAACCAAGCCAATCTCTACCAAATTTTCCTCTGTCTCCATACATTCCGTCAACTAAGCTAAAGGCGCCATTTGCTTTATAGGAATTACTAGGTGCTTCATCTAAAGTTACAATTGCTCCAGTAGCTAAATGCATTTCAAATTTTTGTTCCAATACGGCACTCTTTTGAATTCCCGCCTCGAAACTTGCCGCCTTCAACAAAGTATTTATTTCAATGGTAATGGGTTTTGTATACAATAAAGAGCTGCTGGTAGGTTGTGTGCCATCCAAAGTGTAATAAATTGAAGATGTTGCATTTGCAGCGATTAATTCCACTTGAAGTAAGTGATTTTCTGTAGCCGATATTTTTGCTTTTACTTCAAATAATGCTTTGCTGTAATTCACTTTCATCTTATCCAAAAGTGAAAAATGGTGCAACAAGCGCCCTTTAAAATCAGTATAATTTGAAGAGTCATCTTTTCCCCAAAGCACTTCTGCTAATGCAGCCATTCTTGGCATTGCCATGTATTCTACTTTGGCAAAATCTTCCATATATTCAGTCCAGACATTTCCTTGGGCACCAAGAATGTAATTACTTTCTTCAGCGTTTAATTCAGTAGGAATCGGATTAAAATCATAAACGGTTTCTAACGGAGTGTAACCGCCAATTGCCAATGGTTCGGTTTTTTGTTCCCCTTGATAATGATCAAAATAACAATGCGACCCCGGACTCATAACTACATAATGTTTGGCTTTGGCTGCGGCAATTCCGCCCTCAGTTCCCCGCCAACTCATTACTGCAGCATTAGGTGCTAAGCCTCCTTCTAGGATTTCATCCCAACCAATAATTTTCTTCCCTTTCGAGTTGATGTATTTTTCAATTTGAGAAATAAAATAACTTTGTAATTCGTGTTCGTCTTTTAAACCTTCTCTTTTAATTAAAGCTTGACATTTTGGGCAGTGTTGCCATCTAATTTTAGGACATTCATCGCCTCCAATGTGAATGTAATCCGATGGAAATAAAGGCATCACTTCATCTAACACTTCTTTTATAAATTGCAGTGTGTTTTCATTCGGACAAAAAACATCGTCCAAAACGCCCCATTTTGTAGCCACTTCAAATGGACCCCCCGTGCAAGAATACTCGGGATAAGAGGCTAATGCTGCTGTGGCATGCCCCGGCATTTCAATTTCGGGAACTACGGTAATGTGTTTTTGCTTGGCATAAGCCACAATTTCTTTTACGTCTTCTTGTGTGTAAAAACCGCCATAAGGCTTTCCATCAAAGCGTTGTTCATTGTAATGGCCCACCATCGATTCTTTTCTATACGCCCCAACAGAAGTAAGTTTTGGGAATTTTTTTATTTCAATGCGCCACCCTTGATCATCAGTTAAATGCCAATGAAAAACATTCAATTTATACAAAGCCAAATAATCAATGTATTTCTTGATTTCGGACTTTGAGAAAAAATGTCGGGCTACATCCAAATGCATCCCACGCCATTTAAATTTCGGCTGGTCTACAATTTTTAGAGCTGGAATTTGTTTATCGGAATAATAATCTAATAATTGATTTAAAGTTTGAATTCCATAAAAAAGGCCCTCCGAATTCGCTGCTTCAATTTGAATTTTTTTTGAATTCACAACGATTTTATATTCCTCAGAATCTGTTTTTAAGTTTGGATTCAAATTCAATTCAATGCTGTTTTTTGATTTTGATGCAACCGAATTTATAGCTAACTCATAGCCCAATTGTCTTTGAATAATTTCTTTGAGATATTGAATTTCCAAATTTCCTTTAGGAGCAATCAAAACCGTTTGATTGGTTAGAGAAAAGGAAGGTGCTTTTTCTAATAGTAAATAGTTGGGTTTCGGAATTAGCGGAACAGTTGATTGAGCGCTTAGTAAGCAATTCGTTATGAATAAAAAAAGCAGGGCTATTTTTTTTAACATGGATTTAAATTTGAAAGTAAACGATTATCAAATATAGTAAACTAATTAATATTCAATGTTTAATTTCTAGAACCATTTTCGGCTAAACAATCCAATAAGTACTTGTGGAGAGAAGGCGACCACAAATCGAATCTTTTCAGCATATTTAGTTTGCGTAAGCTCCAAGCCATTAGAAGATTGTACAGGAAAGTACAACTCAAAATAATCGGTAACCAAATTCAAACGAATTCCACTGTCATAATAAAATTGGGGATCTTGCACTTTATTTTTTAGTACACCAAAATCGCCATAGGCTTCAATCCAATTCCAAATATTAAAACTTGCATTTACCGTTGTTATCCATGAATTAGCATAGGGTTGGGCAATTTTAGACTTGAATCCGCCTTCTGCCTGAATGAATTCTTGGCTATAGATTCCGGTACTTTCATTTCTGCCTAAATAATTGTAATCAAATAGATAATCACTTGGTCGATCTAAAGCAAAACTAAAGTAATTGGAATCGGTTTTGTTGTACATGAAAACACCTGCATAAAGACGCAAATTTACTTGACGATTATTATTAAATAACCTTCTGTAGGTAATGCTTGTAGCTGCTTTTCCAAAATAGGAAGCCAACTGTAAATCACTAACAAAAGCAAAATACTTGGTTACTTCCGTTTTAAAACTGCTAAAACGGGTATTGAAAACAGAGTAATTACCTTCGGAGGTATTTTTCACGAAATTACTCGGTTCTCGGTTAAGATATACTTGTCTTACAAGTAAATTTTGGTATTGATTCAACCTAAAATCGGGATTCCTAAATTTAAATAGAATGTGGGGATTGAATTTTTGATAAGATGCATCGGGTGCATAATGGTAATTTTCGCCACTTAAACCGTATCGTATTTGAAACAAATTACTTTCTCGATTAAATTGATTAAAGGCAAATGTAAATCTTCCGGTTAATGATTTTGCAGTGGTAGAATAGGAGGGGGTGACATCAAAGTTAAACGGACGATCTAAAAGGGCTTTGTTGTGAAAACAAATTCCCGCTATAAAGCCATCATATAAATTGTATTCTAAAGAAGGTAAATACAATACTTGATTGTAGTTGGGATTTTCCAAATCCTTCATGAAATTAAATTTAATTGGCTTGTTCAGCACACTAAATGATTTCAAGGAATTCCAATTGTTTCTTCGGTTGAACTCCGGAACCGTGTTTTTATAATTGATAACAAGATTATCGGCATCATAACTTTTAAAAGTGTAGCTGCTGTCTTCTTTTACCTCCGAAATCCATACTTTAAATACAATTTGCTTGTTTTTTATTCCGTAAATCGGAACAGGAACTTGGGTGCCCGTTTTATTTATTAATTGAAATGAAACACTATCGGTTGTTTTATGTACCGATGAAAATTTATAATCGATTATTTTTCGAGAACGAATTATCGTGTTAAAAAACCAATCGGTTTCTTTGGTGGTATTTGCACTAATTAGGGATTGAAGCTGATTTGTGTTGGATGGATTTTTATAAGAATAGGTAAGGAATTCATTAATTGATTTATTTAAATTTTCCTCTCCAATGTAATCTGCCAAATACCTAAAACTTAGTCCAGCTCTATATTTAGAAGCGATTTTCTCGTTAAATTTTATCAAATTATTCTTTGGTTCACTCAGGGCTTGATCCAAATTTTTTCGAGCCATAAGCAAATAAAAATAACTGTACTGCTCGTTAAAATCTAAGGAAACCAAATTATATCCTCTTACAATTTTAAGTTTGTAAATGCTGCCCATCATTTTTGCATTGGGATAATTCTCCTCTGTATATTTCATCATATAATAGATTTGAATCGCATCATAAATCCAATTGTCTTTTCTTGGGTCTAGCTGTAAAGTGGTTTTTAAATAGTTATTTAAATAGGTCTTTAAAAACTTCATTTCATAGATGTAATCCTCGGTAAACGGATTGATAAAGGACGGCAACTGATTCAATCCATAAAAAGGATTTTGCTCATAATCTGCTTGAGAAACGGTGATTTTTGATTTGGGGTATTTCCCCAAATTTTGTTCAGTAAACGCAATAATTTTATCTATTAATAGCGCCTTATTGATTTCAGTTATTCTTCCTTCAAGATTGGAAGTCACCTCTAAGTCTCGGTTTTTAAAACTCAAAAAAGTATTCTTTTTTTGAACAAACAAATTAACTGTCAATTGATTGGTTCCAATAAAATGGTAACTAGATTCTTCTTTTTTATCAAGTTGTAAATCAGATATTATGGTATATCCTTGGGTGTCTAAAAGTGTTAAATCTACATCAGTTAGTGCGTTGGGTGCATCGTCTAAATTCAGATTGTTATAAGTTACAAAACTTGAGTTGGCGTATAATGATGGGGTTAAAAACCAATTTTTTAAGGTGAAGTCTCCATTTGCATTATAACCATATCCTGTAAATCGATCCGCAGGAAGTTTTATTTGATAACTTAAAACAAATCGTGCCTTTTCTCCTGGAGCTACTTTATTTTTTAATTCAATTTCAACAAGATCCGGAAACCCATTTGGACGCTTCCAATTCAATTCAGATTTTGCATCATCCAAAATAGCATTTATTGAAGTGTAACCTCTTTCTTTATCGGAAGCCAAATGAAAGCTGCGCACAAACTCATCTGAAAATCGAGCGCCAAGTGGGGTGTTTTTATCTGAATAGGCATTATTCCAGTCGTTTAATACAATAGAACTTAAAGTATCTTTCGACTGATTAAAGTAAGTTAGTTCTTGATTTATTGTAAGTGTATTCTTCTCGTGATTGATTTCAACTACTAATTTCGATTGGTGTTGGGCATTTGCAACAAATGCAAAAAGGAGTAGTATGTAGTTGAATAATTTCACTAATTTTTTGGTTTGAAGAGTGCATTAAAAACCACTTTAGTATATTCCATCGCGCCATCTTTGTTTAAATGTCCACAGGTTGAAAAATACTTATCGTCGGTTACTGCATTTTCAAATCTAAGGATTTCTGGATAGACTTTCTGAATGTGGTTGAAATATTCCCGATTTATAGTTTCCATACACATGGGTGTAGTCAATGCAATTAATCGAATGTTGTTTTTCTTGCAAATGGCTTTTATGGTTTCGTATCCCTTATTTCTCTTAGGATAATATTTTGATAAATCGGCTGGGACCATAGGTCTTTCGTCGGTCAGTAAGGGATGAAAACCTTCGTTTTCTAACACATTGGTTCTTTTATGAATTGCCGAATAAAACATTTCTCGAAACCCAATACGCGCATCATAATGCATGTATCGGTAAAACGGAATGTAAAGCAATTGGTTGTATTCTGGAATGGTACTATAGAAATCTCTTACGGTTTTAGAAGTATGTAAATAAGGCATAAATAAAGACCTTATGGCTTCCGAATGGTCGTTGGTATTGATGTTTAAATCAACTTGCAAGATCAAACAATTGATTTTGTAATTTCGTTCTACCATCATTTGCAGCATCAAAGCGGACTCTTCTAATCTTGAGCGAGTGATACCAAAATTGAAGGTTTTATAACCTTTTTCGTTGAAAATTTTAGGCACAAAATGATTGTTTACTCTAGATGAGCCAAGAAAAACCACATCATAATTTTTGTCTTTGGAATTAAACAAGTAATCAATTTTACTTCTAGAATCCGATTGCATGTAAACAGCCGTGTACAAAACATCCAGTAACACTAAAGTCACTAGAAGTAGGGCCAAACCTTTTGCCGAAAAAAGTAAAAACTGTTTCATTAAAATTGAAAATAAATGAATTCTTTATAATCTGAAAAGATGCCAAGCGCTACAATGGCTGCCAAACACAAACTTAATTTCAACCAACTCCATTTACCCGAAATAGGTTCTAATTTATGGCGGTTATTCCATTCGATTAATACAAATAGTAAAACTAACGCTAACAACTCATTGCTGTAGCGCTCAATTCGGAAATATTCGGAGGAGAATTTTTGATTCTCAAACATTCTTTTGATATACAAAAATGCATCTGTAATGGTTTTGGATCTGAAAAAGATCCATGCAATACAGGTTAAGGCAAATGTAGTTAGGATGTTTAAAAGTGTTCGAACGGAATCAAAGTTGAAACCTAAAGTAAAATCGTCTACATTTTTTCGATTTTGATTTAAAAGTAATAACGGTAAAAAGTATAATGCATTAATCAATCCCCAAGCAACATAGGTAAAATTGGCTCCGTGCCAAAATCCGCTTACGAGAAAAATGATAAAGGTATTACGAACTTGAAACAGTTTGTTGCCTTTGCTTCCGCCTAATGGAATGTACAAATAATCACGAAACCACGAAGAAAGTGAAATGTGCCATTTGCGCCAAAACTCGGCGATATCTCTCGAAAAATAGGGGTAATTAAAGTTGCGTAATAAGTCGATTCCGAATAATTTGGAGGTCCCTAAAGCAATATCGGAATACCCTGAAAAATCACCATAAATTTGGAAGGCAAAATAAATTGCTCCCAAAATTAAAGACCACGAATTCATGGAATTATAATGGTTGAAAATTTCATTGGCATAAATTGCACAAGAATCGGCAATGACCACTTTTTTCACCAAGCCCCACACAATTTGGTAAATTCCTTCTTTGGCTTTATTGAATTCAAACTTCCTGTTTACTTTTAATTGCGGTAATAAATGGGTGGCTCGCTCAATTGGTCCTGCAACTAACAGTGGAAAATAACTTACGAATAAAGAATAATCTACAAAGTTTTTTTCGGCTTTAATACGCTTGTAATAAATGTCGATGATGTAAGACAAACCATGAAAGGTATAAAAGGAAATACCAACAGGAAGTATCAGTTTTAATAAAATCGGACTTGCCGTAAATCCAAATGAATGGACTAATTCGGCAAACGAAGAGGCAAAGAAATTGTAATATTTAAATACGCCAAGAAACCCTAAATTGATGGTTACGCAAAGCCAAAGCCACATTTTCCTTTCAAATGGTGTTTGACTTTTTTCTATTTTCATTCCAGAAACATAATCCAATAAAGTGGAAAAAACCAATAAAAACAAGAATCTCCAGTCCCAACAGGAATAGAAATAATAGCTGGCTAAAATCAGAATATAATTTTGATTTATTTTCGATTTAGCACCAATAACCCAATACAAAATGAATACTATTGGAAGAAAAATAGCGAAATGTAATGAGTTGAAAAACATAAATTAGAAGTTCGGACTTAAATTGTATTTTTTGTAGAAGTTGTCAAGTGTCTCAACCACTTCTTCAGCAGAATCAACGACTTTAATTAAATTTAAATCTTCTGGATTGGCATTTTTTTGTTTGTCGATTAGGACATTTTTTATCCAATCCAATAACCCCGACCAAAATTCGGTTCCAACCAAAATAATAGGGAATTTTCCAATCTTTTTAGTTTGAATAAGCGTGATTGCTTCAAACAATTCGTCTAAAGTTCCAAAACCTCCAGGCATTACTACAAAACCCTGGGAGTATTTTACAAACATTACTTTTCTCACGAAAAAGTAATCGAAGTTTAAGTTTTTATCTTTGTCGATAAACGGATTGAAATGTTGCTCAAAAGGCAATTCGATGTTTAATCCAACCGATGTTCCTTCTCCACGATGCGCTCCTTTGTTTCCGGCTTCCATAATTCCGGGACCTCCACCAGTAATCACTCCATATCCGGCTTTACTGATTTTATAGGCGATTTCTTCGGCTAATTGATAGTACTTTTCTTCCGGTTTGGTTCTTGCTGATCCAAAAATAGTAACACAAGGTCCAATTCGAGACATAGTTTCGTAGCCATTTACAAACTCTGACATGATTTTAAAAATCGCCCAAGAATCGTTGCTTCGAATTTCATTCCAAGTTTTTTGCTTGAATTTATCATGTATTCTGTGGTCGTCGTTTTCGTAATCGCTACTACTCATAATTTCAGTTTTTATCTTTTGCTAATTTAATTCTTTTTTCAAAAATTGCGCAGTGTAACTCTTTTTGTTTTTAACTATTTCTTCTGGTGTGCCACTACAAAGTAACTCGCCACCGCCTTTTCCGCCTTCAAGTCCAATGTCAATAATATAATCGGCTAGCTTAATTACATCCAAATTATGTTCAATGATTAATACCGTATTTCCTTTGTCAACCAATTTAGTT
Organism: Flavobacteriaceae bacterium; assembly: GCA_947453195.1. Taxonomy (GTDB): domain Bacteria; phylum Bacteroidota; class Bacteroidia; order Flavobacteriales; family Flavobacteriaceae; genus Flavobacterium. The sequence continues at coordinate 17,935 of CANGFO010000016.1, forward strand.
ATGACCTCCATTAATACTCTAATGTCTTCAAAGTGCAAGCCCGTTGTAGGCTCATCCATAATGTAAAAAGTATTTCCGGTATCTTTTTTAGATAATTCGGCTGCCAATTTAATTCGTTGTGCTTCACCACCAGATAGGGTAGTACTTTGTTGCCCTAAGGTAATGTAGCCCAAGCCCACATCTTGAATGGTTTTTAGTTTTCTGTGAATCTTCGGAATCATTTCAAAGAAATCTACCGCCTCATCAATCGTCATATTCAATACATCAGAAATGGATTTTCCTTTGTATCTAATTTCTAATGTTTCTCTGTTAAAACGCTTGCCTTGACAGGTTTCACATTCTACATATACATCAGGTAAGAAACTCATTTCAATCGTTCGCACTCCCGATCCTTCACACGTTTCACATCTTCCACCGCTTACATTAAAGCTGAATCGTCCCGCTTTGTAACCGCGTATCATAGCCTCAGGTGTCATGGTAAACAAACTTCGAATCTCTGTGAATACTTCGGTATATGTTGCCGGATTGGAACGAGGTGTTCTCCCAATCGGACTTTGATCGATGTCAATAACTTTATCAATGTGTTCTAATCCTTCAATCTTTTTATACGGTTGTGGTTTTTTTACGCCATTAAAAATATGTGCATTCAAAATAGGGTAGAGCGTCTCGTTAATTAAAGTAGATTTACCACTTCCTGAAACTCCAGTCACACAAATTAACTTCCCTAACGGAAATTCTACCGTAACATTTTTTAGGTTATTTCCTGAGGCGCCATGAAGTTTGATAAACTTTCCGTTGCCGCTTCTTCGTTTTTTTGGAATCTCAATTTGAAGTTCACCGTTTAAATATTGTGCAGTAAGCGTGTGTTCTTTTAATAATTCGGCAGGGGTTCCTTTGCTGATGATATTTCCGCCAAATTTTCCTGCTTTGGGTCCGATATCAATTACATAATCTGCACATTCAATCATTTCTTTGTCGTGCTCCACAACCAAAACAGAATTACCAATATCTCTAAGGTTTTTCAACGAATTGATTAAGCGCTCGTTGTCTCTTTGGTGTAAACCAATACTTGGTTCATCTAATATATAAAGTACCCCAACGAGTTGCGATCCAATTTGAGTTGCCAATCGGATGCGTTGTGCTTCACCACCCGATAAGGATTTAGAACTTCTGTTTAAGGATAAATAATTTAATCCCACATCAAGTAAAAACTGAATGCGATCATTGATTTCTTTTAAGATTTCAAGCGCAATTGTTTTTTGTTTATCTGATAATTTTTCAGGTAACGCTTGAAACCACGGAGCCAATTCGGAAATATCCATAGCCGAAAGTGCTGCAATATTCAAATCGTTTATTTTGAAGAAAAGCGATTCTTTCTTTAAACGCGAACCATGACATTCCGGACAAGCCATTTCGTCCATGTATTCTTTGGCCCAACGTTTTATAGAACTCGAGTTGCTTTCGTCAAATTGGTTTTTTATGAATTTCGAAATTCCTTCAAAATCAATTTTGTATTCTTTGGTGACTCCAGCCGTTTTAGAAACCACCGAAAATTTTTCATTTCCGCCATTCAAAATCATCTCAATCGCTTCTTCCGAAAGGGTTTCAATAGGATCGGTTAATTTAAATTTATATTTTTCACCTATAATTTCCAATTGCTTGAACATCCAAGAACTTTTGAATTCGCCAAGTGGAGCTAATGCTCCTTTTTGAATTGATAATTTCGGATTTGGAATTATTTTTTTGCGGTTGATTTCATTTACAATTCCCAGTCCATTACAATGTTCACACGCCCCTTTTGGAGAATTAAATGAAAATAAATTGGGTTCCGGATTTTGATAGGAAATTCCGGTTGTTGGACACATTAATGTTCGGCTGAAAAAACGCACTTCATTACTTTCGTGCTCCATAACCATCATAACATCTTCTCCGTGATACATGGCCGTTTTGATGCTTTCGGATAATCTTTTTTGAGTATCTGAAGTAACTTCCACTTGCATTCGATCGATTACAATTTCAATATCGTGGGTTTTGTAACGATCCAATTTCATTCCTGGAGTAATATCCACTATTTTGCCATTAACCCTAACTTTTACAAATCCTTGTTTGGCTATTTGTTGAAACAATTCGGCGTAATGTCCTTTACGAGCTCTAATTATTGGAGCGAGCACATTAATTCGTTTTCCGTTGAAAGTTTCCGTGATTAAATTCTGAATTTGCTCATCAGAATAGGAAACCATCTTTTCGCCGGTATTGTAACTGTAGGCTTCACCTGCACGTGCATATAATAAGCGTAGGAAATCATAAATCTCAGTAATAGTCCCAACAGTAGAGCGAGGCGATTTACTTGTAGTTTTTTGCTCAATTGCAATTACAGGAGATAGTCCGTCTATTTTATCTACATCAGGACGCTCTAATCCACCTAGAAATTGTCGCGCATAAGCTGAAAATGTTTCAATGTAACGACGTTGCCCTTCGGCATAAATTGTATCAAAAGCAAGTGATGATTTTCCAGATCCCGAAAGTCCAGTTATAACAACTAGTTTCTCTCTCGGAATTAAAATATCGATATTCTTTAAATTGTGCACTCGAGCACCAATTACTTCAATATTATTTTCGTTTTCTAGCATAGGTTTTGTAAAAACGCAAAAGTACAATTTTAGGAATGAAATTCAGTTAGTCAGTTTAGAAGAATTTGTTAAATCTCCTTCCAAAAATTAAGCCGACTTAAATAAATTAAGCCGGCTATCTTATGGTTTTTAGGTTGGTTTGTATTAGTTGTTAAGCATTACCGGCATTACAAGCATGGTAACGGTTTCTCCTTCATCTAAACCGTCAACTGGAGTTAAAATTCCAGCACGATTTGGCATAGACATTTCCAATTGAATTTCATCCGATTGTAAGTTCGAAAGCATTTCCAATAAAAAACGCGAGTTGAAGCCAATTTGCATGTCATCACCTTGGTAATCACAAGTCAATCTTTCCTCTGCTTTGTTAGAGTAATCAATATCTTCAGCAGAAATATTTAATTCTGCTCCGGCAATTTTTAAACGAATTTGGTGTGTTGTTTTATTAGAGAAAATAGCCACACGACGAACTGAACTAAAAAATTGATTTCTATCAATTAATAATTTGTTTGGATTTTCTTTCGGAATTACTGCTTCGTAGTTTGGATATTTTCCATCAATTAATCTACAAATCAATAAATAGTTTTCAAAAGAGAAAGTTGCATTGGCATCGTTATAATCAATTTTAACCTCAGCATCAGAAGTACTTAAAATACTTTTTAGGATGTTAAGCGGTTTCTTTGGCATAATGAAATCAGCCACTTGAGAAGCTTTTACATCAGTGCGAGTGTATTTAACTAATTTATGCGCATCAGTTGCTACAAAGATTAATCCTTCTGGAGAAAATTGGAAGAATACTCCTGACATAACGGGACGTAAATCATCATTTCCTGCAGCAAAAATAGTTTTGCTAATAGCAGTTGCCAACACTTCTGCTGGAACCATTGTAGAAGATGGATCTTCTAATTGTACCGATTTAGGGAATTCTTCTCCTGGAGCATACGCAATAGCATATTTACCAGAATTAGAACTTATTTCGATTGTACTGTTTTCTTCAACTGTAAAAGTTAAAGGTTGCTCTGGAAACGTTTTTAGTATATCTAAAAGTAATTTTGCAGGAACTGCAACACTTCCGTTATCAGTAGATTCGATTTCTAAAGTAGCAGACATAGTTGTTTCAAGGTCAGATGCCGAAACAGTTAAAGTCTTTTTATTTAATTCAAATAAAAAGTTGTCTAAAATAGGCAAGGTGTTGCTGCTATTAATAACGCTACCTAAAACTTGTAATTGTTTTAATAAATACGAGCTGGATACAATAAACTTCATCTTATATTATTTTTTACAAATATATCTTAAAGAAATAGATTGTGAAAAGAAATTTATTAACATTTATTCCAATATTGTTAGGATTTATTTGTTGGGTTTAAACCAAATGTTTTTCTATCTACTGCTATTGATGAATTAAGAGTTATTTAATTATTCAATTGGTTTTCTTTCAATTAATTGTGGTTTCTTTTGATGAAATTCAAGAATTCCATAATAAATAGTTTTAAGCGTTGGTTATTTTTTTATATTTTTGATTCGCTAAAATTACACCTATGAATTTCGATAGAAAAGACTTTTCAAACGAACAGTTACTTGATTTATATTCTAGAATATTAAAACCTAGATTGATAGAAGAAAAGATGCTGATACTTTTGCGTCAAGGCAAAGTGTCGAAATGGTTTTCTGGAATTGGACAAGAGGCAATTTCTGTTGGAATTACTGCGGCTTTAGATTCGGATGAGTACATTTTGCCAATGCACCGAAACTTAGGAGTTTTTACAGGTAGAGCTATTCCGTTGCATCGTTTGTTCTCACAATGGCAAGGAAAGAAAAACGGATTTACCAAAGGGCGTGATCGCAGCTTTCATTTTGGAACACAAGAATATAAAATTATCGGTATGATTTCCCATTTAGGACCTCAACTTGGAGTGGCTGATGGGATTGCTTTGGCAAATAAATTAAAAAGAAACGGAAAGGTAACCGCTGTCTTTACAGGAGAAGGTGCTACCAGTGAAGGTGATTTTCATGAGGCATTAAATATAGCTTCGGTATGGGATTTACCGGTTTTGTTTGTGATTGAAAATAATGGTTACGGGTTGTCTACGCCAACCAACGAACAATACCGTTGCGAGAATTTGGCTGACAAAGGAATAGGTTATGGAATGGAAAGCCACATTCTAGATGGAAATAATATTTTAGAAGTTTATACTAAGATTAAAGAATTAAAAACATCATTAGCTGAAAATCCACGACCAGTTTTATTGGAGTTTAAAACTTTTAGAATGCGAGGGCATGAAGAAGCGAGTGGGACGAAATATGTTCCGCAAGAATTAATGGACGCTTGGGCTGTTAAAGATCCGGTGGCGAATTATAGAAATTATTTGGTTGCTTCGGGTGTTCTTTCGGAAGAAATGGATGCGGAAATTACAGCGAAAATAAAAGCTGAAATTGATGAAAATTGGGCTATTACCCAAAGCCAACCGGATATTGAAGCAGATTTAAGTGAAGAATTAAATGATGTATATCAAGAATATGATTTTGAAGACATTAAATCAAATAATGATATTGAAAATATTCGTGTTGTAGATGCTATTTCACAAGCTTTAAAACAATCAATGAAGCGTCATGATAATTTAGTTATTATGGGGCAAGATATAGCCGAATATGGCGGGGCATTTAAAATCACCGAAGGTTTTGTCGAGCAATTTGGAAAAGAGCGTGTGCGTAATACGCCAATTTGTGAAAGCGCAGTTGTTTCTGCCGCTATGGGATTGTCTATAAATGGGTACAAAGCCATAGTTGAAATGCAATTTGCCGATTTTGTTTCTTCAGGATTTAATCCGATTGTAAATTTATTGGCTAAACAGCATTACCGTTGGAATGAAAAAGCCGATGTAGTAGTTCGTATGCCTTGTGGTGGAGGTACTCAAGCAGGTCCATTTCATTCACAAACCAATGAAGCATGGTTTACTAAAACTCCAGGATTAAAAGTAGTTTATCCTGCGTTTCCCTATGATGTAAAAGGATTGTTGAATACAGCAATTAACGACCCGAATCCGGTGTTGTTTTTTGAACACAAACAATTGTATCGTTCGGTATATCAAGACGTACCAAAAGATTATTACACTATTCCTTTAGGTAAAGCCGCTCTAATTAAAGAAGGGGAGTCGGTTACTATCGTTTCTTATGGAGCAGGAGTTCATTGGGCGTTAGAAGTATTAAATTCGAATCCTGATATTAAAGCAGATCTTATTGATTTGAGAACACTTCAGCCTTTGGATGTGGATGCCATTTACGTTTCGGTTAAGAAAACAGGTAAGTGCATCATTTTACAAGAAGATACTTTGTTTGGTGGAATTGCTAGCGATATTTCTGCTTTGATTATGGAAAATTGTTTTGAATACTTGGATGCTCCTGTTCGCAGAGTGGGAAGTATCGAAAGTCCGATTCCATTTGTAAAGCCATTAGAAGATCAATACCTGCCAAAAGCCCGATTTGAAAAAAAATTAAAGCAGCTTATAGCGTATTAATCCTCTGGTAAGGAAAGTGTTATAAAATACAAAAGCCAACCTGGAGCAGTTGGCTATTGAGGTGAGGTGTAACTTCCTTTCGGAATCCTCGATGCAAATATACTTTGAATTTATGAATTACGAATAAGTATTTTTAAATAATTTAAAAATTAGTTGGTTGTTCTGTATAACTAATTAGTTTTTTATCTAATCCTCTTTCTGTCCCATCATCATCAAATAGGATTTCAAAAACGGATCGATATTGCCGTTCATTACGCCATCAACATCACTAGTTTCATAGCCCGAACGCACATCTTTTACTAGTTTGTAGGGTTGCATAACGTAATTTCTTATTTGAGATCCCCATTCAATTTTCATTTTTCCAGCTTCAATATCGGCGCGTTGTTCTAATTGTTTTTTTAATTCAATTTCATACAATTGAGAGCGAAGCATTTGCATAGCACGTTGTCTATTATCTTGTTGGGATCGCGTTTCCGAACACTGAATTTGAATTCCGGTTGGTTTGTGAAACAATTGCACTTTGGTTTCTACCTTGTTTACATTTTGTCCACCAGCACCACTAGATCTTGAGGTAATAATTTCAATATCTGCCGGATTTATATCAATTTCAATAGTATCGTCAACTAACGGATAAACATAAATAGAAGCAAACGAAGTATGTCGTTTGGCATTACTGTCAAAAGGAGAAATTCGAACCAAACGATGCACGCCATTTTCACCTTTCAAATAACCAAAGGCAAAATCGCCTTCAATTTCAAGTGTAACCGTTTTAATTCCGGCAACTTCACCTTCTTGAAAGTTAAGTTCTTTGATTTTGTAGTTTTGTTTTTCTGCCCACATCATGTACATTCGCATCAACATTGAGGCCCAGTCGCAACTTTCGGTTCCACCAGCTCCTGCGGTTATTTGCAATACGGCACTCATGCTGTCTCCTTCGGCAGAAAGCATGTTTCTAAATTCTAAATCTTCAATGAAATTGTTAGTGATATCGAATTGGGTATCTAACTCTTCTTCGGTTACATCACCTTCCTTATAAAATTCATAAGTGATTTGAAGTTCTTCAGAAAGTGCATTACCTTTTTCAAAATCTTCTACCCATTTCTTTTTGGATCTAAGGTTTTTGATTATTGCTTCAGCCTCCTTTGCGTTGTTCCAAAAATTGGGTGCAAAAGTCTTTTCTTCTTCGTTCGATATTTCTATAAGCTTGGCATCAATGTCAAAGATACCTCCTCAACGCACCAAGGCGCTCCACAATACCTTTTATTTGTTCGGTATTTGTCATAAATTGTGTAGTTTTGTAATTGCAAATATAAGGCATCAAATTTTGATATGGAAATAAATTTAGTTAGTGACACGGTAACCAAACCAAGCAATGAAATGCTGCAGTTTATGTTTAATGCTAAGGTTGGAGATGATGTGTATAAACAAGACCCAACGGTAAACGAATTGGAAACTGCGGTAGCTCAGTTATTCGGAATGGAAGCTGCTTTATTTTTCCCTAGCGGAACAATGGCGAATCAAACAGCAATTAAATTACATACCAATCCAGGTGAGCAGGTAATTTGCGATAAGTATTCTCATATTTATCATTATGAAGGCGGAGGCGCTTCGTTTAATAGTGGCGTTTCGTGTTGTTTGGTGGATGGAGACAGAGGGATGATCACTGCCGATTTAGTTAAGAATGCCATCAACGATCCCGAGTTTTATCATGCGCCTTTAACTTCGTTAGTGAGTATTGAAAACACTACCAATAAAGGGGGAGGGGCTTGTTACGATATTGAAGAATTGAAAAAAATCAAACAAGTTTGTGTCGATAATAATTTGAAATACCATCTAGACGGTGCTCGATTATGGAACGCCTTAGTGGCTAAAAAACAACATCCAAAACAATTTGGAGAATTGTTTGATACCATATCAGTTTGTTTATCCAAAGGATTGGGAGCGCCAATAGGATCTGTATTACTTGGATCTAAAGCGGATATTAAACGTGCTTTGCGTATTCGAAAGATATTTGGAGGCGGAATGCGTCAAGCAGGGTATTTAGCTGCTGCAGGTATATATGCCATTCAAAATAATTTATCAAGATTAGAGGAAGATCATAGAAGAGCCAAAGAATTGGGAGAATTGTTAAGTACTTTAAATTGGGTTGAGAAAGTAGAGACTGTAGAAACTAATATTTTAATATTTTCGGTTCGACCAACCTTAGAAGAAAAATGGATTATTGAAAAATTGCAACAAAAAAATATCTTTATTAGTTCGATGGGGCATGGCAAGCTACGAATTGTAACCCATTTAGATTACAAAGAAGTTATGCATAACTATGTTTTGGATACCTTAACAAAATTACAATTTTAATTACTATGCTGAATCTAATAAATACATTTCCGTTGCCAGCAATTATTGCCAATGCAGATAATGTAATTATTCATGCAAATGAATTGGGTTTAAATCATTTTAAAACCAATTTAGATTCAATTCAAAATAAATCAATCGCATCTATTTTTCGGGATACTACAAGTGATAAAATTCATCAGGTACAACATGAAGAAAATGGAGAAGTTTACCATTTGTATTATATTCTAGAAAGTTCTAGTACAGATGCACAACAATTAGTTTACTCCGTTGCACACGACTTGCAAGATCCGTTAAATTCAATTAGTGTATATTCTAAATTACTAGCAGAAGAGCATTCTTCTCAATTAGACGATGAAGGGAATCTCTTTGTAGATTTTATTTCAAAGTCGGCTAAAAGGATGCAGAACACCATAAAATCGTTGTTGGATTTCACCAAGCTGAATTCAAAAGAGGATTTTGCTGCAACAAATTTAAATCAGGTAATTCAAGAAGTTCAGGAAGATTTGAGTTTGGTGATAAAGGAAAGCAATGCAAAGATCCTTTTTGAAAAATTGCCAACTGTAATGGGTTCATCGGTACATTTGAGATTGTTGTTTCAAAATTTGATTGGAAATGCAATAAAATTCAGTCGCATAGACGAACAGCCATTTGTTTTTATTTCTTCAGACGAAAGAGAGTCGAATTGGTTGTTTCAAGTAAAAGACAACGGAATTGGAATTCCATCAGAAAATTTAGAAAATATATTTTCTATTTTTAAAAAACTGCACACTACTTCAGAATATGAAGGAACCGGAATTGGATTAGCGCATTGTAAAAAAATAGTTGCTTTGCATGGAGGAACCATTTGGGCTGAATCCGAAATAGGAAAAGGAACTGTCATCTATTTTACCCTTTCCAAAATATGATAGCTCCATCTACATGTGTAGTTTTGATTGAAGATGATCAAGCGATGAATTATTACCACCAAAGATTGTTTGTAAAGCAAAATTTTGCAGATGAAGTTTTGTCTTATCATTCTGCTGTAGAGGCTTTGGATGGAATTAAAAATTTGCAACAAGTAGCACGACTTTATATTTTCTTGGATTTAAATATGCCTCAAATGAATGGCTGGCAATTTATAGAAGAGTTAGAGAATATAAAATTTGACACGAATACCCAAATAAAGTTGTTTGTATTAAGTTCTTCGGTGAACCCAAACGACATGATAAAAGCCAAGCAAAATTTATCTGTAACGGATTATTTATCTAAACCACTTTCAATAGAAACAATTACTAATATAATTACTACAAATTCCTAGCTAGAAATTCAATTCTAAGCTTTGAAAAATAATAAAATGAGTATAAAGCCAATTCCACCTGTAGCCAAAATAATTCCGCATAAACTTGTAAAACACAAGCACACCCGCATTGATGATTATTATTGGCTTAACGACAGAGAAAATCCAGAAGTAATTGATTACTTAAATAAAGAAAACGAATATTACCATTCGGTTACTGCCGATACCAAAGGTTTTCAAGAGGAATTATTTGAAGAGATGAAATCTCGAATCAAAGAAGATGATCAATCGGTTCCTTATTTTTACAATGGGTATTATTACATCACCCGATTTGAGAAAGGGCAGAATTATCCAATTTATTCCAGAAAAAAAGAGTGTCTTTCCGCTACTGAAGAAATTCTTTTCGATTGTAATGAATTAGCCAAAGGGCAAACATATTTTCATTTAGGAGGGCTTTCGGTTAGTCCAGATAACAGTAAGGCTTTATTTAGTATAGATGTTGTTGGAAGACGAATTTATACCATTCAGATTAAGAATCTTCTAACGGGGGAATTACTTTCGGATACAATAAAAAATGTAACTGGTACAGCAGTTTGGGCAAATGATAATCAAACTATTTTTTATTCCTGTCAAGATGAGGTAACCTTGCGTTCCGATAAAATATTCAAACATAAATTGGGTACAAGTCAAGCAGAAGATGTGTTGGTTTACTTTGAAAAAGACGAAACTTTTAATGTTGAAATTGCCAAATCAAAATCCAATAAATACCTAGCGATTGAGTCGGGGAGTACCTTAACTACTGAATATCAAATTTTGGATGCAAATACACCAGATGAAAAATTTAGGTTATTCCAAAAAAGAGTCCGTGGATTAGAATACAGCATCAATCATTATGGAGATAGTTTTTATATTCTAACAAACAAAGACGAAGCGGAGAACTTTAAGTTAATGAAAACCCCAGAAGTAGCTACTTCTAAAGAAAATTGGGTTGAGGTGATTCCGCATCGCGCTGATGTATTACTTGAAGATATTGAGATATTTAAAAACTATCTGGTTCTTGAAGAACGCGCCAACGGTTTAAATATCATTAAAATCATTCCGTGGAATGGAGATGAAGCCTATTATTTACCTTTTGAAAGTGAAACTTACACGGCAAGCGCAAGTACCAACGTAGATTTTGACACCGATATATTAAGATATTCCTACCAGTCTTTGGCTACACCTTCTTCGGTCATTGATTTTAATATGAAAACTAAAGAGAAGGTCGTTCTAAAAGAACAGCAAGTATTGGGTGGAAAATTTGACAAAAATAATTACAAAGAAGAGCGTGTTTGGGCAACTGCAAGAGATGGGGTTAAGGTGCCAATGTCATTGGTTTATAAAAAAGAGTTGGTTAAAGATGGTAAAAATCCTTTATTGCAATATGCCTACGGATCATATGGCTATTCTATTGATGCTTCATTTTCTTCAACGCGATTATCACTTTTAGATCGAGGTTTTATTTTTGCTATTGCACACATACGTGGAGGTGAAGATCTTGGACGAAATTGGTATGAAACCGGAAAGTTATTGCAAAAGAAAAACACTTTTACTGATTTTATCGATTGTTCGAAATTTTTAATTCAAGAAAAATATACATCCCCAGAACATTTATATGCCGAAGGCGGTTCTGCAGGAGGATTGTTAATGGGAGCTGTGGCTAATATGGCGCCCAACTTATATAACGGAATCATTGCTCAAGTAGCATTTGTGGATGTGGTGACTACCATGTTGGATGAATCTATTCCGTTAACTACAGGTGAGTATGATGAATGGGGAAATCCAAATCAAAAGAAATATTATGAGTACATGTTGTCTTATTCGCCATATGATAATGTGGTTGCACAGGATTATCCCAACATGTATATTTCTACAGGGCTGCACGATTCGCAAGTACAATATTGGGAACCAGCGAAATGGGTAGCGAAACTACGTGTTATGAAAACCGATTTGAATTTATTGTTTTTAGATACCAATATGGATGCCGGTCATGGAGGTGCTTCGGGTAGATTTGAAGCCTTAAAAGAATTGGCTAAGGAATTCAGTTTTTTACTTGATTTAGAAAAAATTAAAAAATAATTTATTAGATTTGCAAGGTTACAGTGCCGAATTTTTTATGCAGGAGCTGTCCAATATTTTTATTCTATGAAAGAAGAAATAAAAGCCTACAATAATGTTCTGGAATTAATAGGAAGTACTCCTCTTATTAAGTTAAATCGAATTACCGAAGACTTTCCTGGTAATTTTTATGCTAAGGTAGAGGCTTTCAATCCAGGTCATTCTTCTAAAGACAGAATCGCATTATACATCATAGAGCAAGCCGAGAAAAAAGGAATTCTTTCTCCTGGTGATACCATAATTGAAACTACCTCGGGTAACACCGGATTTAGTTTGGCTATGGTAAGTATCATAAAGGGATACAACTGTATTCTTGCGGTAACATCTAAATCTTCGAAAGATAAAATAGACATGCTTAGAAGTCTTGGAGCTAAAGTATATGTATGCCCTGCCAATGTTTCTGCTGATGATGAGCGATCGTATTACAATGTAGCTAAGCGTTTGCATGAAGAAACAAAAGGTTCAGTTTATATTAATCAGTATTTCAATCAATTGAATATTGATGCGCATTATTTTTCTACAGGACCAGAAATTTGGGATCAAACTGCTGGAAAAATTACGCATTTAGTGGCTTGTAGTGGAACTGGCGGAACTATTTCTGGAGTAGCGAAGTTCTTAAAAGAAAAGAATCCAAACATTAAAATATTAGGTGTAGATGCTTTTGGTTCGGTGTTGAAAAAATACCATGAAACGAAAGAGTTTGATACCGATGAAATATATCCGTATCGTATTGAAGGTATTGGAAAGAATTTAATTCCTACCGCAACCGACTTTGATTCGATTGATAAATTCATGAAAGTAACCGATGAAGAAAGTGCCCATACGGCAAGAGAGATTGTTAAAAAAGAAGGCTTATTTGTGGGATATACTTCAGGAGCTGCGCTACAAGCGGTGAAACAATTTGCTAAAGAAGGCGAATTTACTCCAGAAAGTAATGTAGTGGTTATTTTTCCAGATCACGGTTCGCGTTATATGAGTAAAGTGTTTAGCGACGATTGGATGAATGAGCAAGGCTTTTTTGACAGTGTCAATACCGAAGAAGTACAGAAAATAGAATTTATTAAATAAGCATAAAAAAAACTCCAATTTTCATTGGAGTTTTTTGTTTTTATTTCTTTCTGATGATGTCTTCTAAGATCGCTTTGTTGGAGTAGTTGATTACTCGAAGCGTGATGGTATCTTTTCTCATGGTTTGACCTTCAATTACGTAAAGTTTTCCTTTTTGATATGGAATGTTACTTTTATCAAAATCAACATCGCCATAGGTTAAAGTATTTTTTATATCGATGGTGTCAATCCAATCTTCTGCTAGTTTGCGAGAAGCTTCAATGCTATAATTAAAAGGTTTGTTTCTTAAATCATTCAAAACACGAGCATTCGGAAAATAGTTGCAACGCGTATCTTTTCCTGATAATACTGCGGCAACAAAAAAACTTCCAATAACTAATCCGATTAAATAGTAAGCAAAACGTTGGTAAAATTTCATTGTAATTTATATTTCTGCAAAGGTAACGCAAACATCCTAATGTTTGATAATGTCAAATATTAAAAAACAATTAAATTTATGTCGCTATCGTTTAGATTGAACCAATCGCCAATGGCTTTATTAGTTAAAATTCCGTGGTATAAATACACGCCATTTTTCATGCCTAAATTGCATCGTATCGAACTTTCAATTCCACCATCTTCTGCAATTTGAAGTAAATACGGTGTGATGATATTACTTATTGAAAGCGAGGCCGTCTTAGAATAACGAGACGGTATATTGGGAACGCAATAGTGAATCACATCGCTTTTAATAAAAGTTGGTTTTTCGTGAGTTGTGATTTCTGAAGTTTCAAAGCAACCTCCGGTATCAATACTTACATCAACAATTACAGCACCTTTTTTCATGTGGTCTACCATACTTTCTGTAACAACAATTGGACATCTTTCTTTCCCGCGCATGGCACCCACTGCAACATCACAACGACGTAATGCTTTTAATAATGCTTTTGGTTGTATGGTTGAGGTAAAAATTCGTTGGTTGATATTGTTTTGTAAACGGCGTAATTTAGTAATCGAATTGTCGAATATTTTTACATTAGCACCCAAACCAATTGCGGTTTTGGCTGCAAATTCGCCTACGGTACCTGCGCCAATAATGACTACTTCTGTTGGTGGAACTCCGGTAATGTTTCCAAATAAAAGCCCTTTTCCAAATTGTTGGTTGATCATTAATTCGGATGCAATCAATATAGAAGCAGTTCCTGCAATTTCGCTCAACGACTTAACCGCAGGGTAGGATCCATCTTCGTCTTTTATGTATTCAAAGGCTAAAGCGGTGATTTTCTTTAGCGTAAGCGCTTCAAAATATTCTTTTTTTCTAGTTTTTAATTGGATTGCTGAAATCAGTATCGAATTGGCTTGCATCATTTCAATCTCGGCCATAGTTGGTGGTTCCACCTTTAAAAGCATGGGACAAGAAAAAACCTTTTTGGTGTCTTGGGTGATTTCGGCGCCTGCATCACTGTATTCTTTATCGCTGTAGCTTGAACTTTCGCCAGCTCCAGCTTCCATTAAGATACGGTGTCCGTGTGAGGTCAATGAATGAACAGCATCCGGAGTTAAGCAAATACGACGTTCTTGATAGCTGGTTTCTTTTGGAATCCCAATAAATAACTCGCTTTTTTGGCGTGTGATTTCTAGTTTTTCCTCCTGAGGAATCAATTGTTGCTTTGTAAATGGTGTTATGGCCATGTTTTCCAATTAATTAAAGGACCAAGTTACAAAAAAAATAATTACTCCAAAGTCAATCTTCGTTTTCCGTCGGGAAGTAATTCAATAGTAATTGTTGAATGTTGATCTGGAATGCAATTCGGAATTTTTTCAGGCCATTCAATAAAGCACCAATTCCCAGAATATAAGTAATCTTCAATCCCCATATCCATGGCTTCCATTTCATTTTTTAATCGATAAACATCAAAGTGATAAATATATTGATTATCAATTATTTGATATTCATTAACTAAAGAAAAGGTTGGACTACTAGTTACATCGTTTACTCCTAGGTTTTTTGCTAATGATTTGATTAATGTTGTTTTGCCAACTCCCATTTCTCCGTTAAAAAGAAGCACTTTGTTTGGGTTTGCGGCAAGGATTTGACTTGCAATTGTATCGATTTCTTCTAATGAAAAAATAAGCTCCATTGGTCTACTATTTTATTATCTCGGATTAAAAACTAATAAAGGCACAATCACTTCTTCAAGCGAAATCCCACCGTGTTGGTAGGTGTTTTTGTAATAACTAACATAATGATTGTAATTATTTACATACGCCAAGAAGTAATCATTTTTAGCAAAAATATACGAACTACTCATATTTATTGCAGGTAAGCCAATTTTTTTAGGATCTTTCACCGCATAAACTTCCTTGTCTTCATAGGTAAGGCTTCGGCCGGTTTTGTATCGTAAATTCAAACTCGTGTTTTTATCGCCAATTACTTTTGATGGATTCTTTACATTAATCGTTCCGTGGTCGGTAGTGATAATTAACTTGAATCCCAATTTTTGAGCTTGCTGAATAATATCCAACAGTGGTGAATTCTTAAACCAACTTAAAGTAAGTGAACGATAGGCTTTATCATCTGAAGCCAATTCTTTAACCACATCCATCTCAGTTTTAGCATGCGATAACATATCAACAAAATTGTAAACTACCGTTACAAGGTTATTGTCTTTTAAAGATTTAAAATTATCGGCTAATTTTTTTCCACTTGCCAAATTGGTTATTTTAAAGTAATCTTCTTTGATGTTTAATCCCAATCGTTTTAAATGAGCCGTTAGAAATTCGCCTTCATATAAATTTTTTCCTCCCTCATCCACATCGTTTTTCCAATATTGTGGAAACTGTTTTTCCATTTCAAGTGGCAATAGCCCTGAAAAAATTGCATTTCTTGCATATTGTGTAGCCGTTGGCAAAATAGCATAATACGGCACTTCTTTTTCTAATTTGTAATAATTATTAATGGTACTTTCCATTACTTTCCATTGATCGTAACGCAAATTATCAATTACCACAAACAGTATTGGCTTGTCTTTTTTCACCAATTCGGGTACTACTAATTCTCTAAAAAGCGTATGTGATTGCACTGGTTTATCTGCATTTGGCTCGAACCAATCTTCGTAATTGCGTTCTATGAATTTGCCAAATTGTGAATTGGCTTCTACTTTTTGAGATTCCAATATGGAAATCAAATTAGTATCTTCAATATTTTCTAATTCCAGTTCCCAGAAAATCAACTTTTTGTATAATTCAATCCAATCTTGATAAGTGTTAACCATTGCTAATTCCATGGCTATTTTTCGGAATTCTTTTTGGTAATCCAAAGTGGTTTTCTCCGATATCAATCGAGAATGGTCTAAGTTCTTTTTCAAACTCAATAAAATCTGATTTGGATTTACTGGTTTAATCAAGTAATCGGCAATTTTAGAACCAATAGCTTCCTCCATGATGTATTCTTCTTCGCTCTTTGTAATCATAATTACCGGAGTAGAAGATTTCTTTTCTTTTATTTCAGCCAAGGTTTCCAAGCCGCTCATTCCGGGCATGTTTTCATCTAAGAAAACCACATCAAAATTATTCTCAGCAAATACATCCACAGCATCCCTACCGTTATTGCAGGTAGTGACTTCGTAATTTTTTTGCTCTAAAAAAAGGATGTGTGGTTTTAATAAATCAATTTCATCATCCACCCAAAGTATTTTGATTTTATCCATAGTGTCTCAATTGAGGTGCAATTTACTTTAATTACAACGATCGATGTGCTAAAATTATTGTAAATTATTTTAGGAATAAAATTAATTTCTGTTCCAGTTTAAAATTTCTTAGATTTGAAAATTAATAAGTTATTTATTATTCAAATAAACAAAAAATTAGTTCCATGAAAAATAGTTATAAAATTGTATTAGGTGCCTTAATTGCTGCCAATTTAATTGGTTGTGCTAAAAAAGAAGCGCCCTTTTTAGATCCTTTAATTACCAATAGAGACACTACTGTAAGTCCGTCTGAAGATTTCTTTCATTACGCTAACGGCGGATGGTTCAAGCAACATCCAATTCCTTCTTCTGAAAGAAGCAACGGAATTTTCCGAATGATTCAAGATACCATCAACAACCAAATCAAATCCATTTGTGAAAAATCTGCTAAAGAAACCGATGCGGCTAAAGGAAGTAATGTGCAAAAAATTGGTGATTTTTATGCTTCGGCTATGGATACAATTGCAATTAATAAAGCTGGGATTTCACCATTAAAAAGTGAATTTGCAAAAATTGATGCGATAACAGATGTTCCAAGTTTATTGAAAACTATGGCGCACATGCACACCATAGGATCGGGTGCAGGATTTAGTTTTTATGTTTCTCAAGATGACAAAATAAGTTCGAAAAACGCGTTGCAATTTATGCAAGGTGGCCTAGGACTTGGGCAACGTGATTATTATTTTAATACCGATGCCGAAACCGTAAACATCCGAAATGAGTATGTAAAACACATACAGGCAATGATGCAATTGCTTGGTGTGAATGCTGCTGTGGCAGGTCAAAACGCTACTTCAATCATGAAATTAGAGACTGATTTGGCGAAAGCTTCAAGAAAGTTGGAAGAATTGCGCGACCCTGTAAAAAATTACAACAAAATGAGCGTGCAACAATTTAAAGCGCTAACCCCAAATATTGAATGGAACATTACCTTAAAAGATTTAGGAATTGCCAAAGCTGATTCGGTTATTGTGGGGCAACCGGAATTTTATAAAGCATTGAGTGGTTATGTAAAAAGTTATGCTATTGCCGATTGGAAAACCTATTTAAAATGGGATTTAGTGAATACTTATGCTGCGTATTTAAGTAAACCAATTGAAGATCAAAATTTCAAATTTTACTCAACCGTTATGGGAGGTGTAAAAAAACAAAAGCCAAGATGGAAAAGAAGTGTTGAACAAACTGATGGTTCTCTTGGTGAGTTAATAGGGCAGGTTTATGTGAAAGAGTATTTGCCAGAAGGATCTAAAGAAAAATTACTAGAAATAGGAAATAACATCCGCGATGTTTATGCAGATCACATTAAAAAACTTGATTGGATGAGTGCTGCTACTAAAGTAAAAGCGCTTAACAAATTGAGTAAAATTGTGATGAAAGTGGGTTATCCAGATAAATGGAAAGACATGAGCAGTATGAACATTGATAGAACATCGTATTGCAAAAATGTGATGGCTGCTAATGTTTGGCAATATCAATACATGACTAATAAATACGGAAAACCAGTGGATAGAACCGAGTGGAGTATGTATCCGCAAACTTATAATGCTTATTACAATCCGAGTAATAACGAAATTTGTGTTCCGGCTTGTAATATTTTAGTTCCAGGATACGAAGGCAGAATGCCCGACGACGCCATTCTGTACGGAATTATTGGTGGATCTACTTTTGGACACGAAATCACCCACGGATTTGACGATCAAGGAAGTCAGTATGACGAAAAAGGAAACCTAAACAATTGGTGGACTGCCGAAGATTTAAAGAAATTTCAAACTAAAACTGGGTTAATTGTTTCGCAATTCAACAAGTATAAAGTAGGTGATAAAAATATCAATGGATCCGCAACACAAGGAGAAAATATTGCCGATTTAGGTGGTGTTGTAATGGGATATGAAGCGTTTAAGAAAACCAAACAATACTCCAGCAAAGAAATAATTAGCAAACTCAATCCAGACCAACGTTATTTCTTGGCTTATGGTTATGCTTGGATGGTAAACACCAATAAAGAAGCCCTTTCGCAACAAATTATGAGCGATGTACATGCACCAGCTCAATATAGAATTAACGGGCCATTAAGTAACATTCCTGAATTTTATAAAGCATTTAATATCAAACCAGGAAGCCCAATGTACCAACCCGATTCCTTGCGTGTAGTGATTTGGTAAGAGGGTATAATAATTTTAATTCTACAAATATGAAAAATATAATTGTGTATTATTTTGTAATTCTGGTGCCGTTTTTTGGGCTGCTTATCGCCATGAAAAGAGAATTGCTAAGTGAAGAGTGGTGTATTGCTTTGTTGGTGTTTTACGCGTTTATTTACCGAACACTAACCGATTATTACCGACTTAAAAGCAAAAATGCAATCACAAGCAAACAGTTTTTTTCTTTATTAATTCCTGGCAGCAGAATTAAATATTTTAAAGAATTGTATTTCGTTTAGTAGCTAAGCCCTACTTAATAGAAATTTATTTATGAGTGTGCTTAAAGAAATTCAAGATTACATCGCTACGTTGCCCGAGCCAAAGCGCAGCGAAATGCTGGAGTTACATGAAATGTTGCTGCAACTTAATATTGCTGGAACCTTGTGGTTTCTAGATGGAAGAGATGCCTTAGGTAAAATAATTGCGAATCCCAATATTGGTTATGGAACCCAAACCATGCACTATGCGGGAGGTAAAACGAGGGAATTTTACCAAATTGGTTTAATTGCCAACCAAACCGGTATTTCAGTTTACATTATGGGACTTCCCGATAAAAATTTCTTGAAAGAAAATTACGGTACTACAATTGGAAAAGCAAGCGTAACAGGGTATTGCATTAAATTTAAAAGCCTAAAAGACATTAGTTTGGAAGTATTACAACAGGTGTTTTATAAAGGATTGGAAGATCGTTGATTATTGGTGTTTAAATCTTATAGATATTCTAGTTAAATACAATAGCACTATTTATTATTTTATTATATTTGATGAATAAAGCGATACAAAGTAGCGTATATAGAACCAAATTAAGATGTATATACGCTAATATGTAGCGCATATATACAAAATATGTGATTTTCTATGACAACCATAAAAAAAATTGATTTAAATCTCTACTAATTTAACCTAAAAAATGAAAGACATATCTTCCATTTAAAAATAAACATGAATAAATGAAAGTAGGAGTTATAGGCTTTTTAATAGGTATATTATTGATTTTATTTAGTGAAAAAGAAAACTTTTTTAAAAAGAAGAAATTAAATCCTAAAACTAATAGAGAATTTGAAAAATTGGAAACTAAACAAAATGGAATTAATCAGCATCCAACTTTTAATTTAATAACTTCAATATTTAGTAAATCTTTATTTAAAATTATATTTATTTGGTCATTATTACTTTGGTTTTTTTTTTATTCCTAATTTTATTAGAATATATAATAAAACTCGATTATTAAATGGAAAAACTACAATCGTAAAGGGATATATTACAAATGCAGAAGAAACATCGGATTCTCCAGGTGCAGGTGATTTGGTAGTTGGTACTCGTTATGATTATCACTTATATTTTTATTTCCTTACAAATGAAGGTAAAAAAGTTACTGGAGAATTATCTCAAGTAGGTAAGTTACCTATGAAATATAATGATATATCAACAAATCCATATCCAATCGATGTCGTTTATGTAAATGATAATCCTAATATTAATTTATCCAAATCTGAGTTTCAGTTACAAAATAGTGTTTATGACATTATTTTTAGTGATGATAATTTAGTATTTTATTTCATTTTTATTTTACTTTTTTTATAACCTTTGTTTTTTTAAATCCAAATAACAAATTCATAAATAAGTACCTTATAAAAAATGACAAATATTAAAGAATAAAAAAATAGGACTTGTGGAAAGAATGAAAAATCTTAGTAACTATTCTTATAACATGTTACCCCCGCTAGCGCAAGCGTCACGCTTGTGCCCACTATCTAATTCCTGTCAATTTCTAAGATAGTTTGGTCGTCATTACCATAGTTTCTTTAGATACCATCTACAATATTGCCGATGGCATAATTTTATAATTTCACGGGGTATTTTATAATTTTGGTATAAAATTTTAGTTAGGGAATAGATTATTCTTACTTCGGGCGCTCTACAAATTCCAATAAATCCAGATTGACTTTAGAAGTAAAGACACCATAATTCACCACCACTTTATTCTTTTCAATTTTTTCCAAAGTACCAATGGCTTTGCCATCGTGCATGCGCACACGGTCTCCAATTTTAAGTACCATTTTAGGTTTTTCGGGCACCAACGCGGCTTTGATTTTCTTCTCTTTCTTTTCTTGTCGGATTTCTTCTACTTTAACAGTAACTTCCTCTACAATTTTCTTTTGAATCACTTCTTGCGCTTTCTTTTCTTTAACCGAAACTTTTCTACGCTTGCTGTTTTCAATCTCCACCATTTTTAGAAATTCTCCAATAAGCACTTTCTTGTCTTTGTTGTTGAAATAGGTGGCGGCAATATCATCAATTTTTTGTCCTATATAAATGAGGCGTTGGTTGGCATCATATAATTCTTGGTAGCGCTCCAACTTGTCTTTGATTTTGATATTAATCTGCTCCATTTTCTTGCTTTCCTCGCGCGCTTTGGTTTCTTCTTCTTTCAAATTGTTAGAAGTTTTTTCCATTTTAGAGCGTTCTTTTTGCAACGTAGCAATGGTTTTGTCAAAGCGCACTTTTCCGCCTTCAATTTTCTTTTTCGCACGATTAATTAATCCAAATGGAATGCCGTTTTTTTGTGCTACTTCAAAAGTGAATGAACTTCCGGCTTGACCTAAAATTAATTTATACAATGGTTCCAACGATTTTTCATCAAATAGCATGTTGGCATTGCTGGCATGCGGCAACTCATTGGCTAATATTTTTAAGTTTGAATAATGGGTCGTGATGATACCAAAAGCTTCTCTGTGGTAAAATTCCTCTAGAAAAGTTTCCGCTAAGGCACCACCCAATTCGGGATCGGAACCGGTTCCGAATTCATCAATAAGAAACAACGTTTTCGAATTGCATTTCTTCAAGAAATAATTCATGTTTTTCAATCGGTAGCTATACGTGCTTAAATGATTTTCAATCGATTGGTTGTCACCGATATCGGTCAAGATGCGATCAAAAAGGAAGGTTTCACTACGTTCGTGCACCGGAATCAACATTCCCGATTGCAGCATTAATTGCAGTAATCCAACAGTTTTTAGCGAGATGGTTTTACCACCGGCATTAGGCCCAGAGATGACAATAATGCGGTTGTCTTGATTTAATTCTACCGTCTGTGGGAAGGTCACTTCTTTCTTTTCCATATTATTCAAATACAGAATAGGATGGAAGGCTTCTCTAAAAAACAGTCGCTTTTCTTCGATTATGTTGGGCAATAAACCGTTTATTTTGTTTGCATATTTGGCTTTAGCCGCAATTACATCTATATCACTTAAAAAGTCTTGGTACGTATGCAGTAATTCAACATAAGGGCGTATTTCGTTCGAAAGTTTCTTTAAAATCTTGGTGATTTCTTCGCGCTCTTCATATTCTAAATTACTTAATTCTCTTGAATATTTTAAAGTAGCTTCGGGTTCAATATAGGCAATGCTTCCAGTTTTGGAGCTGCCCAAAATAGAACCTTTTACTTTTCGGCGGTACATAGCCAAAACGGCTAAAACTCTACGATTTTCAACAATACTTTCTTTAATATCATCCAGATAACCCAAAGAATTGTATTGAGTTAAGGCGGTGCCAAAACTTTGGTTTACCTTTCCGCGAACGGTACTCATCTCTCTACGGATGTGAATTAATTCGGGGGAAGCATTGTCTTTTATAACTCCGTATTTATCAACTACTTCATCAATCCTTTGAACAATGATTTTAGTATATTCAATTAGGGAAGCCTTTTCATTCAGCTTTGGATAATACTCATGGAATTTTTTAAAAAAAAGAAGTAACACATTTACAGTTTCCGATAGAGTAGCTAATTTTCTAAAACTTGCAACTTCTAGAAAACTATCTTCAATAGCTAGAAAATTAATGTCGTTGGTACTGTTTTCAAATCCATGGTTTGGTATGGCATTATTATTCGCAAACGATGAAACATACTCCGAAGTTTGATGTAGAGCTTGCAACAACACTTCTTTATCCTGAAATGGAGTGATTTCTAATGCTTTTTGCTTGCCAATTTCGGTATTACAACGATCCGAAATAGTTTGCAAAACAGTATTAAATTCTAGGTCTTGAAGTGTTTTTTGAGTAATTGAAATCATGGATGAGTTTACGAATTTTCAAATTTACAAAGTTTAAAGGGAATTAGGTGATAAATTCCTAATTTTGGAAAAAAATTATAAAATGTTTATCCAAGAAAATTCCTGGCAAAAGTTACTTGCACCTGAATTTGAGAAAGCCTATTTCTTGGAGTTAATGCAGCAAGTAGAACAGGAATATGCTACGCAGACTTGTTTTCCCCGAAAAGAATTTATCTTTAATGCATTTGAAAAATGCAGTTTTCAAGATTTGAAAGTGGTAATTATTGGGCAAGACCCTTATCATGGTGAGGTAAACGGAAAATGTGAAGCTAACGGTTTGTGTTTTTCTGTAGATGATGAAATCCCGATTCCTCCTTCTTTAAAGAATATTTTTACTGAAATTAACTCCGAATACGATCGCATCTTTTTTCCCACTTCAGGCAATTTAGAGCGTTGGGCAAAGCAAGGCATTTTATTATTGAATTCCAGTTTGACTGTCCGTAAAGACCAAGCCAACAGCCACAAACACTTAAAATGGAATTTATTTACCGATGCGGTAATTCAAAAAATATCGGAAGAAAAACAATATATTGTTTTCTTGCTTTGGGGCGGATTTGCACAAAAAAAAGGAATTAAAATCGATCGTACAAAGCATTCAGTTTTAGAGTCGGGGCATCCATCGCCATTAAGTGCCAACAGAGGTTTTTGGTTTGGCAACCAGCATTTTAAAGACACCAATTTGTATTTAATAAATAATGGAATCTCAGAAATTGAATGGTAATTATTCGAAAGTTAAAGCACTCAACACTTTTTCTTTCATAAAAGGTCCGCCTGGATATTTCGCAGTATAATCTAGGTTTAGCCACACATTTCCCCGTTCGTCAATATGATAATGAATAGTTTTTCTGTAACTTTCTTTTTGGAAAAGAACCTTTTTGATCAGATAATTTACGGTTTCCATTTCTGCTCTTTTTCCAATTAAAATTTCAGGATAAATATGTCCGTTGGTATGAATTAGTCTTGGTATTCCGCCAATTGACTTTACTGCGGCTGCCATTAATATGGAGTGATCATCACAATCACCAGATAAATAAAGTACTGATTCACTTGCCGGGGCAATATATTCTTCCCCTTTGGGATCATGAACATAAGTCCAATTAGTATTTATTTCTTTAAAAACGGCAAAGCACTGAATTAGAGTTAGGTATTCTGGGTATTCTCTTTCGCCTCTGAAATTTTTCTTAACTGAACTAATTGCAAAATCACGCACTTTTGGGTTTTCGTATTCTATGGCATTGAGCGTTTTTATTTTGTTAGGAAAGGGTAAAAGTTTGTCTACAATAATATCTTGCGGATATGGATTGTTCGACATGGTAAACAGCATTGATTGGTATTCATTAAATACTGTTTCGAAATTGTATTTGCCAAAAAAAGTTCCGTAAACTAATGCAATTAAATAGAGGATAATACTAATCAATATAATGCGTCGCATGGCATACAATATCAATTGAATAATAATTAATATCACTACAAAAATTAAAACACGATCTAAATGCATGTACCAATTGTATTCAATTAAATTTTGATGCGAAATGATGAAAATCGGAATGGTAATTAATACATTTAAAACAAAAAGAATGATGATATCCCACGGTTTTTTAATCGTGAATTTATCAGAAATTTTAGTGTAAAGTGAGTTTATTTTTTGCTTCATAATCAAAAGCTAAAGTGCTTTTACCAAGTTTATAAAAGTAGCTTTTTTGTTTATTATTTGTAATTCTAGTAATTGATTTTGAATTTTATCCGTCATTTCTTCCGATAGGTTGTTTTGAGACCATTCGGTTAACTTTAGCCATTGTTGAATATCTTCAATTTTTTGTTGGAATTTTGTTGCTAAAACAGAATCTATATTCGGTATACTTTTAAAAACTCTCGTTTGTTCGTTGATGCTATTTAATAACTTCTTTATTTCATCTGGATTTTCTTGAAGTACATCCTCTCGAACAGCAATTACAAAACTAGGCCATGGAGTAGGGCAATCGCCAACTCTTCTAAAAATGCCTTTATCTACAAGGGGTTTAGTCATGAAATGTTCCCACATAAAGTAATCAGCGGTCCCATTGATTAATGCAGTTACGGCGCCATCTATGGTATTTACAACTTCAAACGTTAAACTATTTTTGTTCCATCCTTGTTTGTCTGCATTGACATAGGCCATTAATTCCGATCCCGATCCAAATCTAGAAATGGCAACTTTGGTATTTTCTAAATCGGAGAGGGTGGTATATTTTGAATCAGCACCAACGTGAATCCCCCATATTAAGGGACTTTCAACATAAATCTGAATAATTTTGCTATTGTTTCCATTCACAATATCCTTAATGATTCCTTCGGTAAGAATTACAGCAATATCTGTAGATCCATCTCGAAGCATTTGGCATAATTTTCCGGTGCCTTCCGGAACATCGGTCCATTGTAAATCGATGCCAACTTCATGGAATTTATTATTTTCAATTGCTAGTTGACAAGGAAGATTAAAGTGTTCGGGTACACCTGCTATTGTTAGGGATTTCATGATTTAGGAATAGTAAATAATTTATTCAGCCAATTTATCTAAAGCATATTCAATTAAGGCATCTACCGCTTTATAGGGATCTTCGCTAAAAGTTCCTGTTGCACGGTTGGCAATAATGGCATTTAAGGACAAACATTGATGGCCAAGTAATTTGCCTAAGCCATAAATGGCTCCTGTTTCCATTTCAAGGTTGGTCATTTTGATACCTTCAAATTCAAATTTGTCCATTTTACTGTTCAATTCTGGATCTTGAATTGGCATTCTTAAAACACGCCCTTGCGGTCCGTAAAATCCTCCAGCAGTCCCAGTAAAGCCTTTGTAAATTATATCACTTTCTAATCGTTTCTCCAAGATCTCACTGCCTCTAATAACATAAGGACGCCCTTTTTTTAAATCCCAATTGGTTTGTTTGATAAAGGCATCTTCAATATCAGTTTCCGAAATTTCGTCAATGCAATAGGAGCGAAGCATGTTATCTAAACCTAGTCCATATTGACTTAAAACAATACTATCACAAGGAATAGCTGCTTGTAAAGAACCCGAAGTTCCAATTCTAATGATATTTAAAGAAGTGAGTTTTTCTTTGATGGTTCTAGTTTCCAAATCAATGTTCACTAAAGCATCCAATTCATTCATTACAATATCAATATTATCAGGACCAATTCCGGTTGAAATAACGGTGATTCGTTTTCCTTTATAGATTCCGGTTTGGGTTTTGAACTCTCTTTTTTGCAAAGAAAATTCTATGCTTGAAAAGTGTTTGGTAATTTTCTCCACACGATTTTGATCTCCAACAAACAATATGTCTGTGGCAATATGTTCCGGTTTCAGGTTGAGATGGTATACACTTCCATCTGGATTTAATATTAATTCGGATGATGCAATCATGTCGTTTTGTTTAAAAGTAAGCAATTTATCCGCCCACTCGTTTTGTTTTAAATCCTTTAGCTTGAAGAATTTGCATTATTTTATCACGGTAATTCCCTTGAATGATAATGGCTCCGTCTTTGAAACTTCCACCAACACTTAGTTTGGTTTTTATTTCTTTTGCCAAAATTTTGAAATCTTCTTCATCTCCATCGTAACCTTCAATAATAGTAGTGGGTTTGCCATTTCGTTTTTCGAATTTGCAAATCATCGGTTCTTTTTGAATCAACAATTCATGTGCTACTTCCTCTGTTTTTTCTGGTTCGGAAGAGACCTCATGGTCTGGAAATAGTTTTTTTAATTGATCTTGTAAGTCCATTACTGTTATTTCTTTATCAATCCTAATTCTACCAATCGTTCATTTAAATAATCTCCCGCTGTAATATCTTCAAATTGCTTTGGATTATTTTCATCAATACATTCAGGTAAACAATTTAAATCCATATCACTCACCGGATGCATAAAAAACGGAATAGAATATCTAGATGTTCCCCACAATTCTCTTGGTGGATTAACCACTTGGTGAATTGTGGATTTTAATTTATTGTTGGTGTGGCGTGATAACATGTCTCCCACATTTATCATCAATTCGTCAGGTTGGGCAATTGCGTCAAGCCATTCGCCAGCATGATTTTGCACTTGCAATCCTTTTCCTTGTGCACCCATTAATAACGTAATCAAGTTAATATCGCCATGAGCAGCAGCTCTTACAGCGCCGTCTTTTGGTTCATCTGTAATTGGTGGGTAATGAATAGGTCTTAAAATACTATTTCCTTCTTCGATGAATTTGTCAAAATAAAATTCGTCTAATCCGATATGAATGGCCAAAGCTCTTAAAACATAAATTCCGGTTTTTTCCAATTGCTTGTAGGCTTCTTTTCCGGTTGAATTAAAATTTGGTAATTCAGAAACGGTAACATTTTCGGGATACTCGTTTGCATATTTTGAATCAGCAGTTACATATTGGCCAAAGTGCCAAAACTCTTTTAAATCGCCAGCAGATCTTCCTTTTGCATGTTCTTTTCCAAAAGAAATATAACCTCTTTGTCCACCAATGCCTGGAATCTCGTATTTAGCTTTAGTTTCCAAAGGCAGAGTGAAGAAGTTTCTTACTTCCGAATATAAATCTTCTACCAATTGATCATTTAAAAAATGTCCTTTTAATGCCACGAAGCCAATATCCTCGTAGGCTCTTCCGATTTCATTTACAAATTTTTGTTTACGTGCCGGTTCATCCGACAGGAAATCACGTAAGTCAACGCTTGGAATTTGTTGCATGCCTATTCTAATTAAATTTATTTTTATAAGATAGTGCCATATCTTAGATACAAATGTAGCAAATTTTAGAAATTTATAGGGCATTGATTGTGTTATGTTTTTAAAATACGATTTCATCGTTGTGTATTATTTTGAAACCAATTACTTTTGCAAAAACAACACACAACAAATGAATACAATAACTACAACCAATTTTAATTTTCCAAATCAAAAATCTGTTTATCGAGGTAAAGTTCGTGAAGTGTATAACATCAATGATGACCTTCTTGTGATGGTTGCCACCGATAGGCTTTCTGCTTTTGATGTAGTAATGCCTAAAGGAATTCCTTATAAAGGTCAGATTTTAAATCAAATTGCGACTAAGTTCATGCAATTGACTCAAGATATTGTACCAAATTGGTTGGTTGCAACTCCAGATCCTAATGTGGCAGTGGGACATTTATGCGAACCTTTTAAAGTAGAAATGGTAATTCGTGGATATCTTTCAGGACATGCTGCAAGAGAATATGCATTAGGAAAAAGAGTGCTTTGTGGTGTTGAAATGCCAGAAGGTTTAAAAGAAAATGATAAATTTCCTACGCCTATTATTACACCAACTACCAAAGCAGATATGGGAGTTCATGACGAAGATATTTCTCGTGAAGCGATTTTGTCAAGTGGAATTGTATCGGAAGAAGATTATTTAGTATTAGAAAAATATACGCGTGCTTTGTATCAACGTGGAACAGAAATTGCGGCTTCTCGCGGATTGATTTTGGTGGATACCAAATATGAATTCGGAAAAACCAAAGACGGAGTTATTGTGTTAATTGATGAAATTCACACTCCCGATTCTTCTCGTTATTTTTACGCAGAAGGGTATCAAGAAAGACAAGATGCAGGTGAGGAGCAAAAACAATTGTCTAAAGAGTTTGTTCGAAGATGGTTGATTGAAAATAACTTCCAAGGGAAAGAAGGTCAAACCATTCCAAATATGACCGATGAATATATTGATTCGGTATCTCAGCGTTATGTTGAGTTGTTTGAAAATATTTTAGGAGAGCAATTTGAAAAAGCTGATATTTCAAACATTCAAGATCGAATCGAAAAAAATGTAATGGAATATTTAAAAAATAGATAAAAAAAAGTCCCAATTATTTGGGACTTTTTTATTTTAGTTTCTATTTGAAATACGAAAAATCGTGGTTGTTTTCAATCTTCAATAACGATTCGTAAATCAACTCAATTACATGCTCCACATCTTCACGATGAACCATTTCTACAGTTGTATGCATGTAACGTAAAGCTAAAGAAATTAATGCCGATGCAACTCCGCCGTTACTGTATGCAAAAGCATCCGTATCGGTACCAGTAACTCTTGAAGTAGCGTGTCTTTGAAACGGAATTTTCTTCTCTTCTGCCGTGCTTACAATAAGTTCTCTAAGAATGTTTTGAGTTGCAGGAGCATACGCAATAACTGGTCCTTTACCAATTTGTAAGTCGCCTTCAATTTTCTTTTCAATCATTGGAGTAGTGGTATCGTGACAAACATCGGTTACGATTGCTACATTTGGTTTGATGGTTTGCGTAATCATTTCGGCTCCACGAAGCCCAATTTCTTCTTGAACCGAGTTTACGATATACAATCCAAAAGGAAGTTTCTTTTTATTTTCTTTCAGTAAACGAGCTACTTCAGCAATAATAAATCCGCCCATGCGATTATCTATAGCTCTACAAACAAATTTATCTTTGTTTAAAATCATAAATTCATCAGGATACGTAATCACGCAACCTACATGAATTCCCAATTTTTCAACTTCCTCTTTGCTTGAACAACCGCAATCAATGAAAATGTTATGTAAGGTAGCTGACTCTTCTTTTCCTCTATTTCGAGTGTGAATTGCAGGCCATCCAAATACACCTTTTACAATACCATTTTTAGTATGGATATTGACTCTTTTCGAAGGCGCAATTTGATGATCCGAACCACCATTTCGAATAACATAAATTAATCCGTTATCGGTAATATAGTTTACATACCAAGAAATTTCATCCGAATGCCCTTCAATAACCACCTTGAATTCGGCTTCTGGGTTAATAATTCCAACGGCACTTCCATAGGTATCCGTAATAAAGGTATCTACATAAGGTTTTAAATAATCCATCCAAATTTTCTGTCCTCCAGCTTCATATCCTGTTGGCGATGGGTTATTTAGGTATTTTTCTAAAAATTGAATTGACGAATCGGTAAGTATTGATTTTTTTGACATAAAATATTTTTTTGCTAAAATATAAATTTGGCATTACACTTGTTAGGGATAATATATATTTTTACCCTAAATTTTTCAGCTATGTTAAAGTCAAAATTTTTAATTCTGTTTTTTATTTTTTCAGCACCTGCTTTTGCGCAAGTAAATAATGAAATTATTGTTGAGAAAGAGCCTGTCCTTAAAGAATTAGATTCTGTGAAAATGGATACTATATTATTGAATGATGTTTCTTTTTCTAAAGTGCGAATGAGTCCCGAAGAAAAAAAAGAATTTTTAACGCTTCAATACCGTGTTCTTAAAGTTTATCCTTTTGCAAAAACGGCGGCAGAAAGGTTAGCTTTGCTTGATAAAAATATGGAAAATATTCAATCCAATAAAGAGAAAAGGAGGTACTTTAAGTTAGTTGAAGATTATTTAGATAACGAATTTAAAGACAAATTAAAAAAATTATCCCATAAACAAGGACAAATCCTAGTTAAGCTAATTTACCGTCAAACCGGAGTTTCAACCTACAACTTAATTAAAGATTATAAAAGTGGTTGGAAGGCCTTTTGGTCAAACAACGCAGCCTATTTCTTTAAAATTAATTTAAAGGAAATTTATGACCCGCTTAATAATAATGAAGATTACCTAATCGAAACGATATTGTATAGAGCCTTTTCTACAGGTAGATTGCACGAGCAGAAATCTGCAAACCCAATTGAGATTGATGTCTTAAATGAACATTGGGAGAAACTAGCAACTAAAATTAATAAGAAAAAATAGTTGCAGCGAAAGTTCCTTGCTTTTTTACAAACAGGTTTCCTGCTTTTCGTTACAATCTGTCTTGGCGTGGGACGAATCGATTTAAAGTAGCTTTATATTCTCGCCAAGCCAGGATTTTCACTTCAATCAGGGCTAGGGGAGTAACATTTAGCAAATAGTTTTCATTTGTAAAGAAATTTTCTGTTTAACAACCTACACAAAGTCAATGAATTAAAAATCAA
>CANGFO010000017.1 GCA_947453195.1 Flavobacteriaceae bacterium
CAAGTAGTGCAGTTTCACCATATACTAGTGCAATTTTCTCAAATTGTACAATGGTTGGACCTACTTACAGATTAAGTTTGCCAAATGGAGGAACATTAGCTTCAGGTTATAAAAGAGCAGCACGTTTAAGAAGAAATACCCAATTAAAAGTTATAAACTCATTGTTTATGGATTATTTAGAAGGTCTTCACATTGACGGTGCTACAACAGAAGCAAATGCTACAGCAGGTTCATTAAAATGGAAAAACAACATTTTAGCGGGAATTGCTACACCAGCAAAGACTTTACAAGTAAATACAGGATCTACATTTGATATTACAACTTGGTATAATGCAAACAACAATACTACAGTAACTGCAAGTGCAGGAATATTAATTAATCCTTATGATGCAACAAATGCAACTACATATACAGGATTAGATTACAGACCAGCTGTGGGTTCAATTGCTGCTACAGGAGCTGACTTCAATTTAGCAAATGATACATTTGCAACAGAAGCAGAAATGAACTTAGTAATTGCTCCAAATCCTTTTGGAAACAATTTCAAATTGTATTTAACTTCTCCTTCTTCAGAGGATGTTAATGTAGGTGTTTACGATATGACAGGAAGATTAATTGAAATGAAAAAAGTTGAATTCTTGAATATTAACAATCAAGAGTTTGGTAACGAATACAATTCAGGAGTATATATTGTAGTAGTTAAACAAGGTGATTTCTCTAAATCATTCCACATCATTAAAAAATAGTTAATAGGTTTTTAGTAAATTTAAAAAGGCCTCATGTAATTTCATGGGGCCTTTTTTATTGATAAACTAAATGAATTTATATAATAAGTAATAACATAAGGGTCTCATGAAATTTCATGAGACCCTTATGTTATGTATTAAATAAAAACTATATTTTATTAATCAATTTAAAGTTTAATAAACTTTTTGGTTATTTTATTTTTTGAATTCGATATTTCTAAAATATATAAGCCTTTATTTAAATAGGAAACATCTAGTGAAATAGGTAAATTAATGTTTTGTATAGGATTAGAAAATATCAATTGCCCCATTGCATTATATACACTTAGTTTTTCAATTTCTATCAAGCTATTAGATAGTAAAGAAATAGATTTTGAAGTTGGATTTGGGAATAAGTTTATTGTATTTAATTCCTTATCGATCGAATTTGAACTTAATTCTGTGAATGTTAAATTTTGAATACCGAAATAATCACAATGCGAAAAAAGAATTGCAGGATCATCACAAGCAAATGCCCATATAATATTCATAGAATTTAATGCTGAAGAAAAACTATAATCTGTGGGATCATTAGAAATATAATCTCGTGTAATTGATATTGTTCTTGTGGCATTATTCACTACATCACTTAGTAAAGCCCAATTATTCTCTAAATCAATAATTGGCGCATTATGTCCTCCCTGTAATTGTGCATCGTAAAAAATATTATCTTTATACAATAAACAATCTGAAACGCACATGCAATCAGTATTAAGACTTATAGAAAACCATTTAGATGCAGGTCCAGAAATTGTTGCAGTAACTTTAGAGGTAGTATCATTTAAATCAATTTGAACAGCCATTTCACCCGAACCTAAAGGGGTTAACCCAGTTGTTCTAATTTGTGCATTAGCAAAATTTAATATTAAAAATAAGCATAAGGTATATTTGTTTTTCATAGTCTAATATAATCTATTGTAAAGATTATAAATATATTAAATTCTTGTTTTTAAAATGTTACATTAATGTTATTATATTATTTTACCTTTGATAATATCTAATGTTTTATAGTATCTTTACATTCACACAACAAAACCTATTTTGTTATTATGAAAAAAAAAGACATCAAAATATTATTGGTAGATGACGAACCAGATATTTTAGAAATTGTGGGTTATAATCTTTCTCAAGAAGGATATAATATTGTTACAGCTTCTAATGGTAAAGATGCCATTGCAGTTGCCAAAAAAGAACACCCACAATTAATTATTATGGATGTGATGATGCCGGAAATGGACGGAATGGAAGCTTGTGAAAATATAAGAAAAATACCAGAATTAAGTAATACTTTAATTACATTTTTAACCGCTAGAAGTGAAGATTATTCCCAAGTAGCAGGATTTGAAGCAGGGGCAGATGATTATATATCCAAACCAATAAAACCAAAATTATTGGTAAGTAAAGTGAAAGCACTATTAAGAAGACTTAAAGGTGACGACAATAAAAATCCTGAGACAATAACTGTAGGTTCTATTGTAATTAATAGAGAAGAATATAAAATCATTAAGGACAATATTGAAATTGTTCTACCTCGAAAAGAATTTGAATTATTTTATTTGTTAGCGTCTAAACCTGGAAAAGTCTTTAAAAGAGAAGAGATTTTAGACAAAATTTGGGGTAATGATGTAATTGTTGGAGGAAGAACAATTGATGTTCATATTCGAAAATTACGCGAAAAAATTGGTGATGAATATTTCAAAACAACCAAAGGTGTTGGTTATAAATTTGAATTGTAAATCACAACAATACTTTAATTTCACACACTATTAAATGTCTTTAAGTTTTAAAAAAACCTATACTTTTGCTGTAGTTTCCACTTCGTATATTACACTTTTTTCTACAGCATTAGTTGTAATATTATCATTGCTTTTTTCGGTTTTATCATGGCAATTTTGCCTCTCATTTTCTGTTGCTGTTGCGTTTTTCTCTTTTTTTGTTATACAATACAGAGTAGAACATTTTATTTACAGAAGGGTTAAAAAAATCTATGACGATGTTTCGCTTTTAGATTCTACCACATTTAGTTCACAATCGATTACCACCGATATGGCAACGTTAACTCGTGAAGTTAAAAAGTTTGCTACCGATAAAAAAATAGAAATCGAAAATTTAAAAGTGCGAGAAGAATACCGTAGAGAATTTATGGGAAATATCTCACACGAATTAAAGACCCCATTATTTACTGTTCAAGGCTATCTTTCTACTTTGTTAGATGGTGCAATGAAAGACAAAGCATTGCAAAAAAAATATATTGAAAGAGCCGAAAAAGGAGTAGAGCGACTTATTTATATTGTTGAAGATTTAGACATGATTTCTAAATTAGAAATGGGCGAATTAAATTTAGAAAAGTCCAATTTTAATATTGTTGAGTTAATTCAGAATGTATTCGATTTATTAGAAATGAATGCAGACAACAAGAATATCATTTTAATGTTTGATCGAAAATACAGTAAATCAATTAAGGTATTTGCAGACCAAGAAAAAATTCAACAAGTTGTAACTAATTTAATTACGAATTCAATTAAATACGGAAAAGAAAATGGAACTACCGAAGTGGTTATTGAAGATTTAATTGAAAATAAAATTATTGTTAGAGTAAAAGACAATGGTGAAGGAATTGAACAACATAACATTCCAAGGCTTTTTGAACGATTTTTTAGAGTTGATAAAAGTGGTTCAAGAAGTGAAGGAGGTTCTGGTTTGGGACTTTCTATTGTAAAACATATTATTGAAGGACACAACGAAAAAATCTACGTAGAAAGCATGTTTAATAAAGGATCAGAGTTTTCTTTCACCCTTGAAAAGGCTGAATAAATCTTCCCAATTTACTTCTGAATCAATTTCAGGAAGTCCACTAAACAAATCAACAGTTTCTAAATCTTTTATTGTAAAATTATCTTGTGTTGCCGTAGGAACTAATCCGTCTTCTGCTAATTGTATTGCCAAGTATTCTTGCTCAAATTGACCCGGAGTTGGAATAAAAAAAGCTTTCTTCTTTAATTTTGCCAAATCCATAACTGTAGTATATCCGGAGCGCGAAAGCACCATTTCACTTTCGTTAATGGTTTTCTCCAATTGCGATGATTGCATATAATTGTAAACGGAAATAGAACCAATTTGCTCCATTTTTTGTTCGGCTTCCACTTTTCCTTTAATAAATACGACCTTCTTTGGGTAGTCATTAAATTCTAAAAGTAATTTTTCTTCTAGCATGGTTCTTTGTGGCTCTGGTCCAGACAACAATACCATAACATCAAACTGTTTTTTTAATTTTTTATAGTTTAGTCTACTCAACACCCCCAAATATTTAATATTTAAAGAGCTATTTTCTAAATGGCCTAATTTTCCAGATAAATTTGGAGGTCCCTCGGCATCCGGAACCCAACATTCTTTATATTTTTTAATGATATAATTATGAAATTTACTGGTTAGCCAAGTAGTAGTTCCCGACATAACTGTTAGTTGGTGTGTAATAAATACGGAAGGGACTTTTTTAGTAAATAAACCAAGGCGATTATCCGAAATTACTCCGCTTAAATCATATTCTTTAACCCATTGATTTAATAATTTATTTTCGGATAAAATGGCCTTAATTGTTCTTGGGCTATTTTTAATTAATTTCCATTTAAAGTTATCTCCTTTTTTTGCATATTGAATATTATAGGAGGGCAACTCTAAAGCAACCAAATCGGGAAATTCTTTTTTTAGCAAAGCCAATGCAACTCCGTCAGAAGCAATTATTGGTGTAAACCCATTTTTTTGTAATTCCTGAATAATAGGAACACAACGTGTTGCGTGGCCTAAGCCCCAGTTTAATGGTGCAACCAAAATTGTTTTACTCATCTTAATTTTTGTTAATTAATGAAATAAATTGATCTGCCAAATTACTTTCTTCATCAAAATCTTCTTCAATTGGAGTGGTAGTTAATTTTTTTTCATGAGTATATAAACGCCATTCCTTTTTATGGTATTCAAGAGCAGTTAAATTTTCAATCCAATCTCCAGAATTTAAATAAACTGTTTTTCCTTTCTCATTTTCAACTGTTTCAAATTTTGGCTCATGTATGTGCCCACAAATAACATAATCAAATTTATTTTCAATGGCCAACTCGATACAAACGTTTTCAAAGTTAGAAATAAATTTAACAGCCGATTTTACATTGCCTTTTATTTTCTTTGATAACGAATAAGGTTCTTTATTTAATCGAGCTAAAATCCAATTTATAAAGCGATTTAGCAGTATTAACATGTCATATCCCCACCCTCCAAGTTTGGCTAACCATTTAGCATGATTAATTGAAGCATCAAATACATCGCCATGAAAAATCCATACTTTTTTATCGTCTAATTCTAAAACCAATTTGTTTAATAAACTAATATTTCCAAGTTTTAAATCGGTAAATTTTCTCAAAAACTCATCGTGATTTCCTGTTATATAATAGACCTTTGTTCCTTTAGAGCTTAAAGAAATTATTTTTTTGATTACTTTTAAATGACTTTTTGGGAAATACGATTTTCTAAATTGCCAAATATCAATGATATCTCCATTTAGAATTAATGTTTTTGGCTTTATTTGAGATAAATATTCTAATAATTCCTTGGCATGGCATCCATAAGTACCAAGATGTACATCGGATATTACCACTAATTCAACTTTCCTTTTTTCCAAGTTTAATTGTTTTCTACAAATTAAGCGATGTTGTTTTTTGTTAAGGTTATTTTAACATTAATAAAAGTTTAATAGTGTTACCTTTTAATTCCTTAGTTTTGTTCTCTTAAAACTAAGGTAATCCGAATAAAGTAAATAGTAATTCAATCGTGGGAAGTAAAAATAAGCTTAAAAGATTTAGAGAAAACGAAACATTCCAGAATGTTTTTCAGCCAACAAGAGAAGAAGTCGTGAGTAATAATTTTCAGTATAAAGGAAAATGGAACTCTGATTTTTTTAAAAATCAAAATCCAATAATTATAGAATTGGGTTGCGGTAAAGGAGAATATTCTGTTGGATTGGCTGAGCACAACCCAGACAAAAATTTTGTAGGGATAGATATTAAAGGAGCGCGTTTTTGGCGTGGTGCAAAAACTGCCGTTGATGAAGGCATGCACAATGTAGCGTTTGTTAGAACTCAAATTGAATTGGTTAATCATATTTTTGCCGATGGTGAAGTAGATGAAATTTGGATTACTTTTCCAGATCCTCAAATAAAATACAAACGAACCAAACACCGAATGACCAACTCCGAATTTCTTAAAATGTACAAGAAAATTCTCAAGCCAACAGGAGTGGTTAATTTAAAAACCGATTCCGAATTTATGCACGGATACACCCTAGGTTTATTGCACGGAGAAGGCCACGAGGTTGAATATGCAAATCATAATGTATATAAAAATGAAGGCGCTCCAAAGGAAGTGACAAGCATTCAAACATTTTATGAAAAGCAATATTTAGAAATTAATAAAGCAATTACGTATATTCGTTTTAAAATTAAATAGATGCCAATTTTTCTTCCGTTTATATTTGGTCTTATTGCCGCTGTAGTTGGAATTATTCCCCCCGGGCTAATCAATTTAACTGCTGCTAAAATTAGCCTTATTGATGGAAAAAATAATGCGTTGAAGTTTGTGTTTGGAGCTTTAGTTGTAATTTTTTTGCAAACGTACATCTCTGTTTTCTTTGCTCAATATATTAATAGCCATCAATCAATTGTAATTTTATTACGAGAAATAGGTCTTATAATATTTATTGCATTGTCTATATATTTTCTAAGATTTGCCAAAAAACCCTCAGTTTCTTCCGAAGCACCACTAGTTATTAAAAATAAACGCAACCGATTTTTGGTTGGAATGTTTATATCTGCAATTAACTTTTTCCCAATTCCTTATTATGTTTTAATAAGCATCACTTTGGCAAGTTACAAGCTCTTTAGTTTTGAGTTATTACAAGAGTTTTTATTTGTTTTTGGAGTACTATTAGGGTCCAGTATGGTCTTTTATTTATATGTAGAATTCTTTAATAAAATGAAAAATAAAGCCGATTATTTTATTGCTAATATGAATAAAATAATAGGTACCATTACCGGAATTGTAGCTCTAATTACCTTAATTAATCTTTTGAAATTATACTTTAATGGAAGATAATTTTTTTGAAAGAGTCTACGCCATTGCCAAACAAATTCCCGAAGGTAGAGTTACTTCTTATGGTGCTATTGCCAAAGCCTTAGGCACGGCAAGATCTGCTAGAATGGTGGGTTGGGCAATGAATGCTTCCCGTAATAGAGCCGATGTTCCGGCGCATAGAGTGGTTAATAGAAAAGGATTACTTTCAGGGAAACACCATTTTCAAGGCGCCAATTTAATGCAACAACTTCTAGAAAATGAAGGTATTAAAGTTGAAAATAACCAGATTTTAGATTTTGAATTGGTTTATTGGGAGCCAAAAGTGGAGGACTTCAGAAAATAACGTTTCACTATTTTCCTAAGAAAACTTTATTCACTTATCTCTTTTACTTTTAAACTTCTTACTATCTTTGTAATCCAAATTCAGTCCGATTAATTACGACCGATTTGTTATAAAATATCGAAAATGAAACTAGATAGAAAAGAAATCCTTAAAGCGTTAGAAACCATTACTATTGCTGGCGAAGGAAAAAACATGGTTGAAAGTGGTGCAGTAAAAAATGTAATCACTTTTGGAGATGAGGTAGTAGTAGATTTAGTGCTTTCTACTCCGGCAATGCACATTAAAAAGCGCGCCGAAGACGATATTAAAAAATTAATTCACGAGCAATTTTCTAAAGATGCTGTAGTGAAAGTAAATATTAAAATAGAAGCTAAAGAAAATCCAAACGAAATTAAAGGGAAATCCATCCCTGGGATAAGTAATGTGATTGCAGTTGCTTCAGGAAAAGGTGGAGTTGGAAAATCAACTATTACTGCAAATCTAGCCGTTTCTTTAGCTAAAATGGGTTTTAAAGTTGGTGTTTTAGATGCCGATATTTATGGTCCAAGTATGCCCATCATGTTTGATGTTGAAAATGAAAAACCAATTTCTATCGATGTTGATGGCAAATCAAAAATGAAACCTATTGAAAGTTACGAAATTAAATTACTTTCAATCGGATTTTTCACTTCCCCAAGTCAAGCGGTAATTTGGAGAGGACCGATGGCAGCCAAAGCATTAAACCAAATGATTTTTGATGCCGATTGGGGAGATTTAGATTTTATGTTAATCGATTTACCTCCAGGAACAGGAGATATACATTTATCGATCATGCAGTCTATGCCAATTACTGGTGCTGTTATTGTTAGCACACCTCAGGCTGTTGCTTTGGCAGATGCTAGAAAAGGAATTTCCATGTTCTTGTCTGAAAGTATTAATGTTCCAGTTCTAGGAATTATAGAAAACATGGCCTATTTCACGCCGCAAGAATTGCCTGAAAATAAATATTATATTTTCGGAAAAGAAGGTGCTAAAAACCTGGCAGAAGATTTACAAGTACCTTTCCTAGGAGAAGTTCCTATAGTTCAAAGTATTCGTGAAGCCGGTGATTATGGTCGTCCAGCAGCTTTACAAACCGATTCTCCTTTGGAAATTGTGTTTGAAGAAATTGCAAGAAATGTGGTGCAAGAAACGGTAAAAAGAAATGAAAACTTGGCTCCTACCGAAGCAATAAAAATAACAACAATGGCAGGATGTTCTGCTGTGAAAAAATAGAAATCCCAGTCTAATTATCTAATTCGAATATAGTATGACACCACAAGAATTAACCCTATCCATTGAAAAAGCACTTGAGGAAATTCGTCCTTTTTTAAATTCAGATGGTGGGGATATCAGTTTGATTTCGATAGAAGATGAAAAACATGTTAAAGTGAAGTTTCAAGGGGCTTGCACTAGTTGTAGTGTGAACCAAATGACTTTAAAAGCGGGTGTCGAAACAACGATAAAGAAATATGCACCACAAATTGAAACCGTAGAGAATGTAGAGTAGCTACTAGCTATTCTTTGTTACTTTACGATTTTAAAACCAAGAAAAATGATTGAAACCGATATACTTATTATTGGCGCAGGACCAACCGGATTATTTGCTGTTTTTGAAGCAGGATTATTACAGTTGAAATGCCACATAATAGATGCACTTCCACAGCCAGGAGGGCAATTGGCCGAGTTATATCCTAAAAAACCAATTTTTGATATTCCGGGTTACCCCGAAGTATTAGCGGGTGACTTAGTAACCAATTTAATGGAACAAATTAAGCAATTTGAACCCGGATTTACCCTTGCTGAAACGGCTGAAACTATTGACAATCTCGAAGACGGAACGTTTATTGTTACCACTAATAAAGGAACGAAACATCATGCTAAGGCCGTTGCAATTGCTGGGGGTTTAGGTACATTTGAACCTAGAAAACCGCAATTAGAAAACATCGCTTTTTATGAGGAAAAAGGGGTAGAATATTTTGTTAAAGACCCCGAATTATTTCGAAATAAAAGAGTAGTAATTGCTGGAGGAGGTGACTCCGCTTTAGATTGGAGTGTTTTCCTTTCTAATGTAGCTTCAGAAGTTACTTTGGTTCATAGAAGAAATGAATTTCGTGGTGCTTTAGATTCAGTTGAAAAAGTACAAGAATTAAAAAAATCAGGGAAAATTAACTTGATTACTCCTGCTGAAGTAGTTGCGATAAATGGGGAAGATCATGTTGAAAGCATTGTTCTTGAAAATGAAGGTACCCAACAAGTACTAGAAACCGATTATTTTATTCCCTTGTTTGGGCTTACGCCAAAATTAGGAGCGATTGCCAATTGGGGATTGGAGATTGAAAAGAATGCAATCAAAGTGAATAATGCACTAGATTATCAAACCAATATTCCGGGAATATATGCTATTGGAGATGTAAATATATATCCAGGTAAATTGAAATTAATCCTTTGCGGATTTCACGAAGCAACATTAATGTGTCAAAGTGTTTACCAACGCATAAATCCAGGAAAGAAATATGTACTTAAGTATACAACCGTTTCGGGTGTAGATGGGTTTGACGGAACTCGAAAAGAAGCTGAAAAAGCAGTTGTAAAATCAATAGATTAATTGATATGCCACAAGACATAATCATAAAAATTACCGATAGAAATGGAGTTTTGCATGAAGTGCAGGCACCAACCGACATGAATCTAAATGTAATGGAGCTAATTCGAATGTATGAATTAGCCGAAGAAGGTACTGTTGGAGTTTGTGGAGGAATGGCAATGTGCGCATCTTGTCAATGTTATGTTTTAAACGAGGTTTTAAAGACAGAACGCAATGATGATGAAGAAGCAATGTTATTAGACGCTTATCATGTTAAGCCCAATAGCCGACTTGGTTGTCAAATTCCAATTACCGAAGAAATAGACGGACTGGAATTAGAAATAGCTCCAGAGCAATAAAAAAAGCGAGAATAATTTCTCGCTTTTTTTATTAGATAAGTTCCAATTCTTTTTGGGTTATTTGCTCTTCAATGGCATTCCAAAGTCCGAGGCGTTTTTCTAATGCTTCTATGGATACCTCTTCTAGTTCTTTCCATTTGGTTTCATTGGTCCCACACAATTCAGAAATCATTTGCATTGCCATTGGGCCATGTTCATCGGCATCCAATTCGATATGGCGCTCAAAATAATATATCAATTTTGATAAATCAGTTTCTGGAAAATTGGTTTGAAAGTTTTTTAAGATTTCGGTAAACATACTCGGAATTAAATCTTCTCTTCCAAATGTAAAGGCAGCTGCAATTTTATGTTCTTTTCCTTCTTCGATAATTCTAAAAGTAAAATCTAAAAATGCTTTTACATTAGGATGTAAGTCACTTTGTTTTATCGAGACAAATATGTTTTGTGTAGTTTTTACATTTTTAAGAAATACGTTTATTTCTTTGGTATTAGCTCCACATTGTTGCATCGCATCTAAATACATTTCAAAATGACTTTGACGGGTTCCGTCATAAGCCAAATCAGTTTCTTCTGCAACTACAATTTCGTTAATCAAATAACGCACTTGCGGATTTCCAATTGGTAGCCAAGGGGTAGTTGTGCAAGTAAGTTTGTTTTGTAAAGCCTTAAGCAACGACATAAAATCCCAAACAGCATAGATATGGTTTTCTAAAAAACAATGTAAATCTTCAATTGTTTTGACTTTTTCATATAATGAATGATTCAGTAATTGATTTTTATGACTTTGAATGTTATTGTTAATTGAATCTATTGTCATTATGATATTTTTATGTAAAAATAAAAAAGCCTCTCGTAATGAAGAAGCTTTTTATATCAATTTTAATTATTGTTTAATCAATTATTTGAATGCCGGAATTCCAGTAATATCAGCACCTGTAATTAATAAGTGAATGTCGTGAGTTCCTTCATAAGTTATTACCGATTCTAGGTTCATACTGTGACGCATGATAGAATATTCTCCAGTAATTCCCATTCCTCCTAAAATTTGTCTTGCCTCACGAGCAATGTTAATTGCCATATCTACATTATTTCTTTTTGCCATCGAAATTTGAGCCGTAGTTGCACGACCTTCGTTTCTTAGAACGCCTAATCTCCAAGTAAGCAATTGCGCTTTGGTGATTTCGGTTATCATTTCGGCTAATTTCTTTTGTTGTAATTGCGTTCCAGCGATTGGTTTGTCAAACTGAATTCTTTCTTTTGCATAGCGCAAAGCAGTGTCATAACAATCCATAGCTGCACCAATAGCGCCCCAAGCAATTCCGTATCTTGCAGAGTCCAAACACATCATTGGAGCTCCAAGACCCGATTTTCCTGGCAATAAATTTTCTTTAGGAACTTTTACATTATCAAAAATCAATTCTCCAGTAGCACTTGCACGAAGTGACCATTTATTGTGTGTTTCTGGAGTGGTAAATCCTTCCATACCGCGTTCTACAATAAGTCCGTGAATTCTTCCTTCTTCATTTTTTGCCCAAACCACAGCTACATCAGCAAATGGCGCATTTGAAATCCACATTTTGGCACCATTTAATAGATAATGATCGCCCATATCTTTAAAATTAGTCACCATT
This sequence comes from Flavobacteriaceae bacterium, assembly GCA_947453195.1. Taxonomy (GTDB): domain Bacteria; phylum Bacteroidota; class Bacteroidia; order Flavobacteriales; family Flavobacteriaceae; genus Flavobacterium. The sequence goes on from CANGFO010000017.1 coordinate 11,841, forward strand.
CCGCTAGGATTAGAACCATGATCGGGTTCGGTTAAGCCGAAACAACCCATGAATTCTCCAGTTGCTAATTTTGGCAAATATTTCATTCGTTGCTCTTCGGTTCCGAATTTCCAAATAGGATACATTACCAAAGAAGATTGTACCGATGAGGTAGAACGAACTCCCGAATCTCCTCTTTCAATTTCTTGCATGATTAATCCGTAAGAAATTTGATCTAAACCGGCACCACCATATTCCTCTGGAATATAAGGTCCAAATCCACCAATTTCTCCCAAACCTTTGATAATTTGCTTCGGAAATTCAGCTCTTTGAGCATAATCTTCAATGATTGGAGATACTTCGCGTTTTACCCACGCACGAGCAGAATCTCTAACTAATTTATGTTCTTCTGTTAGCAAATCGTCTAACAAGTAATAATCTGGAGCTTGAAATAAATCTGGTTTCATTCGAATGTTTATTTTTGATGTCGACAAATTTACATAAACATATTTAGTATTTCATTCAACGAATGTTATAATTTTTATGGATATGATAATTTTTTTGGAAAAAGGAAGGGAAATAATAGCAATAATAGAATTTACATTTTAAGATAAAATGCGCTAGTTAGTTCTATATATTCTTCAGTGTATTGATGTCTCGCGGTTTCAACAACCAATTCATCTGCAGTTAAAGTGCTTAATTCATAACGTTTAAAAGCTAACAAACTTCTTTTGATTTCGGTAGTTGGAGTACCTTTTACTCGAGTTACTTTTATTGGGAAAAGTTCTATTTCGGCACACAAATCTATAAATCTTTCTTCTTCTTTATAAGGTATAATAACTGAAAAAATTCCGTTTTCAGATAATAATAAATCAGCTCCTTCAACCAATTCTTCAAAAGGTAATGCTTCTTGAAAACGTGCTAAGTCTCGTTGTTCATTTTCAGTTTTATAATCTTCTGAATAAAAAGGAGGATTAGAAATGATGAGGTCATATGTATCTTCGGGTTCTTCAACAAATTCATCAAGTCCTGCATGAAAGCAAAATAAGCGATCCCCCCAAGGTGAATTCTCAAAATTTTCTACACATTGTTCGTAGGCGTCTTCGTCTATTTCTACGGCATCAATTTGCTCGGCATTGCTTCTTTGCGCTAGCATTAAGGATAAAATTCCGGTGCCGGCACCAATGTCTAAAACAGAAAACGGATTATTGTCAATTGGGCACCAAGAACCAAGCAAAACCCCATCGGTTCCAATTTTCATGGCACAGCGGTCTTGATTAACAGAGAATTTTTTGAATTGAAACAAAATGATTAACGATTGAAGATTAACGATTATTAAATTTTCACAAATCAAATAATCGGGAGTAGAATTCTATAGATACATTTCTACTAAACCTTCGGGAAGGTTCATGATTACTTTTTTATATTCTCTATCAATTTTCACAAGAAATTGATCAATCATCGGAACTAAAATTTCAACCGATCCATTTACCACTTCAAAAAGTGGCTGAGCAGAAGTATCATTTATGGATACAATTTTTCCAAATACCCCTAATCGTTGGTCTTCAATTTCAAATCCAATTACTTCATGAAAATAAAATTTGTTGCCTTCAAGTTTTGGCAACATATTTAAAGGCAGATAAATTTCGCAGCCAATTATTTCATCAGCGTCTGCTTCACTATCTACATCTTCAAATTTTACTCTAAGAAAATCGCCTTTGTGTAGGTTGCTATTTTCAATAAAAAATGGAACCAAGTTTTTGTTGAATTCAACAAAAACCGATTCCATATTTTCATATAACTCAGGCTCGTCGGTATCTAAAAAGATTAGGACTTCCCCTTTGAAACTAAATTTTTTTGCAATTTTGCCTAAATAGAAACAATCTTCTTTACGCATTATTGCAAGTATTAAGCCTCTGTTTCTTCGTTATTTTCTTCAGCAGCAGCTTCCTCAGCAGGAGCAGCAGCTTCTTCAGTAACTTCAGCAACTACTTCTTCTGTAGCAGTTTCTTCAGTAGCAACTTCAGCAACTTCTTCTTCAACAACTTCTGGTGCTTCTGCAGCTTTTAAAGCTTCAGCAGCAGCATTGATTCTTTTTTCGTTAGCAGCTTGTTCTGCTTTTAAAGCTTTAGCTTTAGCATCTTTTTGTGCTTTAGTTAAAGTTTCTTTTTTAGCATCAACTTTTCCAGCTTTATCTTTAATCCATGCCTCTAATTTAGCATCTGCTTGATCTTGAGTTAAAGCTCCTTTACGAACTCCACCATCAAGGTGATGTTTCAATAAAGCACCTTTATAAGAAAGGATAGCTCTAGCTGTATCTGTTGGTTGTGCTCCATTGTGTAACCATTGTACCGCTTGGTCAAGGTTTAATTCAATAGTTGCAGGATTGGTGTTTGGATTGTAAGTTCCTAGTTTTTCAAGGAATCTACCGTCTCTTTTAGCGCGAGCATCTGCCGCTACGATCCAGTAAAATGGTTTTTGTTTTTTACCGTGTCTTTGTAATCTAATTTTTACTGACATAATCTAATTGATTAAATTGAGGTTCTCGACCTCGGTTAATTAAGGGTGCAAAGATATAAAACTTTTTGATTCTAACTAATTGTGAATAAAAAAAATAGTTTGACTTGGAATTATTGCAAAAAAAACTATTTTTGTATTTACTAAATTTATGTCAACAATGAAAAAAATAGTTTCCTTAATTGTAGTATTATTCGCTGTATTGTCGTGTACTACCGATGTGAAATTTAATAATCCTGGTTTTCAAGCGTACCGAGATGGAAATTTATTTAGAGCTTTAGATATTAAAGCTTATAGATCGGCTTTTACTGGTGACCTTTCTTTCGTTGCTTTAGCGCAAGATGAAAAATTAGAACTTAACATTTCAAATTCAACTGTTGGAACTTACTATTTTGGGACTACTGATTTATACACTAATGCAGCCTATAGTTCTACTTTCAACGGAATGGCATTGTCCTATCGAACTAATATTATTTCTGGGCCTGTTGCAAAAATGAACAGCTACATGGATAATGAAGGTACTGGATATACCTCTGACTGTAATTTAGTGAATGGAGTATATGTGTGCGGAAATTCTCACGCTACAACTAGTTCGGGAACGGGAAGTGGATTAACACTTTCTGTAATTGCAAATGCTTCAGGACAAGTAACTTCTGTAAAAGTTGCTTCTCCAGGAACTGGATATAAAACAGGTGATGTTGTTACCATTTCTGGTGGTGGTGCAAATGCTAAAATAGCGGTATTAAGTGTTGAAGGAAGTAATGGAGAAGTTAATATTACTGAAAACACAGGCGATACCGTATCAGGAAATTTTAAATTTAATGCAGTTAATACCAGTGGAAATCCATTAGGAGGAGAACAAGTAAACTTTCAATACGGAACGTTTTATAAAGTGCCAGTTCAAGTTATCCCTTAGTTGCTAAATACATAATAATAGATGAGCCCATTTGAATTTCAAATGGGTTTTTCATTTATAAATGATAATAAAACCTTAATTAATGATTATACCCGGTTTATTATAAGTACCTTTGTAGGGAATTTTAAAATAAAATTATGAATATTTTTGTTGGAAGTCTTCCTTGGAGTATAGAGGAAGCAGATTTGAGAGAATCTTTTGAAGTGTACGGATCGGTTAGTTCTGTTAAAATTATTACTGATAAATTTACTGGAAGAAGTAAAGGATTCGGATTTGTTGAAATGGAAAACGATGCAGAAGCTGAAAAAGCAATTGCTGAATTGAACGGTGCAACTGTTGAAGGCCGTACAATTGTAGTAAACAAATCAGAACCAAAACCAGAAGGAGAAAGAAGATCTTTTTCTAACAACCGTTCAGGCGGTGGTTACAATGGTGGTGGTAATTCTCGTGGTGGTGGAAGCTACAACGATAGAAACAGTGGTGACGGTAACAGAGGAAGATACTAGTTTTTCAAACTTATTATACTACAAAAAACCATCCGAATTTTCGGATGGTTTTTTTTATTGTTAATAACTAAAATTGACAATTTGTTACTTAAAATGTACTTTTGAAGATAGAATAAAGTTTTGATTTTTTTATGATTCTTTTCGTAATAAAAGTCTTCAACCTGTAATCTTCAACCTTAATGTATTTAATATTCGATACCGAAACCACCGGACTTCCTAAGAAATGGGCAGCACCAATTACCGACACCGATAATTGGCCTAGATGCGTCCAAATTGCTTGGCAGCTGCACGACGAAATGGGAAATCTTGTGGAACATCAAGATTATTTAATACAGCCAGAAGGTTATAATATTCCGTATGATGCCGAAAGAATACACGGAATTTCAACAGAATTAGCGCAGCAACAAGGGATTTCGTTAAGCGAAATGTTAGAGAAATTTAATGCTTCTCTATCTAAAGCGAAGTTTATTGTAGGACAGAATCTGGGTTTTGATGTAAATATAATGGGGTGCGAATTCTACCGAATGGGAATCGAATCGCCAATGGCTTCACTTCCTATTCTAGATACGTGTACCGAAGTTACCGCATCTTTATTGCAGCTTCCTGGAGGAAGAGGAGGTAAATTTAAATTACCAACCTTAACCGAATTGCACCAATATCTTTTTGGGCAACCCTTTGCAGAAGCACATAATGCCACCGCCGATGTGGAAGCCACCACAAGATGTTTTTTCGAATTAATTCGAACTCAAATATTCACTAAAGAAGAACTTGGTGTCGCGTTGGAATATTTTGAGGAATTTAAAATAAAAAATCCGAAGCCAATTGCTTTAATTGGTTTGAAACATATCAATCTTAAGGAAGCTTCCGAAAAAATAAGACAACAATTTGGAGACAAGGGTCATGTTCCAATTTCAAATGAAACGCTTTCCGAAAACAAGCAAATCCTTATTGATACTGAGTTTGTGCATTTGCATAATCACACCCAATTTTCGGTTTTACAATCAACCGTTTCTGTAAAAAATTTAGTTGCGGCAGCTGTCAAAAATAAAATGCCTGCCGTTGCAATGACTGATATGGGAAATATGATGGGTGCTTTTCACTTTGTGAGAGATGTTCTCAATCATAATAAAGCTGCTGAAGCAAAAAATAAGGCCGCAATAGAAGCGGGAAATGAGCCAGAAGAAATTAAAATTAAGCCAATTGTAGGTTGTGAGTTTTTTGTTTGTGACAATCACAAAGATAAAACCCGAAAAGACAACGGGTTTCAAGTGGTTTTACTTGCCAAAAATAAAAAAGGGTATCATAATTTAGCCAAAATGGCTTCAATAGCTTACACAGAAGGTTTTTATTATGTACCCAGAATTGATAGAGAGATTATCAAAAAATACAAAGAAGATATTATTGTCCTTTCCGGAAGTTTGTATGGTGAAGTTCCAAATAAGGTATTGAATCTTGGAGAAAACCAAGCGGAGGAAGCTTTAATTTGGTGGAAAGAACAATTTGGAGCTGATTTTTATATCGAATTAATGCGCCATAATCAAGAAGATGAAAACCGAGTGAATTCGTCTTTGATTACTTTGGCTAGAAAGCACCAAGTAAAATTAGTAGCCACAAATAATACTTTTTATATTGATAAAAAAGACGCCAATGCACACGATATTTTGCTTTGTGTTCGCGATGGTGAAAAGCAATCTACGCCTATAGGTAGAGGCAGAGGTTTCCGTTATGGTTTACCAAATCAGGAGTATTATTTCAAATCGAGCGAGGAGATGAAAAAGCTTTTTGCTGATTTACCCGAAGCGATTTCAAGTATCACAGAAATTGTAGAAAGCATTGAAATCTATGATCTCGCTCGGGAAGTATTACTTCCTAAATTTACTATTCCAGAAGAATTTATCGTTGCCGAAGACCAACAAGATGCAGGGAAAAGAGGAGAAAATAAATACTTACATTACTTAACCTATGAAGGTGCAAGGAAAAGGTATAAAGAAATCACTCCCGAAATCCAAGAACGCATCGATTTTGAATTACTCACCATTGAAAATTCTGGTTATCCTGGATATTTCTTGATTGTGCAAGATTTCATTGCCGAAGCACGAAAAATGGGCGTTTCTGTTGGGCCAGGACGTGGATCTGCAGCAGGTTCTGTGGTAGCCTATTGTTTAGGAATTACGAATATCGACCCCTTATTATATAATTTACTTTTTGAGAGATTCCTAAATCCAGACAGGGTTTCCCTTCCAGATATTGATATCGATTTTGATGATGAAGGACGTGGAAAAGTTATGGATTATGTAATTCAAAAATATGGTTCTAAGCAAGTAGCCCAAATTATTACTTACGGTACCATGGCCGCAAAATCATCGGTAAGAGATACGGCTCGTGTGCTAGACTTGCCCCTTTTTGAAGCCGATAAAATTGCCAAACTGATTCCCAATAATTTGAATTTAGCTAAAATATTTTCAATGGATGATGCAGGCTTAAAGAAAGCACTTCGTCCTGAAGAATTTGACAAGGTTAAAGATTTAATTGCCCTAGGAGCCTCTAAAGATTTAGGAGGCGATACCATTCAGCAAGCGCAAATATTAGAAGGAAACCTAAGAAATACGGGAATTCATGCATGTGGTGTAATTATTACTCCAGACGATATTACCAATTTCGTTCCGGTTGCCACTGCCAAAGATTCGGAGTTGTTTGTAACCCAATTTGATAACTCGGTGGTTGAAAGCGCCGGATTATTAAAAATGGACTTCTTGGGTTTGAAGACCCTAACTTTGATAAAGGACACCGTCAAATTAGTAAAATATAGAACCGGTATCGAACTCAATCCGGATGAATTTCCAATAGATGATACCAAGACCTACGAGCTTTTTCAACGCGGAGAAACGGTAGGTATTTTTCAATATGAAAGTCCGGGAATGCAAAAATACATGAAGGAATTAAAGCCAACGGTTTTTCCCGATTTGATTGCCATGAATGCCTTGTATCGACCGGGACCTATTGCTTATATTCCGAGTTTTATTAAGCGTAAAAATGGGGAAGAAGAAATTGTATACGATCTTGAGGCTTGCGAAGAATTGCTAAAAGACACATACGGAATTACCGTTTATCAAGAGCAAGTAATGCTTTTGTCCCAAAAATTGGCTGGATTCTCTAAAGGGGACGCCGACGTTTTGCGTAAAGCAATGGGAAAAAAACAACGAGATGTTCTCGATAAAATGAAACCAAAATTTATCTCTCAAGCGGAAGCCAAAGGACATGCGGCAGATAAATTAGAGAAAATTTGGAAAGACTGGGAAGCCTTTGCGGAATATGCATTTAATAAATCGCATTCCACTTGTTATGCTTGGATTGCTTACCAAACAGCCTATTTAAAAGCCAATTATCCTGCCGAATACATGGCTGCTGTTTTGTCTAATAACATGAATGACATTAAGCAAGTTTCTTTCTTTATGGAAGAATGTAAACGAATGGGATTAACCGTTTTAGGTCCTGATGTAAATGAATCGTTTTATAAATTTACGGTTAATGATAACTACGCTGTTCGTTTTGGAATAGGTGCTGTGAAAGGTGTTGGAGCAAATGCCGTAGATACTATTGTACAAAATAGAAAAGAGGCACCTTATAAATCAATTTTTGATTTGGCCAAAAAAATCGATTTGCGCGCAGCAAATAAAAAGGCATTTGAAAGTTTAGCATTTGCAGGTGGTTTTGACTGTTTTGAGGATACACATCGCGCGCAATATTTTCATTTAGATGGTGACGGTATTACCTTTTTAGAAAAGGCAATTCGTTATGGATCTAAATTCCAAGAAAATGAAAATTCATCGCAAGTCAGTTTGTTTGGTGAAGCCAGTGAAGTACAAATTGCAGAGCCAGTAGTTCCGCCCTGTTCCGAATGGAACACCATGGAGAAATTAGCCAAAGAGAAAGAAGTGGTTGGAATATATATTTCAGGGCATCCCTTGGATGATTACCGTTATGAAATGAACTATTTCTGTAATATTAGATTGGCTCAATTAAAAAATTTAGAGCCACTTGTAGGTAAAAACTTAACTTTTGGCGGTATTGTAACTAACGTACAATACCGCACCGGACAAAAAGGAAAAGATTGGGCATCCTTTACTTTAGAGGGGTATGATGAAAGCCATGACTTTAGAATATTTGATGAAGAATATCTGAAATTCCGACATTTTTTAGTCAACAATCAATTCATCTATTTCAAAATTAGTGTTAAAGACGGTTGGGTAAATCGGGACACTGGAAAAAAATCGGATCCTAGAATTACCTTTCAAGACGCAAAATTCTTGGCTGATGTTTTGCCAACATTTGCAAAAAAATTATCCATTCATTTGAATATTCAAGATTTAAATCCAAATCTAATTCTAAAGTTGAGCGAGCTATTTAAAGCAAATAGTGGTGAAAATTCGGTAAATTTTGAAGTATTAGAAATAGAAAAAGTGACTAAGGTTGTAGAACAAAACTTACCTGTTGTTGTCCCAGTCATAAGTAGTAACGAAGAAAGCGATCTAGATACGGATGCCGTTGATTTAGATGCAGAAATGGAGGAACCAGAAATGGAAGTTAATCTTCCGGTTACTGTTGATGAAAATAGAGTTGTAACTAGATTGGCCATGCCAAGTAGAAAGTTGAAAATTAAAATTTCGAAAGAGTTATTAGAAGAATTAGATAAAGTGCCGGTAAACTATAAACTAAATTAATTAATAAATAGCGAAAAGTAATAATTGTTACATTTTATCCATTAAATAATTAATTATATTTGCCTAACTAAATAAGTACATTAATAAATTTAATAAAATAAATATGGCATTAGCAATAACAGATGCTACTTTTGAAGAAGTAGTATTAAAATCAGACAAACCAGTAGTAGTTGATTTTTGGGCAGCTTGGTGTGGACCATGTAGAATGGTTGGACCAGTTATAGATGAAATTCACGGCGAATATGAAGGTAAAGCAGTTGTAGGAAAAGTAGATGTAGATGCAAACCAAGAATTTGCTGCTAAATATGGTGTTAGAAATATTCCAACTGTATTGATTTTCCAAAACGGAGAAGTTGTAGGGCGTCAAGTAGGAGTTGCTCCTAAAAAAACCTATACCGATGCAATTGATGCATTGTTATAATAAAATTAAATTGTTTTATAAGGTTCAGTGAAAGCTGAGCCTTTTTTATTTGTATAAATTAGTGTTAAATGGGTTCATATTAAAATTTTCAAATTATATTTGAAGTATGAAAATTGAAGAACAAAAAGAACTTATTTCTGGATTTAAACATCTCGAACTATTGGCTAACCAAGTGGTGGAAGGCTTTATTTCGGGGATGCATAAATCGCCTTTTCATGGTTTTTCTGCTGAATTTGCCGAACATAAAATTTACAATATTGGCGAAAGCACCAAGCACATCGATTGGAAACTTTTTGCAAAAACAGACCGATTGTATACCAAACGATTTGAAGAAGAAACCAATCTTCGTTGTCATTTGATCGTAGACAATTCTTCTTCCATGCATTACCCGAAGTTGGAGTCCAATCAAAATTTTTATGAAAGTAAGATTGGTTTTTCGGTGTTGGCTTCGGCGGTACTGATGAGTTTGTTAAAAAAACAACGTGATGCAGTAGGTTTAAGCGTTTTTTCAGACAACTACGAATATTATGCTCCCGAAAAAGGAAGTGACCGTCACCACAGAATGTTGTTGCATAAATTGGAAGATTTATTGAATCAGCCAAAGCAATCTAAAGCTACTGACACGATAACTTTTTTACATCAAGTGGCCGAAAAAATTCATCGTAGATCGATGATTGTCATTTTTTCAGATATGTTTCAAGATGGAGATCAAGAGGCTTTGCTGAATGCGTTACAGCATTTAAAACACAATAAGCACAAGGTAGTTTTGTTTCATGTTATTGATAACGAAAAAGAATTAAATTTTAATTTTGATACTACTCCACGTAAGTTTATAGATGTAGAATCAAGAGAAGTTGTCAATCTATTTGCAGAAAATGTAAAAGATGAGTACAATAAAAAGCTGCAGGCTTACTTCAAAAATCTTTCTATGGTATGTGCTCAAAATAAAATTAAGTATGTTCCGGTAAATGTTGGCGCAAATTTTGATAAAATATTGACGACATATTTAGCTGAAAAACAAATGTTTGGTTAAATGAGTAAAAAGCAAAGTAAAAATTAATAAAAAAAAGTATTGAAACACTTGTTAGTTTTAAAAATGGGTGTATATTTGCAACCGCAATAAAGCGAAGGTTTGGTAGTTCAGTTGGTTAGAATACATGCCTGTCACGCATGGGGTCGCGGGTTCGAGTCCCGTCCAGACCGCTAAAATTGGGAAAAAGCACTTTGGAAACAAAGTGCTTTTTTGCCCAATAAAGCAAATGAAATGCAATTGCTGAATAGCATTTAAATTCAGAAATTCATTCAAAATTAGTTGTGTTGTTTTCGATGCGAATTTGTAACTCGCATCTTGGTTTAGTAGTTAGACCAATGAAAAGCTTTCCACTTTATTGTGGATGGCTTTTTTGCTTTTAGGAAACTTTGTAATTTCCATTTATTTTTTTGATAATATTTTTAATTTTAATCTCAACTTGTATTTAAAATTATATATTTGTAATTAGCAATAAATTAAGTGATTGCTGAATTTTTAAATAGAATATATCATATGAAGAAAATTTTACTTTTAGTATTTATTATTTCAATTAATACCATACAAGCCCAGCTGGCAGTTGGAAATGATGCATTAACACCTGCGGAGTATGTTCAAAATTATCTTTTAGGGAATGGTATTACCGTTAGCAATATTAAATTTAACGGAACAACAGCTGCAGCAAATACGATTGTAGATCAAGTTGGAAAATTCTCTAATGGTAATACAAGTGTTGGAATTTCAAATGGATTAATACTATCAACTGGTAATGCATTGGTAGCGGAAGGACCTAATGATTTATCAGGTGCTAGTTTAGCTGCGGCAAATCCAACTGTTGGAGATCCCGATTTGGCCATGCTTACCACAAGCGCGGTAAAAAATACGGCTATAATTGAATTTGACTTTGTTCCTATAGGTCAAAATTTAACATTCAATTTTGTATTCGCTTCTGAAGAATACCTAGAATTTGTTAATTCTAGTTTTAATGATGTTTTTGGATTTTTCATTAGTGGGCCTGGAATAACTGGACCATATAGTGGAAATGCAAAAAATCTTGCTGTATTACCAACGACGACCACTCCAATTACAATTAATACCATTAATAATGTATTAAATTCTGATTACTACATAAATAATGGTACTGGATCAACTCCTAATGTTAACTTTGGTACTCAATATGATGGTCATACAAAAGTATTACCTGCAACTACAACAGTTCAATGCGGTGAAACGTATCACATTAAAATAGCAATTGCTAATGTGAGTGATAACGCATATGATTCAGCGGTTTTCCTTGAAGCTAATAGTTTTCATGCTGATCAAGTTATTAATTTACCTAATGATTTATTAGTTTCAAATGGATTAGCTCCTTGTTATGGAACTACACAAAATATTTGTACCGGTTTATCGAATTCAATTTTGCATGAGTGGTCATTAAATGGTGTTTTGATACCAGGAGCGACTGGACCTTGCGTTCCAATTAATCAACCGGGACAATTATGTGTTACTGTTTACCCAATGGGTAATTCTTGTCCAACCACACAATGTATCAATGTTGAGTTTGCTGCACCAATGATTTTTACAAATCCAAATAATTTGACTGCCTGCTTGGGTTCTACTTACAACTTAACTTCAAATAATTCAACAATATTAAATGGATTAATTGCAAGTGGTTATGTGATTTCATATTATCATAATCAGGCGGATGCTCAAAACTGGGCTAATCCTATATCAAATAACACAAATTATTTAGGTACAAGCGGAGAAATTATTTGGGCAGGAATTAAGAAAATAGCTACGGGATGTATAGAAGCTAGATCATTTGTATTAAATACAGACACAGTAAATACAACAATTGCTCCAGTTTTCAATTCAGTTGGTCCTTATTATCAAAATGCAACTCCGGATAGTTTATCAACTACTTCAAATAATGGAATTGTGGGAACATGGTCGCCGGCAATAATTTCAACAACAACTTTAGGAACTCAAACGTATACATTTACTCCAAATGCCGGTCAATGTGCCGGAGTTTCAACTCTTGAAGTTACAATTAATGCATTAGCATCAGATCAATTTTCAAACCTAAGTTTTATGGTGTTTCCTAATCCTGCCAATGAGCAGTTAACCATTCAGATTGCATCAAATTCGTTTGTAAAACAGATCAAACTTATTGATATGCTTGGTAGAATAATTAAAACAGAAAATTATTCATCATCAAGTGCAATGGAAATAATAAACCTAAAAGAAGTTTCTACCGGAAGCTATTTTGTTGAGGTTACTTCGAATACGAATCAAAAAGAAATGAAGAAAGTAATAGTAAATTAATTATATAATTTTCGATTCAAAATATTAAAAAGCCATCCCAATTATCGTGGATGGCTTTTTTGCTTTTAGGAAACTTTGTAATTTTTTACTATTTTTGAAGAGTTGTATAAAAAATAATCATTTGAAACACATTAGTTTATTTTTATTGGTTATCCTATTTCAATCTTGTCAATACTTTGAGAAGCAAGTTCCCAATGAAAAAGACTTGTTGGACCAACGAATGAAAGAGATAAACTGGAAAGAGGTAGATCAATATCCTTCAATAGTCGATTGCGAAAAATTAACGAATCCTGCGCAACGCAAACAATGTTTTTTTGAATTTATGCAGAGTACAATTCAGCAAAAATTAAGCATCGACACCTTAAAAATACTATTTCCTAAGCTAGATACAATAGAAGTTAAAGTAACTATAAACTCGGATGCTTCTTTACAATTTGAACCCCAATTTCCTAGAGATACTATTGCTTACGATACTATTAAAATTGATAGTATTTTAAAAATAAAATTAGTTGATTTTCCAAAAGTGAATCCTGCTATTAAGAGAGGTATTCCGGTGAAAACACAATTCATTTTACCCGTTATTATCAAAACGGAAAGTAAAAAGTAATTTAGTTGTTTTTCACTAATTTGTAATGAAAAGACTTTCCGTTACAAATCACTTCTAATAAATAAAATCCCGTTTTTTCGAACTTCATATCTATAGTAGTGTTGCTAAAAGATGCGTATTGTTTTTCTTGGATAAGTTTTCCTAATACATCAAACAATCTAATTTCTAATTGATCTATAGTTTCAGAAGAAGCTATTTCAAAAATTCCATTATTTGGATTTGGAATAATCTTAATTAATGCCTCTTCTTTTGCATTATTTTCATCGTTAGATAATGGAATTACAATAATTCCTCCGGCAGCTTGATAAACACTTGCAAAGGCTTGATAGTATTGGTTTGCAATATTAGCATCGTGAACAATTAGCGTATTTTCATCATTTTTAGTTTCTGCTGAAGTACTCCAATTGTGAGAACCTGTTAGTACTTGAGGATCTGAAGTGTTGTCAAAATTATCTACTACCATAAATTTGTGGTGCATGATTCCCGACGCAGCGTCAATGACAGCATGATTTGGAGACAACCCCGATTGTAAATTGGAGATTTGATTGCTTGTTGGATTGCTACTATCAACCAATACATTAATATTGGTAAGTCCGCTTGAAAATTTATTTATTAGCGCAGCGCTGATGTCAGTTCGAGTAAAATTCATTACTGCAACTTCTATATCTGTATTTGCGGAATTAACTGCCGAAATGATTTTGGCTGTGGTGCCATCAGATGGGCTAAAATAGCTTTCTACCGTTTTCCCTCCAATAATAAAGTTGTGAGGTGTGTTGTCGGTTTTGTATTGTCCGAATTTTGAATTTGTAGTATTAGGTAGAGCGGTAGAACTTCCCCACATTTCTTCAAATTCTAATGTGTAAGCAGCTGCTAGAGTTTGATCTTGAATTACGATTGCATTGTTTTTATCTGGGCCATCAATTTGTGCAACCGTCCAATTTGTAGAACCAGTCCAAACATAAGAAAGAAATGGATTATTACAAATGGCATCGATAATTACAAATTTATTATGCATAATTGTGTAGCTCGATGATGTTGGACTAGCTAAAACAGGAATAGCACTGTTTAATAATGGAATCATTACACTACTAGTACCTCCGTCATAAATTACCCTTACTTGAACTCCTCTTGCATAAGCCGCATTAATTGCACCAGCAATTCCTGCAGCAGCAGATGGGGAATAGGAGTTATAAATGGCGATGTCTAATGTTGCAACGCAATTATTAATATAACTAATAAGCATATCATCTAGCGTGTCTGCCAAATTTACTGCTGCTTGAGTTTGACTAAAACTGGTATCTACTGTATGATTAAAATACACATTTATGGCTCCACTTGACGCGGACTTTGAAGCTATGGTAACGCTTGAAATTTGAGTTTTAGATTCCTTTAAAGTGTATTCAATTTTGAAAAATTGAGAAGGTTTTACCGTATTTATGATAAAAAAATCGGGATTGGATGCTTTCTCAAGTACCACTTCTTTATTAGCAAACACATCGGTAACTTTGATAGAAAATGGAACTTTTGCTTTATTAAAATCAAGTTCTAATCTATTTGAAAAATAGTGAACCGTAAAATCTTTTTCAGCAATAATTTCCTGTGAAAACACGGGAAAAATTGAAAATAGAAAAAAGATTAAGATAGATAAGGGGGAATATCTAATCATTTTTTTTTGTAAAAATATGAAATTATAAGTGTTTTCTTATAAAATTATATTTTAATTAAGTAAAGTCAACTCACTTGCTGAACTTTCGTCCTTTCCAGTTAAAGCTACCAAAAAGCGAATAGATCCCAACAAAGGAAGAGAAAATGGGATAAAATAAGCTGCTTGCTAGCGGCGGAATTAAGGCCTTATTTCTTAAATAGCCATTTGTTTTATAAAGTAATACATAATCAATGCCATATTTAAGAATCAATGCCATAGCAAAAAGCCTTAAATCGAATTTACCAAAGTACCAAAGGCCAAAAGAAACTACCAAAGATATATTCATGGCTAATACAATTACTGCAAGTAATTTGGGATAATTTGTTTGGTAACTCGATGTTTTGCTTGCCCATCGAACCCGCTGCATAAAGAGCTCATACAGGTCGTTTATGGGTTTGGTTTTTACAATGAAATCATCATTCTTGAGGTAGCAAACTTTATCTTTATTATAGGCAATGGCTTTTTGCAAAAGCAATACATCATCTCCACTTGCGGTGTTGTTTATTCCACTAAATCCGCCAATCTCTTGAAATAAATTTTTGGTGTAAGCAAAGTTGGCCCCGTTACACATAAATGGTTTTCCTAATCCAAAACTTCCAATAGTCGTTCCTTGAAGGCTTATTAAATCGAGTTGTTGAAAATGATGAAACCAGTTGTTTTTTGTTTTGTAAATTACTGCACCAACCACCATTTCGGGTTGCTTGTTTTGTATAAAATCATCCAATGTTTGAAGCCAATTTTTTGGAACAATACAATCGGCATCAGTGGTTATAATCCACTTGTTTTTTACTATAGGAATTGCTCTAGAAATGGCATCTTTTTTAGGGGAGTTAGACAATCTTAAATTTTCTAAAAGGGTAGATTCAATTAAGCCATTTGCCAAGCGCCAGTTGATACAAATTCTTTCCGAAGCATCGGTAGAGAAGTCATCCACCAAAATAATTTCAAGCAATTCAACTGGATAATTAAGATTGGAAATCGATTTTAAAAGCTTAGGCAAATTCTTTTCTTCATTTCGAAAAGGCACAATGATAGAAAAAGAGGTAATGGGCTTTTTTTCGGTTTTTTCAAAGGATTCTAATTTATTAAAACCAGAAATTAATTGTGCTATGAATACAAGGTATAGAAATAAAATAAAAAATAAAACGAGTGTCATGGGACTATAATTTAGAACTATTTATTTTAAAAATTAATACATAATAACTTCCAATGATAACGGGTAAAACGATATTTAAAAACCACATTAAAGTGGTTACAAATACGGTTACCCATTCGTTAACCTCTAATATTCCGAAAAAATAAACGGCTAAACTTCCTTTTAAAGCAAAGTCTAAAAACTGAAAACTCGGAATTATTGAAGCCAATAAATAAACTGTAGTGATGCTTGCCATCAAAATTAGATAAGGCAAATTAACATCAAAAGCTACAAACAAAAAATAATATTGATGAGAAAAAACTAAATAACGGCACAAGCCCAAAAGGATGTTTTTGTGATGAATTTTTTTCGGAATTGCATTTATTCTTGAAATGAAATTTTCAATGGAATGTCCTTGAATTATAATGCGTTTGGTAAAAATAGAAATCATGATTACCACAATACAACTTAAAATCAGCAAGATGCTCCAATAATAATAGCCTAGCAGTAGCATTCCAATTAATCCGAAAAGACCGGTAATAAGCACTTGAATTCCGTTGCAAATTAGATTCAGAAATACGATTTTTTTGGCATCTTTCTTTTCAAAATACAGCGCTTTTCCAACATATTCCCCCACGCCAACCGGAGTAAAAACTCCCAATGTTAAAGCGGCAAGCACTTGCTTGGTTGCTTCTATTTTAGAAATTACTTGAACTTCTTGAGCTAGATTTTGCCATTTTAAAATTTCAAAATAGCGGTTCCAAAAAGTCAAAAATAATAAAAAAGCGATTCCTGCAACCGATTGATTTTTTCGGAATAAAACCAAAAATTTATCCCATTCTAGTTGGTCATTACTAGCCAACTGATGGTAAATAAAATAAAAAGCCGCAATTACAATCAAAAGTTTGATTATAAAAACACCGAATTGCTTAGTTTTGTGAGGAATTGAAATCATTGTTGCAAAGAAACAGAAAACTTTGAATTGATTTCTAAAACTTGAAACTTATTAATTGGCAAACGAACGCATCATATTAGGAATTGACCCCGGAACCACAATAATGGGATTTGGCTTGATTAAGGTTGTAAATAAAAAAATGGAATTTATTCAGTTGAATGAATTGATTTTGAGTAAATACGACAACCATTACCAAAAGCTGAAAGTCATTTTTGAGCGAACTATTGAGCTGATTGACACTCATCACCCGGATGAAATTGCTATTGAAGCTCCTTTTTTTGGTAAAAATGTGCAATCAATGTTGAAACTTGGTAGGGCTCAAGGTGTTGCAATGGCTGCCGGACTTTCTAGAGATATCCCAATTACCGAATATGAACCTAAGAAAATTAAGATGGCCATTACCGGTAACGGAAATGCCACTAAAGAGCAAGTTGCTAAAATGCTGCAGCAATTATTAGGTTTAAAAACACTTCCAAAAAATTTAGATTCCACCGATGGTTTAGCTGCTGCAGTTTGTCATTTTTTTAATTCTGGAAAAGTGGTTGGCGCAAAAAGTTATTCCGGTTGGGATGCTTTTGTGAAGCAAAATGAAGATCGCGTAAAGAAATAACAATGAGCGGCATCTACATTCATATTCCTTTTTGTAAGCAAGCGTGTCATTATTGCGACTTCCATTTTTCTACTTCATTGAAGAAAAAAGACGAAATGATTTTGGCTTTAGCCAAGGAAATTGAAATGCGAAAAAGTGAGTTTCAAGATGAGGTAGTAGAAACAATTTATTTTGGTGGCGGTACTCCTAGCAGATTGCAGATTGCAGATTTGCGATTGCAGATTGATTCTATTTATCAAAATTATAAGGTTACTAAAAATCCCGAAATTACGCTTGAAGCCAATCCAGATGATTTGTCTAGTGATTATTTAATTGAACTTTCAAAAATTGGAATTAATCGCCTTTCCATAGGAATTCAATCTTTCTTTGAAGATGATTTGAAAATGATGAATCGGGCGCATAATTCGGCGGAAGCTAAAAAATGTTTGGAAGTAGCCACCATGTATTTCGACAATATTTCAATTGATTTGATCTACGGAATTCCGGGAATGAGCAACGAAAAATGGATACAAAACATTGAAATGGCTTTAGCTTATAAAGTGCCACATATTTCAAGTTATGCCTTAACGGTAGAGCCAAAAACAGCGTTGCATTCGTTCATACAAAAACAATTAATTCCGCAGCCAGATGAAGAAGTGGCTCAGGAACATTTTCAAATCTTAGTTGAAAAACTAACTGAAAATGATTTTATTCACTACGAACTTTCCAATTTTGGAAAAGAAAATTATTTTTCAAAGAACAATTCCAGTTATTGGTTGGGAAAGAAATACATAGGAATTGGACCATCTGCACACAGTTATGATGGACAAAAACGAGGTTGGAATGTTTCTAATAATTCGGTTTACATTAAATCGATCTTGGAAAATAAACTTCCAATGGAAACCGAAATCTTATCTAAAACCGATCGGTATAATGAATATATAATGACCGGTTTGCGCACCATGTGGGGCGTTTCATTAGAACAAATTGAAAAGGAGTTTGGGAAGACCTATTTGGATTATTTAAATAAGCAAGCCGCTCGATATATTGAAGATCATTTATTATTTCTAGATGATGCAATATTAAGAACCACACAAAAGGGGAAGTTCCTAAGTGATGGTATTGCATCCGATTTATTTTTACTAAATTTGGAATAAAATCATTCATTTGAAAACAACGATTAGCCATAATGGTCAAACTTTTGATATTGATTTATCAATGCCAATTGATATTTCGATTCCTTTAACCAATACCGATGCCAATCCTATTGCTTGGTATATTGAGAAACCAGAAATAGAACCAGTTAAATTTGGGGATTGGATTGGAAAAGTATCGGAAGGAAGTTCCACCAATTTCAACAATATCTTTTTTAATCCGCATGGACATGGCACCCATACTGAATGCCTTGGGCATATTACAAGTGAATGTTATTCGATTAATCAATGTTTGAAAAAGTTTTTCTTCACTGCCGAATTGCTTTCTATTACTCCAGAAGAAGTGGGAGTAGATCGAATTATTACTAAATCCCAGGTTGAAATGGCTTTGAACGGAAAAACTCCGGAAGCAATTGTAATTCGGACTTTACCCAATTTAGAGAATAAAAAACATCAAAATTATTCCAAAACTAATCCGCCTTATTTAGCCGAAGAGGCAGCCACTTATATCCGAGAAATCGGAATTCAACATATACTAATCGATTTACCAAGTGTAGACAGAGAAGAAGATGAAGGTAAATTATTGGCTCACAAAGCCTTTTGGAATGTAAAAAATGTTACCGAATTAAATTCAGATGCACGACTTACCTGCACTATTACCGAGATGATTTTTGTAAAAAACGAAATTCAAGATGGAAGTTATATTTTAAACCTTCAAATTGCTTCTTTTGAAAATGATGCGAGTCCAAGTAAACCAATTTTATATAAAATATGATTTCGGTTTCTGCAGATAAAAATAAGTTAGACATTCCATTTATTTTAAGTGAATTAAAACAAGTGAGTTGGCTTGCGCCAAAAACTAAAGAAGAAGTGCAAACAGTTATTGACGCGTCTTTTTGTTTCGGAATTTACTTAAACGATAAACAAATTGGCTTTTGCAGAGTCATTACCGATTATGTTGTTTTTGCCTATGTGATGGATGTATTTATTACCGCAGAACAAAGAGGAAATGGCTATGCTTCTATTTTAATAAACACAATGCTTTCTGAGCCAAAGTTGCAAGAGGTTAAACTATGGCGCTTAGCAACTTCTGATGCCCATTTTTTGTATAAAAAATTTGGCTTTGATTCTTTAGCGCATCCCAACAAAATGATGGAGAAATTAGTTAAAATCTCCTAATTAATTAAACGTAAATCGATATGAATATCCAACAATTTTATGAATTTTGCTTATCCAAAAAAGGGGTGACCGAGCACTTTCCATTTGATGAAGAAACGTTGGTTTTTAAAGTGGGTGGAAAAATGTTTTGCCTTACCTCTTTAAACGAGTGGGAGAAAGGAAATCCATCCTTGAATTTAAAATGCGATCCCGATAGAGCGCAGGAGTTGAGAGCCGAATATGAGTCTGTAATTCCGGGTTGGCACATGAGTAAAATTCATTGGAATACCGTTGCGTTTAATGGTGATGTTTCTGATAGGATGATGCGAGAACTTATCGACCATTCGTATGACCTTGTGTATAAAAGTCTCACGAAAAAAATTCAATTGGAAATTCAGCTTTTAGAAAATTAGGTATTACATTTGTTATGCTAAAAATATTAAGAATTAGTAATTATGATAGATAATCTTAAAAAAATATTAAACGAAGATCAAGATCCAAAAGCCATTGAAAAAATAACTACAAAACTTCAAAATCTATTAATGAATAATGAAGAAGTAGGATATATTGCCGTGCAAAAGAAACCAGCGGTTACTTTGTTTCCTGATAGTATTGTGGTAACCAATAAGCGTATTATTTTATGTAAACCAAAAAACTTGGGTTTATCAATGGAATTTATGGATTATGATTGGGATGATGTTGCGGCATGTTTTGTTAAAGAAGGAATACTTGGAGCAGATTATACTTTTACAACCAAATCGGATTTATCGCATACTGTAGATTATTTACCTAAAAATCAAGCGAGAAAATTATATACTTACGCAAAAGAACAAATGGATTTGTTAAAAAATCCGAGACCAGATGCTGATCCGGCAATAGTAACAGAGCAAGTGGAAGAAGTTGCAACAGAGGAGGTGACCAATTTTGCCGAAATTATGCCAAGTGCTTATGCTGCAGAGGTAGTTTCATCAGAGGCTACTTCAGGGGAGAAAAAGTTAAGTGAGTTTACCCAAGATGAGTTGTTTGAAAAGTTACAAAACTATAAGAAATTACTTGACAATGGGTTGATTATGCAAGCCGAATATGATAATTATAAAAAAGAAATATTATCATACATGTAATAAAAACTTTCTAAAATTTTAAAATACCCCTTGAAGTCAGCAAGGGGTATTTTTTTGATTATTTTTTTCTTTTGTAAGAAAAATCTAACTGTTCATCTATACTTAATGTAGTTTAAACGATTAATATGTTAACAATAAAAATAGAATAAAATATTATGCAATATTTGAAAGTTATAATTAAAAAATACCCATGATTAAGTTGTTAAATATCTTATTTGTTGAGGATGATGCTATTGAGGTAATGATGTTTGTGAGAGTATTACAAAAAATCGGCATTAATCATCGTTTAATTGAAGCTAGAAATGGTGAAGAGGCATTAGCGATATTAAAGGCTAAAGAAGTAATTCCTGATATCATACTTTTAGATTTGAATATGCCAAAACTAAATGGAATTGAATTTTTAAAAATTGTAAAATCAGAGGAAGACACTAAGCATATTCCTGTTATAATTTTTACAACTTCTAATAATCACAGAGACATTGCAACGTGCTATAAAGTTGGAATTTCGGGTTATATTATAAAACCGCTTAAATATGAAGATTATTTAATATTGGTTAAAAAAACCCTCGAATATTGGTCTAGTAATGAATTATTATAAAAGCCAATTGAGCATAAATAGCATGAAAGATTTTCAATTTAAGTTTGACGCAGCGAGTTTCAATACCATTTTTCCTTATTTTATTTTATTTGATAAAAATTATAACATAAAATCCTGGGGCACTTTGTTGTCAGATTGTATTCCTGATTTTAAGACTACAATTTCTTTACTTGATTTATTTAATTTAAAATCGGCAAATCCTGAATTGTCAAATAAGGATATTTTATTAGATAAAGTTATTTTAAGTTCTGTTAAAAAAGATGATTTTCAACTAGAAGGACAAATTCATTCTTATGAAGATGATTTGCTATTTATTGGGACGCCAATTTATGATACCGTTTCAAACAAAATGGTAAAGGAAGACTTAGATTCAAATCGTACACTGCAAAAATTACAAGAGGAGCAGCTTGTTTTGTTGTCTTTAATTGCAGAAAAAAATATTAATGCAGTAATTATTTGTGATAATACGGGTAAAATAGAATGGGTAAATAGTAGTTTCATTTCCATGTCAGAATATTCATTTGACGAAGTAATTGGAAAAAAACCGGGCCATATTTTACAAGGTAAAGAATCTAATTTTGAACAAATAAATTATTTAAGGAATCAAATTCGAAATGGATTGCCTTTTAAATGCGAGATCATAAATTACAAAAAATCGGGGGAGAAATATTGGGTTAAAATTCAAGGACAAGCATTGTATAATAAAAAAGGAGAAATCTTAAAGTATTTTGCGATTCAAGAGGACATTACAAATAATATTACATTAAAATCGAAAACCGAAGAATTAGCAAATGATGTTGCTAAAACAAATAAGGATTTAGAAAGTTATGCGTTGATTGCCTCACATGATTTAAAAGCGCCCATAAGAAGTATTTACTCTTTAATTACATTCTTAAAAGAGGATAATGATTTAAAAGAAAGTTCTAAAGAATATCTTGCAATAATAGAAAGCAAGTTAGAAAAAATGAACCATCAAATAGAAGGCATCTTAGACTACGCACAAATAGACAAAGAATACTTTATTTATGAAGAAGTAAATAGTAATGAAATTGTAGAAAAAAGCATTGAAAATCTAACAATTCCAGAAAAAATTGAAGTTAAAATTCTTCAAAAACTGCCTGTACTAAAAGCAGATAAATACCGATTACAACAATTGTTTCAAAATGTAATATGTAATGCAGTCAAATTTATTGACAAACCAAAAGGAATTGTTGAAATTGATTATAAAGAAGATCGAAACTCCTATATTTTTTCTATAAAAGATAATGGTAGAGGTGTTGCTAAAGAAAACCAACCGCACCTATTTAATGTTTCTAAATACTTTAATAATAACGATAGGTCAACTGGATTGGGTCTGTCTATTGCCAAAAAAATAGTTGAGTTGTTTAACGGTAAAATCTGGATAGAAAGTGAACTAGGGGTAGGCACAACTTTCTATATTGAGCTAAAAAAGTAATGATATGAAAATACTTCAAGCATCTAAAAATGGAAATGAAAATTGGCGCTATTTACAAGAAAAAACGTTATTAAATAATCCAATTGTAATGGTATTTGGAAACAGATATTTATTAGAAGATGAAACTGTAATCCAAGAAATAAAAAAGGAATTTTCTTATGAAAATCTAGTTTTTGCATCTACTTCTGGTGAAATATTGGATGGCAGTATGCACGATAATTCTATTTCAGTCACTGCAATTGAGTTAGAAAACAGCACTTATGTTATTGAAAGAGAAAACAGTTCTAATTTCAACGGGCAAATCAATCTTTTGGGCGAAGCCCTGTTGGAAAAATTCCCAAAAGAAAAACTTAAGCATCTATTTGTATTAGCCGATGGCATGTTGGATGGGAGTAAATTAATTGAAGGATTGGAACGAAATTTAAGCAAAACCATTTCCATAACCGGAGGAATGTGTGGTGACGATGCTCGATTTGAAAAAACACTTTCCTCTTATAATGACAATCCAAAAACTGGAGAAGTGGTATTAATTGGTTTGTATGGCGATACTCTAGAAGTTACCTTTGCTAGTGCTGGAGGCTGGTTTCCATTTGGCCCAGAACGTAAAATAACAAAATCTAAGGACAATATTGTATTTGAAATAGATAATAAACCCGCCTTAGAAGTATATAAAAATCATCTGTCTCACCGGGCAATTGGCTTGCCTTCGGCATCCTTATCTTTTCCATTAAATGTTACGTATGAAGGGAAAAAGCAGGCTGTTGTAAGGACTATTTTGGCTGTAGATGAGTCACAACATGCTTTAATTTTGGCAGGGGATGCCCCCGAAAATTCGAAAGTACAATTGTTAATGGCTTCGGTTGATGCCTTAATTGATGGGGCACAAAACGCAACCGAACTAGCAGTACAGAATAGAGAAAAAAAGGCCGAAATAGCCCTATTGGTTAGTTGCATAGGAAGAAAATTAGTAATGAATAAAAGAGTTGGAGAGGAAACAGAATACGTAAAGGAATCTTTAGATGAATGTACTTTAATCACTGGATTTTATTCTTATGGGCAAATTGCTCCATTTAATGGGAATGATTATACCAACTTACATAATCAAACAATGACAGTAACACTTATAAGCGAATAATGAATTCTTTATTAAAAAGACAGATTGGAAAGCACTTAAAAAACGGATTAAACCATTTGGATCAGTTTTTAGAATCTATAGATGATTCGTACAGTAATTACGAAGATCAAATTGCCATTTTGCAACATTCCATGAAAATAAGTTCGGATGAATTGTATGAAGCCAATCAAAAATTACGAGATGAAGCAGATAGCTTAAAGGAGATTAATAAAAACTTAGAGTTCATCTTAAATTCGATGAATTTGGACAGTAATAACAGCCAATCTTTAAATGATTTTAACACTTCCGATTATATTAAACAGCAAACTATTGAGATCATAAAAATCAATAAACAAAGAGAAGAGTTGTTGAATAGCCTTGAAAAACAAAATCAATCGTTAAATGAATATGCACATGTGGTTTCCCATGATTTAAAATCACCCTTGCGAAGTATTCATTCCTTAATAACTTGGATTAAAGAAGAAAATGAGGCTAATTTTGATCCCAAAACAGAAGAGTATTTTTCATTGATACAGAAAAAGGTTGAAAAAATGAATCACCTCATTCAAGGAATTTTAACCTATTCTAAAATTGATAAAGTACATATTGTAAAAGAAGAAGTTGATTTAAATGATCTTGTTCAAAATATTTTGAATATGGTTTTTATTCCGTCTCACATTGAAGTTAAAATAACAAATAAGCTGCCAACGATTAAAGCAGATGGATTTAGAATGCAGCAATTGTTTCAGAATTTAATCAATAATGCTATTAATTTTAATGATAAATCAGAGGGGCTGGTAGAGATTTCTTGTATTGATGAAGAAGAACATTTTGTTTTTTCAATTAAGGATAATGGAGTTGGGATTTCTAAAAACAATCATGAGAAAATATTTTTAATTTTTGAGTCGATTGCACATGATGATAAATCCAGCGGCATCGGCCTTTCAATTGTGAAACGTATATTAGATAACAGCAACGAAAAAATATGGTTGGATAGTCAAGAGAATGTTGGCACCACCTTCTTTTTCACTTTGCATAAATAGTCACAATATGGAGCATCCTAATTTAGATTATTTTTATAAAATTGCAGACGGGGATCAAGCAATAATTGATAAATTTATTTCAATATTAAAAAGTGAATTTCCGCAGCAATTGATTAATTACAATGAAAATATTTCTATTCCAAATTATGATGAAGCATCGGAGGCCGTTCATAAATTAAAACATAAAATAGGGATTTTAGGACTTGAGAACGCGTATCAAATTGCCGGTCAATTTGAACAAAATCTAAGAAATAACACTTTGGAAAATCAAAGCGAGTTCGAAGTTATATTAAAAAATATAACTAACTTTATCCAAAAATTATAAGCATTAATTATTATGATTAAATGTATTATTATTGATGATGAAATATTGGCTAGAGAAATTCTATCCATTTTGATTTTAAAATCTGAAAAATTAGTATTGGTAGAGCAATTTACTAATGCAATTGATGCTATGAAATACCTTAATTCTAATGAGGTTGATTTAATTTTTTTAGATATTCACATGCCTAATTTTTCCGGATTTGATTTTGTGCAAACCATAAAAAATCCTCCTAAAATTATTTTGGTTACCGTTGACAAAAACTTTGCATTAGATGCATTTAATTACAACTGTATTGCTGATTATTTAGTAAAACCAATTGAAGAAGAGCGATTTAACAGAGCGATTAAACGAATTAATATTAAAAAAGAACTGCCCGTTGTTACGCCAATTGCTCCAGATAATTCAACTAAAGAAATTTATATCAATATTGATAAACGATTAATTAAAATTGATATTGCTACCATTAATTTTATTCAAGCAAATGGGGATTATATCTTAATTAAAACAGAAGTTAATAATTATACGGTTCATACTACTTTAAAGAAAATTGAGGAAAAACTCCCAAAATCCTCCTTTTTAAAAATTCACCGATCTTATGTGATCAATGTGAATAAAATTATTGATATTCAAGATTCTACTGTGTTAATTGGAAAAGAATTGATTCCGGTTAGTAAAAACAATCGTTCACTATTGATGGAATCAATCAATTTACTTTAATCCAACTTTTGTTAGAATAGTATTAGTCTTTTAAAATAGTCATTTCGACTTTTAATAATGTCCTTTCGGCGAAATAAAAAGCAATATTTATATATTAAAGTTATTTTTACTTGTGCCATATTTGCTTCTATGATTAGGTAAATATTTAGGTTGGTAAGATAATTTTGAATGAATAAAAAAGTCTACATATACGATACCTCTAAAGGTTTTTCTTCTTTATTAAAACATTACTATTCATCTAAATTGAATTTTGATGTTTGTACCAATAAAAAAAGATTTGAACCCGATTCAATTCAAGGATATGATGCTTGTTTTTTTGTAGTAAACGATATGGACGATTTTACTAACCTTATCAATCTCTATTTTAAAATTGAACATTTTTTTGTAGGAGTTCCCAATCTAATTATTAAAGATAAAATTGAGCGATTAAAATATGAAGAGATTGTTGTTTTGGAATTTGATAAAAGCAAACACGAACTTTTGAAAATAATCAATCAAAACCTGCTTCAAAGAAAATTAATTGCATAAAAAAATCCGTTATTAAACGGATTTTTTTATGATTTGGAGATTCAAAATTATTTATTCATTTCCACAAAATATTTGTAGAATAATGGAATAGTTTCTATTCCTTTCAAATAATTAAAAATGCCAAAATGTTCATTTGGTGAATGAATTGCATCCGAGTCTAAACCAAATCCCATTAATATGGTTTTAGATTTTAATTCTTTTTCAAATAAGGCTACAATAGGAATACTTCCTCCTGATCTTACTGGTATTGCAGGCACTCCAAAGGTTTCGGTATACGCTTGATTCGCTGCTTTATAGCCAATACTATCAATTGGAGTTACATACCCTTGTCCCCCGTGATGAGGTGTAACTTTCACAGTAACCGATTTAGGAGCTATGCTAATAAAATGTTTACTGAAAAGTTCAGTTATTTCTTCCCAATCTTGGTTTGGAACCAGGCGCATCGAAATTTTTGCATAGGCTTTACTTGCAATAACTGTTTTTGCCCCTTCTCCTGTATATCCTCCCCATATTCCGTTTACATCTAATGTTGGACGAATGGAATTTCTTTCGTTGGTTACGTAGCCAGTTTCCCCATAAACATCTGCTATGTCTAATGCTTTTTTATATGCGTCTAAACTAAATGGTGCTTTTGCCATTTCGGCTCTTTCGGCTGCAGATAATTCTTCTACTTCATCATAAAATCCAGGAATAGTGATGTGATTATTTTCATCGTGTAACGAAGCAATCATTTTCGTCAACACATTTATCGGATTTGCCACAGCACCACCATATAAACCAGAGTGTAAATCTCTATTTGGCCCTGTAACTTCAACTTCTACATAGCTCAATCCTCTTAATCCAGTAGTTATAGAAGGTTGTTGGTTGGAAATCATTCCGGTATCGGAAATCAAAATTACATCGTTGGCTAATTTTTCTTGATTTCGTTCTACAAACCAACTTAACGATTTCGATCCTACTTCTTCTTCACCTTCAATCATGAATTTTACATTACACGGCAAATTATTGGTAGCAATCATGTATTCAAAAGCTTTAACATGCATATACATTTGCCCTTTGTCGTCACAAGCTCCACGTGCAAAAATGGCCCCTTCCGGATGAATTTCGGTAGTTTTAATTACTGGTTCAAATGGAGGTGATGTCCATAATTCAATTGGGTCTGGTGGTTGTACATCATAATGGCCATAAACTAATACCGTTGGAAGGTTCTTGTCTATAATATGCTCCCCAAAAACTATTGGATAACCCGGTGTTTCACAAATTTCAACATGCTTACATCCGGCTTTTTCTAGACTTGCTTTTACGGCATTTGCGGTATCAATTACATCTTGTGAGTAGGCGGTATCGGCACTTACCGAAGGAATTTTAAGCAATTCAATTAACTCGTTTATGAAACGTTCTTTATTTTCTTGAACGTAATTTTTTATTGTGTTCATTGGTATTGGTTTGTTTTGAATTTCAAAAATACAAAAAAGAGTTTTAAAAAAAATTATAATTCCTAATTTGGAATTCATAATTATTGTTATATTTGCACTCACAATTTTTGCGGGTATGGCGAAATTGGTAGACGTGCCAGACTTAGGATCTGGTGCCGCAAGGCGTGTAGGTTCGAGTCCTATTACCCGCACAATCAAAAACCCTAAAACCATCAGGCTTTAGGGTTTTTTTATTCTAAATATTAGTTTTTTTAAGGGTTTACAGCTTCAACAACTATTGCAGCGTCGTTTAACATGTCTTTAAGCATGTTTTCAATTCCGCTCTTTAATGTAAATGTAGAAGAAGGGCATCCGTTACAAGATCCTTGTAATATTACCCTTACACGTTTAGTATCCTCATCATAAGAATCAAAAAGAATGTTACCCCCATCCGCAGCAACAGCTGGCTTTACATATTCTTCTAGAATATTGATTATTTGTTGGGAGGTAGTATCTAAGTTTTCAAAATTTTTAATTTGTTGTTTTTCTTGTTTGGTGTCGGCTTCCGCAAAAATTTCTTCAATTACTGTCCCACCATTTTCAATATATTCTTTAATAAATGTGCGAATTTCTGTAGTGATTTCTTCCCAACTAGCTACATCATATTTGGTAACTGAGATATAATTTTCATCAATAAAAACTTCTTTCACAAACGAAAATTGAAACAATTCTTTTGCTAAAGGTGACGCTTTGGTCTCGTCAATATTTTTAAATTCAAATGCGTTTTTTGTAAGTCTTCTGCTCACCACAAACTTGAGTGTAGTAGGATTTGGCGTGGTTTCACCGTATACAGTCACAGCAGATTTTTTCATGTTGGAAGCTTCCTCAAGTAAAATTTTTCCACCCGATTTTACGTATTCTTCAATTTGTTCTGCAACAGCTTCTTTAACGTCATTCCAATCAACAATACTAAATCGTTCAATAGCAATAAAATTTCCTGAGATGTATACCGTTTTAACAAAAGGAAGATAAAATAATTGTTGTGCTAACGGAGAATTTTTTGCTTCATCGATGTTTTTGAATTCAAAATTTTCATTTTGTGTAATAAAATCCGGAAATTCAAATTTTAGTATTGTAGGATTTTGAGTCTCTTTAATGATTATTTTCATTGTTTTTTTGTGTATTTTTCTGCAAATTTAACAAAGTTATTTGTTGGGAATTTCTATATTTGGCAATTAAACAATAAATTAACATTTGTTATCATTGATTTAATGAATAGCAACTACTATATTTTATAAATTTATGAAGAAACTTTTCCTTTTAGCGGCATTTTTTTCAATGCATATCGCTCAATCTCAGTTAATTGTAAATAACGTTTCTCAAACACCGGCTCAATTAGTACAAAACGTATTGTTGGGTTCAGGTATTACTGTTTCTAATGTTAAATTTAACGGGACTACTGCCGCAGCAAATACGCCCCAACTTAAAGTGGGCAAATTTTCAAACGGTAATACAACTAATATTGGTCTTACATCCGGACTAATTTTGGCGACAGGAAAAGCAAATGTAGCTATTGGACCTAATAATCAGGCAGGGGCGAGTCAAGCTGTAACGCCTGTTTCAGCTGGTGATGCTGATTTAGGAATGTTGACTACTAACACAATTAATAATAAATCAATTCTTGAATTTGATTTTATTCCTAATGGTGATAACTTACAATTTAATTTTGTTTTCGCTTCTGAAGAATATCCAGAATTTGTTAATTCCTCTTTTAACGATGTATTTGGATTTTTCTTAAGTGGACCAGGTATTACTGGGCCTTACTCCAATAATTCAAAAAATATAGCTTTAATTCCGGGATCTACACCTCCAACGGCAATAACTATAAATAATTTAAATAATGGTACTGCTAATAATGGCCCTTGTGCTTATTGTGCTTATTATGTTAATAATGGAACTGGCTCTACTCCATTAGTAAATACTTCTATTCAATACGATGGATTCACAACAGTTATTGCAGCTGTAAGTGGAGTACAGTGTGGTCAAACCTATCATATTAAATTAGCAATCGCTAATGTTGGAGATAATGCGTATGATTCAGCAGTGTTTTTAGAAGCAGGAAGTTTTAATACTATTCCTCCTTTGTCTTTACCTCTTGATTTGTTAGTTTCAAATGGATTAGCGCCTTGTTACAGTACCTCTGCACAAGTGTGTTCTGGTTTAGCAAGTAACATTGTTCATACTTGGACATTAAATGGAGTTGTTATACCAGGTGCAACAGGTCCTTGTGTTACTGTGAACCAACCGGGAACTTTATGTGCAACGGTATATCCTTTTGGTAGTGGTTGCCCTTTCACAGATTGTATGACTGTTGAATTTTTAACTCCAATGCCATTAGGAAGTCCTATAGATGTTAATTCTTGTATAGGAGGTACTTTTGATTTGTCAACGAATTCTTCTATTATTTTAAATGGTTTGAATGCTGGTGATTATGATATTTCTTATTATAATTCGCTTCTAGATGCTCAGAATTCTGCTAACCCAATAGGTAATATTACTACTTATCCTGGTGCGGAGGGAGAAACAATTTGGGTCGGAATTATGGATAATGTTTCAGGTTCTGGGTGTATTGAAACCCGTTCTTTTACTTTACATTTTGTAAATACAATGACACCTGCTATTACTTGTGGAACTCCTACTGGGTCATCAGTAACATTTAACTGGTTAGCGTTAACCGGCGCAACTAATCACAATGTAAGTTATCAGGTAAACTCAGGAACAGCAAATAATATTGGTTTAATTGGTAATGTGAATAATTATCAAGTTACTGGATTGGCTCCTGGAGATAATGTTCAAATAACGATAACTCCAATTGGAGGATCCGGCTCTTGTTTTGGGCCTACAACATATAACTGTACAGCTGCTGCCTGTCCGTCAATTACGTCACCATCTTCAGTACAAAATTTATGCTTTTTTGGAGATCCAACTCCTTTTTCTGTGAATACAACTTTTACTGGAAGTAATGCCATAAGTTATGTTTATTTCACAACACCTCAAGTAGGAAGTAATATGTATTCTGGTGGAATTCCATTAGGGTTTTCTACTCCAAATGCTGGCGGTGTTGCGTCATTAGACCTTCCTGCTTTAGGAATTACAGGTTCATTGCCTAACGTGCCTGGTACTTATTATATATATGCTATTGCAAATCCTGATCCTGCAGATCCTACGTGTAGACCTTTTCAAGAAATTCAAGTCATTGTTAATGACATCCCGGCCTTACCTATAGTAACCACTCCCGTAACTTATTGTCAAGGAGCTACTGCAACAGCATTAAGTGCTACAGGTACTGGTTTGTTATGGTATACTGCTGCAACAGGAGGAACAGGATCATCAACTGCCATAGTTCCTAGTACAGCAACAGGCGGTACTACTTTGTATTATGTATCCCAAACTATTTCAGGTTGTGAAGGTCCG
>CANGFO010000018.1 GCA_947453195.1 Flavobacteriaceae bacterium
AGTGACCGCGAAGGGATTCGAACCCCCAACCCTCAGAGCCGAAATCTGATATTCTATCCAGTTGAACTACGCAGCCTTTTTTTTTACGTTATCGTCTTATTATACTAATAGTTTTTTAACGATAGCTGAGATCACTTTTCCTTCTGCTTGACCGCCAATTTGTGCCGATGCTAAGCCCATAACTTTACCCATAGATGCAATACCTGCAGCACCCGTGTCAGCAATAACTTTTGCAACAATTGCCTCTACTTCTTCCTCTGATAATTGCGCAGGGAGGAACTTTTCAATAACAGCAATTTGAGCCATTTCAGGTTCAGCTAAATCAGGACGGTTTTGTGTAGTAAAAATCTCCGCACTGTCTTTTCTCATTTTAACTAAACGCTGCAAGATTTTAATTTCTTCTGCCTCTGTAATTTCTTCTTTTGATCCACTTGAAGTTTGCGCTAATAACAATTCCGATTTAATAGCACGTAAGGCTTCTAATGCAACCGTGTCTTTTGATCTCATGGCGTTTTTCATTTCATCCATGATCTTTACAGATAAACTCATATTTTTTTATTATTTATTAATTAAATTATTAAAGCTTACATAAACGCATATACCATACGCTAATTCGTGCACAAAGATAAAAAAATAACCCGAAATTTCTTTTGAAACTTCGGGTTAAAAAATATATAACTAACAGGTTTAATCTACATTGT
Organism: Flavobacteriaceae bacterium; assembly: GCA_947453195.1. Taxonomy (GTDB): domain Bacteria; phylum Bacteroidota; class Bacteroidia; order Flavobacteriales; family Flavobacteriaceae; genus Flavobacterium. The sequence goes on from CANGFO010000018.1 coordinate 702, forward strand.
CATGCAAAAAAGAATTATTAGAACGCAACTGCACATCGTCATTGCTATCGGTACCTAAAGACATTCTAGAATTAGAATTGAATCCGCCATTTTCTGACAATTCAACACCAAGTCTTTTATAAGCTGGCTCTCTTTCTAACTCTTCCACTCTAGAAGGATTGTTGTGAAACTTATAATTAAACTCTTTTAATTTTCTTCTTCTTTCGTCTGCTCGAAGTCTTAATGTCTCTTCGATAGTCATTTCTAATGGTGAAATATCTTCGATATGTGTAGCATACGTTGGCTTACTTAAATCAGCAACCTTCATAGTAAAGTTTAATGATTCCTCAACCGGCTCAGAAATTGTTTCTGTAGGCTTAGAATTCAATAAATCATTATCTATTTCCATATACTCTTCCAAAGAATATTTAATTACCCCATTTTCGTTTAATTCTGTAACAGAAACAAACTCGATTGGTTCATTAACTTCAATATTTTTAGTTTCTGCAGTTAAATCAAAAAATATTCTTTCTTCTTGTTTGCTTTCAATTGGTTTCTCAACAGGCATATCAAAAGCGAAGGTAATTTGCTCTTCCTCTCTTACTATAAATTTTGGCTCATTAACCTTAATTTCGTTAACAATAGGGGCATCAAATTGAAAATCCAAATCGTTTATTGGAGATACAATTTCAAAGGTAACATCTAAGTTGCGAATGAATTCGTTCATTGCCACTAAGTCGTTGTCTACTTTTGCAAAAACCGGAGCTTCAACTACCTCTTCTTCAATTAATTCAAATACAATTTTTTCTTCTTTTACAGCAATTGGAGCCTCCGTAATTGAAGGAAATTCAGCAACTGTTTTTTGAGATAAATCGTGCACCATTTTTTGATCTTCTTCTAATTGAAGAATGATCTTTTTAGGCTCTGTATTTACAATTTCGTTTTGTTGCTCTACATTAAATCCAGTTGCAATAATTGTTACCGCAATAGCATCACCATGAGCTTCATCTTCTCCAACTCCCATAATGATATTGGCGTTGTATCCTGCTTCCGCTTGAATATGTTCGTTTATTTCACCAATTTCATCAATGGTAATTTCACTAGTTCCAGAAACGATAAGCAACAATACGTTTTTAGCACCCGAAATTTTATTATCGTTTAATAATGGAGAATCTAATGCAGATATAATCGCTTCTTTCGCTCTGTTTTCTCCACTAGCAACAGCAGACCCCATAATTGCTGTTCCGCTATTTGCTAGTACTGTTTTAGCATCTTTTAAATCTATATTTTGAGTATAGTGGTGTGTAATTACTTCGGCAATTCCTCTTGATGCAGTTGCTAATACTTCATCTGCTTTAGAGAAACCAGCTTTGAAGCCCAAGTTACCATATACTTCTCTTAATTTATTATTATTAATGACAATTAAAGAATCTACTTGCTTGCGCAATCTCTCTACCCCTTGTAAAGCTTGATCTTGACGAACTTTCCCTTCAAATTGAAACGGAATAGTTACAATACCCACGGTAAGAATATCTCTTTCTTTCGCCAATTGAGCAATTACTGGCGCAGCACCCGTTCCGGTTCCTCCACCCATTCCTGCAGTGATGAAAACCATTTTGGTATTAGTATCTAACATTTTTTCAATATCGGCAACACTTTCTATTGCAGATTGTTGTCCCACATCTGGATTTGCTCCAGCACCTAATCCTTCGGTTAAGTTGACACCTAACTGAATTTTATTCGGCACCGGACTATTTTGCAATGCTTGTGAATCGGTATTACAAACAATAAAGTCTACACCTTTAATTCCTTGTTTAAACATGTGGTTGATTGCGTTACTTCCGCCACCGCCTACACCGATTACTTTAATTACATTGGATTGATTTTTAGGTAAATCAAATGAAATGTTTCCAAATTCTGAGTTGCTCATCATAAAACTTTGGGTTTTGTTATTCTACTTTATATCTTTAATTGTCTTTATTCCGCGTTGTCTAGAAAATCTTTTACTCTTCCTAAAATCTTATCCATAAAGGATTCATTAACTTCGGGCTTCGAAGGTTTTGCTGCTTGCGCCACCGGCTTTTCCTCTTCTACTTCATCAGCAACCTCTGGCTCTTCTTCAATAATTACAGGAGGTACTTCTCTTCTAATTGTTGGTTGTGGCGCCTCCACTATAGATGCTTGTAATTTATAGGCACTTTGCGTATTATTTGCAACACTATTCATTACCAATCCAACTGCTGTAGCAAATAATGGACTCGAAATTTCTTCACCTGAATTTCCTGCTAAATGCTCATTTGGATAACCAATTCTAGTATCCATACCTGTAATGTACTCTACCAATTGCTTAATATGTTGCAATTGAGCTCCACCTCCAGTTAATACAATTCCGGCAATTAATTTTTTTCTTGGGTCATCATGACCGTATGCTTTAATTTCTGCAAAAACTTGTTCAATAATTTCTACTACTCGAGCATGAATTATTTTAGATAGGTTTTTCAACGAAATCTCTTTAGGCTCTCTTCCTCTTAATCCTGGAATAGAAACAATTTCGTTATCTTTATTTTCACCTGGCCAAGCCGAACCAAATTTTACTTTTAATAATTCTGCTTGTTTTTCGATAATTGAACAGCCTTCTTTAATATCATCTGTAATTACATTACCTCCAAACGGAACTACTGCGGTGTGGCGAATAATTCCATCTTTAAAAATAGCCAAATCGGTTGTTCCACCACCTATATCAATTAATGCTACACCCGCTTCTTTTTCTTCTTGACTTAAAACCGCATCGGCAGATGCTAATGGCTCTAAGGTAATTCCGGATAACTCAATTCCGGTACTTTGTACGCAACGAACAATATTTCTAATGGACGAAGCCTGACCAACCACAACATGAAAAGTTGCTTCTAATCTTGAACCATACATTCCTATTGGTTCTTTAATTTCTGCTTGACCATCAATTTTATATTCTTGAGGCAAAACATGTATAATTTCTTCACCAGGCAACATTGCTAACTTATTTACCTGATCAATTAATGTTTGAATATCTTGTTGGGTAATTACTTCATCAGAATTTCCTCTGCTGATGTAATCGGTATGTTGAATACTACGAATGTGCTGCCCCGCAATACCAACAACCACATCATTTATTTTATAACCTGAATTTTCTTCAGCATCAATAACAGCTTGCTGAATTGACTGAGTAGTTTGAGTAATGTTATTTACAACACCTCTTGCTACACCTAAACTTTTAGCTTTTCCTAAACCTAAAATTTCAAGTTTGCCATATTCATTCTTCTTACCAATCATCGCTACGATTTTCGTAGTTCCAATATCTAAGCCTACCGCAATGCTTTCTTTGTTATCCATGTTATGCCTAATTATACTAATTCAAGCTTTTTTTTATTTATAAATGCTATTTAGTGCAAACTACTTGATGACTAAATCTCAAATTTATTCTCTTATATTTTGTTAAAGAACTATCTACAATTGCCTTCTGAAAAAAGGCTTTATAATTGTTAAATTTATGCTCCACCTGAACCATTTTCCCAAACTCAATTTGAAAATTAAAATTTCTATTGGTCATTTTTAAGTCGTCATTTGCGTCTAACTCCACTCCAATTATATTTTTTTTCAAAAAAGGATCTTTGTTAATAACCCTTAAAACATGAGCCAGTTTTATTCTATTCTTTGGATTTATTTCACCTAAAACCAATGGAACTCTAGCCGTATTTAATCCTGATAACGGCATCGTATTCCCCTCATTATCTAGATAATAGGTTCCTACACTATCAAAAACCCTTGCAATTGGGGCCTTCTGTTTGACTATTGCTTTTAGAACTCCATCCACAGTAACATACACCTCTGCTTTATCAACCATTGGATTATTGTTGATGGAATTTTCCAATTTGTTCAAATTTAAGTCCTCTTTTGCTATACTTCGCACATCTCTTTTATTTTCTATTAACAATTTATCAACCGTTTTTTCGGAAATAAAATCGGCGTTATTTTCAACAAAAATGACCTCCGTTTTAACAAGTTTTCGTTGCGAATTTCTATTGGATGTAAAAGCAAAAAGAAAAATTACTAATGCAAACATTAAGACCAATCGAAGGTTTAACCAATTAAAATATTTCATAGCAATGCTTTTTTAATTAATGGTACTAATTCTCCAATATCTCCCGCTCCAATAGTCACAATTACTTTGGCATTACTTTCTTTTATTGCGCCAATAAGTTGCTCTTTAGAAACTAATTTTTTATTACTGTTTGTCATTTTTTCTAATAACCAAGAAGACGTAATTCCTGGCATTGGTAGTTCACGCGCTGGATAAATATCCATTAACAACACTTCATCAAATTGAGATAAGCTTGTAGCAAAATCATCTGCGAAATCTTTGGTTCTACTAAATAAATGTGGCTGAAAAACCGCCAACACTTTTTGATTCGGATACAATTCTCTTACTGCTTGATGCACCGCATTGATTTCGGTTGGATGGTGTGCATAATCATCAATATAAACTAAACGATCTGTCTTGATTTGATATGAAAAACGACGCTGCACCCCTTTAAAAGTTGCCAATGCACTTTTTATGGCCTCGCTTGACGTGCCATATGTTTTAGCCATTGCCAACGCCATCAAAGCATTCATTAAATTATGATGCCCTGGCAATCCAAAAGCAATATTAGAAATTGTTTCAGACGGAGTTTGCACATCAAAAACATAACTGCTGTTTTCTATTCGGATGTTGCATGCTTTAAAGCTTGCTTCGTCATTAATTGCAATGGTAACTCCCTCTAAATCCATTCCTTTAGGCACAAATAAGTTGCGTTTATCCTGAACTTTATCTGCAAATTCTCTGAATGAATCTTCAATTGCGTCTTTGTCGCCATAGATATCCAAATGATCTGCATCCATTGAAGTCACGCAGGCAATATTTGGGTGCAAATGCAAAAACGAACGATCAAATTCATCGGCTTCAACTACCGTCACCGTTTTACCAGTTCCAATTAAATTGGAATGGTAATTCTCTACAATTCCGCCAAGAAACGCCGTAACATCGGCACCGCTTTCATATAATATGTGCCCAAGTATACTTGAGGTCGTTGTTTTTCCATGGGTTCCTGCAACAGCAAAACAAAAGGTGTCTTTAGTAATAATTCCTAGTACTTCGGCACGCTTTTTAATTGTATACTCACGCTCCACAAAATAATTCCACTCCGAATGCGTAACCGGAACAGCTGGAGTTACAATCACCAATGTGTTTTCGGTATAAAAATCAGCAGGAATCAGATTAATATTGTCTTCAAAATGAATATCCATACCGGCTGCAATTAATTCATCGGTAAGCATGGTTGGGGTTTTATCGTAACCCGAAACCTTTTTGCCAACATTCTGAAAATAGCGAGCCAAAGCACTCATTCCGATGCCTCCAATCCCTATAAAATAGACGTTATGTATTTGGTTACTATTCATTTTAAAACTCAATCTTAATTTCTAAGATTTTATTAATTTAATTATTTCTGTTACGATATCTTTAGTTGCATTTGGCTTAGCCAACAACTTACTATTTTGACTTAATTCTTTTTGCAAATTTTCATTTGAAATTAATTCCGAGAAAGTAGTTTCAAACTTTTCATCCAATTCCGATTCTTTAATTAGCATTGCTCCTTTTTTATTTACGATTGCATTGGCATTTTTTGTTTGGTGGTCTTCGGCTACATTTGGTGATGGAATAAAAATTGTTGGCTTTCCTACCAAACACAATTCGGATACTGATGAAGCGCCAGCTCTTGAAATCACAAAATCGGAAGCGGCATAAATCAAATCCATTCGATCAATAAAGGCAACCACCTGAACATTTATTCTTTTGTTGTAAATTTCGTATTCATCTAAATACAACTTACCACATTGCCAAAAAACTTGAATGTCATTTGCCAAAATAAAATCCAATTCTTTTTCTATTAATTGGTTTAATCTTCGTGCGCCTAAACTTCCTCCTAGAACTAAAAGCGTTTTTTTGGAAGCATCCAAATTAAAATAAGCAACTCCTTCGGCTCTTTTAGAATCAACATCCAATAAATCTTGACGTACCGGATTACCCGTAAATACAATTTTATCTTTTGGGAAAAATCGATCTAAACTATCGTAAGCCACACAAATGGAATTTGCTTTTTTACTCAATAATTTATTGGTAATTCCTGGATAGGAATTTTGCTCTTGGATAACCGTTGGAATATTAAAACTATTTGCCATTTGTAATAAAGGACCACTTGCAAAACCTCCGGTTCCTATTACGGCATCAGGCTTAAAACTTTTTATTATTTTTCTTGATTTCCACAAACTACTTAGTAGTTTAAATGGAAACATTAAATTTTGAAAAGTCAGTTTTCTTTGTAATCCAGCAATCCAAAGGCCTTCAATTTTATAACCTGCTTGAGGCACTTTTTGCATTTCCATTTTATCTTGTGCTCCTACAAATAAAATTTCAGCATCCGGAAAATGAAATTTTAATTCATTAGCGATAGCTATTGCAGGATAAATATGTCCTCCCGTTCCGCCGCCACTTAATATGAATTTATAGTTTTTCATTTTCTAATTATTTTTTGTTTTGAACTGCTCTTAATGGGTTTTCTGTAATTGAGAAATCGTCTTCATCTTCAACTTCTTGTTCACCCGCTTCATCTTCTTGCAATTGCTTGTCGATTAGTTTTTGAAGCGCATCTTCTCTTTTTTGTTTTTCTTCTAGTTCTTGAGCAACCTCTTCTTCTTTTTTGGTTACACTTAGAATAATTCCAATTGCAATACAAGTCATCCAAATGGAACTTCCTCCTGAACTAATTAGCGGTAACGTTTGACCAGTTACTGGAAGTAATTCTACTGCAACGGCCATATTTATTAATGCCTGAAAAACGATCGGAAAACCGAGACCAACTACAACTAATTTTCCAAAAAGCGAATTGGCTTTGTGTGCTGCAATTACAAATCGGGTCAATAATAAAAGATACAAACCTATTATTGTTAATGCTCCTATTAATCCATATTCTTCTACGATGATTGCAAAAATAAAATCGGATGAAGATTGTGGTAAAAAGTTTTTCTGAATACTTTTTCCTGGCCCTAACCCATACAATCCGCCTGAGGCAATTGCGATTTTGGCATTTTTTATTTGGTAATCGTCTTCACCTGGCTTGTCACTTGTAAAATTTTCGATTCGATTCTTCCAGGTATCTACACGGTTTCTAAAAGCATCTGGAAAAGCAATCACTACCAAAACAAATAACATTAATGCAGCTACTCCAGTTCCAATTATTATTCCGATATATTTTAACGGATATTGCCCAATAAAAGTGAGCATAATTACCATTGAAAAGATTAAGGCGGCTGTAGAAAAGTTAGCCGGTAATATAAGTGCTAGTGTAATAAACACCGGAATCCATAATTCGATAAAGGAAGCCTGAAAAGTAACTTTCTCTTCTCTTTTTTTAGATAAATAACGGGCTACGTATACATACAAAACTATAGCAGCCAAAGTAGAAGTTTGGAAGGATATCCCAATAAATGGAATTTCCACCCATCGGCTTGCATTGGCTCCTTCAATCACCGTTCCTTTAAATAAAGTATACACCAGCAAGGTCCAAATAACAGGTAATGTTATTATTGAAAGTGCTCTAAAATAGTGATACGGAACCTTGTGGATTTTGTAAATAATAATAAAACCTAAGAAAACTTGAAGTGCATGTTTTAACAAATAGGTTAATGCATTTCCGGATCCATGGCGCATGTAAGCCAAATTACTACTCGCACTATAAACAGACATAAATGAAAACAAGGCCAATAGCGCAACGAATGCCCAAATGACTTTATCTCCTTTTAAACTGTTTATTAATTCCTTCATAAATGAATAATGGCTTTAGATTATTACCTGTAGCAAAAACCGTAGACCTTTTTTATAAATTTCTTACTTCTCTTTTAAATTGATTTCCTCTGTCTTCATAGTTCTCGAACAAATCAAAACTCGCACAAGCTGGAGACAATAATACTGAATCTCCTCTTTCAGCGATATGTCTTGCTGTATTTACTGCGTCATGCATATTATCTACTTCCACCATCATGTCCACCATATTTCCAAAAGCATCAATTATCTTTTTATTTTCCACACCAAGGCAAATAATAGCTTTTACTTTTTCAAATACCAAAGGCATTAATTCGGCATAATCATTTCCTTTGTCTACACCCCCAACAATCCAAACTGTAGGTGTCGTCATGCTATCTAAAGCAAAGAAAGTAGCATTTACATTGGTAGCTTTACTATCATTGATGTACTGTACATTCTGAATTTTTAGTACTTTTTCTAAACGGTGTTCTACCCCCTGAAAATTGGATAAACTTTCGCGAATGGTTTGTTTTCTAATGCGTAAAATAGTAGCAACCGATGTTGCCGCCATTGCATTTTTCAAGTTATGTTTTCCCTCTAATGCGATATCAGCGGTTTCCATTAAAAACTCTTCTTCGTTGATGTTGATTTCCATAGTATTATTTTTTAAAAATGCCCCTTTTTCAAGGTTCTTGGTGATTGAAAATGGTATTAATTGTGCTTTGACTTTATTGTTTTGTAACCAATTCTGACTTGCTTCATCATCTGCATCATAGATTAGATAATCTTGATTGGTTTGATTTTTTGTTATTCTAAATTTTGATTCTATATAATTTTCATATTTGTAATCGTAGCGATCTAAATGGTCTGGACTTATGTTGGTAAGAATTGCTATGTGTGGCTTATAATTTATAATTCCATCCAACTGAAAACTACTTAATTCTAACACATAGTAGTCGTAGTTTTCATCGGCTACCTGCCATGCAAAGCTTTTTCCTATATTCCCTCCTAGTCCTACATTCAGCCCTGCTTCTTTAAGCAGATGATAGGTAAGCATGGTGGTAGTTGTTTTTCCATTGCTACCTGTTATCCCAATGGTTATTGCATCGGTGTAAGGAGCCGCAAATTCAATTTCAGAAATCACAGGAATCTTTTTCTCAACTAATTTTTTTACAATTGGCGCTTTTTCCGGAATTCCTGGGCTTTTCATTACTACATCAGCATTGAGAATCAAATCCTCTGTATGCTGTTCGTCTTCCCATTTAATCTCATTATTTGTAAGAACTTCTTTGTAATTATCTTTTATTTTTCCGAAATCGGAAACAAAAACCTCAAACCCTTTTTTCTTCCCTAAAATGGCGGTTCCCACACCGCTTTCGCCTCCTCCAAGAATTACTAACCTTGGCATTATCTCAGTTTTAAGGTTACAATTGCTACAATTGCCAATAGTATAGTTACAATCCAAAATCGAGTTACAATTTTGCTTTCATGGTATCCTTTTTTCTGATAATGGTGATGTAAAGGTGACATTAGGAAAACACGGCGCCCTTCACCAAATCGTTTCTTGGTGTATTTGAAATAAAATACCTGAATAATAACCGAAGCACTTTCTGCAAAGAATATGGCACATAAAACGGGTAACAACATTTCTTTTCTTACCGAAATTGCCAATACTGCAATGATTCCTCCAATAGTTAAACTACCTGTGTCACCCATAAAAACGGATGCTGGATAGGAATTGTACCATAAAAACCCAACTAAAGCTCCTGCAAATGCAGAAACAAAAACAGTCATCTCCCCCGAGTTTGGGATGTACATAACATTTAGATAGCTTGACAAAATGATATTACCCGAAATGAAGGTGAAAATACCCAATGCCAATACCGAAATTGCCGAGGTTCCGGCGGCAAGACCATCAATTCCATCAGTTAAATTGGCCCCGTTAGAAACAGCAGTGATGATAAAAATTACAATTGGAATGAATACCAACCAGGCCCATTTTTCATATCCTTCACCGGTCCATTCTATAATTTTGGCATAATCTAATTCATTGTTTTTTGTAAATGGAATCGTGGTAATTGTAGATTTAATTTCTCTAGCTGGAGCGCTGATGGTGTTTTCTGTTTGACTGAAGGCTACTGTCTTTCCTACTTTTTCACGAACCGTTACACCCGGATGAAAGTAAAGTACCGAACCTACAATAAGTCCCAATCCAACTTGACCAATAACTTTGAAGATTCCTTTTAATCCTTGTTTGTCTTTTTTGAATATTTTAATGTAATCATCAATAAATCCAATAGTTCCCATCCAAATGGTGGTGATGATTAATAAGACAATGTATATGTTATTCAATTTTGTAAGCAATAAAACCGGGATCAGCGTAGCAATGATGATGATGATTCCTCCCATTGTTGGCGTTCCTGCCTTTTGATTTTGCCCAGCCAATCCTAATTCTCTTACTGTTTCTCCAACTTGCTTGTTTTTTAAAATGGTAATGATTTTTTTACCATAAACCGTAGAGATTAAAAGCGATAACATTAACGCCAATGCAGATCTAAAGGTTATGTATTGAAAAACCCCTGTTCCAGGAACGTCTAAAGTTTTGTCTAAATATTCAAATAAGTAGTAAAGCATGGTTCTTAGTTATTTAGCTTAAAAATTCTTTTATAGTTTCCATATCGTCAAAATGGTGTCTTACGCCATTAATCTCTTGGTAATTCTCATGTCCTTTACCTGCAATCAAGATGATGTCATGTGCGTTGGCCAACTGACACGCCGTTTTTATGGCTTGCATTCTATCTTCAATAGAAAGCGTCTTCTTGTAGTTTTGAGGCTCCACTCCTTTTTCCATTTCGGAAATAATAGTTGCCGGATTTTCAGTTCTAGGGTTATCGGAAGTAAATATTACGGTGTCGCTCATTTGTGAAGCGATGTTTGCCATAATTGGACGCTTTGTTTTATCGCGATCTCCACCACAGCCAACAACCGAAATCAATTTTTCATTATTTGTTCGGATGTCATTAATGGTTTTTAAAACATTTTCTAAGGCATCTGGAGTATGCGCATAATCAACGATAGCAGTTACTTTATCAGCAGATACAATAAATTGGAATCGTCCAGAAACGCTTTCTAACTCCGATAATAATCGTAATGCTTCCAAACTATCCATACCTAATTCAATAGCAGTTCCATAAATTGCTAATAAATTATACGCATTAAAAGTTCCTATTAATTTTACCCAAACTTCATTATCATTGATTTTTAATAACAATCCCGATAACTGATTTTCTAATATTTGCGCTCTATAATCGGCATACGATTTTAAGGCATAGGTTAATTTTCTTGCTGAAGTATTTTGCAACATCACCGCCCCATTTTTATCATCAACATTAGTTAATGCAAAAGCAGTTTTTGGCAAATGATCAAAAAATGATTTTTTTACATCTCTATATTCTGCAAATGTTGGGTGGTAATCTAAATGGTCGTGCGATAAATTTGTGAAAACACCTCCTTCAAAATGAAGTCCTTTGGTGCGTTTTTGGTGCACACCATGTGAACTCACTTCCATAAAACAATACTCACAACCCACCGCAATCATTTCGTTTAAATAATAATTGATAGTCAATGAATCTGGTGTAGTATGTGTTGCTTTATATTCGGTTTCATCCACCATAATTTTTACGGTAGATAACAAACCTACTTTGTATCCCGCTTTCTTATACAATTGATACAACAAAGAAGCAATAGTTGTTTTTCCGTTGGTACCGGTAACTCCTACTAATCGAATTTTATCCGAAGGATTATTATAAAAATTAGCAGAAATAAATGCCAATGCCGAATTAGTATCTTCTACCTGAATGTAAGTAATATTTGAAGCAATTACCTCAGGCAACGTATCGCATACAATAGCAGTAGCACCAAGACCAATTGCTTTTTCAATGAATTCATGCCCGTCAGAAACGGTTCCACGAATCGCTACGAAAACATCGTTTTCTTGTACTTTTCTAGAATCGAATTCGATTTTTTGAATAGTAATATCGGTCGAACCTTTTACCGCCTCGATACTTACTTTGTATAATATGTCTTTTAATAACACTTTCATTTTGCTTACGATAATTCTAACAATATAATGGTGCTTTTAGAAATAGAACCACCCGCCGGAATGGATTGTCTTTTTACTTTTCCAATTCCTTTAATTTTCACTTTAATTCCTAAGTTACCTAATAATGCCACAGCATCCATACCCGTCATTCCTTTTAAATTTGGAATGGTATTTTTTACTACTTGTACTTTAGGATCACTATCTCTATAATTGTTTTCTTGAACTGCAATTTTTTGATTCAGATTTTTTATTTCATTGGTTGAAGGCGCATCGGTAAAGATTTTTTGAGCGATTCTTTTAAAAACAGGACCGGCAACATCGGCTCCATAATATCCTTTGTTTGCAGCATCTGGTTTATGAACTACAACTATGCAAGAATATTTAGGATTTTCTGCAGGAAAATAACCAACAAAAGACGAAATGTAATGCTTGTCGTTTCCACCATTTGTTCCATAATTGGCTTGAGCTGTTCCTGTTTTACCGGCCATTGAAAAATCTTTTGAATACAAAGATTTTCCGGTGCCCTTTTGAACAACATTTTTCAATACAGCTTGGATTTTTTTAACCGTTTCCTCCGAACATATCTTCGAATTGATAACTTCCTTATCGTATTTTTTGATGATTTTATTCCACTCTTTGATCTCCGATACAAATTGTGGTTTGATCATTTCACCATTATTGGCTATAGCATTATACAAAGTCAATGTTTGCAATGGTGTTACGGCAACGCCATACCCGAAAGCCATCCAAGGCAATGCAATAGCACTCCATCTTTTATCTGCTGGATGTGGAATAATTGGCGTACCCTCTCCTTGAATGGGCAATCCCAGTGGTTTGCTCAATCCCATTCTATCAATACGATCAATGAATTGTTTTGGATTGTTTCTGTAGTTTTCATAAACTGCCTGAACCATTACCGTATTTGAAGAAATTTCCATTCCTCGACCTAAAGATATTTTTTGAGTTCCACCTCGATGAGAATCTTCTACATCTTTACCGTAAATTTTAATTAGCCCTCCTTTTCTATCATAGATCTTACTCGTGTCTACTTTTTTATCATCTAACAAAGCAATCAAATCAACCAACTTAAAAGTTGATCCCGGCTCGTGCGCTTCTTTTATGGCATAATTTTCGGTTTCATAATAATTTCCACTGGTTGCATCTTTCCCTAAATTAGAGATCGCTTTAATTTGCCCTGTTTTGGTTTCCATAACCACTACACAACCGTGCTCTGCATTATAATCCTGCAATTGTTTCAATAAGGCATGGTGCGCAATATCTTGAATGTAAACATCTATACTAGAAATTACATCATAACCATCTTGTGGATCGACTTCGTTTACATCTCTGATTGGTTTCCATTGCCCTTTTGCAATTTTTTGCTTTAAGATTTTGCCATCTTTTCCATTCAGATATTTTCCAAAAGCACCTTCAATTCCAACTTGCTTTCTTACTCCGTCTTCATTAATTTTATCGTAACCAATAGTTCTTTCGGCAATTTCACCTATTGGATGCACCCGAACTGGTTTTTGCTCTACAATAATTCCACCTTTATTAGATCCTTTTTCAAATAATGGAAACGCTTTAATTTTAGAATATTCCGTATAACTTAATTTATCAGCAATAAGCGTGTATCGATTTTTTGTATTTCTTGCTTTTCTTAAAATCGCCTCATAGTAAGAACTTGGTTTGCCTAATAATTTGCCTAAGTTTTCGGAAAGCCCTTTTACATTTTTTTCAAAAAGCTCTTCTTTTGGAACTACGGCATCAAAACGGATGGTATAATTAGGAATTGAAGTGGCAAGTAAACTTCCATCTGACGAATAAATATTTCCTTTATTCGCGCGAATTACACACATTTTAACTGTTAGATCTTTAGCTAATTTTCGATAATGCGCACCATGTACCCACTGAATATTAGTCAGCTTTATTGTAATTGCCATCGCCATCAAAAAGACAACGAATGCAACTAAATAAATACGGTAAGAGGTGTTTTTATCTTCTATTGCCATAACTTATCGAAGAAACTTTTTTCTTCAGTTTTTTTAACTTTTATCTTAACTGGAGGCACCTGAGATGGCAAAACTCCTCTTGATTTCATTTTTTCAGAAACAGTAGATTCCATTCTCAATTTCATTAATTCGGATCTTCTGTCTACAAATTCAGATCGTAATTCTTTAACTTCATTGGTTAAATCAGCTATTTGAAATATTTTCTGATCGTATCGATGGGAGTTAGCTATCATAATAATTGCCAAAACCACAATAAAAAGTATGAAACGCCAATTTTTGGTAGCATCTTCATTAACTAGAAATCTTGCTTTTAATAAGTTGAATACTCCACCTTTCATAGCTGCACTTTGGTATTTATCTATAACTTAATTTAAAAACTACTTCTTTTCTGCTATGCGTAACTTAGCGCTTCTGGCTCTGTTATTTAGCTTTATTTCGGCCTCCGTTGGAACAATAAGTTTTCCAATGTTTTTAAAAGGAACGGAGAAATTTCCGAAGAAATCGCGTTCTGGCTCCCCTTCAAATAAGCCATTTTTCATGAATCGTTTCACCAATCGATCTTCTAAAGAATGATAAGAAATAACACTTAACCTTCCTTCTGGCTTCAAGATCTCTAGAGACTGCTCTAAAAACTCTTTCAAAACCTCCATTTCCTGATTCACTTCAATTCGAACTGCCTGATATATTTGTGCAAGAATTTTATTCTTAAATTGTTCAGGTAAAAATCTATTCAAGATTACTTTTAACTCCTCAGTGGTCTTAATTGTTGCTCTTTCTCTTGCTTCTATAATAGTTCTTGCTAAAGCTGGAGCCGCTTTCAACTCTCCATAGTCTAAAAACACACGCTTTAAGTTGGCTTCGTCATATTCATTAATCACCTTGCTGGCATCCAACTCATTTCTTTTACTCATTCTCATATCTAAATCGGCGTCAAAGCGAGTAGAAAAACCTCTTTCTGGAACATCAAACTGATGCGAAGAAACTCCAAGATCGGCTAATATTCCGTCTACTTGCTTCACTCCATGAAATCTCAAAAAACGTTTTATGTATCTAAAATTCTCTTGAATTAAAGTAAATCTTTCATCTTGTAAGGCGTTCGCCCAGGCATCTTCATCTTGATCAAATGCAAACAGTTTACCGTTTGCACCTAGTCGACTTAATATTTCTTTTGAATGTCCGCCGCCGCCAAAAGTGACATCGACATAAATTCCATCTGGTTGTATATTTAAACCATCTACCGTTTCTTTAAGTAAAACTGGGTTATGATATTCCATCTGCGTCGTCTTTTACATCACCCATTACCTCTTCTGCCAAGTCGGCAAAATCAACCACCGAATCGTCAATGGCTTTTTCGTAAAGATTCTTATCCCATATTTCAATAATATTCACCGCAGAAGAAAGAACAATGTCTTTATTAATTTGAGCAAAACCAGTTAAATCCTTCGGAACTAATAATCGTCCAAGTGCATCAATTTCAACCACTTTTACACCTGCAGTAAAACGACGAATAAAATCATTATTCTTTTTTACAAATCGGTTCAACTTGTTGATTTTCTGCATCATTAACTCCCATTCCTTCATTGGATAAAGCTCCAAACAAGGTTGAAAAACAGAACGCTTCAAGACAAATCCGTCTTGAAGAGATGCAGCCAATTGCTTCTTGAAAGACGCTGGCAACAACAGCCTTCCTTTAGCATCTACTTTACACTCATATGTTCCTATTAATGAATTCAAAAAACTACTTATTTAATGATATGAAGCAAAAATATAAAATAATTTACCACCTTTTACCACATTCTACCACATTGTTAATAAGTTTTTAAAATTGAGCAGTTTTAGAATTTTGACATTGACATAATTACTGAATATAATTAATCAAATTACGCTTATTGATTAATATTTATCTTTTATTGAAGCAAAAAAGAAGTGTTTGTTAAGAAAAATGCAATGAGGTAAAAGTGGGAGTATTTTATATACAATTTTAATAAGTAGCTGAAATAATGAAGATTAAATAAAACACCTCCTATTTATCTTGAAGCCCAACAAAAACAATAGTTTTCACTAATTTAATTTTCAAAAAATAGGATTTTTATATTAAAAGTTTATATTTGTATCACTATAGAAAAAGTGAGTAAAATATGGACGGTATCATAAAAAAAGAAGGGAGATACAGCTATCTTGAAATTGGTGAAGGAACACCTATTGTAATACTACATGGGTTAATGGGAGGCTTAAGTAACTTTGCTGGTGTGGCCAATTATTTTTCTACTAGAGGATATAAAGTTGTTATCCCTGAATTGCCAATTTACACTCAAAATCTTCTAAAGACCAATGTAAAAGCTTTTGCTAAATACGTTAAGGACTTTATCACTTTTAAAAAATTTGAACGCGTTATTTTATTAGGAAACTCTTTGGGTGGACATATTGCGTTATACCATACCAAAATGTATCCGGAAAAAATGCTCGGTCTAGTTATCACAGGAAGCTCTGGGCTTTATGAAAGCGCCATGGGTGATAGCTATCCAAGAAGAGGAGATTATGATTACATTCAAAAAAAGGCCGAAGCCGTTTTTTACGATCCTAAAATTGCTACTAAAGAAATTGTAGATGAAGTTTATGCCATGGCAAATGATCGTATTAAATTAATCAAAACGCTTACTATTGCTAAAAGTGCCATAAGACATAATATGGCTAAAGATTTACCAAAAATCCACGTGCCTACCTGCATCATTTGGGGTAAAAACGACACCGTAACACCTCCGGAAGTAGCACTTGAATTTGATCGATTATTACCCAATTCCACTTTATATTGGATTGACAAATGTGGCCATGCGGCCATGATGGAACATCCAGATGAATTTAACAGATTACTAGAAGTGTGGCTGCACGAGAAAAGTGAAACTTTAAAAGACACCACTTCAACCAAGTAATACAATGAAAATAAATACAGCAGAATTTATCATTAGTAACTCTGATGTTTCTAAATGCCCTTTAGAGCGCTTGCCTGAATACGCCTTTATTGGCCGATCAAACGTTGGAAAGTCGTCTTTAATAAATATGCTAACCAACCATAAAAACTTGGCTAAAACATCAGGGAAACCAGGAAAAACGCAGCTTATTAATCATTTTAAAATCAATTCCAATTGGTTTTTAGTCGATTTACCAGGATACGGATATGCACGTGTTTCTAAAAAAACAAAGCAAGTTTTTCAAGAATTCATTACCGATTATTTTGAGAAAAGAGAACAACTGGTTTGTGCTTTTGTTTTAATTGACATTCGCCTTGAAGCACAAAAAATTGATTTAGAATTCATTGAATACCTGGGCGAATCAGGCATTCCGTTTTGCATTATTTTTACAAAAGCAGATAAGATTAGTAAAACCAAAATCGACTCCCATATTGCTGCCTACAAAAAGCAACTTCATGCTAACAATTGGGAAGAAATTCCGCCTTATTTTGTGACCTCTGCCACAGAAATGCTTGGCAAAGATGCCCTGTTAAATTATATTGAAGATATTAACGAAATGGTTTATAAGGATATTAACTCCTTTTAATTATTATTTCAACTCCAATTTTTCAGCGAAATAATCGGTAAAATCACGCATGGTTGCGGTCATTTTCTCATCGTTGGTGGCACGCTCATACGTATCGGCCATAGCCAAAAGCGATTGATAAATGAAGATTTTCATCTCATCTACCGGCAAGTCTTTTGTCCATAAATCAATGCGTAACGATTCTTTTTTATCGCTATTCCAAATAGACAACATAATTGCTTTGGCAGCTTCATCCTGAATTCCGCCGTCTTGCGCCGACCATTTTAGCGTTTCTGGAATTTTATTTTCGTCTAATTCAATGATGAATTTTATTTCGGAGGTGTTACTATTACTCATTACTTTTTGGTTTGTATTTTGATTTTTCAAATATCTCGTTTGGATCTGCTTTTAATAATTGTATGACAGAAACTTCATTGTTTTGCATGTAGGAACGAACAATTTGCCATCCCACCCATTGACCAACTCGTCCTGGAGTTTCGTTATCTATTTCTAAATAAAATTTAGAAAACGGAGCCAAATTAATAAATCGGTTCGGCAATTTTGAATCAGAGCTGTAAAGCAATTTATTGCTTACAAAATATTCCCACATATAGCTTTCGTTTTCTTGACACCATTTAATATGGTTTTCTGTGTAACCAATACGTTCGGCATCGGTATAATCTGGCAATAAAATATCTTTTAAATACAATTCTTTTCCCGAATTGATCATTAAAGTCAATAAATCTTTGTTTTTGGAAGCAGGTACAATTCGATAAGATAAACTAGAAACAATATCCGGAAGCATCTGTCTTTGCTCAAAATTTTGTCTTAAATAAGCTGGAAATTCCGAATAAAACTTATGCTCTTTTCCCAAATATAACTCTAAAGCAATTACCAATTTATCGTTGGCATATATGGCTTTATTCAAATAGTCCATTTCGCCAATTGCGGTGTAAATTTGAGGAACTTTAATGGTTGGGAAATAATATTTTATATGCTTAAAAAGATCTTCTATTTCGGATTGTTGTGTGTCAAAATTCTTGTATTTTTTTTCAACTTCCTGATACAATTCACGCCATTGCGGGTTTTGCATTTTTTCAATCCAAGCTTCATCTGCAATAGCTACAGGAAAAAAATCCGGATATTTGGCTTTTACCATTGGTAATTCTTGCGGAGTAGCATTAAAAAAAGCTTGTTCAAAGCGAACAACTTTCATCGTTACCGGAATTTTCTCTACTTCGCGTTCAATTTTACTTTTTTTATCGCAAGAGAAAAATAAGAATCCAAAAGCAAAAAGATAAATATATTTTCGCATAGTTAATTTTAATATTTTTGCAAATATACATCACCAAATCGTAATTCATTCTTAAACTATGGGTAAAAAAAGTACTATTCAAGCAGAAAAGGTAAACGAACACATTTTAAGTTGGCTAAAAGCCTATGCAAACAAAGCCAATGTAAACGGATTTGTAGTTGGAATTTCTGGCGGAGTAGATTCTGCGGTAACCTCAACGTTGTGCGCACAAACAGGATTACCTACGCTTTGTGTGGAAATGCCCATTCACCAAGCCAGCAGCCAAGTTAATAGAGGTAAAGAACACATCGACCAATTGAAAAAAAGATTTTCAAATGTGAGTTCAATTGAATCAAACCTTACTTTAATATACAATACTTTTAAAGCAGGAATGCCCGAAAGTAGTGATGAAGGTAAATACCATCTAGCATTAGCAAATACAAGAGCTCGCTTACGAATGACCACCTTATATTATCACGCCGGAATTCATGGTTATTTAGTTGCCGGAACCGGAAACAAAGTGGAAGATTTTGGCGTTGGTTTTTATACCAAATACGGTGATGGCGGTGTAGATGTGAGTCCGATTGCCGATTTAATGAAAAGTGATGTTTTCGCATTAGGAAAGTATTTAACTATTCCGGAGTCAATCCAAACTGCAGCGCCCACAGACGGTTTATTTGGTGACAACCGAACCGATGAAGACCAACTAGGTGCCAGTTATGATGAACTAGAATGGGCCATGATTGAAAATGAAAAAGAAGAACATTCGACAAATTATTCTGAAAGAGAGACCGAAGTTTTGAAAATATACCACACGTTAAATAGCGCCAACAAGCATAAAATGCTTCCAATTCCGATTTGCATTATTCCAAAGGAATTGAAATAATTAACTACTAATTCCTTTTTAAATCGGATTCTTTTTTGTAACTTTAAGTTGATAGTGTTCAATTTTTTAAACAAAAAAGTTATGATAAGTGTTTGTCTTGCCGATAATTTACCTGCGGTACATTTCGGCGTAAAATCTTATTTTAGAGACCATCCAGAAATTAATGTGGTAGCCAATGTGGCTGAATTCCCATTGATTTTAGAGGCCTTGAAAAATAAAAAAATCGATGTTTTAGTCATCGATCTCGAGTTAAAAGGACTGAAGAATATTTTTGATTTAAAATCATTAATAAGCAACAATCCCAATATGAAAATTATTGTATATACCAGTTTAAACGAGCAAGTATATGCTTCTAATTTCATTAAAGCGGGTGTTTCCGTTTTTTTACAAAAATCATCCAAACTAGAAACCTTAGGAATTACAATAGTTAATGTAGCGCAAGGCTTGGCTTCCAAAGAAACCTCTAGGGGAACTTTCAATTACAGTGGTGGAAATGAAATATACCGAAAGCTCTCCAATAGAGAAGTGGAAGTATTGCGTTTCTTAAGCAATGGAAAGAAAAACAGCGAAATATCTAAGATTTTAGGTTTGAATGAAAAGACGATAAGTACCTATAAACTTCGTCTATTAAAAAAATTAAATGTTTCTAATTTAGTTGATTTGGTAAATAAAGCCAACAACTTAGTACTCGTTTAAGAGCAGAAGGAAAAGCCCCAAATTTCCTTTTATTAGAATTACATTAATTGTGTCGGGAGATTACTCTTCCCAGTTTTTTAGAAAAAATATTAGTTAACCCAAGATAATCCATTACTAAGGATAAAGTTTCTGCATTGTCAGTCGCTACGTCTTTTGCTATGGAAGATTTTAAATCGTCTATTATTTTATTCACTAAGAACCAACGAAGTGTAACTATCGTTTCGGTTACGTATTGGCTTATTGTTTTGTCTTTGGCTTTGACAAATATATTTTTGGCTTCCCAATTGTGCAATAATTCTCGTTCGTCATTCATTAATATTGTGGTGACTTCCTGAGATAATTCACTTGGTAGGTGAGATAAATATTGATCTAACTCAAAGGTTTCGGATTGGTTAAAATACTGGATCAAATCATTGTAAATACTTTTAAACAAAGGATTTGCCAATTCAATCTCATCTTCTTGCAAACTCAAAAAGATGCGTTGGAACACTTTATATCGATTCATTTCGCGCACTTCTTGCAACTCTCCTTTTTCATTGGCTTTTAGAATCACATCTTCAAATTCATCTTCGACATTTCCATAAATCAATAGAATTTCAATAATCTTATGCTCTAATTCAAATTGAATATCGATGCTTGGAGCAGCAACAGGCATTTCATTTTTTACAACTTCAAATGCTTTTTGCTCTTCTTTTTGTTTTTTTCCTAATTCGGAAATGTCTTTTTTTACAAGTTGGGCCAACGTATTAAAAAGCACTTCTTCAGAAATATCCATAATTCGGGATACCTCTTGAATATATACTTCGCGCTTGATACGATCTGGAATTTTAGAAATACTCGCCACCATGTCCCGAATCAAATCGGCTTTTTTTATGGGATCGTTCTTGGCATCCTTCATTAATAAGGAAGCTTTAAACTGGATAAAATCCATGGCATTGTCTTCAAGATATTGCGTTAAATCTTGAAGTGGTGTTTTCTTAGCAAAACTATCTGGATCTTCTCCATCAGGGAAAGCGCATACTTTCACGTTCATTCCCTCTTCAAGAATCAAATCAATTCCACGAATAGAAGCACGCAATCCTGCAGCATCACCATCAAAAAGAACGGTAATATTTTTGGTAAGACGGTTGATCAATCGGATTTGATCCGGAGTTAATGCAGTTCCAGAAGAAGCAACCACATTTTCAATTCCAGCTTGATGCATCTGAATTACATCGGTATACCCTTCTACCAAATAACATCGGTCGTTTTTTGCAATGGCTTGTTTGGCATGATAAATCCCATACAACACCTTGCTCTTATGGTAGAGATCACTTTCGGGTGAATTTAAATATTTGGCTGCTTTTTTATCATTAGTTAAAATTCTTCCACCAAAACCCAAAACACGACCCGACATGGATTGAATTGGAAACATGACACGCCCTTTAAAGCGGTCAAATTGCTTGTCCTCTCCAACAATGGTAAGTCCGGTTTTTTCAAGAAATTCTAATTTATATCCTTTTCCAAGTGCTTCCTTGGTTAAAGCATCCCACGTATTTGGTGAATATCCCAATTGAAACTTTTTAATCGTTTCATTTGTGAATCCCCTTTCTTTAAAATAGGTATAGGCAATGGCTTTTCCTTCTTCGGTGTTAAGCAAAACATCTTGAAAATATTTGCTAGCAAATTCAGAAACCAAATACAAACTTTCTTTTTCATTAGCTACCTCTTTTTCTTCGTTAGAAAGTTCGGTTTCTTCAATTTCGATGTTGTATTTTTTTGCCAAATAACGAATGGCTTCAGGATAGGTAAAGTGCTCGTGCTCCATAATAAAAGCAATAGCGTTCCCTCCTTTTCCCGAGCTAAAATCTTTCCAAATTTGTTTCACAGGTGAAACCATGAACGAAGGAGAACGCTCATCAGAAAACGGACTCAACCCTTTGTAGTTACTACCGGCGCGCTTTAACTGAACGAAATCGCCAATAACCTCCTCTACTCGAGCAGCTTCATATACTTTATCTATGGTTTCTTTGGTAATCAATTTTAGGATCTAGGATTATAAGTTCTAAGTTTTCAAAGTTACATGTTTTTATATAAAAAAACCTAGAAGGTTTTTAAAAACCTTCTAGGTTGAATTACAAAAACTAACCTAACAAATTCTCTTTAATTCCAATCCCAACGTATTCCTAATGAAATGTTGTTTTGCTTTACATTATTGTTTTTAAACATTGGATTTAGATCGTATTTTAAATATAAACTAGTTGCTTTATAACCAAAATAGGTACTCAAACCGTAATTCCAATCAGGCACATTCCAATTTCCTTTATGTCTTTCATTTATTTCGTAACCATTTACTTCATAAGATAGAAATTGCTTTGAATTAGTATTATACCCAATAAAACCTCCAACACCGAATCTAAAGCCTTTTTCAATTTTAAAAATTCTGTTATTATTTCTATCGTATTCTTTTTTAGAAAAATCAAATTCTAAAAACAACGGAATAGTTACAAAAACATTTTTAAAATATGAATTCTTTTGACATAACTCAGTTGGATAAGTTTCCAAAGTTGTTTGCCCGTTATTATCTACAAAATAACGATTATCTGTTGGTGTCAACATATTATAAACCCCAGTTAAACCATATTTAAAGTGATAAATATTGTTATTTTTAAATACTCTTGTATTAAAAGAAATCCCCCATTCCATAAAAAAAGATCTATTGTAGTTAAAATCTGAATTAGCTACAGCTCCATTAGTCACAAGATTATTTGCACCGGTTGCAAATACTCCTTGAGTTTGGGTTCTTTTAGATTGCTTGTAATCTTTATCCTTTTGGCTTTTAAATTTTTTCATAGAAGTAATATTTATTTCTTTATTATGAATTGAATCTTTATCATTAGAACCAAGTGCAATAGCCAACCCATGAGGAGTATCAATATCTTGTTGATTTATTTTACCATCAACTTGCTTCTGAACCAAATCTTTTAATTCTAATTGAGTAAGGGAAATTTTATTTTCAATGATAATAGCTCTTGCTTGTGCCAATTGTTTCTTTTTTTGATCTGCTTGTTCTTTTGTGATTATGCCTTTTTCAAGCTGCAAATTCACTTCTTCAACCTCAATTTTTAATTTAGCTTTTTCATCTAAAGTAATGTTGGTTATTTTCTCGGCAATAGCTTTGGCTTTGCTTTCAAAAGTGTCTTGAGCAATTAATTTGCTTGCAAATAGTAATAAGGTTAGTACTAAGTAAATTGTAAAATTTCTCATTTTTTTGTTTGATTTAGATTATTATTAAATTTTGACATTTTGATGGCTTTTATTTTTGGTTTCGTGCTTGTAATGCAACTTTAATTTCCTTATAATTTTTAGAAATTCTTTTTAAAGCTTTCTCTCTAAATGTTTGATCTAATTCTCCGTCGACTTGAGACAAAAGGCTGTTGGCATTTATTTTAATTTTACTATTAGTATTTGAATTTGTTGGTTTATCTACAGCTGCAAGTAAATCAAGAGCATTTACTTTTATTATATTGGAAACTAAAATTTCTTGAGGAGGTTCAACTCCTTTTGGAAATTGATTTTGCGCAATAACTTCATTATTTTGATACTCAATTTCTTTATCCTGAATAATTACTGAATTTACTGTAGCCTTTTTTTGAACAGCTACTTTTTGCGACACTTTGAAGTGAGTTTGTGGCATGTAATAACGAGCTCCTACTACTTGCTCTTCTCTCTTTACACTTACTAATTTACTTGAATTTTCATTGCTTTTTCTATTTATATTCCTAATAACAACATTATTTTCTGGTTTAATCAAATATACTTTTGTTGAAAAATAAAACGTACCAAGGGAAACTAAAAGCAAAATACTTGCAGCTATTCCAATGTGCTTATTAGAAAAAAAGAAAAAACGTTTTGATGTGTTTTCTTCTGCAGCAGTCAACATTGCATCCAATCGATCCCAAGCCATAGAGCTGGGTTGGATTTCTCGAGTTTTCAGTTTATCGTTTATTTGGGTTTCTAATTTATTCGGTTCCATTGGTGTAATTTTTTAATTTACTAATATTATTCTGCAACATTTTTCTAGCATGCGACAATTGTGATTTGGAAGTTCCTTCTTTAATTCCAAGTAGTTCAGCTATTTCATGGTGTTTGTAACCTTCTATCGCATAAAGATTGAACACCATTTTATATCCATCTGGCAAATTATCTATTAAAAATTGAATTTCGTCAACAGAAAACTGACTTTCAGTAGTATTACCACTTTCCTCTGTATAAATTTCATCTTCAAGAAATTTTACTTTTTTTTGAACTCTTAGAAATGAAATACATTCGTTCACCATAATTCTCCGAACCCAACCTTCAAAACTGCCTTCATGTTTAAAGTTTTTCAAACTGACAAAGACTTTCATGAAAGCGGTAATCATTACGTCTTCTGCCAAATGCATATCTTTAATGTATTGCCTACAAACCCCTAACATTTTCGGAGAAAATTTAGAATAAATTTGATGTTGAGCATGTCTATTACTCTCGATGGCTTGCTCGATCAGTTCTTTTTCTGCAATATGTAAGTTAATAACTTTCATAATTCGTTCTCAGCAATCACCTCTTGTTTTTGTTTACAAACTAAATACCCTAGTTCTATTAGCATAGACGAGAGTCAATGTAAAATGGTTGCATCAATTAATAAAAAAATCTTAATTTATATCAATTTGAATATAAATCTAATAGAAAATCCCACCTAATGGCGGGACTTTTTATTTAAAATTGATGCTTAAATTAGTTACAATATCAACATTGCATCTCCGTAAGAATAGAATTTATATCCTTCTTTAATCGCTTCTTCGTAGGCTTTTTTCATTAAATCGTGTCCGCAAAACGCCGAAATCATCATTAATAAAGTTGATTTAGGAGTGTGGAAATTAGTAATCATAGCGTCTGCAATACTAAAATCATAAGGAGGGAAAATAAATTTATTGGTCCATCCTTGAAACGGATTTAAAGTTCGTTGTGAAGAAACAGAACTTTCAATAGCACGCATCGAAGTGGTACCTACTGCACAAATTCTCTTTTTCTTAACTTTCGCATTATTTACAATATCACATGCTTCTTGAGTGATTTTTAACTCCTCAGAATCCATTTTGTGTTTAGATAAATCTTCTACTTCAACCGGATTAAAAGTTCCCAATCCAACATGAAGTGTAACCTCAGCAAAATCAATTCCTTTTATTTCTAATCGTTTCAATAAGTGTTTAGAAAAATGCAAACCAGCCGTTGGTGCAGCTACTGCCCCTTCTTCTTTTGCATAAATAGTTTGGTAACGCTCTGCATCTTCTTCAGTTACTTCACGATTGATGTATTTTGGAATTGGTGTTTCTCCAAGTTCAGTTAATTTATTTCTAAATTCTTCGTAAGATCCATCATAAAGAAAACGCAACGTTCTTCCTCTTGATGTGGTATTATCAATTACCTCAGCAACCAACGAATCGTCGTCTCCAAAATATAATTTATTTCCAATTCTGATTTTTCTGGCTGGATCTACTAATACATCCCAAAGGCGTTGCTCTGCATTTAATTCTCTCAATAAGAAAACTTCAATTCTTGCTCCTGTTTTTTCTTTATTTCCATACATTCTTGCAGGAAAAACTTTGGTGTTATTTAAAATCATCACGTCACCATCATCAAAATAATCGATAACATCCTTGAACATTTTATGCTCTATTGTTCCTTTTTTTCTGTCCACAACCATAAGACGTGCTTCGTCACGGTTTTCTGCTGGAAATTCTGCAAGTAATTCTGTCGGAAGATTGAATTGAAAATGAGATAATTTCATTTATAAAGTGTTTAAAGTTTAAAGTTTATGACTTAAAGTTTGTGGTTTTTCCATAGCCGTTTAAATCAAGTTGGCAAATATACGATTGTGAGATAGGCGTTGTCAAGTGTTTTGCACTTTATTTTTTTATAAGTTGCTTAGGCACTGAGTAACTAAGGTTTTATGTACTTATAATTCTGAAATTTGGAATCCAAGGGACTTTAAATCATTCCAAAAAGTGGGATAGGATTTTGAAACCACTTCCGCTTGTTCAATCTCCAAGGGTATTTTTAATGCTAAGGGTGCAAATGCCATGGCCATACGGTGGTCTTGATAGGTTTTTATCACTGCATTTTCCATTTCTAAATTAGGGCAACCATCAATTGAAATAGCATCCGAAGTAATTTCAACCTTTGCTCCTAGCGGAGTTAATTCATTTTTTAAGGCTACCAATCGATCGGTTTCCTTAATTTTAAGCGTATGCAAACCATTTAATTGGCAAGTAACTCCAAGTCCGAAGCAGGTAACTGCTATAGTTTGAGCAATATCTGGAGAACTATTAAGCTGTAAGTTTATAGCTTGAGGTTTGCTGTTCGAAGTTTTACTGATTGTAATGGAATTATCAGCATTGAAAATTGTAGCTACACCAAAATTTTTATACAGTTCAGACAAAACAGCATCTGCTTGCAAGCTATTTTCATTAAAAGTAGAAAGATGTATTTGGGTACCAATTTCAGAAAGCGCCACAATTGAATAGTAATAGGATGCCGAAGACCAATCACTTTCAATATTGATTGGCTGTGGGTTTTCACTAATTGCCATTGGGCTAACCGAAATGCAATTCGTTATAAAGGATGTGTCAACCCCAATTTTATTGAGCAAAGCCAACGTCATTTCTATGTAAGGCCTTGAAGTGATTACACCTTCAAGAATCAAATCCAATCCGTTTTCAAGCTTTGGAGCAATTAATAATAAGGCCGAAATATATTGACTACTGACATTTGCCGGAAGCGAAACTTTGCTATGAGTCAGTTTCTTACCTACAATTTTTATGGGCGGAAAGCCTTCTTTTTCAATATAAGTAATTTCGGCACCAAGTTGATTTAATGCATCTACTAAAATTTGAATGGGTCTTTCTTGCATTCTTGAAGAGCCCGTTAATATAACTTCAGTACCCTCAAGAATTGCAAAATAGGCTGTCAAAAAACGCATGGCGGTGCCGGCATGATGGACATCAATGCGCAACGAATTTTGATTTCTGATTTCTGATTTTTGAAGCGCATCTACCATAACCTCTGAATCATCAGAATTGGAGGCATTTTTGATGCTAATATAGGGATACAACGCTTTTAACAACAACAATCGGTTGGTTTCCGATTTGGATCCAGAGATTGCTATTGTAGCATTTTGAATTTTGAATTTTGAATTTTGAATTTTCAGA
The DNA here is from genome assembly GCA_947453195.1 of Flavobacteriaceae bacterium. Lineage (GTDB taxonomy): Bacteria > Bacteroidota > Bacteroidia > Flavobacteriales > Flavobacteriaceae > Flavobacterium. The sequence goes on from CANGFO010000018.1 coordinate 28,310, forward strand.
TACACACTTATTTCAGCTTTGCATTATTTTGATGGCGGTCGTGATCGCGATTGGTTTTTAAGTCTAATTTTTTGTCAAATGCCGCTTGCAAGTCGATGCCCGTTTGATTTGCAAGACAAAGCACCACAAAAACCACATCGGCCAATTCTTCGCCTAAATCTTTATTTTTATCTGATTCTTTTTCCGATTGTTCGCCGTAACGTCTGGCAATAATTCGTGCCACTTCACCTACTTCTTCCGTTAGCTGCGCCATATTGGTTAACTCATTAAAATAACGAACACCATGGTTCTTAATCCAATTATCTACTTCGAGTTGGGCGTTTTTGATATCCATATTTATTCTTTATTTTTTGTATCGATTACTATTGTCACCGGGCCGTCATTAAGCAAGGCCACTTTCATGTCGGCACCAAATTTTCCAGTTGGTACTTTTTTACCAATTTCAAATTCCATTTGAGCAATGAAATTCTCATAAACCGGAATTGCAATTTCGGGCTTTGCTGCTTTTATATACGAAGGACGGTTGCCTTTTTTTGTTGATGCGTGTAGGGTAAACTGACTCACAATTAATACTTCGCCAGCACAATCTTTTACAGACAGATTCATCACCTGGTTTTCATCTTCAAATATGCGCAGGTTGGCAATTTTTGAAACCAACCACTGAATATCATCTTGATTATCGGTTTCTTCAATTCCTACAAAAACAAGCAATCCTTTTTGTATTTCAGCTACAACATTGTTTTCTATAGTTACCGATGCGTGGGTTACTCTTTGGATTACTGCTTTCAAATCAATTGTGAATTATAAATTATGAATTGTAAATTAATTTAATTACAAAATTATCTTTTTAAGTTATTCTTTGCTATAATAATTATAGAAGCTAAAATTTTATTAATCTCTACAATATCTGAGTTTAAAGAATGGAATTGAGATTCGCTTATATATTCAGATTGAAATAACAATTCTAACCAATAACTACTTTCGTTAGCCTCTTTCTGAGCAATAGCAAGTTTATGTATAAAATCAAGTTTACTCTCTGCATGTTAAGATTCGCTAACCAATGCGCCTACTGAAGTGCCACTTCGTAACAATTGCTTGCTCAATACAAATTCCTTTTTCTCGGAACTTAAAAATTGATACAATTTCACAATTCGTAATGCAAAACTAAATGATTTTAACTTAATTATATTGTCTGCCATAATTCATAATTTACAATTACTCTCTCGTCTTATCGCTAGCAATTCGATCGTCTTTATAGATATCAGTGCGGTAGTGCTCGTCATCACCTTCTAAAATTTTCAAATAGCTATTGTAACGTGTCCAAGAAATTTTATCTTCTTCCAATGCTTTTTTAATGGCACAATGGGGTTCTTCTTTATGTAGGCAATTATTGAATTTGCATTGGTCTTTTAATTTGAAAAACTCAGGAAAATACCCACTAATTTCTTCTTTTTCCATATCTACAATCCCGAAGCCTTTTATTCCTGGAGTGTCAATTATTTTTGCATCAAATGATAAATCATACATTTCAGCGAAAGTAGTTGTATGTTGACCTTGCTTACTTTGTTCTGAAATTGTTTTTGTTTTTAATAACAAACTTGGTTCTAATGCATTTACCAAAGTTGATTTTCCAACACCAGAATGTCCCGAAAACATGGTGATTTTACCCACCATAAGTTCTTTCAATTTGTCAACACCTTTGTTTTCAGTCGAGGAAACTCGTAAACATTGGTAGCCAATTTGCTCATATACATGTTGCATGTAAAGCTGCTCTTCTAGGGTTTCATCTGTTAAGGTATCTATTTTATTAAAAACCAAAATGGTGGTAATTCCATAGGCTTCGGCAGTTACTAAAAATCGATCTATAAAACTAAAGGTAGTTGGTGGATTATCAATGGTGATGAGCAAGAAAACATAATCCAAATTAGATGCAATAATATGCATTTGGTGCGACAAGTTCACTGATTTTCGAACAATGTAATTTTTCCTGTCGTGTATATTATGAATAGTTCCTGTAGTTACATCTGAAGTTTCGTCTAATTCAAAATCTACAATATCGCCAACCGCAATTGGGTTGGTACTTTTAATGCCCTTTACCCGAAATTTACCTTTGATACGACATTCTACAAAAGTGCCTTCCTCCGATTTTACGGTGTACCAACTTCCAGTAGATTTATAAACAAGTCCGGTCATAGACATTAACGATTGTAGATTAACGAATTTAGATTTATGCAAAAATAAGCAATTCAAAAATCAAATATCGTTAATCGACATTCAAAAATCTTATGAATTAAATATCTTCTCTTGGTGGGTAATGCTTTCTTGGTGAATGGCTTTAAAAAACTGAACGATAAATTCCTCACTCAAGCCTTTCTGACTTCCATCGGAAATCATTTTTTCTAAAACTTCATTCCATCTTTTATTTTGCAAAACGGCCACATTTTTTTCTTTTTTAAGTGCACCAATACTTTCGGCAACTTTCATTCTTTTTCCTATTACATCCAATAATTTTGAATCAAATTCATCGATTTGTAAACGTAATTTTAATAACTTTTGTTGGTAATCATCAGCATCATCTGTTTCTTTTCGAATAATTAAATTCGAAATTATCTCTTTTAACCGCGCTGGGGTTACTTGCTGAGCCGCATCGCTCCAAGCATTGTCAGGGTCGATATGGGTTTCAATAATCATCCCATCATAATTTAAATCGAGTGCTTCTTGGGTAACCTGAAAAATCATATCGCGTTTTCCAGTTATATGCGAAGGATCAATAATTATTGGTAAATCAGGATATTTATGTTGTATGTCAATGGCAATTTGCCATTCAGGGTTGTTTCTATATTTGGTTTTTTCATAAGTTGAAAAACCACGATGTATAATTCCTAGTTTTTTAATTCCGGCATTTTGTAATCGTTCCACACCACCAATCCAAAGAGACAAATCGGGATTTACCGGATTTTTAACCAATACGATTTTATCTGTATTTTGCAAAGCATCGGCTATTTCTTGCACTGCAAAGGGATTTACAGTGGTTCGAGCGCCAATCCAAAGCACATCAATATCATGCTCTAGAGCCAGTTTTACATGGTTTGCATTTGCAACTTCTACCGCCATAAGCAATCCGGTTTCGGCTTTTGCCTTTTGCAACCACTTTAGTCCAATTTCACCAACACCTTCAAATCCACCTGGGCGTGTTCTTGGTTTCCATATTCCTGCACGAAAAATAGATGCTTTAGAATCTTTCAATTCATGAGCTATTTTCAAAACTTGCTCTTCTGTTTCAGCGCTACAGGGCCCCGCTATAATTAGAGGGTGAGAAAAATTAAGTTCGTTTAACCAGGTCTTACTTACTTTACTGTTATCCATTTTGGTTGTTGCTCTAATCCAAATACAAATTGGATTGATTTGTGACAAAATTACTAAACCAATAGCAACTTACATAGAAACAAATACCAAAACTGCGTTAATAATTTTAAATTTATCATAAAACTGCATTTTATTCGTTATCTGTTTCAATGGTTTTAGTTTTCCTTTATTAATTATTACATTTGCTTCAAATAACAAGTCATGTCAATAGAAGTTCAAAATATCTCTAAAAGTTATGGTGCTCAAAAAGCATTAGACAACGTTACATTTTCAGTAAAAAAAGGGGAAATTGTTGGTTTTCTAGGTCCAAATGGTGCCGGAAAATCTACCCTAATGAAAATACTAACGACTTCTATTAATGCCGATGAAGGAACTGCTTTAGTCAATGGAAATGAGGTAACCCTTAATCCAAAAGCAGTGCAACTTTCGGTTGGGTATTTGGCAGAACACAATCCGTTGTATTTGGATTTGTATGTAAGAGAATATTTGGCTTTTAATGCCGATGTGTATAAAGTGTCAAAATCTAGAATTGAGGAGGTAATTCAATTGACTGGATTAACTTCAGAGAGCCATAAAAAAATAGGTGAATTATCTAAAGGGTACCGACAACGAGTTGGGTTGGCAACGGCACTTTTACACAATCCCGATGTTTTGATTTTGGATGAACCTACCACCGGATTGGATCCAAACCAATTGGTTGAAATTCGAAATGTGATAAAAAATGTAGGCAAAAATAAAACAGTTTTTCTTTCTACCCACATCATGCAAGAAGTGGAAGCCATTTGCGACAGAGTGATCATCATCAATAACGGCAAAATAGTTACCGATAAAAAACTTGACAAACTGGTTTCTGAAATTCAGGAACAAGTAATTGAAGTGGAATTCGACAAAGTAGTTGAGGATGCCTTATTTTCAAAATTATCGGAATTAAAATCCTATAAAAATTCGCACGAAAATGTTTGGGAATTGACTTTTGAAACCGAGAACGATTGCCGTTCTTCGGTATTTGATTTTGCTCAAGATAACGGATTAAAAACGTTACAACTGAATTTGAAAAGCAAAAACTTAGAAGCTATTTTTAGAGAAAAAACAGCAAAATAAAAGTGCTAAAATTTTAAAATGGGAAAGTTTTACTCAATGTTTCTTTTATTGTCGCTAGCTGTTTTTGGACAAGAAAACAAAGATACCAATGCTATTGAAGTTTCCCTATTTCACGGAAATGTAATTCCGCATACCAGCGATTTATACCATTTACAAGGTCATCCCGACGGATTGTTTGTTAGCCTTATCAAACAAACACACGGAAAAGATGAATGGCAAACAGCTTATAATTTTCCTGATTATGGTGTCTATTTCCAATATCAAAACTACAACAATAATTTTCTTGGAAAGTGTTATGCAGTTGGAGCTTTATATAATTTTTATTTTTTTAAGAGACACTTAGAATTAAAAGTTTCGCAAGGAATAGGATATGCAACAAACCCCTACGACAAAGTAGAAAATAATAAAAACAAAGCTTTTGGATCTTCATTAATGTCGAATACCAACTTCGGTTTACTTTACAAAAAAGAACATTTAATTGATAATCTAGGAATTCAAGCAGGTGTTTTATTTACTCATTTTTCAAACGGCCGAACCAAAACTCCAAATAGTGGCATCAATACTTTTTTGGTTAGTCTCGGATTGAATTATGATTTTACAAATAAGGAAAAAAGAAGTATAGACACAACGTTCGTTAAGAAAAACTACAGCGAACCCATAAAATATAATTTCATCTTACGAAGTGGTTATAACGAAAGTGCCATAATAGGCAGCGGACAATATCCGTTTTATCATGCTTCCTTTTTTGTAGACAAACGTTTTAACAGAAAGAGTGCATTGCAATTCGGAACCGAGTTATTCCTTACTAATTCCATTAAGGATTACATTAAATACATGTCAAATGCCTATCCAGAATTGAATATTGACCCTAATACTGATTATAAAAGGGTGGGGTTGTTTACTGGATATGAGTTGTTTGTAAATAAAATATCTTTAGAAGCACAAGTAGGTTATTACATTTACCGACCATTTAAAGATGATTTAATTGTTTACGACAGAATAGGATTTAAATACCATTTTAACCCAAAAATATACACAAGTTTTTCTGTAAAAACGCATCTATTTTATGCAGAAGCATTAGAGTTTGGCGTTGGTGTACGATTATAAATATGAAAAAGATATGCTACCTATTGAGCTTGCTTTTGGTTTTCATTTCGTGTGAAAAACCCAGTGAATGCATTGAGAGTACCGGCGAAATGGTTACAAAAATCATTCCGGTAAATCCGTTTACACGAATTAAAGTATACCGTGGAATTGCAGTTCAAATTACACAAGGGTCAGAATACAAAGTAGAAATCAAATCGGGTAGTAATTTAATCGATAATATTTCGGTTACCCAAATAGACAACCAATTGATATTAACTGATAACACCACTTGCAATTGGCTTAGAGAATATGGGCAAACTACCATTTACATTACCACACCAACTTTGGAAGAAATATATTCAAAAACTGAACGAGACATTAGCTCTAATGGAATTCTTACTTTTCCCGTATTAAAATTATATTCTATTGATAAAAATGGTGATGGCGAAAATAGCGCCGGAACTGGTGATTTTTATTTTAACATCAATAACAACTTACTGCAAATTGAAAGTAATAATGTGTCCCGATTTTTTATTTCGGGCACTACTAATTCAGAAATCATTAATTTTTGGGCTGGCGATAGCAGAATAGATTCTTCTAATTTAACCGCGCAAAATATTAGCGTTTTTCACAGAGGATCCAACGATATGATTGTAAAACCAATTCAAAGTATCACCGGAAAAATGTTTAGCACCGGAAATATTATTCTAAAAAACAACCCGACAATTGTTGATGTACAGCAATTGTATCAAGGGCATGTTATTTACAATTAGCTTTGTTAAAATACCTTTGTTGCAATAGCTTTAATATTTTCTGCTTTCCCCATAGAGTAATAATGCAATACCGGAATTCCGGCAGCAACCAATTCTTTACTTTGCTGGATACACCACTCAATTCCAATTTGTTTTACCACATCATTATCCTTAGCTTTCACTACTGCCATGATTAAATCGTCGGGCAATTCAATGCTAAATCGATGCGGAATTAAATTCAGTTGCTTCTTAGTAGAAATAGGTTTTAACCCCGGAATAATCGGAATTGTAATTCCTGCAGCTCTACATTTATCAACAAAATCAAAGAATTTTTTATTGTCAAAAAACATTTGGGTAATGATATATTCGGCTCCATTTTTAATTTTCTCTTTCAAAAAATGGATGTCACTATCTAGACTTGGAGCCTCCATATGTTTTTCGGGATATCCGGCAACTCCAATACAAAAATTAGTTTTTGCCGAATTTTTCAAATCTTCATCCAAATAAATTCCGTTATTTAAGTTGCTTATTTGCAATACCAAATCGGATGCAAATTCATTTCCTTCCTTTTCAGGTTTGAAATAGGTTTCATTTTTTAAAGCATCACCACGAAGCGCCACCACATTGTCAATTCCTAGGAAGTCCAAATCAATTAATAAATTTTCGGTGTCTTCTTTCGTAAATCCACCACATAAAATATGCGGAATGGCATCTACATTGTATTTATTTTGAATAGCGGCACAAATACCCACCGTACCCGGTCGTTTTTTTACAATTTTCTTTTGTAATAATCCGTTTGGTAATTCCTTAAATTCATATTCTTCGCGATGGTAAGTTACATCTATAAATGGCGGATTGAATTCCATTAACGGATCAATACTATCAAAAATTGATTGAATGTTTTGTCCTTTTAAAGGCGGTAAAATTTCAAAAGAAAACAAGGGTTTTCCTTTGGCATTTTCGATGTGTTGCGTTACTTTCATTTTTATTGTTTAAAGTTTAAGGTTTAAGGTTTAAAGTTGAATGAGTAACTTAAAAACCTTGCCTTTAATTTAATCTGCTATGTTTGGGCTAAGCCATTTGTGGGCCATTTCGGTAGAAATTCCTCTACGTTTGGCATAATTTATTACTTGATCTTCTTTTATTTTTCCAAGGCCAAAATACTTACTTTCTGGGCTTGCAAAATAATACCCCGAAACCGATGCTGCAGGCCACATAGCCATACTTTCGGTAAGTTTCACTCCTATTTCTTGCTCTACATTTAGTAGTTTCCAAATGGTTGGTTTTTCTAAATGATCTGGACAAGCTGGATAACCTGGAGCCGGGCGAATTCCTTTGTATTCTTCGGATATTAATTCTAAATTGGATAGGTTTTCATCGGAGGCATAACCCCAAATTTCCTTACGAACTTTTAGATGTAAATATTCTGCAAAGGCTTCTGCAAATCGATCGCCTAATGCTTTTACTAAAATTGCATTGTAATCGTCTAATTGTTTTTCAAATTCGGCTGCTTTTTCATCCACTCCAAACCCTGTTGTGACACAAAAACATCCAATATAATCTTGCTTTCCGGTTTCTTTTGGAGCAATAAAATCAGCTAACGCGATATTTGGAGCACCTGCTGTTTTTTGAGATTGCTGTCTTAAAGTTAGAAGTTGGAGGCTAGAAGTTGGTAGATTAACCTCAATATCATCATCATTTATAGAATTAGCAGGAAAAATTCCAAGTACCGCTTTCGCAGTAAGCCATTTTTCGGATACAATTTTATGCAGCATCATTTGTGCATCTGCAAATAAACTAGTTGCTTGCTCACCAACTACTTCATCAGTTAATATAGCTGGATATTTTCCATACAATTCCCAAGAGCTAAAAAACGGAGTCCAATCGATAAAATCTACCAATTCCGATAAGTTAACTTCAATAGTTTTGGTTCCAATGAAATTTGGTTTAACTGGAGTAAATTGATCCCAATTTAGCTGCAATTTATTTTTTCGAGCTTCTTCAATTGATAAGAAATTCTTATCTCTGCTTCTGCTTAAATACCCTTCTCGAAGCGTATCGTATTCTTCGCGAATGGACTTGGTATAATCGTCTTTAGTATCTGCTTGAAGCAAATTACTGGCTACCGTTACAGCTCGAGAAGCGTCATTAACATGAATCACAGTCGCTTTATATTCGGGGGCAATTTTCACGGCAGTATGTGCACGAGAAGTGGTTGCACCACCAATCATTACCGGAATTTTAATATTTAATTTATCTAACTCTTTGGCCAAATAAACCATCTCATCTAACGAAGGCGTGATCAATCCGCTTAACCCAATAATATCTGCCTTGTGCTCTACCGCCGCCTGAATAATTTTCTCAGGCGGAACCATAACCCCAAGGTCAATTATTTCAAAATTGTTGCAACCCAAAACAACTGCCACAATATTTTTACCAATATCATGTACGTCACCTTTTACGGTTGCTAAAACAATTTTGCCGTTGCTGGATGAAGCAGCGCTGTCTTTTTCGAGTTCAATAAATGGTAACAAATAGGCTACTGCTTTTTTCATTACACGCGCTGATTTCACCACTTGTGGCAAAAACATTTTTCCGCTTCCAAATAAATCGCCAACCACATTCATTCCTGCCATTAAATTGACTTCAATAACTTCAATGGCTTTATTTGAATTGATTCGAGCTTCTTCTACATCGGCTTCAATAAATTCATCGATTCCTTTTACTAAAGCATGCGTTAATCGCTCTTGAAACGAACCGTTTCTCCATTCTAAAACTTGTTTATTCGATTCCGAATTTTGAGAACTTAGTCCTTTAAAGCTTTCTGCTAATACTAATAATCGTTCGGTGGCATCTTCCCTTCTATTAAGCAAAACATCTTCAACGTGTTCTAAAAGAGTCTTATCAATTTCATCATAAATTTCAAGCATTTCAGGATTTACGATTCCCATTGTCATTCCGTTTTGAATGGCATGGTACAAAAACGCCGAATGCATAGCTTCACGCACTTTATCATTCCCTCGAAATGAAAACGAAACATTACTCACCCCTCCAGAAACTCCGGCAAAAGGCAAGTTTTCTCGAATCCATTTGGTGGCTCTGAAAAAATCTAAAGCATTTAATTTATGCTCGTCCATTCCGGTTGCAACCGGAAAAATATTAGGATCAAAAATGATGTCTTGCGCCGGAAAATGTACTTCATTAACTAGAATATCATAACTTCTTTTACAAATTTCGATGCGTCTTTCATAAGTATCCGCTTGGCCATTTTCGTCAAATGCCATCACGATTACTGCAGCTCCGTAGCGCTTAATTAATTTGGCGTGATGAATAAATTGCTCTTCCCCTTCTTTTAAAGAAATAGAATTCACAACTCCTTTCCCTTGAATTACTTTCAGTCCCGCTTCAATGATTTCCCATTTCGAGCTATCAATCATAATCGGAACTCGTGCAATATCGGGTTCGGCAGCAATAAGATTCAAGAATTTGGTCATGGCATAAACTCCATCCAACATTCCTTCATCCATATTTACATCAATAATTTGGGCACCACCTTCCACTTGATCTCTAGCAATAGAAAGCGCCTCTTCATAATTTTCTTCTTTTATTAATCGAAGGAACTTACGAGAACCTGTAACATTAGTTCGTTCACCCACATTAACGAAAATGGAGTTTTCATCAACAAAAAGAGGTTCTAAACCAGAGAGTTGTAAGTTTATTTTATTTGATCTATTCATGTTTATATTTATTCTACTCTGTCAAATAATATTTAACATTAACTAACTGAATGGATTGTATATTACCTAAAATAAGAGATTGTTGATTATCAAAAGAAAAGATACAACTGGAGTTTGGATTTATTTCAGTGCATGTAGAAGTTGCTCCATTGGTATAACCTGAAGATGACACAACTCCATCAACATTGACTGTAAAATAGGGAAAACCTTTAATCACAAAATTATTTGGATTGTTAAGCTTGATATCAAATTTCAGCCTATTGGTGTTATTTCCAGTGTCTGGAGTAAACGTAAAATTTAATACTTCGTAACTGAAATTTTGTAAGGGTGTTTGCTCTTGTATTGGAGTCACTACATAATCACAAGGAACCACGGATTGCGATTCGGGAATATAAGCTGAGCCTGTTGGTGTAATTATAGATCTACTTGGAATAACAATTGTTTTTGTGCAATTATCTGCAGAAGAACAACTAACAAGAGTACAAAAGACAATACTGAAAATTGATATAATTATATTTTTCATCTATTAAATTTTTCTAGGTTTAAATTCTTTAGCTACTTCTGCAATTGCTTTAATATGATCGGGAGTAGTGCCGCAACAACCTCCAATAATATTCACTAAATTATCTTTCAAGTATTCTCTAATCAACGCTTGCATTTCTAATGGTGTTTGATCGTATTGCCCAAAAGCATTAGGCAAACCTGCATTGGGATGCGCCGAAATATTTAATTGTGAATTCATGGCTAAACGTTTTAAATAAGGCTTCAATTGATCGGCGCCTAGGGCACAATTAAACCCAATACTTAATAAAGGAATATGGGAAATAGATATCAAAAATGCTTCTACCGTTTGCCCAGAAAGGGTTCTTCCTGAAGCATCGGTAATCGTTCCTGAAACCATTACTGGAATAGCAATATTGCGATCTTCTTTTACTTCTTCGATGGCAAAAAGAGCCGCTTTTGCATTTAAGGTATCAAATATAGTTTCTACCAAAAGCACATCACAACCTCCGTCAATTAGTGCTTCAACTTGTTGCTTGTAGGCAATTCGCAAGTCATCAAAAGTTACGGCTCGATATCCAGGATCATTCACATCAGGCGACATGGATGCCGTTCTATTTGTTGGCCCAATTGAGCCGGCAACAAAACGAGGTCGGTCAGTAAATTCGTTGGCTACTTCGCGAGCAATTTTAGCCGATTGGTAGTTGAGTTCGTATACAATATCTTCTAAGTGGTAATCGGCCATTCCGATGGTAGTTCCAGAGAAGGTATTGGTTTCTACTATATCAGCGCCAGCTTGAAAATACAAACGGTGGACTTGCTTTACGGCTTCGGGTTGGGTGATCGAAAGTAAATCGTTGTTTCCTTTTAAAGGATGCAGAAAATCTTTGAAACGTTCGCCACGAAAATCTTCTTCTGAGAAGTTATTGCGTTGCAACATCGTTCCCATAGCTCCGTCTAAAACTAGGATTCTTTCTTTTATTGCTTGTTCAATTAAAGTCATATTTTATAGTATTGCCACTAAATATTATAATTAAATTCACAAAACACAGCTTGCTGCTAGCCCCGATTGAAGTGGATCCCGATTTTTCATCGGGTGCAACGAAAAGCGGGAAAATGGTTTACTAAAATGCGCAAGCCATTCGCTTCAAATTTCCTAAAATGGAATTCTGAAATTACTAAAGTTATCATGAAATGAGAGGAGATTTCTCGTGGTTATCTTTTTCCGATAAAATCAGAATAGAATGTAGCACCTTCTACAGGGTAGGGTTGCTAAGCTTTCAACGGGTCTATTCCCTCAGGCTTTCGTGATAACAAGCAGTATGTTTATGAACACTACAAAGTACGGACATAGAATTGGTTTTTGCAAGATTAATTTTAAATAATAACTACAACGTTAAAGTGACAGTTTAAAAATATTTTTTTATAATAATTTGCAATTCAATTTGATTTCATACATTTGCATTCAGAATAAGAGGAAAAATTTGAACTGATTGCAACCTCATTAAAAAATGCTAAAGCAGAACCTCTCCTTTAGCTTTTGTCGCAATTTACTTTTTTCTACAAAATTTTATTAATTGATACTGAAATCAGTATAAAAACAAAATCATTATGGCATATTTATTTACGTCAGAGTCAGTAAGTGAAGGACATCCAGACAAAGTAGCAGATCAAATTAGTGATGCATTAATAGACAATTTTTTAGCCTTTGATCCCGAATCAAAAGTAGCTTGCGAAACCTTAGTTACAACAGGTCAGGTTATTCTTGCTGGAGAAGTAAAATCTAACACTTACCTTGATGTGCAAAACATAGCTAGAGATGTAATCAAAAAAATTGGTTATACAAAAAGCGAATATATGTTTGAAGCTAATTCTTGCGGGGTACTTTCTGCAATTCACGAGCAATCGGCAGATATCAACCAAGGAGTTGAAAGAGCAAAAAAAGAAGATCAAGGTGCTGGAGATCAAGGAATGATGTTTGGTTACGCAACTAACGAAACTGAAAATTATATGCCTTTGGCTTTAGATTTATCTCATGCTTTGTTAGTTGAATTAGCTAATTTAAGAAGAGAAAATTCTGAAATTACCTACTTACGCCCAGATGCTAAGTCGCAGGTTACTTTAGAATATTCTGACGATAATAAACCACAACGAATTGATGCAATTGTTATTTCTACACAACACGATGATTTTGATGAAGAGTCCAAAATGTTGGCTAAAATCAAAAGTGATTTAGTATCTATATTAATTCCTAGGATTAAAGCAAAATACCCACAATATGCACATTTCTTTAATGACGACATCACTTACCACATTAACCCAACAGGTAAATTTGTAATTGGTGGTCCTCATGGAGATACCGGACTTACAGGTAGAAAAATTATCGTTGATACATACGGTGGAAAAGGAGCTCACGGTGGTGGTGCTTTCTCTGGAAAAGATCCAAGTAAAGTAGATAGAAGTGCTGCCTATGCAACACGTCATATTGCTAAAAACCTTGTTGCAGCAGGATTATGCAACGAAGTATTAGTTCAAGTATCGTATGCTATTGGAGTTGCTAAACCAACATCTATTAACGTAAACACCTACGGAACTGCTAAAGTTGATCTTAAGGATGGTGAGATAAGCAAAATTGTAGAAAATATTTTTGATATGCGTCCTTATTTTATTGAGCAACGTCTAAAATTGAGAAACCCAATTTATAGCGAAACTGCAGCCTACGGTCACATGGGCAGAACTCCAGAAACGATTACAAAAACCTTCGCTGCACCAGGTGGAATAAGCAAAACTATTGAAGTAGAGCTTTTCACTTGGGAAAAATTAGATTATGTAGATGTAGTGAAAGAAGCTTTTAAATTATAAAAGAACCCAATTATTATTTCATTAACAGCAGTCTGAAAGGGCTGCTGTTTTTTTTATGACTCTTTGGGCGTGCCCCTCTGGGTCGGGCTGTTCGCTGCACACGAGCGAAGCGAATTGACCGAACACATTAAATTAAGTGTTTTGTGAGGTAATCTTTGTTTCACAAAGGATTTTTACTTCCATCCCTCACGCGAAAATGAGATTGCTAGAGCATTTGCAATAATAAATAGTTACAATTAGCAAACAACTAAAGTAGATGAGATTGCCATGTCGTTCCTCCTCGCAATGACAAGGCGGCGAACCGCACTAAAACAAAAAAAACTCCAATCTTTTCAGATTGGAGTTTTATAAAAAAAGGCGGCGACACGAACGCAGTGACTGCGCCGTTCCGCGTAAAAACAAGAAAGCCTGTTCAAATGAACAGGCTTTCCAAAAAAAAGGCGGCGACATACTCTCCCACAAATTGCAGTACCATCTGCGC
>CANGFO010000019.1 GCA_947453195.1 Flavobacteriaceae bacterium
AAACAAAAGATAATTATTATAAATTTAAGTCTGTTTATAATTTTCATTTTATAGTTCCATTAGAAGATTTTTATTTTATTAAAGTTTTTTTCTTCAAAAAATTTCCAATAATTATACCTAATGAACCTAAAATAGGTATTAATAACAAAACTAAATATGGTAAAATTCCCGATTTATTTTTAATAAGAATACTTATTGCAAATACATATACTATTATCAATAATATAGTAGATGATACTATCTGAAACGGAGTTATGATTAAAAAATTCATAAAATATGTTTTTAATTTATTATCTACAGCACCACGCTTTTGTAACATAATGTACAACACCAATTTGCGAATGTTCAGGACTTCCTAAAGAAACGCATCCTGTTAAATTACCAGAATTAATATCATCAGCTTGACTATAATTATAATCCGCCCAAGCAGCATTTGAACTTAATCCAATACCAACACTATATACCGTATTCCAAAAAGAACAACTTCCACCACCAGCGGATTTAGACATACTATCAAATGTAACTTTTACAGATTCAATTGCGGTTAACTCTCCTAATAACACAAGTAAAACTTTAAATTGAACATCATCTTGAATTAATTTTATATCCATATTGTTAAGAATCCCTTTATATTTTGGGGTTTCAACATACAATTGAGATTTTATGGAATATATTTTGTAATTATTATTGTTATTAAAACTTAATATATTTTCTGAATATTTAAAATCATAATTTGAAAGATTCACAAGTGCTTTGTTTAAATAAAAACCTTTAAATGTTGATAATTTAATACTTGTACCATTTATTAAAATTTCTTTAACTCCCAAATTTATAGTTCCTTTTGAAAGAGTACTTGTTGATTTACTAATTAAGGAAAAGTTTTCATTTTGCCCAAAAGATAAACCTGTAACCATTACTGTGGCAATTAAGCTAAAAATTAATTTTTTCATAGTATTTAAAAAATTTCCCTTACAGATTATCTGCCATTAATGAACGAAAACTTTAGGTACAAATGTGTATTTAGTTAGTTAGTTTGTTCCGTTCCGCTGGTTACTAATTTTTACTTTCGAGTCGCATCTTTTATGTTAAATAATCCTTTCGATTATTTTTTTAGACATTTTTCAGCGTTAACGTGGTCAAAAATTTTCTGCCAACTTGTATATAGACGCTATAAAGTAGGTAATGCACAACTGTTTTGGGTAGATTGTTGTAGCTAATGTGCTTATTTAATATAATTTACAACAATTTTTTATATTTTGCAACTTTTGTTGAATTTTATTGAGTATTAATAACTCGTAAAAAACAAAAGCCCAACAGAAATGACTTCTATTGGGCTTTTGTATAATTTTATGTTTGTTCTATATTCCTACAAAATTTCCTGGAGTGATTTGCATTAATTCAGCTTTTATTGCATCTGAAACGTCTAAAGTTTGAATGAACGAATGAATCGCATTTTTATCAATGGCTTCGTTGGTTCTGGTCAATCCTTTCAATGCTTCGTATGGGTTTGGATACCCTTCTCTTCTTAAAATGGTTTGAATTGCCTCGGCAACAACGGCCCAGTTTTTTTCTAAATCTTCGTGAAACTTTGGTTCGTTCAATAGCAATTTGTTCAGCCCTTTCAATGTAGCTTCAAAGGCAATCAAAGTGTGTCCCATAGGCACACCAATGTTTCTTAAAACGGTGCTGTCAGTTAAGTCACGCTGTAATCTCGATACCGGTAATTTTGCCGAAAGGTGCTCAAAAATCGCATTGGCAATTCCTAAATTTCCTTCGCTATTTTCAAAATCAATTGGGTTTACTTTGTGTGGCATCGCCGATGATCCAATTTCCCCTGCTTTAATTTTTTGTTTGAAATAATCCATCGAAACATAAGTCCAGATGTCGCGATCTAAATCTAAAATGATGGTGTTGATTCGTTTTAAAGCATCAAAAAACGCTGCAAAATGATCGTAATGTTCTATTTGTGTCGTTGGAAACGAGTGGTGTAATCCAAGAGTAGATTCTACAAAATCGGTTCCGAATTTTTTCCAATCGGTAGTTGGATACGCTACATGGTGTGCATTGTAATTTCCGGTGGCACCTCCAAATTTAGCCGCAAACGGAATGTTGAATAACAAACGCATTTGCTCTTCCAAGCGTTCTACAAAAACTAAGATTTCTTTTCCTAAACGCGTTGGAGAAGCCGGTTGCCCGTGGGTTCTAGCCAACATTGGAACATCTTTCCATTCTACAGAAAGCTCTTTTAATTTGGCAATAACCGAAATCAAACTTGGTAAATATACTTTTTCAAACGCTTCTTTAACCGATAACGGAATCGCCGTATTGTTGATATCTTGTGAAGTCAACCCAAAATGGATGAACTCTTTGTATTGGCTTAAACCCAAAGATTCAAACTTGTCTTTTATGAAATATTCTACCGCTTTCACATCGTGGTTGGTAGTTTTTTCGGTTTCTTTAATCCAAAGCGCATCTTGGGTAGAGAAATTGGTATAGATTTTTCTCAAATCTCCATAAACCGATTCTTTTATTCCGTTCAGTTGTGGTAATTGTGACTCACAAAGCGCAATAAAATATTCTACTTCTATTAAAACTCTATATTTAATAAGTGCCTCTTCTGAAAAGTAGGGCGATAAGGAAACCGTTTTACTTCTATATCTTCCGTCAATAGGTGAAATAGCATTTAATTCCGTTAGTTGCATGGTGTTGTGTTGTAGTTTCAAGATGCAAAAGTAAGCAATAGAGTTCAGTCTTGGATAATCCTTATTTAATTTTTTATCAAATTTTACGCTGTTTACTGCCGTCTTGCAGTTTTATTTGAATGGAACAACAGCAATTTTACTATTTTTGTCAAAATTAATACCGAATTAAGTGGATTTAGAATACCTCGCTTTTTTAGAAAACATGCTTACCGAAAACCGAAAAGAACGCTTTGCGCAAGTGCTTGCCCATCGATCGAATCATTTTACGGTAGTTATTGAAGATGTTTTTCAACTGCACAACACAAGCGCGGTGATGCGCAGCTGTGAGGTTTTTGGAATTCAGCAGCTTAATGTTATTGAGGAACGCTACACCAAATCAATAGATAAAGAAATTGCAATGGGTGCCCAAAAATGGGTCGATGTAAACCGTTACAATAGCATTACAAATTGCATATCAGATTTAAAAAATAAAGGCTATCAAATAATTGCAACTACACCACATCACGACGATTGCGAACTGGATGATTTTGATATTACCCAACCCAGCGCTTTGTTTTTTGGGACCGAACGCGATGGTTTATCAGCCGAAGTGCTTGAAAAAGCCGATGGATTTCTTAAAATTCCGATGGTGGGTTTTACCGAAAGTCTGAATATTTCTGTTTCGGCGGCAATCATCATTCAGAATTTGATGAACCGATTGCGCAAATCGGACATTCCTTGGCAATTATCTGAAGAGGAAATTCTAGAAAAGCGACTGCAATGGGCCAAAAATTCCATTAAAGATATTAAGCGAATTGAAGAACGGTACCACACCGAAAATAAAGCCAAATAAATGAATTTCACTACCAAAATTCCAATAGCAAAATCCAATTCTCCGATAGATTATTCGTCGCAAATCGTTGCTATGGGTTCTTGTTTTGCTGAAAATATGGGTGAAAAATTCGACTTTTATAAATTCCAAAGCACAACCAATCCTTTCGGAATTATCTTCAATCCCGTTTCTATTGAGAAGATTTTAGAGCGTGCAATTCATTTGAATTATTTCACTGAAACCGATTTGTTTTTTCATAACGAATTATGGCATTGTTACGAAGTGCATTCCGATTTAAGTCAGCCAAATAAAGAAGCAATGCTGTCGAATTTAAATCGGTTATTGACTGAATTGAATTCTAAATTAACTGCTGCAACACATCTATTTATTACCTACGGAACTTCCTGGGTTTACCAATTAATATCAAATGGAGTTGTGGTTACCAATTGTCATAAAGTAGCGCAAGACCAATTTGAAAAGGTAATTTTATCGGTTACCGAAATTGAAAATGCCATCCAGAATTCAATTGATTTAAATAAAAAAATTAATCCAAAGTGCCAAGTTGTATTTACGGTTTCGCCGGTGCGTCATATTAAAGATGGCTTTGTAGAAAACCAACGAAGTAAAGCCAATTTGATTTCGGCATTACATACTTCCATTTTCCAACAGCCAACTTCAAGCTATTTTCCATCTTATGAAATTGTGATGGATGAGCTTAGAGATTACCGATTTTATGCTCAAGATTTGCTTCACCCCAATGCAGTAGCTATTGATTATATCTGGGAGTGTTTTTGCGAAACCAATATAACAGAAGCGGCGCAGCAAGTTATGCAAGAGGTGGAAAGCATCCAAAAAGGAATGGCCCATCGACCGTTTCATCCCGATTCGACAAGCCATTCTAAATTTCTTCAAAAACTAAAGGAGAAAAGTGCGCAATTGGAGGCGCAGTTTCCTTTTATGAAATTTTAGTTACAATTTGCTTTGCAAACTGCTCCAGCCACCGCCATTCATAGCGTCAATTCCGTTTGATTTTAAAATAGAAGTTCCCTGAGCGCTTCGCATTCCACTGGCACAACAAGCAATTACGGGTTTGTTCCATTTTTTTATTTCCGATATTTTAACCGACAAGACATTCAGCGGAATGTTTTTTGAACCTTTTATATGTCCACCTTGGTATTCACCCGGAGTTCTAACATCAACAATTACGGCTCCTTTTTCTATAAATTCGGCTATACTTTCCGATTTTCCGCTTAAACCTAACATGCTTAATAATCCCATTTTTTGTGTTTTAGTATTAAATGATACTGCAAAATAAAAGCATTTCTTTCTTCAATTTGGTAACAAAGGTTACGCAAACAAAAATATTCTATATATTTGAAATCAGATGAAAATTACAGATAGAAAATCGGAAATAATTGCGGTCTCTGCCAAGCTTTTTAAAGAAAAAGGTTACAGCGCGGTGACCATGCGTGATATTGCTCAGGCTATGGATATCAAAGCAGCGAGCCTTTACAACCACATTCAATCCAAACAAGAGATTTTGGTTTTGATTGTTATCGAAATTGCCGAAGAATTCACCAATATTATGGATGAAGTATTAAATTCGGATGCTTCAACGCAAGCCAAATTAGAGCGCATCATCCAACTTCATATTGACATTACGCTACGAAATCCAGATGCATTGGCTTGTCTAAACAACGATTGGATGCACTTAACTGATGACAAATTAGTGCAATTCATAAAAATGCGAAAAGATTATGAAAATAATTTTAAAGCAATTGTTAAACAAGGAATTGCAAACGGGGAGATAAAAAATTATAACCTTGATGTCATAATTTTTTCAATTCTATCAACGCTTCGAACCATGTATATATGGTATAATAAAACAAATGCATTGAGTCCGAAATCACTTTCCGACAACATGGTTAAAGTATTAATTAACGGAATTGTATGATAAACAAATGCTAAAAACTACCTCGTTTTCGTAATGTATTAAAAAATTAGTAAATTTGCATTGTAAACTAACAGTTGTTAGTTTGGATTAATTAGAATTTTTATGGCAAAATTTCATACTTTATCAATTGCAGATATTTACAAAGAAACCAAAGATTGCTCGGTAATAACATTTGATGTTCCTGAAGCATTGCAATCGGAATTTCAATACAAGCAAGGGCAATATTTAACGTTAAGAACAGAGCTTGAAGGCAAGGAAGTGCGCCGTTCGTATTCGTTGTGTTCGAGTCCGATTGATAATAAATGGCAGGTTGCGGTGAAACAAATTAACGGAGGTTTGTTTTCAACTTTTGCAAATAACCAACTTGCTGCCGGAGATACTCTTGATGTGATGCCACCTCACGGAACTTTCTGCACAGAAGTGAATCCAGAAGCCTCAAAAAATTACATTGCGTTTGCAGCAGGTAGCGGAATTACACCGATGCTTTCTATCATAAAAACACATTTGGCCAAAGAGCCAAAAAGCACATTCAAATTGTTTTACCTTAACGGAACGGTAAAATCAATCATTTTTAAAGAAGAATTAGAGCAGTTAAAGAACACGTATTTTGACCGTTTTGAAATATTTTATTTTTTAACCAAAGAACACCGTTCGGCTGAATTATTTAATGGTCGTTTTACAAAAGAAAAAATTCAGGTTTTAACCGATAAAATTATTGACCTTTCTGAAACCGATGATTGCTTTATTTGTGGTCCCGAAGAAATGATTTTCCTAATCCGCGATGAGCTAACTGCTGCAGGATTGGCAAAAGAAAAAATACATTATGAATTATTTACCACAGGATTAACTGCAGAAGACAAACTTCGAATTACTAAAATTGTGGAGAAAAAAGTTGAAGGAACCGAAGTTACGATCATCGATGGTGGAAAAGAATTCCATTTTGTGATGGGCGATGACTTTGATAATATTCTTGATGGCGCTATTGCAGCAGGAGCCGATTTACCTTACGCATGTAAAGGTGGTGTTTGCAGTACTTGCCGTTGTCAAGTAGTTGAAGGAACAGCAGAAATGAAACTGAATTACTCGTTAGAAGAAGATGAATTGGCCAAAAATTACATTTTGAGTTGCCAAGCAGTTCCTACTTCTAAAAAGGTAGTTGTAGATTTTGGAATATAATAAAGCAGATAATTACATTCAATAAGTATCAAATAAATTGTAAAGAATTATGTCAGATCAAGAAGTAAAAAATTTAGAATTATTGTTTCAGGCTCGTATTGATAACGATGAAAAAATTGAACCAAAAGATTGGATGCCCGAAAAGTATCGCAAGACACACATTCGTCAAATTTCACAACACGCGCATTCCGAAATTGTAGGAATGTTACCCGAAGGGAATTGGATTACTCGTGCGCCTTCTTTGAGAAGAAAAGTAGCTTTATTGGCTAAAATTCAAGACGAAGGAGGTCACGGATTGTATTTGTATAGCGCTGCCGAAACTTTGGGTATTACTAGAGATGAATTGTTTGAACAATTGCATTCTGGTGAAGCTAAGTATTCTAGTATTTTTAATTATCCGGCTGTAACTTGGGCCGATATGGGAACAGTGGGTTGGTTAGTTGACGGTGCTGCAATCATGAATCAAGTTGCTTTAATGGGAACTTCCTACGGACCTTATTCTCGTGCTATGGTGCGTATTTGTAAAGAAGAAAGTTTCCACCAACGCCAAGGATATGAAATTTTATTAACCCTTTGTAATGGAACTCCAGAGCAAAAAGCAATGGCACAAGATTCACTTAACCGCTGGTGGTGGCCTTCTTTAATGATGTTTGGCCCACGCGATGCAGATTCTCCAAATACAGAGCAATCGGTTAAATGGAAATTAAAAAGAAAAACCAACGACGAATTGCGTCAAGCTTTCGTAGATCAAACGGTTCCGCAAGCTAATATTTTAGGTTTAACTATTCCGGATCCAAATTTAAAATGGAACGAGGAAAGAAAACATTACGATTTTGGTGAATTGGATTGGGACGAATTTTGGCAAGTAGTAAAAGGACATGGTCCTTGCAACAAGCAACGAATTGAAGCAAGAGTGAAAGCTTGCAACGACGGACAATGGGTAAGAGATGCTGCTATGGCTTACGCCGAAAAACAAGAAAATAAAGTAGAAAAACAAGCGATATAATCAATTGCGAATTATTTATTTCGAATTTTTTCAAGCAAAATTTTCGAATTCATAATTCCTAATTTAAAATTCATAATTATGAAAAACTGGCCACTTTGGGAAGTATTTATTAGAAGTAAAAACGGATTAGAGCACCGCCATTGCGGTAGTTTGCATGCAAGTGATGCTACTATGGCTCTAGAAAATGCACGCGATGTATACACGCGTCGTATGGAAGGAGTAAGTATTTGGGTAGTACCTTCTGCGCAAATCACCGCATCCAATCCAGAAAATAATGGCGAAACTTTTGAACCAGCAATGGACAAAGCTTACCGTCATCCAACATTTTATGAATTGCCAGAAGAGTTAAAACACATGTAAAATAATTTGGAGTTTCTTACGCTTTCTTACGCTTAAAATTCAAAAAAAAATTTAAAACTAATGAACAACTTAATTCAATACATTCTCGGAATTGCAGACAATGCGCTGATTCTTGGTCAACGCTTGGGAGAACTTTGCGGCCACGGTCCAAGTCTAGAAACCGATATTGCAATGACCAATATTTCTTTAGATTTATTAGGTCAAACGAGAAGCTACTATCAGTATGTTGCTAAAATGCAAGGTGGTGAAGCTACCGAAGATACTGTAGCGTTTTTGAGATTGGAAAGAGAATATAAAAATGTGCTTTTAGTAGAACAACCAAATACCGATTTTGGCTATTCTATTGCGAGACAATTTTTGTTTGATGTTTTTCATTTAGCGCTATTAGAAGAATTGCAAAATAGTAAAGACGAAATGCTTGCGGCAATTGCTAAAAAAAGTATCAAAGAGGTTTTGTATCACACCCGATTTTCTTCCGATTGGATTAAAAGATTAGGCGATGGAACCGAAGAAAGTCATAACAGAATACAAACTGCTATAAACGATTTGTGGATTTTTACGGATGAATTATTTCATCAAACCGATGCTGATAAAGCAATGGTTGCTGAAGGAATTGGAGTAGACACTTCGTTATTAAAATCGAATTATTACAAAAAAGTAAACAGTATTTTGGATGAAGCGACATTGCAAACTCCGGTTGTAGAATATTTCCAAAAAGGCGGAAAGCAAGGAATTCATAGTGAGCATATGGGTTTTATTTTAACCGAATTGCAATACATGCAGCGCACCTATCCAAATATGACTTGGTAAAAAATAAATATAAATGACCGAACAACTTGCAAATATTGATCAAAAACTATTTGAAATTCTGGAAACGGTATCCGATCCAGAAATTCCGGTTTTGTCAATTATGGAAATGGGAGTGGTTCGTTCTGCCGAGTTAAAAAACGGAATTGTTGAGGTAGAAATTACACCTACATATAGCGGATGCCCGGCTATGGATGTTATTGGCGATGATATCAAAGCAGCATTTAGTAAGGAAGGATATGAAGCCAAAGTAGAGTTAATTCTTTCGCCTGCTTGGACTACCGATTGGATTACTCCAAAAGGAAGAACGGCACTAGAAAAATACGGAATTGCTTCTCCATTAGCTGCTGAGGCTGATAAAGAAGCACTTCTTGGAAATAAAAAATTAGTTAAATGTCCGCAATGCGGATCTTTAAATACTAAATTAATAAGTCAGTTTGGTTCTACAGCTTGTAAAGCATTTTTTCAATGTGAAGAGTGTTTAGAGCCATTTGATTATTTTAAATGTTTGAAATAATAGGATCAACGATTGCCGATTGTTGAATTTTGATTTGAGAATTTTCACTTCTAATTTCAAAAATCGTTAATCGTCAATCTTAAATAAGTTAAGGTATGAGCAGTAATTTAATTGAAGTTAAAATTGAAAATAATGTTGCGTGGATTTCACTCAACAGACCTGAAGTTTTTAATAGCTTCAATCGTGAAATGGCTTTGCAATTGCAAAAAGCATTAGACGATTGTGCTACAAACTCCAACGTTCGTGCCCTTATAATTACAGGAACTGGTAAGGCTTTTTGTGCCGGACAAGATTTAAAAGAAGTTACAGATCCGGAGTTAAATCCAGGTTTTCGTAAAATATTGGAGGAACATTACAATCCAATTATTCAAAAAATAAGAACTATTGAAAAGCCAATTATTGCTGCTGTAAATGGAGTAGCTGCAGGCGCAGGTGCCAATATTGCTTTGGCATGCGACATTGTAGTGGCTACCGAGCAAGCAAGTTTTATTCAGGCTTTTAGTAAAATTGGGTTAGTTCCTGATAGTGCTGGAACTTTCTTTTTACCAAGATTAATTGGTTTTCAAAAAGCATCGGCCTTAATGATGTTGGGCGATAAAGTTTCTGCACCAGAAGCATTAACAATCGGAATGATTTATAAGATATTTCCAATAGCATTATTTGAGGAAGAAGTGAAAATTCTAGCAGAAAATTTAGCTCAAATGCCAACCAAAGCCATAGGATTGACAAAAAGATTGTTGAACCAATCTATGGGTAATAATTTAGAGCAACAATTAAAGTTAGAATCTGATTTGCAAATTGAGGCTAGCTCATCCTATGATTACAATGAAGGAGTAACCGCTTTTGTTGAAAAAAGAAAACCCGAATTTAAAGGAAATTAATATGAATGTTTCAGTAATCGGTTCCGGAACCATGGGGAGTGGCATTGCGCAAGTTGCTGCTACTGCTGGTTGTAATGTAAAATTATTCGATTTAAATCAAGAAGCTTTGGCCAAAAGTAAAAATGCTTTGGAAGTTTCTTTATCTAAATTAGTTGAAAAAGAAAAAATAGATTCAGCTGAAAAAATCCGAATCCAAAGCAATATTTCTTACGTAAGTTCCATGAAGGAATTAGCAGATTCTGATTTGGTAATTGAAGCCATAGTTGAAAATTTGGAAGTCAAGCGAAAGGTTTTCTCCGAATTGGAAGAACTGGTATCTAAAGACACCATTCTGGCATCCAATACCTCGTCACTTTCAATAGCTTCCATTGCTGCGTCTTGTAAAACTCCTGATCGCGTCATTGGAATTCACTTTTTTAATCCGGCACCTTTAATGCAATTGGTGGAAGTAATTCCTGCCGTGCAAACAAGCAACGAAGTGTTAGAAAAAGTGGTGCAAATAATCTCAGATTGGAAAAAAGTAGTGGCTGTTGCCAAAGATACTCCCGGCTTTATTGTAAATCGAGTTGCTCGATCTTTTTATAGTGAAAGCATCCGAATTTATGAAGAAGGAATGGCCGATTTTGCTACGATTGACTGGGCTTTAAAGACGGAAGGCGGTTTCCGAATGGGACCATTTGAATTAATGGATTTCATAGGGCATGATGTAAATTATATTGTCACCGAAACAGTTTTTAACGCTTTTTATTTTGATCCAAAATTCAAACCTTCTTTCACTCAAAAAAGATTATTAGAAGCAGGGTTTTTAGGAAGAAAAACGGGAAGAGGTTTTTATGATTATTCGCAAGAATTACCAAAACCTACAGAAAATAATGCACTAGCAAAAGCAATTTTTGAACGAGTGATTGTTATGCTAATAAATGAAGCAGCGGATACTTTGTTTTTGAATATTGCTTCCGCAAAAGATATTGATAATGCAATGACCAAAGGTGTAAATTATCCAAAAGGTTTATTAGCTTGGGCGGATGAACTCGGAATAAATTGGTGTGTAGAAAAACTAGATGCACTTTATAATGAATACCACGAAGATCGCTATAGATGTAGTCCGATACTAAGAAGGTTAAAAGTTTCAGGTTTAAAGTTTACAACCGAAACTTTGAACTTGAAACCTTAAACTTGAAACAAAATGGAAGGAACCAAAATACCATACAAAATGTTAAGCCAAGACCCTTACAGTCAGTGGTTGGGAATAGAAATATTAGAATGCGAAATTGGGCGATGTAAAGTAGCGATGACCGTTCGCAAGGAAATGCTGAACAGTATGAATAAAGCACATGGGGGAATTACTTATTCTTTGGCAGACACCGCTTTTGGATTTGCAGCCAATACCCATGGAAAATTTGCCGTTTCAATTGAAACGTCCATAAATCATATTGAAGCAGTTAATGAAGGCGATTATTTAGTTGCTGAATCGGTAATTGAAAAAGTAAATAACAAATTAGGATTCAATATTATTGAAGTAAAACGAGGTGATGAAATGGTAGCGCTTTTTAAAGGCGTTGTGTATCGCACTCAAAAAGAATGGGATTAATTATGAATTAATAATTAGAAGTTATGAGTGAAAGTATTATAAAAGTTAAGAGTTTTGAATTAGCAATTTCAGGGGTTAATTTTTATAAATATTTAGTAACTGAAAAGAAGGAATTTGTAATGAGTAAACAGTTTTTAAGATCAATAACTTCTGTTGGAGCTAATGTAAGAGAAGCTGTAAATGCTCAAAGTAAATTAGATTTTATTCATAAGTTAGCAATTGCTCAAAAAGAATGTGATGAATCATTGTATTGGCTTGAATTATTAAATGCAACAAAATATGTTGAGGAAAAAGATTTTAATCCAATCTACATACAAACAATAGAAGTATTAAAAATAATTAAAAGTATAATTATTACGACAAAGAAAAATATACAAGTTAAGAACTAATAATTCATAACTAATAATTCATAATTATCTAAATGGAAGCATATATTATAGACGGAGTTCGTACTCCAATTGGAAGTTATCAAGGAACGCTAGCGCCAGTTAGAGCAGATGATTTAGGAGCATTGGTAATTAAGTCGGTTACCGATAAAAACCCTGCTATTCCTTTGGAGGCATACGATGATGTAATTCTGGGTTGCGCTAATCAAGCGGGAGATGATAATAGAAATGTGGCTCGAATGTCGTTGCTTCTTGCAGGCTTGCCGTATTCAGTTCCGGGAGAAACCGTAAATCGTTTATGTAGTTCGGGTTTGTCGGCAATTATTCATGCAAGTCGCGCTATAAAAGCGGGCGACGGACATATTTTTATTGCAGGTGGAGTAGAGAATATGACGCGTGGACCGTTGGTGGTTTCTAAACCATCATCTGCCTATGGAACTGATTCTAAAATGTATGATTCTAGTTTTGGCTGGCGTTTTGTAAATCCTAAAATGCAGGCACTTTTTGGAACGGATGCTATGGGAGAAACGGCTGAAAATTTAGTTGAAAAA
The DNA here is from genome assembly GCA_947453195.1 of Flavobacteriaceae bacterium. Taxonomy (GTDB): domain Bacteria; phylum Bacteroidota; class Bacteroidia; order Flavobacteriales; family Flavobacteriaceae; genus Flavobacterium. Next base: position 12,743 of record CANGFO010000019.1, read on the forward strand.
TACAATATTACTCGTGAAGATCAGGATGCTTTTGCTTTGCATAGTCAACAAAAAGCAGCTGCTGCTCAGGCTTCAGGGAGACTAGACAAAGAAATAGTTACGGTTGAAATTCCGCAACGAAAAGGAGATGCCTTACTTTTTTCGAAAGATGAATTTGTAAAGCCAACTACATCCATGGATGGGTTATCCAAATTACGACCTGCCTTCAAAAAAGACGGAAGCGTAACTGCAGGAAATTCTTCGGGGTTGAATGATGGTGCTGCAGCAACGATTATTGTTTCTGCGGAAGCGGTAAAAAAATATAACTTGAAACCTTTGGCGCGAATAGTAAGTTCTGCTGTGGTGGGAGTAGAGCCAAGAATTATGGGAATTGGACCTGTGGATGCTTCAAAAAAAGCACTTGAAAAAGCAGGTTTAACTCTTGATCAAATTGATATTATCGAATTGAATGAAGCTTTTGCAGCGCAAAGTATTGCTTGCATTCGCGAATTGGGATTACAAGACAATGACCCAAGAATAAATCCAAATGGTGGTGCTATTGCAATAGGGCATCCACTTGGAGTAACTGGTGCTAGAATTTTATATTCTGCCGCATTAGAATTGCAATTAACCCAAAAAAGATATGCCTTAATTACCATGTGTATTGGTGTTGGACAAGGTTATGCAGTAATTATTGAAAGAGTATAGATTAACGATTTTTGACCCGAGAGCTTTGCTCGAACTGGCGAAGCAATTTTGAACTTTTTGAATCAACAATCAAATAGAAAACATGATTAAAACACAACATTACGTACTTGGAAAATGGACTTCGGCAACGGGAGATGGTAAAGCTTCTTATGATGCCGTAACCGGCGAATTCATTGCAGAAACTTCGGTTGAAGGATTGGATATTCCAGCTATTTTGCACTACGGAAGAACTAAAGGCGGTGAAAAATTACGCAAAATGACCTTCCAAGAACGCGGAAATATGATCAAAAGTTTGGCGATGTATTTAACCAAACGTAAAGAAGCGTTTTACGAAATTAGTTACAGAACCGGTGCTACTCGTGTTGATTCATGGATTGATATTGAAGGAGGTTTCGGAAATTTATATGCGAATGCATCGCTACGAAAATTATTTCCCAATCAGCCGTACCATGTAGAAGGTGATCCAATTGATTTGTCAAAAGGGGGTCGTTTCATGGCGCATCATATTTTGGTTCCCAAAAAAGGAGTTGCCATTCATATTAATGCATTCAATTTTCCAATTTGGGGAATGCTAGAAAAATGTGCGGTTAACTGGATGGCCGGAATGCCAGCCATTGTGCTGCCAGCCCCTGTTACTGCTTACTTAACAGAGGCCGTAGTGAGAGAAATTATAGCTTCTAATATTTTGCCGGAAGGCGCATTGCAATTAATTTCAGGTACAGCCAAAAACATATTTGACACCGTTGAAAGTCAGGATGTAATTACATTTACAGGATCGGCAGCAACAGGAAGATTGTTGAAAGCACATCCAAGAATTATTGAGGAAGCAGTTCCGTTTACTATGGAAGCCGATTCATTGAATGCTTCTATTTTAGGCGAAGACGCCGTTCCAGGTACACCCGAATTTGATTTATTTATCAATCAAGCGCGAAGCGAAATCACAGTTAAAGCGGGTCAAAAATGTACTGCTATTCGTAGAATGATTGTCCCTGAGAAGTTGATTGATGAAGTGCAAAATGCCCTCTCTAAATCATTGGATAAAGTGACTGTTGGTGACCCAAGATTGAAGGAAGTGCGCATGGGTGCTTTGGTTAGTAAAGAGCAAGTTGAGGTCCTTAAAAATAGAGTTTCGGAGTTATCTAAAACAGCCAAATTGGTTTATGGCGATTTAGAAAAAGTGAATCTAATTGGTGCCGATTCTAAAGGTGCTTTTGTGAGTCCGATTTTACTTCGCGAAGACAAACCATTACAAAATTTAGCCGTGCATGAAACCGAGGCCTTCGGACCAGTTTCAACGCTAATGCCTTATAAAAATTTAGAAGAAGCAGTTGAATTAGCCCAATTGGGTAAAGGTTCATTGGTTTCTTCAATTGTTACCAACTCGGATGTTATTGCCAAAGAATATGTAGTAAATGCCGCTTCGCATCACGGAAGAATTTTAGTTCTAAATCGCGAAAATGCAAAACAAAGTACCGGTCACGGTTCGCCATTACCTTTATTGGTTCATGGTGGTCCTGGGCGTGCAGGTGGAGGTGAAGAGATGGGTGGAGTTCGCGGAATTACGCATTACATGCAGCGTTGCGCTATTCAAGGTACGCCAACAACGTTGACAGAAATCACCGGAATTTACCAAGCGAATTCAGCTTATAAAGAAATCACACAACATCCGTTTCAATACCATTGGGAGGATATCCAACCGGGAATGTCTTTGTGCACCCACAATAGAACAGTTACCGATACAGACATCATAAATTTTGCCAACTTAACTTGGGATCATTTCTATGCCCACACCGATATTACTTCGTTGGACGGAAGTATTTTCAAGAAAAGAACGGCTCACGGTTATTTCATTTTGGCCGCTGCAGCAGGATTGTTTGTGTATCCAAATAAAGGTCCGGTAGCTGCCAATTACGGATTAGAAGAATGCCGTTTCTTACGCCCAATTTACCACAACGACACCGTTTATGTGCGATTGACTTGCAAACAAAAAGTTGATCGTGATGTGGCTTCTGCCGAACATCCAAGCGGAATTGTAAAATGGTTTGTGGAAGTTTTTGACACTAACGATGAGTTGGTGGCTGTGGCTACAATCTTAACCATGGTGCAGAAAAAACAAGAAGTTTTTGTGGAAATGACCGAGGAGAAAATAATAGAATGCATTAATAAATTAACCGAAAATTCGAAACCAAAATGGGGAACGATGACGGCACAACATTTAGTAGAGCATTTGGAATTTGGTTACCGAATTGCATCGGGTGAAATTCAAGATTTTGATATTACCACACCCGAAAAGATTTTGGATAAAGTGCACAATACACTTTATAATTATGAAAAAATGCCACAGAATTTTGATTTTCCATTAGCTGAAAAATCAAAAATAAACGAGTTAAAGCATTCTGATTTAGCAGAAGCTAAAGAAAAAATGATTCAAGCGCGTTCACAGTATCTTGCATATTTCAATCAAAACCCAGATGCACTTTTGAAAAATGCTGTTTTTGGAGATATGAACCGTTACGAATGGTATTTATTAGAACGAAAACATTTGAACCATCATTTTGAACAGTTTGAAGTACTATAAAACTTTAAACCTTAAACTTTAAACAAAATATGAGCGCATACGTAAAACATAACATAGAAAATCACATTGCCACGATTGAATTTTTTCATCCGGAGCAAAATTCATTACCCGGAACTATATTGTCGCAATTGGCAAATACGATTACCGAAGTGGGAAACCTTCCTGAAGTAAAAGTTATCATTCTAAAAAGTGGAGGCGATAGAACCTTTTGTGCGGGAGCTAGTTTTCAGGAATTAATTTCCATAACAGATGCTGCAACGGGAAAAGTATTTTTCTCGGGTTTTGCTAATGTTATCAATGCGATGCGCAAATGTCCGAAGTTCATCATCGGGCGTATTCAAGGAAAAACAGTAGGTGGCGGAGTAGGGATTGCTGCGGCAACCGATTATTGTATGGCAACGAAATTTGCAGCCATAAAATTATCTGAATTAAATGTTGGAATCGGACCTTTCGTGGTATCACCTGCTATTGAAAGAAAAATGGGGGTTTCTGCCATGTCACAAATTGCTATTGATGCCAATTCTTTTTATGAAGCCAATTGGGCAAAAGAGAAAGGTTTGTTTGCACAAGTATTTGAAAGCATTGAAGAAATGGATGAAGCAGTTCAAAAATTTGCCGAACATTTATGCACCTACAATCCGGAAGCCATGCTCGAAATGAAAAAAGTATTTTGGAGAGGCACCGAAGATTGGGATGATTTATTGGCCGAAAGAGCCGCTATCAGCGGAAGATTAGTTTTATCTGATTTCACAAAAGAAACGTTGAAGAAATTTAAATAGGTTAAAGGTTTGAGGTGTTAGGTATAAGAAAAAAACCTAAAACCTAGAACCTAGAGCCCATAACCTAATATAATGATTTACGAATTCAAAGGGTTCATCCCTGTCATACACGAAAGTAGTTTCATTCATCCGCAGGCTGCGGTTACGGGGAATGTTATTATTGGGAAAAATGTATATGTTGGTCCTGGTGCAGCCATTCGTGGCGATTGGGGTGAGATCATCATTGAAGATGGATGTAATGTGCAAGAAAATTGCACGATTCACATGTTTCCAGGAAAGACTATGGTGTTAAAAGCCGGAGCTCATATTGGTCACGGAGCCATTATTCACGGAGCCAATATTGGCGCCAATTCCCTTATCGGAATGAATGCTGTGATTATGGATGACGTTACGGTTGGCGATGAATGTATCGTGGGCGCTTTGAGTTTCATTAAAGGAGGAACACAAATTCCAAATAGAAAAATGGTGGTTGGTAATCCAGCTGCAATTATAAAAGAGGTTTCCGATGAAATGATCGATTGGAAAACCAAAGGAACTGCTTTGTACCAGCAATTGCCAAAAGAGTGTTACGATACCTTAAAGGCAGTGGAACCTTTGCGAGAAATTCCAAAAGACAGACCAACACAAGAAGCGTTTTATAAAACATTAGAAGAATTTAAATCAAAATGATAACAGAATTCAAAATGCCCAAAATGGGTGAAAGTATTTCCGAAGCAACTATAATCAGTTGGGTTAAAAACGTGGGTGATTATGTAGAAGCCGAAGAAACTATTTTAGAAGTTGCTACCGATAAAGTCGATAGTGAAGTGCCTGCACCCGTTTCGGGAGTAATTACTGAAATCCGTTTTCAGAAAGATGCTGTTGTTGAGGTAGGAACTGTTTTGGCGTTGATTGAAGAGGCAGCTGGAAGTCGGAAGTTGGAAGTTGGAAGCAGAAAAAACGAAGATGTTGTTAAATCGAATGTTGTTGAAGCACCAAAACCCACAACTCACAACTCAAAATTCATAGCGAATTCTGACGCTTTTATTTCGCCCTTAATTGTTTCGATTGCTCAAAAGGAAAATTTATCGATAGAAGAATTACAAAGCATTCCGGGTTCTGGAGCGGAAGGACGTTTGCAAAAAAGTGATGTTTTTAATTATTTGAAAAATAGAAAATATCCAATACAAAGTAAGCCAACAACGAATAGCCAATCTACATCTACTTATCCGAAACCTAAAATAAATTTTGTTGAAGGAAAAGACCGAATAGTAGAGATGGATCGCATGCGCAAAATGATTTCCGATCACATGGTTTATTCTAAGCAAACTTCACCTCATGTAACGTCTTATATTGAAGTTGATGTTACAAATTTGGTGAATTGGCGCAATGAAAACAAAGAGAATTTTCAAGAGAAATACAACGAAAAATTGACTTTTACACCGGTTTTTGTTCAGGCTGTGGCCAAAGCAATTGTAGATTTTCCAATGATTAATGTTTCTGTTGATGACAAGAATATAATCGTGCACAACGACATTAATATCGGAATGGCAACGGCTTTACCAAACGGAAATTTAATTGTTCCGGTGGTGAAAAATGCCAATGAAAAAGATTTAGCTGCATTAGCAAAAGATGTAAATTATTTGGCCGATGCTTCTCGAAATAACAAATTAAAACCAGAAGAAATTCAAGGAAGCACCTTCACCATTTCCAATGTGGGTACCTTTGGAAGTTTGATGGGCACTCCAATTATCAACCAACCCGAAGTAGCCATTTTAGCACTCGGAATTATTAAGAAAAGACCCGAAGTAATCACAACTTCTAAAGGCGATGAAATTGCTATAAGAAGTATGATGTATCTATCGCTATCTTTTGATCACAGAGTAGTGGATGGCTTTTTAGGAGGTTCGTTTTTAAGAAAAATCGGAGATTATTTAGAGCAATTTGACACAAACACAACACTATAATTAGTTACCAAAATAATACAATGAATATTAAAATAAATAAAATAGCGCAATCTAAAGTTAGCCAAATCGATTTGGATAATGTGACAATGGGATTCAATTTTACAGACCACATGTTTGTTTGCGATTATGAAAACGGTCAATGGAATAACCCTCGAATTGAGCCACTAGAATTAATTCCGACGCATCCTGCAGCCATGGCATTGCATTATGGGCAAGCTATTTTTGAAGGAATGAAAGCTACTTTAGGGAAAGACGGAACTGCTTTATTGTTTCGCCCAATTGAAAATGCAAAACGTTTCAATCATAGTGCAGATCGAATGGGAATGCCTTTAGTTCCTGAAGATTTATTTGTGGAAGCATTAAAACAATTTACGGCATTGGAAAAAAACTGGATTCCGAGTAAATTGGGAAGCGCCTTGTATTTAAGACCTTTTATGTATGCCGATGAACCTTTTATAGGAATGCGTGCTGCAACGAGCTATAAATTTATCGTAATGGCATCGCCTGCAGGACCAATGTACAGTAGAAAAATTAAATTATTTGCAGAGAAAAAATACGTTCGTGCTGTAAATGGTGGAACTGGAGAAGCAAAAGCGGCTGGGAATTATGCAGCGGCTATTCGCCCAACAGAGTATGCAAAAGCAAAAGGGTACGATCAAGTTTTGTGGTTGGATCCTTATAATTTTGAATACATTCAGGAAGTAGGAACAATGAATATCTTCATAAAAATTGCAGGTAAATTCGTCACTCCCGATTTGAGTGGATCGATATTATCTGGAATTACGAGAATGAGTGTGATTGATTTATTGCGAAGCAAAGGTTATGAAGTAACTGAAAGATCAATTACCATTTCTGAAATTGTGGAAGCATCGAATAATGGAACTTTAGAAGAAGCCTTCGGAACTGGAACTGCTGTTGGAATTGCCATGATAGAAGAAATTGGAAACAATGAATTGGCTATAAAATTCCCTGAAAACAATCCGGTATCGGTGATGGTAAATGATACTTTGAACGCCATTAAAGTTCAAGATATCAAAGACGAATTTGGTTGGATAGTGGAAGCAAAATAAGCAAATTATATATTCCAAAATTATACAATAACAGAATCAATGTTAGATAAAAAAATATTAGAAAAAGCCTTCTCTACAATGGCAACTGCCAAAGCTATGGCAACCTTGTATGAAGACAATTTCAAAATAGTTTCAAAATACGTGCACGCAACTTCACGCGGTCATGAAGCCATTCAAATTGCGATGGCGATGCAATTATTGCCTCAAGATTATGCATTTCCGTATTACCGAGATGATGCTATGATGTTGGGAATTGGAATGCAACCCTATGATTTGATGTTGCAATTGATGGCAAAAAAAGACGATCCGTTTTCGGGTGGGCGTACTTATTATTGCCACCCAAGTTTGAAGGATGCCGACAAACCTAAAATTCCGCATCAATCATCGGCAACAGGAATGCAAGCCATTCCTGCGACTGGAGCTGCGATGGGATTTTGGTATAAAGAAAATACAGGAATTCAAGATAAAAATCAAGAAAATCCAATTGTGGTTTGTTCGCTTGGTGATGCTTCGGTAACCGAAGGAGAAATTGCTGAGGCGCTTCAAATGGCCGCTTTAAAACAACTTCCGATTTTGTATTTGGTACAAGATAACGGCTGGGATATTTCGGCAAATGCTGCGGAAACGCGAGCACAAAATGCCTTTGAATATGCTAAAGGATTTCACGGAATAGAAGCGATTTCTATTGATGGTGCTAATTTTACAGAAAGTTATGAGGCCCTTCAAAAAGTGGTGCAAACCATTCGAAATGAGCGTCGACCATTTTTAGTTCATGCAAAAGTGCCGCTATTGAATCACCACACTTCGGGAGTTCGAATGGAATGGTACCGCGATGATTTGGATGAAGCAAAATCTCGAGATCCGCATCCGGTTTTAATTAAACAATTAGAAGATGCCGGATTTTCATCCGAAGAAATAAAAAATATTGAAAGTAAAGCGGTTGCCCAAGTGCAAGCCGATTTTGATAAAGCACAATTGGCCGAAGATCCTTCACCTGAAGATTTATTCACGCACGATTTTGCGCCAACTCCAATAACGGAAGAAGTTGGAGAAAGAAATCCGGATCGTGAGGAAAAAGTCGTAATGGTAGATTGCGCTCTTTTTGCTGTGGAAGAATTAATGAAAAAACATTCCGAATGTTTGCTTTACGGACAAGATGTAGGCGGAAGATTGGGAGGTGTTTTTAGAGAAGCCGCTACATTGGCTCAAAAATTTGGCGACGACCGCGTTTTTAATACACCTATTCAAGAAGCGTTTATTGTAGGGTCAACTGTCGGAATGTCGGCGGTTGGGTTGAAACCAATTGTTGAGGTGCAATTTGCCGATTATATTTGGCCTGGATTGAATCAGCTTTTTACCGAAGTGAGTCGTTCGTGTTATTTGTCTAACGGAAAATGGCCTGTGAGCATGATTTTGCGAGTGCCAATTGGGGCTTACGGAAGCGGTGGACCTTATCATTCGTCTTCTGTAGAAAGTGTGCTGACTAATATTCGAGGGATAAAAATTGCTTATCCAAGTAATGGTGCCGACTTAAAAGGATTGTTAAAAGCAGCTTATTACGACCCAAATCCGGTGGTTATTTTAGAACATAAAGGTTTGTATTGGAGTAAAGTTAAAGGTACCGATGCAGCTAGAGTAAACGAACCAAGTGAAGATTATATTATACCTTTCGGGAAAGCAAATATCGTTCAAGAAATTTGGGAGCAAGAAACGGAAGAAACAATTTCGGTAATCACCTACGGAATGGGAGTGCATTGGGCTTTGAATGCATCTGCTGAGATTCTTCGACAAGCTCAGAATGACAAGCAACGAATTGAAATTATCGATTTGCGCACGTTGTATCCACTTGATGAAGAAACTATTATTAAATCGGTTAAGAAAACAAAAAAATGTTTGGTTGTGACTGAAGAACCTACCAATAATTCTTTTGCCAGAAGTTTGGCAGGATTAATTCAGGAAAAATGTTTTAAACATTTGGATGCGCCTGTTATGGTAATTGGCTCCGAAAATATGCCAGCTATTCCGCTTAACAGTACTTTAGAATTCACAATGATTCCGAATGTTGATAAGGTCCGATTAAAAATGGAGGAACTTTTAAAGTATTAAATCATAAAAAAACCACAACTTAGTTGTGGTTTTTTTATGATCGTATAAATAAGTTACTTTTTTTGAGGAGGATATTGTTCTAGAATTTTGTCTACAAATTCTTTAATTCGGGCGTCTTTTTGTTCAACATCTTTGGTTAAATAGCCACTTCCTTCTCCTTGCCAAATTAATTCTTTAGTTTTTGCGTCTAATAAATCAATGAATAAAGATCCTTCGGGAGTGACATAAGTCGAAGAATAGCCCATTCCAAAACCTGGGCCCCAACCCCATCCCCAGCCAAAACCAGAATTGTTATAAACATCTACGCGTTGGTTTTCTTTAGTAAAAATACTGATCAATAAATCAGGTGTTTCACTTTTAGAAAAACCTTTTAAGGCTAATGCCTCGTCTATAGAATGTAAAATACGTTTTTTATCTAAGTCGGAAATTTCAACTTTATCGATGGCACTTTTAAGATAAGCATAGGTTTTATAACTATCAAAATTTGCTTTTTTATCGTAATCGACATTTACTCTAACCGAACTACATGAAGTTACTATTAATAGTAAAAATAGAGGAACTAGTTTTATTGCTTTCATAATTAGATTGTTGTTGTAATTGATAATTACTATTTCATCTCAAAATTAATAATAAATCAGTTAATACTTCTTTTAGTTTTCTTAATTAACACTTTTTCAGAATTTTTAACACTAATTAACAAAGAGTAAATGAATTAACCAATAATTATGGTTGCGCAAGTCGCGGCGCATCCTGCTACGCATATTAATGAACCATTACAGCCTCTTGAGCACTCAAGTAGGCATTTGCCAGCATCTTCAGGCCATCGGGAAGCGTTTAGTGATTTTGTTGTTACTATTCCGTTTTCATCGATCATAATGTTGGCTATTTCGGTAAGATGGTCATTCGGATCGAGCATCACAAGGTTGTCTTCACTAATTACTTTGAAATTTACCTGTTTGCCATTACTTTCAATTGTGGCAGTAATTACAACGCTTACTTTTTCTTTATTTTTCATAACTACTTATAGTGTTTTTTTCCTACTCATTAAGCTTTTCGAAGTTCGCTCCGTTTATTTCAGTGGGTTCTGGTCTCCACTTTTCATGTATATTCTTTTTGAATTTGTTCTATTTTAATTTTATTTGTAATCAATATTGGAGACAAAAGGTTAATTTTGATAGGTATTGCAAATCAGCACATTTTTGTAATTAATAATAAGCAACTATTAGAATAGTAATTATTCTTCGGTGCTATTCTTAGATTTATTTTTGGCTAAGTTTGATATTACAATTGTTATTAGTAAAGAAAATATTAAACCTAAAATCCATTTATTTAAATCGACAACAGTTTCAACCTTATCCTTTATTAACTCAATTTGTAAATCGTTTTCTTTTTTGATATTTTCAATGTCTTTATTTAAGAGTGGAATTGTTAATGATTTCTCAGGATTATCTATAATTATTTTATTCAAAGTTTGAATTTTGCTCTCTAATACTTTGATTCGTTCTTCGCTTGGTGACGAAATAATTACATTAGTATCTTTTATTCTCAATTTATTTTCTAATTCAATAATCTGCTTCTGAAGCATTCTTTTTTGGTTTTCTATTTCTAACTTTTGAGAGTCATTTTTAATAAAAATTGTTTCAAGGAAATAGTAAGATATGACTGTTATTCCCAGAATTGAAATTAATGTAGAAAAGAAATTAAATACTTTTTGATATTTTCTTTTTTTGGTTTCAGTGCCAAACTTCTTTTGGAGGTCATTAAATTCTTGTTTGTTCATATCAGATTTTGACTTATATGAATAATTGTATTATTTGGTTATATTCAACAATTCAATTTTCTTTTATCTCTAGACTAAAGTTAGGAATTAGGTTTTATGTAGTTCATTGTTTTTCCATAAAAACTACAATTATCTTTAAAAATGTTTAAATTTTAACTAAAAAGTAAAAACCAGTAAGATTTTTCTTAAGTAAGAAAAGAGAATAAAAACGTGTTTTTTCTCTATTTGCCACGCTAAATTCTTTCTGCTTTTTTTGTTGTTTTGTAAAAAAGTAGTACTTTTGCAATCCTTTTGGCGAAGAAGAGTTTCCATTAGGAATCAACTATTTATGTAAAACACTGCTGCGTTTTCTACCGCATTAAGAAACTCGAGAGGCACGGCATACAAATTTTTTATCAGCATGTCTGAATTAAACAAAGAACAACAAGCATTTTTAAATGAATTTAACTGGCACAATTACGCTGAAGGAATTGATGCAGTAGATCAAAAAAACTTGCAAGAATTTGAAGATTTAGTATCAAAAACTTTTATTGATACAGATCAAGAAGAAGTAGTAGAAGGTGTAGTAGTAAGAATTACTGATCGTGATGCTATTGTTGACATCAACGCGAAATCGGAAGGTGTTATTTCATTAAACGAATTCCGTTACAACCCAAGCTTAAAAGTGGGTGACAAAGTAGAAGTATTAATTGACATCCGTGAGGATAAAACAGGTCAGTTAGTATTATCTCACAGAAAAGCTAGAACAATTAAATCTTGGGATAGAGTTATTTCTGCAAATGAAACTGGTGAAATCGTTCAAGGTTTTGTTAAATGTAGAACTAAAGGTGGTATGATTGTAGATGTTTTCGGAATTGAAGCATTCTTACCTGGTTCACAAATTGATGTGAAACCAATCCGTGACTACGATGTATATGTGAACAAAATGATGGAATTTAAAGTTGTGAAAATCAACCACGAATTCAAAAATGTTGTTGTATCTCACAAAGCGCTTATCGAAGCAGATATCGAAGTACAGAAAAAAGAAATTATTGGTCAATTAGAAAAAGGACAAGTATTAGAAGGTGTTGTTAAAAACATTACTTCTTATGGTGTGTTTATTGACTTAGGTGGTGTTGATGGATTAATCCACATTACAGACCTTTCTTGGTCAAGAATCAATCACCCAAGTGAAGTTCTTGAATTAGACCAAAAATTAAACGTTGTTATTCTTGATTTTGATGATGAGAAAACAAGAATCCAATTAGGTTTAAAACAATTAAACGCACACCCATGGGATGCTCTTGGAGCTGAACTTAAAGTAGGTGACAAAGTGAAAGGTAAAGTAGTAGTTATTGCTGATTACGGTGCTTTCATTGAAGTTGCTGAAGGTGTTGAAGGTTTAATCCACGTTTCTGAAATGTCATGGTCTACTCACTTAAGAAGTGCTCAAGATTTCGTTAAAGTTGGTGATGTAGTTGAAGCAGTTGTTTTAACTTTAGATAGAGACGAAAGAAAAATGTCTTTAGGTATTAAACAATTAACTCAAGATCCTTGGACAGATATTACAGCGAAATACCCAGTAGGTTCTAAACATACAGGTATCGTTAGAAACTTTACTAACTTTGGTATCTTCGTAGAATTAGAAGAAGGTATTGACGGTTTAGTTTATATTTCTGATTTATCTTGGACTAAAAAAATCAAACATCCATCAGAATTTATTAACGTTGGAGACAAGTTAGAAGTTTTAGTATTAGAATTAGATGTTGACGGACGTAAATTATCTTTAGGTCACAAACAAACTACTGCTAACCCTTGGGACAAACATGAAGCTGCTTTCGCTGTTGGAACAATCCACAACGGAACAATTGCTGAAATCGTTGACAAAGGTGCTACTGTAGATTTTGGAGATGATGTAGTTGCATTTATTCCAACGCGTCACTTAGAAAAAGAAGACGGTAAAAAATTGAAAAAAGGCGATGTAGCTGATTTCAAAGTTATCGAGTTCAATAAAGAATTCAAAAGAGTAGTTGCTTCGCATACTGCAATCTTTAGAGAAGAAGAAGAGAAAAATGTTAAAACTGCTACAGAATCTGTTGCTGCTTCTAACAACAATAATCAAGCTTCAACTTTAGGAGATAACAATGATATTCTTGCTGAATTAAAAGCTAAAATGGAAAAAGGAGGTAACTAATCTCTGTTCCTATTTATATTTTAAAAGCGTTACTTCGGTAACGCTTTTTTTATGTATCGAAAGTTTGATCACAAAAAAAAACACTCCAGGATTGGAGTGTTTTTTATATAAATAAGTTTGCTATTTATCTTAATTGAGCTCCTAATTCACTTTCAAAATTAGTTTGTAATTTACTCATAATTTTGTCTATCTGCGTATCGGTTAGTGTTTTGGTAGTGTCTTGAATAGTAAAACTTACCGCATATGATTTTTTACCTTCCGGCAAATTTTTTCCTTCGTATACATCAAATAAATTGATGTTTTTAAGAAGTAATTTTTCCGTTTGTATCGCAATTTTATAGATTGACTCAAAAGCTACATTTGTATCAACTAATAAGGCAAAGTCTCTTCGTACCTCTGGATATTTAGGGATAGGTGTAAATTTAATTTTATTAGATAATGCTTTTAAAATTAAATCCCATTGGAATTCGGCATAAAAAACTTCTTGCTTAATGTCAAAATGTTTGGTAATCGATTTTTTTACCGTTCCCATTTCAACTAAAATATCTTTGCCTAATGCAAATCCAATTCCTTCAGCAAATACATCACTTGAAACAGGAGTATTTTGAATATAATCAATCCCTAATCGAGATAAAATAGTGGATACATATCCTTTAAATAAAAAGAAGTCAGATGGTTTTTGCGCGTTAGTCCAAGTTTCTTCAGTTCTGTTTCCGGTTGTAAATAAAGTAAGGTGTTTCTTTTCGCTATAACCATTATCCAAATTGCGGTAGCTTTTTCCAAATTCAAATAATTTTAAATCGCTACTTTTTCTGTTGATGTTATACGAAATGGCTTCAAGTCCAGAAAACAACATCGATTGTCTCATAGTGGATAAATCGTTGCTCAATGGATTGAGTATCGTTACGTTGTGTTCTTCTTGTAGCTGTTCTGATAATTTAATATAATCAGGAGTGGTTAACGAATTGGCCATCATTTCATGAAATCCAAGAGAATTCAATTGATTGGCTATAACATTTTGCACTTTATAGTCTTCCGTTCTAGGAGCATTAGCAATAGTTGCCGTTAGTTTATTTGGAATATGAATATTATTATATCCATAAACTCTAAGGATTTCTTCAATAACATCTACTTCACGCTGCACATCTACACGGTAGGCCGGAATTTGTAATCCAAGACCTGCATCAGAAGAGCTGTTTACTTTAATATCTAAAGAAGCAACAATTTTTTTGATGGTTTCTTTTGGTAATTCTTGTCCTATTAATTTAAATGTTTTTTCATAGTTTAAGAAAACTGAAAATCCTTCTAGTTTTTTAGGGTACACATCAATAATATCAGAAGTAATTTCGCCACCAGCAACTTCAAGAATTAATAATGCTGCACGCTTAAGTGCATATTCTGTAATTTCTGGATCGATTCCTCTTTCAAAACGGAACGATGCATCGGTACTTAAACCATGTCTTTTGGCTGTTTTTCTAATTGCTACGGGATTGAAATACGCACTTTCTAAAAAGATAGCAGTTGTACTTTCAGATACACCCGAATTTTTTCCACCAAAAACACCCGCAATACATAAAGGTTCATTGTCATCGCAAATCATGATGTCTTCTTCATGTAGCGTGCGTTCAATTCCGTCAAGTGTAATGAATTTAGTTCCTGAAGCAACAGTTTTTACCTGTATTTTTCCGTTAATTTGGGAAGCATCAAATGCGTGAAGCGGTTGTCCTAATTCGTGTAACACATAATTAGTCACATCGATCACATTATTTTTTGGAGTAAGTCCAATTGCTTTCAATCGGTTTTGTAACCAGCTTGGAGATTCTTTAATTGTAATTCCAGAAATGGTAACCCCACAATAATGAGGAACCAAATTAGAATCGGCTACGTTTACATTAATTTTTAGAGTTCTTTTGTCAATTTTAAATGAAGAAACTGAAGGAGTGATTAACTCTAAAGAGGCATTTCTTTGAAGTAACCCTGCTCTTAAATCTCTTGCAACTCCCATATGTGACATGGCATCAGCACGATTTGGAGTTAATCCTATTTCAAAAACTTCATCATTTTCAATATTAAAAACTTTAGCTGCAGGAGTTCCTGGAACTAGTTTTTCGTCCAATATCATAATTCCCTCGTGGCTCGTTCCGAGACCCAATTCGTCCTCGGCACAAATCATTCCATGACTTTCTTGTCCACGAATTTTTCCTTTTTTGATTTCAAATGCTTCGCCTTCTTTGTCAAAAAGTTTGGTTCCAATTGTCGCAACGGGAACTTTTTGTCCTGCAGCCACATTGCTTGCGCCACAAACAATTTGAACAGGAGTTCCTGTTCCAAGATCTACAGTGGTTACTTTTAATCTATCTGCATCAGGGTGTTTTTCGCAAGTTAAAACATGGCCAACGACAACGCCTTCTAATCCCCCTTTAACCGATTGGTATTTTTCAACCATTTCCACCTCAAGTCCTAAATCGGTAAGGATGTTTGAAACTTCTTCAGAAGGAGCATCTATTTTTAAAAATTGTTTTAACCAGTTGTATGAAATCTTCATGATATTGAATGCTATTTAAGAGCTCAAAGATAAGTATTGTAGCTTTTACAATAAAATATATTTGCAGCAAAAAACTTTTTTTTTGGATTGAGAATCTTATGATTAATAAGTGCTATTTTTTTTAAATGTTTAAAAATTTGATTGCTATTTTTCATTTTTATCAATTTTGTGCTATACTATGCAATTTTTGTGCTATTTTTTTTGGAAGTAGGGTTTTACTTTTGGATAAATCTAAAAACCAAAATTTATGAGTAATTTAATCAAAAGACCACAATTAAAAGAAAAGTACGATAATTACATTAACGGAACTTGGACTGCTCCTTCTACAGGACAGTATTTTGAAGTAGTTTCTCCAGTAGATGGGAAATTATTAGCTAAAGCAGCACATTCTGCAAAATTAGATGTTGAAAATGCAGTAAATGCAGCAGAGAAAGCATTTGTAACTTGGAGTCAAACTTCGGCTACAGAAAGAAGCATAATATTAAACAAGATTGCAGATCGTATTGAGGCTAATATTGAGCTTCTTGCAACTGTAGAAACACTTGATAACGGAAAAGCAATTAGAGAAACAATTAATGCAGATTTACCATTATCTGTAGACCATTTTAGATATTTTGCAAGTGTAATTCGTGCAGAAGAAGGTTCAATAAATGAATTAGATAAAGATACGGTTTCTATCATCGTAAATGAGCCACTTGGGGTAATTGCACAAATTATTCCATGGAATTTTCCAATCTTAATGGCAGTTTGGAAACTAGCTCCAGCACTAGCAGCAGGAAACTGCGTGGTGTTAAAACCTGCAGAAAGCACTCCAATTTCAATTATGGTAATGATGGAAATCATAGGAGATTTACTTCCTCCTGGAGTAATAAATGTGGTAAATGGATTTGGTGCAGAACTAGGAAGAACTTTAGTTACCAATCCTAAAGTTTCTAAAGCAGCTTTCACAGGATCTACTGCAACAGGTAGAATGGTAATGCAATATGCAACAGAAAATATTATTCCGGTAACCTTAGAATTAGGTGGGAAATCTCCAAACATTTTCTTTCCATCGGTTATGGATGAAGACGATGCCTTTTTGGATAAAGCCATTGAAGGTGCGGTACTTTTTGCTTTCAACCAAGGTGAAGTTTGTACTTGTCCGTCAAGATTGTTAATTCATGAAGACATCTACGATAAATTTATAGAAAGAGTATTAGAAAGAGTAAAAGCAATTAAAGTAGGAAATCCATTGGATCCAACTGTAATGATGGGTGCTCAAGCATCGCAAATTCAAAAAGACAAAATCCTTTCTTATATTAATTTAGGTAAAGAAGAAGGTGCTGAATTATTATGTGGAGGTGGAGTAAACCAATTAGGTGACGATCTAAATGGAGGATATTACATTCAGCCAACTTTATTTAAAGGACATAATAAAATGAGAATTTTCCAAGAGGAAATTTTCGGACCTGTATTAGCGGTTGCTACTTTTAAAACTACCGAAGAGGCAATTGAAATTGCTAACGATACCATGTATGGTTTAGGAGCAGGAGTTTGGACTCGTGATGCTCATGAATTATACAGAGTACCAAGAGCAATTCAAGCGGGTAGAGTATGGGTAAATCAATACCATGCTTATCCAGCAGGAGCTCCGTTTGGTGGATACAAACAATCAGGAATTGGTAGAGAAAACCACAAAATGATGTTGGATCACTACCGTCAAACTAAAAACATGTTGATTTCTTACAACAAAAACAAACTTGGTTTCTTTTAGTAGATAGAAATTAATTAAATTCCAACCGCAAATTCACAAATTAGTATATTTGATGAGTTTGCGGTTTATAATTATAATTATGGAAAAAGTAAAAAGATTATCCGTTACTCCACAAGCAGTTGAAGTCATTGAAATGCTTCAAGGTAAATTTGGAGACTTAATGTTTTATCAGGCAGGAGGATGTTGTGAAGGAACCCAGCCACAATGTTTTGAAAAAGGTGCTTTCTTTCCAAGAACCAATGATGTTTGTATTGGACAAATTCTAGGATTTGATTTTTGGGTGGATAAAGATTTATTTGAATATTGGAAATTCAGCCATTTTACTCTAGATGTTACCAATGGTTTTGGTCCTGGAGGATTTTCTTTGGAAACTCCATATGGCAAAACATTTAAAATTATTTACCGACTTTTTACCGAAGAGGAGTTGAATAATTTAGAAGAAGTAAGTTTCAATTCTTACGATTAATGCCCAACATTCATTAGTTGGTATTGCTTGGGTGTAACACCTTCGTATTTTTTAAACAATCTAATGAAGTAATTGCAATCCTCAAATCCTGTTGCATAAGAAACTTCATTCACATGAATCTTCGGATTTTTAAGCAGTTTCTTTGCGTGTTTTATTTTTTCATTTAAGATGTATTCAATTGGGCTCATGCCCAATTCTCTTTTAAAATAGCGATAAAATGAAGTGGTGCTCATGCACGCTTTTTCACTTAAATCTTTCAAATTGATATTTTCCTGAATGTTCTTTTTAATAAAATCGATGGATGCAGAAAGCGAACTGTTGATTTCAATTGGTGTATCTCCTTCAAATCGTTTTGCAGTTTGCGTTTGAATGATTCGAATCAACAATTCTTGCAAAGTCAAATCTGCTAAAGCGTCTTTGGTTATTGAAGTACTCATACACTCTTTAATCAATTTATTTATGGTCGTTGCCAAATCTACATTATTGTAGAAAAAATAATTTTGATAATTTAATTGCCAAAAATTATTATTCCCTTCTTTTGGATAACGCTCATTTAAAAAATTTAGAGTATCCGAAATTTTAGTTTGGTCAATAGCCAATGCCAAACATTGGGTTGGATTTTCTATTGTTGCTTCTGGAAAATCTATTTTCATTCCTACATTAGAAGGAATCACAACGGTTTCACCCGGAAGATAATCAAAGCCCGGATCGTCAAAAAGATGCATTACTTTTTTTCCACGCAACATACTTGTTACCACCAAATCGTTAAACTTTAAAGGAACTAAAGCCGATTCTTGATAGGTTTCAAAGATGTTTAACTCACAATTATTTAATGAAAAAATGGTCCTGTTTTCAACCAAAGTTTTCAGTGATTTCTCGTGAGTTAATGCAGGAGTATGAAGTAATGATTTTAATGACATGAAATAAATCTCAATTTGGAAGTACTAATATAAAAAAATATCAATAAAGTGGATATAAAAAATCAGATTAATTAACGAATTAACTAATCTGATTTTAAAAATTGAAAATATAAATTAAAGTAAATTTTCGTCTACTAAATTTGGTAGGGTTACTTTTAACAACGGTTGCGCTTCCATCGCTCTTTTAATTGCAAAAATTGCTCCTTCATTTCGTGCCCAACTTCTTCTTGAAATTCCGTTGTTGACATCCCAAAAAAGCATTGATTCCAATCGTTTGGATGCTTCTTTCGTACCGTCTAGTACCATTCCGAAACCTCCGTTGATTACTTCGCCCCAGCCAACGCCACCACCATTATGAATGGAAACCCAAGTTGCGCCACGGAAGCTGTCTCCAATAACATTTTGAATTGCCATATCGGCAGTAAAACGAGAACCATCATAAATGTTGGAAGTTTCTCTATAAGGAGAATCTGTTCCGGAAACGTCGTGGTGATCGCGACCCAAAATAACATAACCAATTTCACCTTGAGCAATAGCTTGGTTAAACGCTTCAGCAATTTTCATCCTTCCTTCGGCATCGGCATATAGAATTCGCGCTTGCGAACCAACGACCAATTTATTTTCTTGAGCACCTTTAATCCATTGGATATTATCGGCCATTTGCTGTTGAATTTCTTCCGGTGAATTTTGCATCATTGCTTCTAATACATCACAAGCAATTTGATCCGTTTTAGCTAAATCATCCGGATTTCCGGATGCGCAAACCCATCTAAAAGGGCCAAATCCATAGTCAAAACACATCGGTCCCATAATGTCTTGAACATAACTGTTGTATTTAAAATCGATATGGTTTTCTGCAAAAACATCAGCGCCAGCTCTTGATGCTTCCAATAAAAAGGCATTTCCATAATCAAAGAAATAGGTACCTTTTGCCGTGTGCTTATTAATTGCTGTTGCATGACGACGTAAGGTTTTTTGAACTTCCGCTTTGAATTTTTCGGGATTATTAGCCATTAATTCATTCGATTCTTCGAAGCTATATCCCATTGGATAATAACCACCAGCCCAAGGATTATGAAGTGATGTTTGATCGGAACCCAAATCTATAGTTACATTTTCTTGATCCAATCGTTCCCATACATCCACCACATTTCCTAAATAGGCAATCGAAACAACTTCTTTATTTTCTAATGCTGTTTTAACCCTCGGAACCAACTTTTCAATGTCGTCAATAATTTCGTTTATCCAACCTTGCGAATGTCTAATGTGGGTAATCTTCGGATTTACTTCGGCACAAATGGTTACACAACCTGCAATGTTTCCAGCTTTTGGTTGCGCCCCCGACATTCCCCCTAATCCTGAAGTTACAAATAAGCCACCTTTAGGGGATTTTTTTATTTTTCTAAATCCGTTTAAAACCGTAATGGTAGTTCCGTGAACAATTCCTTGCGGACCGATATACATATAACTTCCAGCTGTCATTTGGCCGTATTGAGAAACCCCTAATGCATTCATTTTTTCCCAATCATCTGGTTTAGAATAATTTGGTATCACCATGCCGTTTGTAACAACTACTCTTGGCGCCTCTTTGTGTGAAGGAAATAAACCCATTGGATGCCCAGAATACATGACCAAAGTTTGTTCGTCGGTCATCTGGGCTAAATAGCTCATGGTTAACCGGTATTGTGCCCAGTTTTGGAACACCGCGCCATTACCACCATAGGTAATTAATTCGTGTGGATGTTGTGCCACAGCATGATCCAAGTTGTTTTGAATCATTAACATGATGGCTTTTGCCTGCTCGCTTTTTCCAGGATATTCTGAAATAGGACGTGCAAATATTTTATAATCTGGTCTATAACGGTACATGTAAATCCGACCGTAGGTTTCTAATTCTTGTTTGAATTCAGGTAATAAAGTGGCATGCTGTTTAGCATCAAAATAACGCAAGGCATTTTTTAAGGCTAGTTTTTTTTCTTCGGCAGAAAGAATCTCTTTTCGCTTCGGCGCATGATTTATTTCTGTTTCATAAGGTTTTACATTCGGTAATTCGGATGGAATTCCTTGTAGTATTTCTTCTTTGAAAGTCATTTTTATATTTTTTCTAAGATAATATTAGGATTGATTTTTTGTAATTCGGTTATAAATAACGCTTCCTCTTCAGGTGTTATATATAAATCGTTTAGATGTTTTGTGAAAATAATTAATCCGTTTGTGGATGTCCCAAATTTATTAAATCCACTCCACATTGTTTCACCTTTTCTTACTTTATATATTTTATTTATGTCGGTTTTATAAACCGTAAAAATTATTTTAATTAGAAGAAAATTCCCTTCAATAGTTATTCTTAATTTTAGAATAGATACTACTAAAAGGGATATAATAATTGCAAAAATACTTTCCATTACAATAAAGGGATAGAATCCATTTTTAGTAAATAAAATTAATAAGGGCATAAGTAACAAAAGGAGAAATAAAAAAATATAAATCAGCCGAAATGTGCTGTCTAATTTTTTTGATTTGAAATTGATTACCATAGCATTTTGTTTTTTTAAATAAATACTCTTAAAATACTTAAGTTATTTTTTAATTGCACCTGTTTTTTTGTCGAATCCGTAGGGACAATGACGACAGCCACTTCGGCAGCAATTGCCGCGTTTTAAGTGGTATTTCTCAGTAAATACCTTATAGCCTTCTGGTGCAAGATAATAATCTTCGCCTTCAATAAGTTTTACTTCTTCTTTGTCTTCCTTCATAGCTACAAATTTAGCAACTTAGAAATACTATTTTGCATTTCTAATTAATAATTTTTTGTATTAAAATTACTTTAAATTCTATTTAAATAGGGCTAACGATTCGTAACTTTGTAAAAAATAAATGAATTGGAAGTTTTAACCCAAGAAATACAAGTTGACAATGCTTCGGTAAAGCTATTTATCCGACGTGAAGATTTGATTCATCCTTTTGTTTCTGGAAATAAATTTCGTAAATTAAAATACAATTTGCTTCAAGCAAAAAAAGAAAATCAGCACACGTTGCTCACTTTTGGCGGAGCTTATTCCAATCATATTGCAGCGACAGCATTTGCAGGAAAAGAAAACGGATTTCAAACTGTTGGTGTGATTCGAGGGGAGGAATTGGAAGTTAAAATTCATGAAAATCCAACATTGCATTTTGCCCAAGATTGTGGTATGAAATTTGAGTTTGTTTCAAGAGACGCTTATCGATTGAAAGATACTGCCAATTTCGTTGAAAAATTAAGAGA
Organism: Flavobacteriaceae bacterium; assembly: GCA_947453195.1. Lineage (GTDB taxonomy): Bacteria > Bacteroidota > Bacteroidia > Flavobacteriales > Flavobacteriaceae > Flavobacterium. The sequence continues at coordinate 34,811 of CANGFO010000019.1, forward strand.
AAAATACGGATCCTTTTATTTGCTTCCGGAGGGAGGAACAAATGAATTTGCCGTAAATGGATGTGAAGAAATTTTAAACAAGGCCGACGAAGAATATGATTTTATTTGTTGTGCAGTAGGCACGGGAGGGACTATATCTGGATTGATAAACAATAGTTTTGAAGGACAAAAAGTTTTAGGATTTCCGGCGTTAAAAGGAGATTTTTTACAAAAAGATATTCGTAATTTTGCCAAAAAAGATAATTTCAGTTTAATAAATGAGTATCATTTTGGTGGATACGGAAAAGTAACGAGTGAACTAATTGAATTTATTAATTCGTTTTATAAAAATAATAAAATTCCGTTGGATCCCATTTATACTGGAAAGATGGTTTTTGGCGTTATTGATTTAGTACAAAAGAATTATTTTCCAAAAAACGCTAAAATTCTTCTTATTCATACCGGAGGATTGCAAGGAGTGGCAGGAATGAACATACAATTGAAAAACAAGAAATTACAAACAATACAATTTGATGATTAAGAAAATAGTTTTTGGTTTGACTCTAATTATAGCTACAGCTTGTGGCTCAAATCGCCCTGTTATTGCCTATACAAAAAGTATAAAAAAGCCAGCCAAATCGGCAGCAAAAACTGTGGTTAAGTCAATCCAACCCGTTGCGGAAACTAAACCACTACCTGTAAACACAGGAGAAACACCTCTTGATAATTCTACAAAAACGGCTAATTCTACCGAAGTTCTTGCTGCTACCACTAGAGTTAAAGTTACCACGGCAATGGTGTTAGAATATATTTCGAAATACAAAGAAATTGCTAAGCAAGACATGATTGATTATGGTATTCCGGCAAGTATCACGCTAGGGCAAGGAATCCTAGAATCGGGGGCAGGGACGGGGCCATTGAGTATCCAAGCCAATAACCATTTTGGAATTAAATGTCATAAAGAATGGACCGGACCAAGCATTAACTATGATGATGATACCGAACAAGAATGTTTTAGAAAATATACCGAACCCAATGAATCGTACCGTGATCATTCCTTGTTTTTGACTTCTAGAGAACGGTATTCAAAATTATTTAAATTAGAAAAAGACGATTATAAATCTTGGGCACAAGGTTTGAAAGACGCCGGTTATGCTACCGATGTTGCGTATCCAACCAAGCTAATTGGATTGATTGAACGCTATCAATTGCAAAAATATGACGCCGAAGTATTAGGAAAAGAATATGTTCCTATGGTAGCTACTTCGATTGAAAAGAAACCTTCTGTTGCTGAGCCTTCTGCAGATTTGCACGAAGTGATAAAAGGAGATACTTTGTATTCAATTTCAAAAAAATATAACATCTCTGTGGATGATATAAAGAAAAAAAATAATATTCCAGATTTTGGAATAGCTATTGGCCAAAAATTAATTGTAAAATAAAACTTCAGCATACCAATTATATGTTATACCAAAGAAGTAGTCAGTTGTTTGCTGATGCAGAAAAAGTAATTCCAGGTGGAGTGAACTCACCGGTTAGAGCGTTTAAAGGAGTAGGAGGAACACCTATTTTTGTGAAAAGTGCTAAAGGAGCTTATTTATTTGACGAAGACGGAAATAAATTAATCGATTACATCAATTCTTGGGGTCCTATGATTTTAGGTCATGCATATCAACCCGTAATTGATGCCATAACTGAAAGAGCTAAAAGCGGAACTTCTTTTGGAATGCCAACTGAGTTAGAAACCCAAATTGCACAATTGGCGGTTTCAATGGTTCCGAATATTGATAAAATACGCTTTGTAAACTCGGGTACCGAGGCTTGTATGAGCGCTATTCGTTTGGCTCGCGGATTTACGAATCGAAACAAAATAATAAAATTTGCAGGTTGTTACCACGGTCATTCCGACTCGTTTTTAATTCAGGCGGGAAGTGGAGCAAGTACATTTGGAACTCCAAATAGTCCAGGAGTTACTCCCGGGACAGCACAAGATACTTTGTTGGTAAATTACAATGATTTAGATAGCGTTCGAAATTTATTTGAAGCAAATAAAAACCAAATTGCAGCCTTAATTGTGGAGCCTGTTGCCGGAAACATGGGTTGTGTGTCACCGTTACCTGGATTTTTAGAAGGATTAAGAGCACTATGTACAGAAAATAATTCATTGTTGATTTTTGATGAGGTGATGACTGGCTTCCGATTGGCAAAAGGAGGCGTTCAAGAATTATATAATATCAAGGCAGATATTGTTTGTTTCGGAAAAGTAATTGGAGGTGGTTTGCCTGTGGGTGCTTTTGCTGCAAGAAATGAAATCATGAACTATTTAGCTCCGGTTGGGCCTGTGTATCAAGCGGGAACATTATCAGGAAATCCGTTGGCTATGGCTGCCGGATTGGCCATGTTACAAGCAATAAATACAGATGCTAATTTATTTGAAAATTTAGATAAAAAGACGGCCTACCTAGAAGCTGGAATACATAAAGTGCTTACTCAAAATGGAGTTGTTTATACCATCAATAGAGTTGGGTCTATGATTTCGGTGCATTTTGATGCGAGTCCGGTGGTAGATTTTCAAACAGCTAAAAATGGCGATAATGAAACCTTCAAGAAGTTTTTTCATGGCTTGTTAAAAGAGGGCGTTTACATTGCACCTTCTGCCTATGAAACTTGGTTTATTACTGATGCGTTAACTTATGAAGATTTAGATTTTACTATTAAAGCTATAGATAAAGTTTCGAAGACTTTTTAATACAATATAATTTATACTTAAAAAAAACTCCAACAATTTTGTTGGAGTTTTTTTTTCGATTGATTAGTAAATAAAATTAATATTTAACAATCAATCAGTTTTTGTCTGTAACACTTGTTACTGTTAAAGACTTTGTAGTAATATATTTTTGCTTCATAATTCAGATAAATAATTATGAAAAAAACAAAATTGTTCCTTTTAAACGCAACTTTTATTTCTTCCTACTTCGGTTTTAGTCAAGATACCTTGTCTATTTCAAAAAGTGAATTGTTGCAAAAAGTATCCGAGAAAAATTTACAAATTAAAATTGCCGAGAAAACTTACCAATCTGCCAAATCAGATTACCAACAATCCAATGCGCTATTTTTACCCAACATCAATGTTTCACACACCGGAATAGTAACTACTAATCCGTTAATGGCATTTGGATCAAAATTGAATCAGGAAATTTTAACCGCTTCCGATTTTAATCCTGCCTTATTAAATGATCCTGTTAAAACTCAAAATTTTGCTACCAAATTTGAAATCCAACAACCCTTAATTAATATTGATGGGATTTATGGGAGACAAGCAGCCAAATCTAAAATGGAAGCCTACCAATTGCAAACAGATAGAACAAAAGAATATCTAGAATTGGAAGTGTCTAAATCTTATATGCAATTGCAATTGGCTTATAGAGCCGTAAAAGTTTTAGAAAAAGCAAATGCAACTGGGAAGGCCAATTTAAAATTAGTTCAAAACTATTTCCAACAAGGGTTATTGCAAAAAACAGACTTGTTAAATGTACAGGTTCGTGTTAATGAAATTACAAACCAATTGCAGTATGCAAAAAGTAATATTCAAAATGCATCCGATTATTTAGCTTTTCTTTTAAATGAAGAAACCAAAGGCAAAACATATAAGCCTTCAGAGGAATTAGAAACTGCTATTTCGGTAGAAACGATAGCTGTTTCTTTATCAGAAAACAGAAAAGACATTCAAGCAATGAATAAATCAACTACTGCTTATCAAAAAATGTATATGTCAAGTAAGATGAACTTTCTGCCCCGATTAAATGCTTTTGGAAGTTATGAATTATATGACAAGAATTTCTTAGGTACTTCTGCTAAAGGGTATTTAGTTGGAGCACAATTATCTTGGAATGTTTTTGATGGCTATAAATCAATTGGAAAAATGAATAAAGCGAAAGCTGATTTTCAAAAATCCGAAGTTGAAACCGAGCAATATAAAAAACAAAGTCAACTGGAATTAAATAAAACTAATCGTCAGTTAATTGATGCTGAAAATAAAGCAAATCTTTCGCAATTAGCTTTTGAACAAGCTCAGGAAGGATATAGAATACGCCAAAATCGTTTCACTCAAGGTTTAGAAAAAACAACCGATTTGTTACAATCAGAAACTCAAATGATTCAAAAAGAATTAGAACATTTACAAGCGGTATTCGAATATAATTTCACCAAAAACTATTTACAATTTTTAACCAAATAAAACATAATATTAAGTAATAAGATAAGTCAATATATCATGAAAAAAACAATAACTATTCTAACAATATCTACCTTTTTATTCCTTTCATGTGGAAAAGAAAAAAAAGAAACAGCAGCTAATAATGAACCAGCAATTGCTGTAAAAGTAAACGGAATTTCTGCAGATACTAATGGGGAATTTGTAACCGCAAGTGGGAAAATAGAAGCCGAAAATAGTGCCAATGTTTCTACTAGAATGATGGGCTATGTTACCAAAGTAAATGTGAAAGTGGGGCAAAAAGTAAGTGCGGGTCAATTATTAGTAAGTATTAATAATAGTGATTTACAAGCTAAAAAAGCACAAGTAGATGCTTCTATTTTACAAGCTACTGCTGGATATAATAATGCTAAAAAAGACTACGAAAGATTTACTACATTATTCAATCAGCAAAGTGCTTCCCAAAAAGAACTAGACGACATGACTTCGCGCTATGAAATGGCTAAAGCAGGTTTGGAAGGAGCTAGACAGATGCGTAATGAAGTTATGGCTCAGTTTTCCTATTCTAATATTACGGCGCCATTTTCGGGTGAAGTGACAAATACTTTTGTAAAAGAAGGCGA
>CANGFO010000020.1 GCA_947453195.1 Flavobacteriaceae bacterium
CGTTTGGATTTAATGTCAATCCGGTTGGAACACTCACTGCTGTTAACGTTACATTTCCTGGGGCAGTTCCTATTACTACTGGAGCACCATTTAAGGTGTCATTTGCTGTTAATGCTGGAGTAGTTCCTCCTGTTGTTCCATTTATTGGTGCTGTAGTATCTACAACAGCATCAATTACTGGAGCAGTTACCGCCAAGCTAGTTTGTGAGTTATCATTTGAAGTACTAGCATTCCCTTGAGAGACATTTAATGGTGTTGGAGGACAAACTCCACATAATAATGGATTTGCTGCTGTAATATAAACTATGTTTCCAAGAATTAAATCCGGGCCACTTACTACATTTCCTCTTATGGTTAGTAAAATATTACCGACGTCAAAAGAACCAAATCCTCCAGCCGTATTTTTTAAACGAATAGTATTACCAGACCCTGTTGTCATTGATAACAAGGTCCATCTTGAGTCACTCCCTGAAGCGATACCAATAATTTCAGCATCTGTTCCAACAGATATTGTAACTCTCAATGAATTTGCAACGATTGTTCTATTTCCATAATTACCAACGTTAGCACTAAGAATACCCGTTGTACCTTGGGATAAACTTGCTGGACTCATAAGAATTCCAATTCCTGGATCAGCATTTTGAGCAAATACGAATGGAGCAATTAAGAAAAGAACAAAAAAGACTACTGTTTTGTAAAGAGTATTCATAGTATTTATTTTATTAGTGAATTATATTATTGCGTTTTTATTATTAGATTATAAGTATTGTTGTCATCTACGCTATCCGAACCAGAACCATTAATAATGGTTACTGTTATTGGTTGCCACGTTTGATTTGGTATATTTGGTTTTCTGAAAATCTCAAAGCCAATACTTGAGAATGAATACGAATCAATAACAATATTTGGTTTAGATGTTACTGTAATAAAAAATGAATTTTCAGTTATATTCCAATCTGGATTATTAACAACTGTACCTCCCCCTACTCCAGATAATACATTTAATGCATTGTAAGTAATAGTAAATCCGGACTGTTTTGGAATGGTAAAAATTATTTGCCCATTGGAAGGAGAAGACCTAGTTTCAGAAATATTTACAACAAAATCTCTAGAAACTCCAGCAGTTAAAAAAACTACATTGTCAATATCAACTGTCGGAGTAAAATCAGGTGAGCAGCCTACTGGAGAACTTAAAGTCACCACCTGTGATGTACATCCTGTTGCAGTTGCAGATATTGTCACATTGGTTCCTATTGGAATATCCGTGATTACCGAAGCAGTTATTGTCCCAGCTGAAGAAGTAATATTAGATCCATTTGGATTATTTATATAAATATTATAAGTTGATCCCAAACATAATCCGATACTATAACTAACGCTTGAAGTTGCACAAGGTGTTGAACAATCACTTGGACTAGAAACAATTACTGAATTAGTACAAGTACCAATGGTTGCTATTATTGTAACTGGAGATCCAATGGCTATACCGGTAACAGAATTACCAATAACTGTCCCAACATTAGAACTAATTATTGCTCCAGCACTTACCGATACCGAAACACTATATGTTCCAGATCCTGAACAAACTCCAGATCCTGCACTTATCGTAGGAGTTTTACAACCAATTGGTGGATTACTGCAGCTTGTTGGAGATAAAACTGTACTTTGAGTACTTGCACATCCATTTACAGCACTAGAAGTTAACACCAAATTTGTTCCTACTGGAACTCCTGTAATAGTATTCCCTACTATATTACCTGCAGAAGCCGATACTATTCCGTTACTATTAAAACTTACATTATAAGAGTTGCCATTACATGTTGCTCCTGAAACTATTAAACTTGGTGTAGTTGCTGAAGGAGCAATTAAATTTACAACTTCCGGTGTGCATCCAGTTGCAGTTGCGGTTAATGTCACATTGGTCCCTATTGGAATTCCTGAAACAGCAGTAGAACTGACAATTCCAGCAGATGAAGTGATGCTAACATTATTTGGATTGCTAATAGAAACATTATAAGTTGTTCCTAAACATGATCCAATACTATAACTAACACTCGAAGTAGCACAAGGTATTGAACAATCACTTGGACTAGAAACAATTAGCGAATTAGTGCAAGTTCCATTTGTAGCAGTAATAGTTACAGAAGTTCCTAAAGCTATTCCAGTTACAGAATTACCAAAAACGGTTCCTGTATTAGAAGTAATTATTGCTCCTACACTTGCTGTTACCGAAACACTATATGTTCCAGATCCTGAACAAACTCCTGTTCCTGCACTTATTGTAGGTGTAATACATCCATTTAGTGGATTACTACAACTAGTTGGAGAAACAACAGTACTTTGAATGCTTGCACATCCATTTAGAGAAGTAGCAGTTAAAACCAAATTAGTTCCAATTGGAACACCTGTTATAGTATTACCTACTATATTCCCTGCTGAAGCTGCTACTATCCCATTACTATTAAAACTTACATTATAAGTAGTGCCATTACAAATGGCACCCGAAACTATTAAGTTTGGTGAAGTAATTGATGGAGTATATAAAGTAACAGAGTTAGGTAAAACTGCAGAACAAGTTGAGTTAGTGCTATTTCTAACAATTAAATTATAAGTTCCTGCTGCCAATCCTGAAAAAGTTGGACTTGCTTGATAGTTAGATCCATTATCAACACTATACTCTACACCAGATTGTACTGAAAAAATAATACTTCCTGTTGAAACTATGCAAGTTGGTTGCGTTGTGCTTGCTACTGAAGGAATGTCCGGAGGGGAAGATATAGTTACTGTAACCATAACTCCTGCCGAACTATAACAATTATTTACACTATCATAATAAAAAGGATAATAGGTTCCTGCAACTGCCGCTGTTGGTGTTGAGTAAGTACTTCCCGTGTGAATATTATTTGTAAACCAAACTAAAGAAGCTCCTGATGGGGTGCTGCTCGTTACTAAGCTGTTTAAATTTACGGTTGTTGTTGGACATATATTATTTACTGAATTACTACTTAATATAGGAGCAGAAGTGCCAGCATTACAAACTGTTCCTAAAGTGTAAATTCCATATGCATCAGGAACTAGAGCAGAATTTGTAGTAATAGAACCTGAAGATAAAGTGCTTGAACCACCTAACAACGAAGAAGAATCAACTGTAGAAGGAATGGCCACCCATTGGGTTCCGTTCCAACCTAAGATAGATAGTGAAGTTAAAGAGTTAATAGCACTTGTTGCGTCCCAGGTTAAAGTTATCTTAGCCGAAGTCGAACCATTAATGTCCCAATATTCTTCATTATCCACAGATCCTACACCTAAACCCATAAGAGTTGTATTATATGGACCTCCTGGAGGTAATACTGGTTCGTTTCCTCCTCTTAATCTAGATGTTATTGCTGTGGTGGCACTAACACCAAAATATGCTGCATTTGCCGGATTTGCTAAAGAAGCTGCCGAAATTGCAGCGGGTCTATACTTGTTATTATCCCCAATAGGGAAAGTAAATGAGGAAGTCAAATAGGTTTTTACATAACCATCCACAAATGCGGTGTTAGATGCTCCTGCCCAGCTAGCTGTTCCTACAAAACTCAAAAAACCTTGTGTAGCGGTTCTATCAGTTCCAACAATTCCAGGTTGAATTCCAGATCCTCCATTAAAAAAATTATGTTGAATATCTACAATACCCATCTCTCCATTATTGAAGACATAGGTATTACCAAAACTAGAGGATTGGCTGTATATAGCATTAGTAATTGAAAATAATGCTACAATTAAAAACCAAACAATTCTTATAGGATACTTTTTTTTCATTTTAATATTTTATTGAATCAGGGCAAATTCTTTCAAAATCTTATTTTATTTTTTAACCATTAAAAATTGATTAATTCGGATAAATAGTTACAAAACTGTTAGTGTTAGCGTGCAATTTTGCCCAGCTATAGCTAGAGCAAAACTTGCTGTTCCTGTAGTGGCAGGAGTCCCCGAAATTACATAAGTTACAGTACCTATACCCGTAGCAAAATTTCCAGCTACTAAAGTTGCGGTTAATCCTGTAACACCTGTTGAAGTTATAGCTTGGCCTGTAAAGGTTCCACCATTTCCTCCAGTGTAGGACAAATCAGCACTTACTGCGGTAGCCGCAACAGCATTAGTTAGCGTCCCTGTTTTTATTACTCCAGCACAATCTAAGGCTGTAATTGTTCCAGCTGCAGTGCTTGGAGCAACACAACAATTCCAACAGGGAGTCCAAACTCCATTTTCACGGCTACGGAAACAATTTAAAGAAGAATCATAAACTAGCATACCATCTATCGGCGTAGCAATAGCTGCAGAGCCAGCGACTCTACTTAAGACTAGTGCCTTATCCGTTGCTTTAAGTTCTAATAAAGAACCTGCAATTGGTGCTATAGTTCCAATACCAACCTGAGAATAAACAGAAATATTAACTATTAATATTATTATACTTGTTATTATTTTTTTCATTGTAAATTCGTTTATTTTTTAATCAAAACTCTTTTTTAAATCTACATTCGATTATTTTAAAAATAAGAATAATGTTAATTTAGTTTTGACAGTTGATAAGTTTAAAAGGACCTACATTCTTTAATACATTCCCATTTGAATCTACATTTGATCCAATTACATTAGGTATACTAAAGCCAATTGCTCTTGAAATCCAAGTTGCAGTGCTTAAATATCCAGTAGTATTGTACACATATAAATTACCTGTATTTCCATCTTTTACTAAAATATTCTCCTGATTATCTCTCCATAATTTCAAGACATTAAATCCTGAAGTACCTGCAACTATTTTTGTTTGAACTACTTGTAGTGCAGCATTTGAAAAATTATAGGATATATTCACCATATTACCCCCATTTAAAGGAACTCCATGAATAGCATAATAACCGGTTACAAAGTCTTTAAAAAGATTGGTCCCTGTATTCAAGGGAACTGCTGTACTCCCTACAGCTGGAATATAAGATTCACCATTACCGAATCTGTATAAAACTCCATTATCACCTAGAACTAAAAAATTTGAAAGCATGAATGTCATTATTTTTATAGGATTGACACCTGCAGGAAGATTTATCATTTGGGGAGTTGTAATTAAGGAACCTGAAAGGGTAACTGCATTTTCTCCATAAGTGTAAACTTTATTGTCAGTACCTATATAAGCAAAAGAAACCGCACTACCTCCTTGAAATGCAGCAAAAGTCTCTTCTACATTTGGATTGTATTTAGGTGCTGGAACTAAAGCTGCGCAAGGTTTTGGGATTAAATAAGAGGATGCAGTTGCAGTTGGAGAATGAGCAAAACTGATTCCATTATATACTGCTGTTGGTCTACCACCCCATGACCACCATTTACCTGTATGATCAACGGCATATACATATTCGCCGGTACAATAAAATTCTTTCCATTTATTACCATCAGTATTTACTATTTCCCTTGGTGTACCCGATTGAGTTCTATTAGAAAATACAGTTGATACTCCAAAAATTGGCCAAGCTGTACCATTTGCACCTCCCCAAGAATACAATTTACCATCCTCAGTTATTCCAAACATTGCACTCCCAGAAGTACTACTTCCCATAATTCTTTTCCATCTAGCATTTGGTAAATAATATAAAATATTAGCAGCTGGATATGCTGAATATAAATCATTTGAAGAATAAGCATAAGTTGTAGAAGCGTCTCCTGAATATACATTTCCTAAACCAGTCATACCATATAAATCTTGATCCCAACCACCATATATATATCCATCACCCGAAATAAACATTGGATAGCAATAGCTGCCAAAAGAATTATTAGAAAAACAGAAATCTCTTACATCTGCTAAAGCGGCACATGGATTTCGAGAAGCACCATAGGTGGCAGGGGTCCCAGTAGTGCCACATGAACTTAAACATCCTGTCCAAGCTCCATTTTGATACCCTTTTATACAATTAGATGAAATATCATAAACCATCATTCCATTTACAGGTGTTGATACTGCTGCAGTAGTGGCAACACGAGTTAATACTAATGATTTATCCGCAGCTTTTAATTCAAGAATTGCTCCTGCAACTGGAGTATTGGTTCCAATACCAACTTGTGCAATTGACAAAGCAGAAATACAAAGCACAATAAATGTAATTTTAATTTTTTTCATAATATTTAAAAAGGTTAAGACTATTAATGAGGCTACATTAGATGATATATTTGATACAAACTACTATTTAGTTTAGTATGCCTCTATTTCACAGGACAAAGGTATTTTAGGTTAATTGTAACGAGTAGTTCAAAATTGACTTAAAAAGCGATAAATTGACTTTAATTGTAGATAAAAAAAATATTTTGTTTAAATATCCGATAAAAAACAATTAAATATCGATAAACGAATTATAAAATCGAAAAATCTTACAAATAAATTCATTTCATAAGTAATTATTGAGTTCAAAACATCATTATTAACTAGTTAAGAATTACATAAATTCAAATTAAATTTATAACTATTTGAAAATCAATAAAAAACAAATTAGTTTATATGGTTTTTAAAAACTACCTTTGCACCCAATTTTAAAATACAATATGAATAAATTTGAACAATTAGGTCTGAATGAATCGTTACTGCTGGCGATCAAGGATCTAGGATTTGAGAATCCGTCAGAAGTGCAAGAAAAAGCGATTCCAGTCTTATTGGAAAAAAACACCGATTTAGTAGCTTTAGCACAAACCGGCACAGGGAAAACAGCAGCTTTTGGTTTTCCACTAATTCAGAAATTAGACGCAGAAGACAGAAGCACACAAGCACTAATTTTATCCCCAACAAGGGAACTTTGCTTACAAATCACCAATGAAATTAAACAGTACTCAAAATATGTAAAAGGTTTACATACAGTAGCAGTTTATGGTGGTGCCAGCATTACAGAGCAAGCAAGAGAAATTAAACGAGGAGCACAAATTATTGTTGCAACTCCGGGTAGAATGCAAGACATGATAAACAGAGGTCTTGTAAATATTAAAAACATCAACTTTTGTATTCTAGACGAAGCAGATGAGATGTTAAACATGGGATTTTATGAAGATATAGTTTCTATATTATCAGATACTCCTGATGACAAAAGTACCTGGTTATTCTCGGCAACTATGCCAGCAGAGGTAGCTAGAATTGCTAAGAAATTCATGCACGATCCTGCAGAAGTTACTGTAGGAAGTAAGAATTCAGGTTCGGCAACGGTATCTCACGAATTTTATTGTGTGAATGCTCGCGACCGATATGAAGCATTAAAAAGATTAGCAGATGCTAATCCAGATATTTTCTCTGTAATTTTTTGTAGAACCAAAAGAGATACTCAAGCGGTTGCCGAAAAATTAATTGAAGATGGTTATAGCGCTGCAGCTTTGCACGGAGATTTATCTCAAGCACAACGTGATGGTGTTATGAAATCGTTTAGAGGTCGTCAAATTCAAATGCTTGTTGCGACCGATGTTGCGGCTCGTGGAATTGACGTTGATAATATTACTCACGTGGTTAATTATCAATTACCAGACGAAATTGAAACTTACAACCACCGTTCAGGAAGAACTGGCCGTGCTGGGAAACTAGGAACTTCAATTGTAATCATTACAAAAAGTGAGATTCGTAAAATTGCTTCAATTGAAAGAATCATCCAACAAAAATTTCAAGAAAAAACAATTCCTTCAGGAATGGAAATCTGCGAAATTCAATTGTTGCACTTAGCTAATAAAATTAAAGACACTGAGGTTGACCATGAAATTGACAACTATCTTCCGGCTATTAATGAAGTTTTAGATGGTTTATCTAAAGAAGAATTAATCAAGAAAATGGTTTCTGTAGAATTTAACCGTTTCATTAATTATTACAAAAAGAAACGCGATTTATCAGGTGAAAAAGGAAGTGACAGAGGAGAACGAGGATCGGAGCCAAGAGAAATTAGAGCGGGTGATCCAGTTCGTTATTTTGTAAATATTGGAGCACGAGATGATTTTGATTGGATGCAATTAAAAGATTTCTTAAAAGAAACTCTAGATTTAGGTCGTGATGATGTATTTAAAGTAGATGTTAAAGAAGGTTTTTCTTTCTTTAATACCGATGGAGAACATACCGATAAAGTAATGTCTATCCTTAACGGATTTGACCTTAACGGAAGACGAATCAATGTAGAAATTTCTAAAAATGAAGGCGGTGGCGGAAGCGGAAGACGCGATCACAACGGAAGAAGTTCTGGTGGTGAACGACGCGGAGGCTTTGGCGGAAGACGTGATGGAGACAGAAACAGCAGCTCTAGAAGCGGAAGTTTTGGCCCGAGAAGCGATAGAAAAGAAGGCGGATTTAGAAGTGAAAGAACATCAACTTCAAGAAGAGAGCCAGGTTCTGCACAAAGAGAAGAAAGACCTTCAAGAAGATCTGAAGGAACTTCATCTAGACCTGCAGGGCGTTCGTTTGACGAAGCAAAAACTAGAAGACCAAGAAGAAGCTAATTACTCTTTTTGCCTTTAATAATAATTCCCAAATTCTATTATAAATAAATAATAGCGTTTGGGAATTATTATTAAAAAAAATGTTTTGTTAATTTTCTGATAATAATTAAAAATATACTTTAGAGTTTTATACTTTTAAACTTTCAAACTAGGACATGAAATATTTCGTCGCTTTATTGTTTTTTTCTCTTTCAATTTCTACCTTTTCACAGCAAACAAATGCTACAAAAAAAGTTAAAGGAACCATTATAAACAGTACTACCACTTTTCCTTTACCTAACGTAAACATCATTAATGTAAATAAGGTGAAAGGAACAATTTCAAATGCGAGAGGAAATTTTGAAATAGATGCCGATGTAAATGACACCCTTCATATTACCATGATTGGATTCCAATCTTTACGCGTAAGAGTAACCAATGACTGGGTTAAAAATGGGAATGCCAAAATTGAATTAACCGAAAAGGCAATTGCATTAGAAGAAGTTAAAGTTAGAAAATACAACCTTACCGGTTACCTTGAAGTTGACACCAAATTAATTCCAGATGAAGAAAACTTTCGTTATAGTATTTCAGGATTACCACAAGGATACGAAGCGGGAGAATATTCTCCTAAAGCCTTTTCTAGAGTCATGAACTCCATATTTAATCCTGCCGATATGCTCTATAATTTCTTTGGAAAAAAACCAAAGGAGCTGAAGAAACTTAAAGAAATGAAGAAGGACAATACGGTTAAAACACTTCTTGAAACTAAATTTGATAGAGAAACGATAGCAATATTATTAGGAATTGACAAAAAGGATATTCCTGAAATCCTTCAGCATTGTAATTATTCAGAGGCCTTTATTCAAACAGCAAATGATTTACAAATTCTGGATGCTATTAGTCAATGCTACGAACAATATAAAGTACTTAAGAAATAAATAATTTATTTCTAATTTTCTTTCATTTTTTAAATACTTCCAATTTGTATATTTGCAATGAAACAAAATATACACTTCATGCAACATATTATTGATCGATTTATTAGCTATGCTATAATTGATACCGAATCGGATGCCAATTCAACCTCAACTCCCAGTACCTTCAAGCAATTTGATTTAGCTAATTTATTAGTTAAAGAATTAAAAACTATCGGACTTACAGATGTCACTATTGATGACAATGGTTATGTTATGGGGACTCTTAAAAGTAATGTAGATCATGAAGTACCTACAATTGGATTTGTATCACATTACGACACTTCACCAGATTTTACTGGAAAAGATGTAAAACCGCAAATCGTTTCTAATTATGATGGTGGTGATATTATTTTAAATAAAGAACTCAACATCGTCCTATCTCCCAGCTATTTTAAAGATTTATTACTTTATAAAGGACAAACATTAATTACCACTAATGGGTTAACACTTCTTGGTGCCGATGATAAAGCAGGTCTTACCGAGATTGTCACTGCAATGGAATATTTAGTGCAACATCCAGAAATTAAACACGGAAAAATCAGAGTTGGGTTTACACCCGATGAAGAAATTGGCCGAGGTGCCGATATATTTGATGTTGAAAAATTTGGAGCACAATGGGCTTACACCATGGATGGAAGTCAAATTGGCGAATTAGAATATGAAAATTTTAATGCGGCTGGTGCCAAAATTATCTTTAAAGGGAAAAGCGTTCACCCGGGTTACGCCAAAGGTAAAATGATTAACTCAATGCTAATTGCAAATGATTTTATTAATGAATTGCCTAAGAATGAAATCCCACAAGAAACCATTGATTATGAAGGATTTTTTCATGTAACCGGAATTTCTGGAAGCCTAGAAGAAACCAAATTAGAATTGATCATTAGAGATCATGACATGCAGTTATTTGAAAAAAGAAAAGAACTAGTTAATCAAATTGTTGCAAAAATCAATGCAAAATATGCCGCTCAATTTGGCGAAGACATTTGTATTACCGAAGTCAAAGATCAGTATTATAACATGCGTGAAAAAGTAGAACCTATGATGTTTATTGTAGATTTAGCCGAAAAAGCCATGCGCGAATTAGGAATTGAACCAATTATCAAACCAATTCGTGGAGGAACAGACGGATCTAGATTGTCTTACATGGGTTTACCTTGCCCCAATATCTTTGCTGGCGGGCATAATTTTCATGGTAAATACGAATATGTACCTGTAGAAAGCATGCAAAAAGCGGTAGATGTGATTGTGAAAATTGCCGAATTAACAGCAACAACTAATTTTTCATAAAAAAATACCCACTAATTAAATCCACAAGTAAAACTATTTGTGGATTTTTTTTTTGAATTTATGGCTACAGAAAAACACATTTGGGACAAAGTAAACCAATGGAAAGAAGAAATAGAATTTCTTAAAACAATAATTGCAAAAACCGAATTAGTTGAAACAATTAAATGGGGCGCTCCTGTTTATACCTACCAAAATAAAAACATAATTGGTCTAGGCGGATTCAAATCCTATTTTGGAGTTTGGTTTATGAATGGTGTTTTTCTAATAGACCAAGCAAAGAAATTAGTAAATGCCCAAGAAGGTGTAACCAAAGCGTTACGACAATGGCGATTTCAATCTAAAGAAGAAATCGATGAAGAATTGTTATTGGAATATATTCATGAAGCCATCCAAAATGAGATGAAAGGCTTGAGTCACAAGCCCGAGAAAAAGAAAGTTGTACCATGTGATTTATTTGAAAACGAATTAAAGAAAGACACTGCACTTTCAAAAGCCTTTGAGCGATTTTCTGCCTACAAACAAAAAGAATTTATAGAATATATAGGATCTGCAAAGCAGGACAAAACCAAAGCTTCCCGAATGGAAAAAATAAAACCAATGATTATAAAAAACATTGGTTTAAATGATAAATATGCCGGTAAAAATTCTAAATAAATCGATTGATTTATTTTTTGGCAACTTCTGCTTTTTTATTTAATGAAATGGTCATTTCTGATGAAATAGAAGAACGCTCCATTTTTAATTTACCCGACATGGTTTCAATAACTACGGTAGTTTCTGCTAATTCAGCAATTTTTCCGTGAATACCACTTTTAGTGATAATCTTATCCCCTACTTTTAAACTACTTTCAAATTCTTTTTCTTTTTTTAATTTCTTTTGCTGTGGCAAAATCATAAAGAAATAAATAACCACAAACATTAAAAGAAACGGTAAATACTGCATCATACTCTTATTTTTTTATTTATTAATTACATCAAGCCTCTTCCGGCTTTATTGATTCTATTATTTGATTGGAAATCTTTTACTAAATTATCTAAAATTCCGTTGATAAATATACTACTTTTTGGAGTAGAATATTCTTTTGCCAATTCTAGATACTCATTAATGGTTACTTTCAATGGAATAGAAGGGAATTTTAAAAATTCACAAATTGCCATTTTCAAAATGATAGTATCCAATTCGGCGATACGGTCCATATCCCAATTTGGAGTTTTATCTATAAATTCTTTTGCTAAAGCAGTTTCATTTAAAACGGTTTTTCTGAACAAATCTATAGCAAAATCTTTATCTTCTTCATCCTTATAAATTGAAGGGATAGATACAATATTTTTCTTTTCAGTAATCTGTTTCAGTTGTTTTAATATTAGCGTATTTACCACCGGAATATCATCTACCCAAGTCAATTTAAAATCTTCTAAATAAGAATACAGCTTTTCATTTGGAGCAATCAATTCAGAGAACATTTCGGCAACAAAAGCCGAATGATCTTCAAAAGTAACGGCATTTTTACCCATATACTCTTCATACAATTCGCTTTGCTTAACTACTTGCAACAGCATTAAAATTGTATCATCATTAATTTGCCAATTGTTAATTTTTCTATTATCAAGTGCGCTTTGTATCGATGTATTTTCATCTAAAGCAACTAAAATAGGATTGGTAACAAATCGTAAATTGGGATTTCTTTCTTCGGGAGTAGCTAAGTGTTTTTGCTTAGCAATTTCAATGTATTGAATTTCTTTTTTTCGAATTTCAACCAAGGAAGACAACAAGATTAAATACAAATCTTCTATGTTTTCAATACTGGCTTGTAAAAATTTTTCTTGTTTTTCAAGTACATCTGATCCACTTTGATGCATAGCATAAATGGATTGCATTACTTTAACTCGGATATGTCTTCTGTTTAACACGGATAAGAACTTTTATTTGTATTTAATAAACAAAGCGAAAGATTTCTCTTTCGCTTTGCAAAAATAAAACTATTTTTAAACCAGTAGCTATAAATTAGCCTTTTCTTTTTTTCTTTGTGCAATTCTAGCTTCAGCTATTTCCATTGCAGCCTTTTGTGGAGTTAAATTATTAGTTTTTGCATAATCAAAAATCTCTAAAGTAGTATTATAGATATTTTCTGTTCTACGCATCGCTTCTGCTTTGTCATAATGAGCAATTTCAGAAAAAACATTAATAATTCCACCCGCATTAATCAAGAAATCAGGTGCATACAAGATACCTCTTTGTTGCAAAATTGGTCCGTGAATATTTTCATTTGCCAATTGATTGTTGGCAGCACCAGCAATAACTTTAGCTTTAATTTTATTTACAGTATCGTCATTAATAGTTGCACCAAGAGCACATGGAGCGTAAATATCTACATCAGCAGTATACAAATCAGCACCTGTATAAATAGTAGAACCATATTTAGCACTTACTTCTTGCAATCGATCTTCGTTGATGTCCGAAATTTGAACCAAGGCACCTTCTTTAGTTAAATAATCAACCAGAATTTCCCCAACATGCCCAATTCCTTGAACTAATATTTTCTTACCATCTAAGTTGTCTGAACCAAATTGATATTTAGCAGCAGCTTTCATACCCATATACACACCATATGCAGTAACAGGAGAAGGATTTCCAGAACCTCCACGAGATTCAGAAATTCCAGTTACATATGGAGTAACATCACGAACGGTATCCATATCGGCAGTTACCATTCCCACATCCTCTGCGGTAATATATCTTCCTGATAGTGAATTAACAAATTCTCCAAATTTACGCATCAATTCAGGCGTTTTTTGAGTTTTAGCATCGCCAATAATTACGGCTTTACCTCCACCTAAATCCAAACCAGTAATTGCAGATTTATAGGTCATTCCACGAGAAAGACGTAATACATCATTTAATGCTTCCCACTCGTTGGCATAATTCCACATTCGAGTTCCACCCAAAGCAGGACCTAAAACCGAATTATGTATGCCAATTATTGCTTTTAATCCAGTATCTTTGTCGTTGCAAAAAACGATTTGTTCATGATTATCAAAAGAAAGTTGCCCAAATACAGGGTCCATTTTTTGAAGTTCTTTTGCGGTCGTAATTTCTGTAGTCATAAATTTTATTTGAGTTGCGACTTTATCAATAAGTCAGAGCAAATTTAACTTATTATTCAAAATAATTCACTTATTTTAAATTAAATTAGCATAATGTTAATAAAATTCAAAATATTTTAAATCATCAGAATTAAATATAATCAAAATAATTAACAATAATTATCATTTTATTGCATCATTTTAGAGTAAAAACATGAAAGAATTACAATATTTAAATAAATATTTTATCAAATATAAATACCGTTTTCTACTTGGTATTTTTATAACAATTGTAGCACAAATATTTTCACTTTTCACTCCTAAACTAATTAGCAGATCTTTTAAATTAATAGAAGAATACAGTCATAACGTAGTCGCTTTAGATTCTGTAAAAAGTCAACTACTACAAAATATAGCGCTAATTTTAGGCACTACAATTATTGCTGGTATACTTACTTTCATAATGCGACAAACGCTAATTGTTATGTCAAGACATGTTGAATTTGATTTAAAAAATGAAGTGTTTAAACACTATGAAGTTCTGGATCAAAATTTCTATAAAAGAAATCGCACCGGAGATTTAATGAATCGAATTAGTGAGGATGTTGCTAAAGTGAGAATGTATGTTGGACCTGCAGTTATGTATACTATAAATACTTTAATTAGATTTACAGTGGTAATTATTTTCATGTATAATGTTTCGCCTAAATTAACTGTTTACACCCTGCTCCCTCTTCCTTTTTTATCTTATATTATTTATAAATTAAGCAAAGAAATAAACATAAGAAGCACTGTTTTTCAACAATACCTTTCTAAAGTTTCAAGCTACACACAAGAAGTTTTTTCGGGGATTAGAGTAATTAAAGCCTATTCTTTAGAGAATCAAAACCAAGAAACCATTACCAATTTAGCAAACGAGAGCAAGGTTAAAAGCATGAGTTTGGCTAAAGTTCAATCGCTATTTGGTCCGTTAATGGTGACTTTAATTGGTGTAAGTAATTTGGTTGTGATTTATTTTGGTGGATTAATGTATATCAATCACGATCCCGAAATTCAAAATATTGGTGTCATAGCCGAATTCATTTTGTATGTAAACATGCTTACCTGGCCGGTTGCCTCTATTGGATGGGTCTCCTCTTTAGTTCAAGAAGCTGAAGCTTCTCAAAAAAGAATTAATGAATTTTTAAAAACCCAACCCGAGATACAAAACAAGAATACCGAAAAATCAACTATTCAAGGATCTATTTCTTTTGACAACGTGAGTTTCACCTATGAAGACACCAATATTCGTGCATTAAACAAGGTTTCTTTTACAATTAAGAAAGGAGAGACTTTAGCAATATTAGGAAAGACCGGTTCAGGAAAATCGAGTATTCTATCTTTAATTACTAGAATGTACGACATAAAAGAAGGCGCTATAACTATTGACGGAGTTCCGATTGATCAAGTAAATTTATTTGATTTAAGAGAAAGCATAGGAATTGTCCCACAAGATGCTTTCTTATTCTCAGACACTATTAAAAATAATATCAAATTCGGCAAAGAAAATGCTACCGATGAAGAGGTAATTACTGCAGCAAAAAAAGCAGCTGTTCATGAAAATATTATTCAGTTTAATCAACAATACGAAACCGTTTTAGGTGAACGAGGAATCACACTTTCTGGCGGTCAAAAACAGCGCGTATCTATTGCCCGAGCAATAATTAAAGATGCAGAAATTCTGTTATTAGACGATTGTCTTTCGGCCGTAGATACCGAAACCGAAGAAACAATTTTGCAAAATTTACTTGAAATATCAAATAATAAAACAACCATAATTGTTAGCCACAGAGTGTCCTCAGCAAAAAATGCAGATAAAATTATCATCCTTGAGAATGGGAAAATACATCAAGAAGGCACTCATAATCAATTACTAAACCAAGAAGGATATTACAAAGAGTTGTATTACAAACAACTTTCTGAAAAAGAAATTCTATAATTCTTGCACAATTCTATTTTTTTTAGTTTTTTTGGAATTAGAAAACAATAAATTGACAGAACGATTATGAGAGAAAACGACATGTTAGAAAAAGACGAAATCTTTTCTAAAGTATTAAGAGCTGGAAGAAGAACTTATTTCTTTGATGTAAGAGCAACTAAAGCAGACGACTATTACATCACCATTACTGAAAGTAAAAAATTTACCGAAGAAGATGGTTCCTTTCATTTCAAAAAACACAAAATTTATTTATACAAAGAAGATTTCACCGCTTTTAAAGAAATACTAGAAGAAATGACTTCTTTTGTTTTAAATAATAAAGGAGAGGAAGTAATTTCAGAAAGACACCAAAAAGATTTTAAGAGAGAATACAATTCCGAGCCAAACGAAGAAACCACTCAATCTGAAAAAAGCTTTACAGATATCGATTTTGACGATATTTAATACTATATCAAAACAAAAAAGTCCAAATATAATTTGGACTTTTTTTTATATCTAATAGTTAAAACGCTATTATTTTTTAGCTGCAAATAAATTCTGAATTACCCATGCCGGACCAATAAGCAAAAACTGTAAATCATTAATAAAAGATGGTTTTTTTCCTTCTACATGATGACCATAAAATTGGCCTATCCAAGCTATTGCAAATACTCCAACTGAAAATAACAACAAATTTACATATTGCCCGATATAAAAATTAGCAAACAAACACAAGAAGGCAAATACTGTAATTTTCATAGCCATCACCACCGATAATCGAATGTAAAAAAGTAATAAAAACACAAGAACTACAGCGGCCCAATTTTCTATCAGAGGAATATTTAATCTCAAATTATCAGAAATTATTGAAGTTGGAATACACATCAGTAATCCAATAATAGAAAAGAAAATAGCCGGAACGCAGATATAATGTATCTTTTTATTTAACGAATTTTGATGACTAACAGCATATTCATCAAACCATTGATTTAGTGTTTTCATAAACTAATTTTTAGATAAATAAGCAATAATTTTATCCATATCGGCATCCTGTAATCGTGCTTGAAATTGCATTTTTTTCAAAATTGGTTGCCAAGCCTGAATGGAATAACTTTTTGGGTCATAAAGTTTGTGGCATTTTGCACAATTATTTTCAAAAATTTCTTTTCCCTTGTTTTGCTTCGCTATAAGTAAGGCAAGTTCTGATTTTGCAATCGATGCCTTTGATGGTCCGCAGGAGTTAATTACTACTGCTAATAAAAACGAAACTATAATTCTATATTTCATGATTTTTGATTTTAAAAAAGTAAATATAAAAAAATCCCAATAGAACTAACTATCGGGATTAATATTAACTTAGTTTTTTGTTATTTAACATCCATTAATTCCACATCAAAAATCAAAGTAGCATTTGGAGGAATAACTCCTCCTGCACCACTTTCACCATAAGCTAAATAAGATGGAATTACAAAGCGCGCTTTATCACCCACTTGAAGTAATGCAATTCCTTCATCCCAACCTTCAATTACTTGACCTTGACCTAATCTAAATTCGATTGGTTTTTTTCTTGGATAAGATGAATCAAATACTTTTCCGTTATCTAATGAACCCTCATAATGAACAGCAACTGTTTTACCACTTTCTGCTTGTTTACCTGATCCTTTTTGAATCATTTTATATCGTAAACCGCTTGCTGTTTTATCAAAACCAGCGGCTAGTTTTTCCATTGATTCTTCAGCTTTCTTTTTAGCTTCTTCGATTTTTTTTAAACGAGCACCTTCAAAAGTTCTAAACGCTTCAATTGCATTCCATTTTTCCGCTTCTTCTCCAACTCTAACTACTTCCATAGATTCGATAAGATCCCCTTGAGCAATTGCATCAACAATATCTTGACCGTCAACCACATGCCCAAATACGGTATGCTTATTATCCAACCAAGTTGTTGGCACATGGGTAATAAAAAACTGAGAACCGTTAGATGCTGGCCCTGAATTAGCCATTGATAATACTCCTGGTTTATCATGCTTTAAACTTGGGTGAAATTCGTCTTCAAAGCTATATCCTGGTCCGCCTGTTCCAATTCCTTTAGGACACCCCCCTTGAATCATAAAATCAGGAATTACTCTATGAAATTTTAATCCGTCATAATAAGGTTTACCCATTGGTTTTGCAGAATTCTCAAGTTGTCCTTCAGCCAATCCTACAAAGTTTCCAACAGTTCCAGGGGTTAAATCGTGTGTTAGTTTAACTAAAATCGCACCTTTTGAGGTGTTGAATTTAGCATATATTCCGTTTTCCATTTCTTGTGTTTTATTTAATTGTTGCAAATTTATAATATTATTAAATATAAACTCTAAAATTGTACCTTTGGATTAAAAAAAAAAGTAAGATGGAAAATTCAATTTACAGCAAATCAGATACTGAAAAAATTATTGCCCGAATACATTCGCTAACTACAGAAAACAAAGCTATCTGGGGAGTAATGAATGTAGATCAAATGGTAAAACACTGCATTGCAGCCGTTGAAGTTGCCTACGGAGAAAAGGAAGTTGAAGTGAAATGGATGATGAGACTATTAGGTAGATTAGTGAAAAACAAAATATTCAATAGTGATTTTCAACAGAATAGTCCTACTGCTAAAGAATTTGTTTTTTCAGGAAGTTATGATTTAGAAGCTTCTAAATTGATATTGATTGAGAAATACAGTCGATTTTCAAATGAAGGAAAAGAAGCTATTGCAGTTATGAAACACCCATTTTGGGGAAAAATGACCTATGAAGATTGGGATAAATTAATGTGGAAACACATAGACCACCACCTAAGACAATTTGGAGCCTAATTATTTTGCCATGAATGAAAACAAGGATTATTTAAAACATAATAAAAACGCTTGGAACAATAAAACCGAAGTACACATTGCATCCGAATTTTATGACATGAAAGGTTTTCTTGAAGGAAAATCCACATTAAATTCTATTGAGCTAGAACTTTTAGGAGACATTTCAAATAAAAAAATTCTGCATTTACAATGTCACTTTGGGCAAGATACCATGACCTTCGCAAGAATAGGAGCTCAAGCCACGGGAATTGATTTTTCAGAAAAAGCAATTGAAAAGGCAACCGAGTTCAGTAAACAATTAAACTTAGACACTACTTTCATCTGTTGTGATATTTATGAAGCACCTAAATATTTAAAGGATCAATTTGATATTGTTTTTACAAGTTACGGCACCATTGGTTGGTTTCCTGATTTGGATAAATGGGCTAAGGTAGTTTCTCATTTTTTAAAGCCTGGCGGCAAATTTATTATGGCCGATTTTCATCCCGTAGTTTGGATGTATGACAACGATTTTAAGGAAGTGTTTTATAGTTACTTCAATATTGAACCAATAATAGAAGACGAATCAGGGACTTATGCCGATCGATATTCGAAAATTGAAGCCAAAACCATCACTTGGAATCACCCTATTTCCGAAATTTTAAATGCATTGCTAACGAATGGAATAGAATTGAATTCTTTTAATGAATATGATTATTCTCCTTACAATTGTTTCAACAATACCGAGGAGTTTGAACCTAATAAATTCCGAATTAAAACATTGGAAAATAAAATTCCGATGGTGTATTCTATTAAAGGAACTAAAAAATAATCTCCTATCTTTGCCCAATGCGAATAGATATTATCACCCTTCTACCCGAATTAATGAAAAGTCCATTTGAGGCTTCTATCATGAAAAGAGCTATCGATAAAGGATTGGTAGAAGTACATTTTCATAATTTAAGAGATTATTCTACCAACAGGCAAAAATCGGTTGACGATTATCCTTTTGGCGGTGGCGCCGGAATGGTAATGACAATTCAACCTATTGACGATTGCATTACCCATTTAAAAAGTCAGCGTAATTACGATGATATCATATACATGTCGCCTGATGGAGAAACTTTAAACCAAAAGTTGGCAAATACCGCATCTTTATATGAGAACATTATCATTCTTTGCGGTCATTATAAAGGAGTTGACCAACGCGTACGCGATCATTTTATTACCAGAGAAATTTCAATTGGTGATTATGTTTTGAGTGGTGGTGAAATTGGTGCTATCGTATTTTGCGATGCCATAATCAGATTAATCCCCGGTGTATTAAGTGATGAAACTTCGGCTTTGACTGATAGTTTTCAAGACGGGTTACTTTCAGGACCTATATACACACGCCCAGCCGATTATAAAGGATGGAAAGTCCCCGAAGTTTTAACAAGCGGTCATTTTGCAAAAATCGACCAATGGCGCGAAGACATGGCTTACGAACATACCAAAAACCGTAGACCCGACTTATTAGAAGACTAAATTTTAAGTTATTCCAAAATAATTTAAATTTTTTAAACTTTAAACTTTAAACTTTAAACATTTTAATTATATTTGCACCCACATTTGACTAACCTCTGGCGAAAACCGTGAATGTTGCTCAGATTTTAAACCATAATTAGCATTAAAAATGGCAAATTTAGTAGATTTCGTTAATAACGAATTATCAACAAAAAAAGACTTCCCTGCGTTTGGAGCTGGTGATACTATCACAGTTTACTACGAAATTAAAGAGGGTGAAAAAACAAGAACTCAGTTTTTTAAAGGAGTTGTTATTCAAAGAAAAGGTGCAGGAATTACTGAAACTTTTACAATCCGTAAAATGTCTGGAGCAGTTGGTGTAGAGCGTATCTTCCCAGTTAACATGCCAGCTTTACAGAAAATTGAATTGAACCAAAGAGGTAAAGTTCGTAGAGCTCGTATCTACTACTTTAGAGAACTTACTGGTAAAAAAGCAAAAATTAAAGAAAGAAGAAGATAATTCTTACTTTCAATTCATAAAAAAAGCTCCAATTATTTGGGGCTTTTTTTATGCAAAAAATATACCTCAAAATTATTAAATCCCTAATTAAGATGCTTTAAAATAGCAAATTCGCAATTCAATCGATTTCGTGAGAAATCATATTCAATTTAGTCTCATTTTCATATCTTTGCTATCCTTGAGAATAATTAATTATAAAATTAAAATATACAACGAGTCTTTCGTTTAGCATAAAACAAACAACAAAATGTCACAATCTAAAATTATTTACACCATTACCGATGAAGCCCCAATGCTGGCTACATTCTCATTATTACCAATTATTAAATCATTTGCTGCTACAGCAAATATTGATGTTGAAAGCCGTGATATCTCCTTAGCAGGAAGAATCATAGCCAACTTCTCAGAATATTTAAAAGAAGAGCAACGCCTTGGAGATGCACTTTCAGAACTAGGACAATTGGCCAATACTCCAGAGGCTAACATCATAAAATTACCAAATATTTCTGCATCGATTCCTCAGCTTAAAGAAGCAATTAAAGAATTACAAGCAAAAGGATATGCACTTCCAGATTTTCCAGAAGATGCACAAACAGACGAAGAAAAAACAGTAAAAGCTAAATATGCAAAGATCTTAGGATCTGCAGTTAATCCCGTTTTACGTGAAGGAAACTCAGACCGAAGAGCACCAAAAGCGGTAAAAAATTATGCAAAAAAACACCCGCATTCTATGGGAGCTTGGTCTGCTGATTCAAAAACTCATGTGGCAAGTATGTCAGACGGTGATTTTTACGGAAGTGAAACTTCGGTAACCGTTAAAGAAGCTACCGATGTAAAAATAGAATTCGTTGACAACAGCGGGAATACTACCGTTTTAAAAGCAAGCACACCATTAAAAGCAGGTGAAATTATTGATAGCTCCGCTTTAAATTTGAATAAATTCAAACAATTCATTGCAAAAGAAATTGAAGATGCTAAAGCTAAAGGCGTATTGTTTTCTATTCACATGAAAGCTACAATGATGAAAGTTTCAGATCCAATTATTTTTGGAGCTGCTGTGGATGTGTTTTATAAAGATGTATTTGCAAAATATGCCGAATTATTTAAAGAATTGGGCGTAGACACTAAAAATGGTTTAGGCGATGTTTATGCTAAAATTGCAGGTCGTCCAGAACAAGCAGAAGTTGAGGCGGCTATTAATAAAGTATACGAAACCAGTCCGGCTTTGGCTATGGTAAATTCAGATAAAGGAATTACCAATCTGCACGTTCCTTCTGATGTCATCATTGACGCTTCAATGCCTGCAATGATTAGAACTTCAGGACAAATGTGGAATAAAGAAGGAAAAGGACAAGACACAAAAACAGTCATTCCAGATCGCGCTTATGCAGGTATTTATGTAGCAACCATCGATTTTTGTAAAAAACACGGTGCTTTCGATCCAAAAACTATGGGAAGTGTTCCTAATGTTGGTTTGATGGCTCAAAAAGCAGAAGAATATGGTTCACATGATAAAACATTCCAATTAAGTGCAGCTGGTTCTGTAAAAGTTACTGACACTAACGGTACTGTTTTAATGGAACAAAAAGTTGAAGCAGGTGATATCTTTAGAATGTGTCAAGTGAAAGACGCTCCTATTCAAGACTGGGTTAAATTGGCAGTGAATCGTGCTCGTTTATCAAATACTCCGGCCGTTTTTTGGTTGGATGAAAACCGTGCACACGACAGACAATTAATTGAAAAAGTAAAAACCTATTTAAAAGACCACGATACTAATGGATTAGATATCCGAATCTTAAATCCAATTGAAGCTACTCATTTTACTTTAGAACGAATCATTCAAGGATTAGATACCATATCTGTAACGGGGAATGTCCTTCGTGATTATTTAACCGATTTATTCCCAATTTTAGAATTAGGAACTTCTGCTAAAATGCTTTCCATCGTTCCGTTAATGAATGGAGGAGGATTGTTCGAAACGGGCGCAGGTGGATCGGCTCCAAAACACGTAGAACAATTTATTGAAGAAGGTTATTTACGTTGGGATTCATTGGGAGAATTCTTGGCATTGGGTGTTTCTTTAGAGCATTTGGGTCAAGTATTTAATAACCAAAAAGCATTAGTTTTATCTGAAACTTTAGATGCAGCTACCGAAAAATTCTTAGACACAGATAAATCACCAGCGAGAAAAGTGGGTCAAATTGATAACCGAGGATCACATTTCTATTTAACTTTATATTGGGCTCAAGCTTTGGCTGCTCAAAATAAAGACACTGAATTGAAAGCAACATTTGAACCAATTGCTAAAGAATTGACAGATAACGAAGCAAAAATTAATTCAGAATTAATTGGCGCACAAGGAACTCATCAAGAAATTGGTGGATACTATAAACCAAATCAAGATTTGTTATTTAAAGCGATGCGTCCAAGCGCAACTTTTAATGCAATATTAAGTGAGCTGAAATAATATTTTAATCTAATTAACAATAAAAAAGACGGCTAGTAGCCGTCTTTTTTATTGCTTATTTTTCATCAATTTTCTTTAAAATCTTCTCTTTGTACTCAATCAAAATGCGCGCTTTATAACCAATTCCTAAATTCCAATACTGATTGGTGACAAATTCTTTATTAGCATCATAAAAAGCAAACTGCCCTGTATTTGGGGATAATTCCCCATAATTTAAGGCCTCAATTTCAATTACATTAATTCCTTTTTCTAAATCTAAAATAATCTCTTTAAATTTAGATTCTAAATAAACTTGGGGGACATACATTTTTCCATTTACCCATACTCGAACCAAATCACCATCAATCGCTCCATAATCTCTTGAATTCAAATTCACCTTTTGAGTGTATACTACAAACTGACCTAAATTCATATCTCGATTATACAATTCAGGGCGAATACCGTCTTCTTTCAGCTGCTCATTAAATTTTTCAGTGTAATCTTCGGCTGGCGATTTTAGAGCATATGATTTTGGATTTTGCTCCACTCCTACTTTTGGAATTTCGGGCAATCCTTTTAAGAATTTATCATCTGTATTTTTTTGCAACTGACTTTGGAATTTTATTTCAGGAAATAATGATTTTGATACTTTTTCAGGTACCGCAGCTTTCTGAGTAAGATTCTTATCAGGTTTAGCAGAAATTTTTATTTTACGCTTAGATGCTTCAAATTGTGCAGAAGCAGAAAAGGAAAAACAAATTAAAATATACAGAAAAACTAAATTCTTCATCCCAAATATTAAGTATGTAAAAGTATTTAAAATTTAATTATCCCCCATTAATTATTAACCAATCATTAACATTCGTTAGGAAGCTATAATTGATTAAATTTGTGAAATTTGCAAATCAAAATAAAATACTATGCGATTAAAAAATAATGCGTTTTTTTTACTCCTTTTCTTTTTCTGTTCTATTGGATTTTCTCAAGAAAAAATCACCATCAGCGGAACCATATCTGATAAAAAAAATAACGAAACTTTAATTGGAGTAAGCGTTGCTGTAAAAGAATTAAAGGCCTTTACGGCTACCAATGAATACGGTTTTTACTCACTAACCTTACCCAAAGGAGACTACGAATTAACCATAAGTTATGTAGGGTATGAAAGTATCGCTGAGAAAATTTCATTGTCAAAAAAAATTCGTAAAGACTTTCAAATAGCCGAAGTTGGGCAAGTATTGAAGGAGGTTGTTTTTTCAGAAAAGAATAAAACCAACACCAGAAAACCTGAAATGAGTGTCAACAAATTATCGATTGCTACCATTAAGCAAATGCCGGTGGTGCTAGGAGAAGCTGACATAATAAAGTCAATCTTACTATTACCCGGTGTAACCAATGCAGGTGAAGGACAGTCAGGCTTTAATGTTCGTGGTGGAGGCGCCGATCAAAATTTAATTCTTTTAGACGAGGCAACTATTTTTAACTCTTCCCATTTATTTGGATTCTTTTCGGTTTTTAATCCGGATGCTATTAAAGATTTAAAATTATACAAAGGCGGTATTCCGGCACGATTTGGCGGAAGAGCTTCTTCGGTTTTGGATATTTATCAAAAAGACGGAAACAGTAATTCCTTTCATATGAATGGAGGAATCGGATTAATTTCGAGTAGATTACTTGCTGAAGGTCCAATTGTAAAAGACAAAGGTTCCTTTTTAATTGGTGGAAGAGCTTCCTATGCGCACCTGTTTTTGAAGTTGTCAAACAATAAAAACTCAGCCTATTTTTACGACTTAAACACCAAATTAAATTATAAGTTTAACAAAAATAACAGCCTTTACTTGTCGGGTTATTTTGGAAGGGATGTCTTTTCTTTAAACCAAAGTTTTGTCAACACCTACGGAAATTCAACTTTAAATCTTCGATGGAATCACTTGTTTTCGGATAAATTATTTTCAAATTTATCGATGATTTACAGCGATTACTATTATGGTTTAAATTTAGATTTAATTGGATTTAATTGGGACTCAGGAATTCAAAACTATAATATGAAGTACGATTTCAAATATTATTTGAATGACAAAATCAAATTAAATTTTGGTGCCAACGCCATTTATTATGATTTTAATCCAGGAACTATTAGCCCATCAAGTTCCACTTCAAGTATCAATTTTAAGCAAATTGAAAAAAAATATGCTTTTGAACCTGCTATCTATTTGGATGCTGAACAAAAAATTAGCGATAAAATAAATGTAGAATACGGGGTTAGATACAGCATGTTTTCAAGATTAGGAAGTTCTACCAAGAATCTTTACGCTAATGATCAGGCGGTGACTTTCGATAAGGATTTGAAAATTTATGAAAAAGCAACTCCTATCGGAACCGAATTTTATGGCAGAAATAAATCCATGGCCAACTTTGATAATTTGGAGCCTCGTTTTTCGGTTTCCTATGAATTTTCTGAAAACAAATCATTTAAAGCGAGTTACAACCGAATGGTTCAATATTTACAATTGGTTTCCAACACGGCATCGCCAACGCCATTAGATGTTTGGACGCCAAGCGACAGTTACATCAAACCTCAAATAGCAGATCAATTTGCAGTTGGTTATTTTACTAATTTTAAAAACGACGCCTATTCATTAGAAATAGAAAGTTACTATAAAAAGATTAAAAACCGTATGGATTATATTGATGGCGCGGATTTAATTGCAAATGAAGCCATCGAACAAGTCGTTTTAAATGGTGAAATGCGTTCCTACGGACTAGAAATTATGGTTCGAAAAAATACGGGTAAACTTAACGGTTGGATAGCTTACACCCTATCCCGTTCTGAGCAAAGAACTCCGGGAAGAACTGCCGAAGAAACTGGAATCAATAATGGAAACTGGTACCGATCTGGTTATGATAAAACCCATAATTTAGCCATAACAAGTTCTTATAAATGGAATACTAAATGGACTTTTGGAGCCAATTTCATTCTGCAATCTGGTCAACCGGTAACCTATCCAAACGGTCAATATACCTATCATCCGGATGGACAATATAACTCTCCTGGAATAACTGTTCCGAGTTATGGTTTACGAAATGAAAACAATCTGCCGCTATACCATCACTTAGATATTTCGGCTACGCTAACTCCTAAACGCAACGAATCAAGAAAATGGAAACGCGAATGGGTATTCAGTATTTACAACCTGTACTCTCGTAAAAATGCAGCTTCAATCAGCTTTAGACAAAACCAAGATTCGGGACAAAATGAAGCGATCAAACTTTCTATATTCGGAATGGTTCCTGCTGTGTCTTATAATTTTAAATTTTAATAAAATGAAAAATATCATCTACCTTTTAGCCATCGTATTCTTTGCAAGCTGTGAAACCAAAGTGGATATTCCTTTAGATACTGCCAATCCTAAATTGGTAATTGATGCCACTATTTTATGGCAAAAAGGCACCTCGGGCAGCACCCAAAAAATAAAACTTACTACCACTACCGATTATTACAGTTCTACTATTCCGGTAGTCTCTGGTGCTACGGTTACGGTTACCAATAGTGCGAATACGGTTTTTGTTTTTACGGAAACTCCAAATACTGGCGAATATGTTTGCTCTAGCTTTGTTCCTGTAATTAATGAAAATTATACTTTAAACATTCAACATGCAGGCCAATTCTATACTGCAACTGAAAAACTTTTGGCAACACCAACTATTGATTCAGTTGAACAAAACACCATTCAAGGTTTTGGAGGAAATGTGATTCAGGTGAAATTCTTTTTTCTAGATAATGGCGCAGAGGTTAACAATTACCTTATTGGAATAAAAAATCCAGCTGATGTAGCGACAAAATACCGAGCACAAAAGGATGAGTTTTTTAATGGGAATCAAATGTTTGGACTTTATTCTGATAAAGACTTAAAACCAGGAGACGCCCTTTATTTCAGTTTGCAAGGAATTTCATTACGCTATTACAATTACATGAGTAAAATGATCAATATATCAGGAAGCAGTGGCGGAAGTCCGTTTTCTACTCCACCGGCAACACTTCGTGGAAACATTGTGAACCAAACAGATGAAAGCAATTATCCGCTTGGATATTTTCATTTATCCGAAATTGATACCAGAAATTACATTGTAAACTAAAGATAGAAGTTGGAAGTTGGAAGATGGAAGTAAAAAACGTTAAACATTAAACTTTAAACCCAAGACCTAAGACCCTAAACCCTAAACCTAATATATGTCCTCACACCACATAGTTCGCGACGACCAAGAGCCTGCATTAATCATTGCAAATGGGGCTTCGTGTAGTTTTGACTTATTAGGGCAACTGCTAGAATGGTCTCCTATTGTGGTGGTTTTAGATAATGCCATTGACCGTGTGTTGCAACTTGACATCAAAGTGGATGTGCTATTGGGTGATTTTGATGGTGATTTTGACCCCGAAATTTATAAAGAAAAACAATATCCTTTGGAGATTGTACATACGCCAAACCAAGACAAAACCGACCTAGAAAAAGCACTTGATTACCTCATTGAAAAAGGACATAAAGCAGTAAATGTAGTTTGGGCAACCGGAAAAAGAGCCGACCACACCCTTACAAATATCACCAACATCGTTTCGTATCGAAATAAAATAAAAATTGTGATGTTGGACGACCATTCGAAAATATTTCTATTGCCAAATAAATTCGAGAAATGGTATACCGCCAACACACCTATTTCGTTAATTCCTGTTGGAAAAGTAACTGGAATCACTAGTCAGAATTTGTTTTATCCGTTGCAAAACGACGAGTTAACTTTAGGCTATCGATCAGGCAACAGCAACCATGTCTCGCAAGATGGAATCGTTTCTATTACTCATGAAACCGGTGATTTATTATTAATGGAATGTTTGGATTAACCCAATTAAACTAAGAATAGTTTCCATATATTTGATACAGAGAAATAAAAAATGATGAATAAAATTACTGCCGAAAAAACCACATTACATCCAAGAAATATTCATCGATTTTCCTACGATTTTAAAAAATTAATAAACGGTTTCCCGGAGTTAGAACCTTTTGTTTTTACTAACGATTACAAAATAGAATCTATAGATTTTAGCAATCCCGATGCTGTAAAAGCACTTAACAAAGCGCTTTTGATTTGCAATTACAATATAAAATATTGGGACATTCCTAAAAATTATCTTTGCCCACCCATACCCGGAAGAGCCGATTATATTCATTACATCGCAGATTTATTAAGCGATTCCAATAACGGAATTATCCCAGAAGGAGAAACGGTTACTGGTTTAGACATTGGGATTGGCGCCAATTGCATTTATCCTATTATAGGAAATCATGTTTATAATTGGAGCTTTGTTGGAACCGATATTGATGAAAATGCACTTCAAAATTGCAAAAAAATCATATCTGGAAATCCTAAATTAATAGACGCAATTAGCTTGCAATTGCAAACCGAACCAAGATTTATTTTCAAAAATATAATGCTACCAGAAGATAAATTTGCCTTTACTATTTGCAACCCGCCTTTTCATGCGTCTCAAGAAGAAGCAACAAAAGCATCGGTTCGAAAAATAAATAATCTCGAAAATACCAAAACCACCAAACCCGTATTAAATTTTGGCGGACAAAATGCAGAACTTTGGTGCAATGGCGGTGAGATTGGTTTCATCACCCAAATGATATATGAAAGTGTAAAATATCCAATGCACTGTTTTTGGTTTACAACACTAGTTTCGAAGAAAGACAATCTAAAAAGTATCTACAAAACCCTAAACAAAGTTGGAACCGTAAAAATAAAAACTATAGAAATGGCTCAAGGCCAAAAAACGAGTCGCATTGTAGCGTGGACTTTCTTGAGTGAAAAACAACAAAAAGATTGGAAGTTTGGCACTAATTTGTAAAAGCAATTACTGTAATCAATATCATTTTAACTATAAAATTGAATTCGAACTTTGTAACTTTGTAATTCGAAAAAAATAAATGAAATTCCAAGTCGTATCCGATTACAAACCTACAGGCGATCAGCCACAAGCCATTGAAAAACTTTCAAAAGGGATTCTTAGTGGCGAAAAATACCAAACATTACTCGGAGTAACCGGATCGGGGAAAACATTTACTGTTGCCAATGTGATTCAAAATGTTGAAAAACCAACTTTGGTTTTAGCTCACAATAAAACACTGGCGGCCCAATTGTATTCGGAGTTCAAGCAATTTTTTCCAAATAATTCGGTGCAGTATTTTGTATCCTATTACGATTATTACCAACCCGAAGCCTTTATTCCGGTGACGGGAACCTACATTGAAAAAGATTTATCGATTAACGAAGAACTTGAAAAACTGCGTTTAAGCACCACTTCGGCCTTGCTTTCGGGGCGCAGAGATATCATTGTGATTTCTTCGGTTTCGTGCCTTTACGGAATTGGAAATCCGGTGGAGTTTCAAAAGAACGTCATCAAAATTGACAAAAACCAAGTCATTTCTCGAACCAAATTATTACACCAATTGGTGCAAAGTTTGTATTCAAGAACCGAAGCCGATTTTGGTCCGGGAAATTTCCGAATTAAAGGAGACACGCTAGAAATTTTTCCAAGTTATGGAGACGATCCGTTTCGTATTCACTTCTTTGGGGATGAGATTGAAGAAATTGAAGCCTTTGACGCACAAAGTGCACAAGTAGTTGAAAAATATGAAAACCTAACAGTCTATCCCGCCAATATGTTTGTGACCTCGCAAGATGTGTTGCAAGCTGCCATTTGGGATATCCAACAAGATTTGGTAAAACAAGTAGATTATTTCAAAGAAATTGGCAAACACCTGGAGGCAAAACGACTGGAAGAACGCACCAATTTCGATTTAGAAATGATTCGCGAGTTGGGCTACTGCTCCGGAATTGAGAATTATTCCCGCTATTTAGACCGCCGACTTCCCGGTACGCGCCCTTTCTGTTTGTTGGATTATTTTCCCGATGATTTCTTAATGGTGGTTGATGAAAGTCATGTAACCATTTCGCAGGTGCATGCCATGTATGGTGGTGACCGAAGTCGTAAAGAGAACTTGGTAGAATACGGTTTCCGACTTCCCGCAGCTATGGACAACCGCCCATTGAAGTTTGAGGAATTTGAAAGCCTACAAAACCAAGTGATTTATGTATCGGCAACGCCTGCCGATTATGAATTGCAAAAAACGGAAGGCGTTTATGTAGAGCAGGTAATTCGGCCAACCGGATTGCTCGATCCCATTATTGAAGTGCGACCAAGCCTGAACCAAATTGATGATTTAATAGAAGAAATTCAGCAGCGTTGTGAGGTAGACGAGCGCGTTTTGGTGACCACACTGACCAAGCGAATGGCCGAAGAATTAACAAAATACTTGACCAAAGTTTCCATTCGTTGTCGTTATATTCATAGCGATGTAGATACTTTGGAGCGTGTAGAAATTATGCAAGATTTGCGTAAAGGATTGTTTGATGTATTGATTGGCGTGAATTTACTTCGTGAAGGATTGGACTTACCCGAAGTTTCGCTGGTGGCAATTTTGGATGCCGATAAAGAAGGCTTTTTACGAAGCCATCGCTCGCTTACGCAAACGGTGGGAAGAGCCGCGCGAAACATTAACGGAAAAGCCATAATGTATGGAGACAAGATTACGGCCTCGATGCAAAAAACCATTGATGAAACCAACTACCGCCGCGAAAAACAAATAAATTACAACACCCAAAATAACCTCCAACCCAAAGCGCTTAATAAAAGTTTGGGTACTACTTTAGGAAACAACTCTGTTTCTACGCAATACTACGAAAACCAAGCCCTCAAAGCTGCCGAACCCGAAAGTTTGTACTTAACGAAACCCGAAATTGAAAAGAAAATTAGGGAAACCCGAAAAGCCATGGAAAAAGCTGCCAAAGAACTCGACTTTATGCAAGCCGCCAAACTGCGCGATGAGATTAAAGCGCTGCAAGAGAAGATATAAAAAGCCCTTTTGATGATTTATAATATTTTTTTGTATGTTTGATTATGAAGCGAAGCTGCTATTCGCCTATACCTACCAAAAAGGGTAGATAGGCGAATAATTGTTTCGCATATATACTAGTTATCTACAACTTTTCATTCAACCCTCCCATTTGCACTTAAAGTGCTGTATTCATTGAGATTGTTGTTTTTGTAAAAGCAGAATAAAGCACAAAAAAGCAACGAAATACTTGTTTTGTTGTACCCAATGTTGTACCTTCGTATCACGATGCACCCGATTGAAAGTCCAGTATTTACAACACTTTCACTCGTTTGCTTTCCTTTACAAATATAGTACAACCTTTCTAAATTACTAAATTTATGGCATCAATTAAACTTATTTTAAGAACGCACCAGGTAGATCAAACAGGACACAGCCCTTTGTATATCCGAATTATAAAAGATAGAAAAACGAAATTTATCACTGCTGGAGTAAAGTTAAAAGAGAACGAGTGGGATGAAGTAAAGCAGAAAGTAAAAAAGAACCATTCCAACAGTGCCCGAATGAATGCTGCATTATCTCAAAAGATTGCAGATGCTGAAGGTCAAGTAGCCGATATGGAACGCAAAATAAAAACCGTATCGGTTAAAAAGCTCAAAGAAGCTATAAAGGGAAAAGAAGTGCCAAACTTTTTTGAATATGCTAGAAAGAGATTAGAAAAAATCAAAAGCACTGTTTCTTATTCCACATACAAAGCATACACCTCTCAGGTTGATAAATTTGAAAAATATATGGGAACAAAGGATGTATATTTTGATGAAATTACGGTAGCTTTATTAAATGACTATAAATTTCATTTAGGCAATGTATTAGGCAACGGAGATACAACGCAACGACTTTCGATAATTGTGCTAGGAACCATTTTTAGAGATGCAATTCGTGAAGAAGTAATTCCAGAAACAATGTTTCCATTTAGCAAAATAACCCTCAAAAT
This sequence comes from Flavobacteriaceae bacterium, assembly GCA_947453195.1. Classification (GTDB taxonomy): domain Bacteria; phylum Bacteroidota; class Bacteroidia; order Flavobacteriales; family Flavobacteriaceae; genus Flavobacterium. The sequence goes on from CANGFO010000020.1 coordinate 31,999, forward strand.
CAGCTCTTCTAAAAGACTATTTCTTACTAAAGTACAGATTGATGATTTAACCCAATTAAAGCTAATAGAAGGCAAAAAAAGCGATGATGTGGAGAGATTTATTCCTTTTCTCTATTTATGCAGGAGGATTGCGTTTTAGTGATGTTATCGAAATGCAATATTCAAATTACAATGAAGCTGAACATAAAATTCAAAAACACATTCGTAAAACTGGAAGAGTACACCAGTTCAAAATTGGAAAAGTGGCTATAGATATTTTAGAAAAATACAAAAAGGAAAATGCCAATCACGATGATTTTATCTTCCCGGTTATTGTCGATAAAGAAGGCTATTTGACCAGCGAAGCAAAACGTTATTTTCAAACAGCAGCTTTCAATAAATTGGCAAATTGGCATCTTAAAAAAATGGGAGAAAAAATGAAATTACCTTTCGACCTTTCATTCCATTTATCTAGACACAGTTTTGCAACAAATGCGTTAAATAATGGTATGAGAATTGAGCACGTTTCTAAACTTATGGACCACCGAGACATCAGCACAACTCAAGTTTATGCCAAAATCATCAGCGAAGAATTGGACAAAGCAGTTGACAATTACATTTTCTAAATAACGTGTAAAGTCCTTATTTTATTGACTTCATTCGATTGTTAATAACTTCAATTAAAATCCTTTAACAAGGATTTTTTTTATTTTCTACATTTGCATTATAGAAATCTAGTAATTTTTAAAGCAAACAAAACGAAAAAAAGATGATTGCTATTTATAAGCCAAATTGCAACAAGAAAACATCAAATTTTAAACCGCTTTTAATTACAATTTCATTAAATATGACAATAAAAAAAGTATTTACATCCCTTGAATTTAGAAAATCAAATAATCAAAGCTGCTCCGTTTGAAGAGTATTTGGCAGTGCCTTTGGCACAGTCCAAAAACCAATTATTTGATATAATCATTGAAGAAAAATTCACTTTAAATAGTTATTGTGCTGCTTTAATTGAAAAGATTTTAACCCTTCGCCAATCTCATTTCCCTGCTTTTATAAATTACCAATGCCAGCAAGTTAAAAATCCAATAATATGGATAAACAAACTCGAAAAACTATTAGCCAATAACGAAACCTTGTTTAGTTCTAAAACGGTTATGTGTCGATACAATAAACTTTTTACTTTAATCGACAGAAAACGATTAGAATTGCAATCTACGAGCATAAAAGAACCAAAACCAAAAGCGACTAAAAGACAAATTAACGCAGATACTGACGATAGGTATTTTTCATTTTTTGAAGTCAAAAGCCATATCAATTCATTAGATAATTTTAACGATAAGATTATTTATTTAATGGATGAAATCTTTGAATACAACCAAGCCGATATAGTTTCACTTAATAATAAACTGCAACCTTACGACAAACAATGCAATCAATTAATTGAGCAATTGCAAATAATGCGCAAGGTTAAAAACGACTTTGAGAAAGAAAAACTAGAGAATATAAATAGTGATACCTGTTTAAATAGTTCCTTTCAAAAAATCAAATTAAATGGTCCAACTAACATAATTACTAATGCTTTCAAACAAATGATGGTTGAAGTAAAACCTTCTGGAAAACCTTATATTCAAGGAAAAATCAAAGATATTAGTCAATTTATATGTGATGTATTTGTAGATGAAAAAGGAGAACCACTTTCACAAGCCACTATACAAACCTATCTTTCACCAAATCGCACCGACAAAGACCCCAATAATGACATCAAAGTTAGATTTTAGTCCGATTTTGTAAAAGCACACTATTTATAAAGCATTTAATAATCAGTCAATTACAAACTATTTAGTCTTATCGGACTAAAAAGTACTTATCGGACTTTTTTTTATTTCTTCCATTTGCACCATAACAATTTAAAACTTTTAAAAATGGATGCAATTATCTTCACAAAAGACCAGTTCACAGATCTAATGACAAAATTAGACACTATTCAAAGCCAAATCTCTATCAAGGCAGACCCAAAGAAAGAAACCTTTCTTGACAATCAAGAATTTCTATTATTGATGAAAATTTCAAAACGTACAGCTCAAACCTGGAGAGACGAAGGCAAAATTTCATTCAGTCAAGTGGGAAACAAAATCTATTACAAACTTTCTGATGTTGAAAAGCTATTGCAAGAGCATTACAACAAATCATTTAAAGGACGATAGTATGAGTAGCTGCAACGGAACTTGTGAGTTTTGCGATTGCAAAACTCACAAAAACGAGAACCAACAACCGCCAACTATTAACCATTAAATTAAAACTATGGTAACCATTTTCAAGAATTTCAATGAGGTTGTTGAACACAAAACAATTGCAACAATTTTAGAGGAAATTAAAACAGGCAAGTACAAACACGCCATTGTTTATCTCCGCAAATCTTTATCTGAAAAGAAAGAAGAAGCATACAACAAAGCAAAAAAATCACTTCCTGCATTCACTCCTTCAGGTAAGTTTATTGGAGGTAGAAAATTGGAATTACTAGCGGACTATTCAAGTTGTATCATTCTGGATATTGACAAATTAAGTGTTGCCGATTTGCAAAATGCAAAGCATTTGGCCAATCA
>CANGFO010000021.1 GCA_947453195.1 Flavobacteriaceae bacterium
GAGAAGTTAAGCCCGATTGCGCAGATGGTACTGCAATTTGTGGGAGAGTATGTCGCCGCCTTTTTTTTGGAAAGCCTGTTCATTTGAACAGGCTTTCTTGTTTTTACGCGGAACGGCGCAGTCACTGCGTTCGTGTCGCCGCCTTTTTTATTGGAAAGCTTGTTCAATCGAACAGGCTTTCTTGTTTTTATGCAATTCTAAATTATCATTGAGAGGAGGAACGACGTGGCAATCTCATTTTCGCGTGAGGGATGGCAGCGATAATCCTTTGTGAAACAAAGATTACCTCACAAAACACTTAATTTAATGTGTTCGGTCAATTCGCTTCGCTCGTGTGCAGCGAACAGCCTGACCCAGAGGGGCAAGCCCAAACATATCTTATGTATTTAGTTCTAGATCGTTGATGTAATCTTGGTATTCATAGAAAAACACTTCAAACTTTGACATGGTTTCATTAAAGAAATCAAAAATTTCTGGCCAGGTGTTTTTGTTGTTTAAACTCACACCCAGTTTTTCAACCCAAATTCGGCTGATTGCTTTCCCGCTTTCTAGGTAGTAATTCCTTTCTAAAATAGCTTCAGATAGGTACTCTTCTAAAAGAATGGTTTGTAGGGATTGTATTTTTTCGAAGTAAATTTTTCTTTTCTCTTCTTCTTTTGGTTCAATGTCTAGTGAAACTTGCGCTTTTTTATTGTCGATATAAAATTTGAAAGAAACATCTTTGATTTTGGTATTATATAAAAGCCATTTTCTTGGGTATGCTTCTGCAAATTGCACCCAAAATTCTTTTTTTATATATAAACTTTCTTCTTTGCTGAACATAATTAGGTATAATTTGGGTACTTTATTTTTTATTGGTAAATTTAGGAATAATTACAGTTTACTTTATGACTTTTAAGTACTTTTTTGAATCGCTTTCTGCAATGAGTGAAGTTGAATTACCTTCCATTGCTTCTCATATTAAAATGGCTCCATTGGAGCGAATTAAATCGTTGCAAGAGCCTATCTATAGTAGTTTGACTGCAAAAAAAGCGGCTGTAATGATGTTGTTTTATCCAAAAGATGGAAATACTCATTTAGTATTAATTAAACGAAATTCGTATCCTGGAGTGCATTCATCTCAAATTGCCTTCCCAGGCGGTAAGGTAGAAGAAGCAGATAAAGATTTTCAGGAAACAGCATTAAGGGAAACCTTTGAAGAAATTGGAGTTTCACCTGATAAAATTAATGTAATTAGGAACTTTACTCCTTTGTATATTCCACCGAGTGATTTTTTAGTGTTCCCTTTTATGGGGGTGTGTTTTTCTGAAATTGAATTTGTATTGCAGCAAGAGGAAGTAGCCGGAATTATAGAAGTGCCTTTAAAAACGTTGTTAGACGATGCGATAATTTCTTCTAAAACATTGGATACTTCCTATGCAAAATCTCTTGAAGTTCCTGTCTTTAAATTTGAAGAGCACGTTGTTTGGGGAGCTACAGCAATGATGTTAAGTGAATTAAAAGATGTATTGAAAGCGGTGCTATAAAGTTTTACTTTTTTTGTATGTTTGCTTTTTATTTTTGATACTTATGGGCTTGTTTAAGCGAAATCCTTTCGGACATATATTATTCATTAAAAAGTGGTTGATACGCATCTTTGGTTGTATTACCCATAGAAGGTATAGAGGATTTAACGAATTGAAAATTGAAGGCTCTGAAATAATTCGAAATCTTCCTGATAAGAATGTTCTTTTTATATCCAATCACCAAACTTATTTTGCAGACGTTGTTGCTATGTTTCATGTGTTTAATGCAAGTCTTTCTGGTCGTGAAAATAGTATTAAAAATGTAGGATATATTTGGCAGCCAAAAATGAACATCTATTATGTTGCTGCTAGCGAAACCATGAAGGCGGGTTTATTACCAAGAATTTTATCTTATGTAGGTGCCATTACTGTAGAGCGAACTTGGCGTGCAGGAGGAAAAGATGTGACAGAAAAAAGAGAGGTGAATCCTAATGATACTGAAAATATAAAAATTGCTCTTGCAGATGGTTGGGTAATAACTTTTCCGCAAGGAACCACGAAGTCTTTTAAACCGGTAAGAAAAGGAACGGCACATATTATTCAACAACACCGTCCTATTGTAGTGCCAATAGTAATTGACGGTTTTAGAAGGTCTTTTGATAAAAAAGGGTTGCGAATGAAAAAGAAAAACATCCTTCAATCGTTTATCATTAAAGAACCTTTACAAATTGATTACGATAACGATACTATTGAAGATATTGTAGAGAAAATTGAATTTGCAATCGAGCAGCACCCTTCCTTTTTAAAGGTAGCTCCTATAGAAGCTTAATTATTCTTCAAATTCTATCTTTGATAATTCTTTAAAGTTTGTATTCAGTTTATTTAATAAGATACCATACAATAATTTGTAGAAAAGCCAAAAAAGTAAAATGGAGATTGTAATAATTGCAATTCCAACTCCAATGAAAAGTTCTTCGTGTTTAGTGTATAATAAATTAATTCTAGAATTGTTTTTTATTTCAAAATAAACCGCAATTGTGCTTGAAATAGCAACTAATATTAAATTATACCAAACATAATATTTTACTATTTTTCTGGTATTTAGAATGTCCTTCATCAATTTCGTTGTTGAAGAGCCGGTATTAATTACCTTAAAGTTTTTGTAAAATAGCGCAATAAATACGGTTAATACAATAAAGTTTATAATTGTAATTACAACTTCAAAATCATATAAATGCGCTAAATTCATTTCTTTTTTGTACTTCTCGTCAAGTAATACGATTAAGTCGGAACCTCTCAGAATAATAAATTCTAAAATGCTAATAATCAAAATCCACTTCACAATGGAAGAGGATCTTTTATGTATCATATTATAAAGCGTACCTTCTGATAATTGTTCAAATGACGTATTATCTTTTTTCCAGGCCTTCTTTAATAAATCCAGTTCTTTCATACTATCTACGGATTTAATATTTTTTTTAATTTTCCTTTAATCCTATTCATTTTTACTCTCGCATTCACCTCGCTAATACCTAAGGTTTCTGATATTTCTGTATAATCTTTGTCTTCCAAATACATGAAAATTAAAGCCTTTTCAATGTCATTTAGTCCTTGGACCGCCTGATACATTAACTTTAATTGTTCTTCCTCTTCGGGGTTGTAATCTTCTTGACTTATACTAAAACTTACCGTTTCGTAATTTACGGTGGATATACTTCGAATGTTTTTTCTATAGAGTGTAATTGCCGTGTTTAACGCTACGCGATATGCCCATGTAGAGAATTTAGATTCACCTCTAAATTTTGGAAAAGCCTTCCACAATTGTATGGTGATTTCCTGAAATAAGTCTTTGTGAGCATCTTCATTATTTGTGTAAAGACGGCAAATTTTATGGACAATGTTTTGATTGTCCTTAAGTTGCTTCACAAATAATAGTTCCAAATTTTCACTCATACTCCAAATTAGTAATCAAATCCTTTAATTTGTTACAGGATAATTTAAATACTATACTATAATGGTTTTGTATTATAATAATTCACCAACAAATTCACAAATTTGCTGTAGCTTTCCATTCCGTCTTTTTGTTGATTCATTTTTAGAAATTGATCGTAAAAAGCATGAAATCCTTTGTCAATAAACGTGTCGTATTGTTTCCAAAAGGCATCATTTTCTTTATAGTTTTCTACTATTCCGGGATTAATTTTTGATTTTAAGGAAATAAATTTTGCTTCATCCTTCATTGCAATATTTAGTAAGCAATACCTTAGTGCATTACTATAAGCCGAATATTGAAAATACAAATCCTTGTTTTTTATCCCAGCCAAAAAGCCAATAAAATTGCATTCTCTTTCACTGGCATATCCAATTTGATGTGCCATTTCGTGACAAACTACATTGGGTAAACTAAATCGTGGTAATTTATAATTTACTTGTGCTTCATTGGTAAATGGATTCAAATAACCAGCAAATCCCATATAGGTAAGTGGTAAACTAAATAGCGACTGCTTTTTGCTTGGATGTGAATAAGTAAATGGATATTCTTTTTGTAAATTTTCATAACCATTAGAACTCGAAATAAAAATTGCTTCGATGCTTTCAGGGTTGGTCACTTTTTGATTAACATTCTTAGTAATTTCAAAATGAATGGCGTTGGTTTTTGCAATTAATCTTTGAGTGAAATTTTCTAAATCCGCATCTGAATACTCTCGTTCTATTTGCATTTTTTCGAATAAGGGTACCCGATAATAGTTCAATCCCCACAAGAAATGAAACACAAAGTAAACGACCGAAAGATAGTTAGTGATTTGAAGCAGATTAGTTTTCCAATTTTGTTTCCAGGAATTTTTGGTTTTCCCTAATTGGATAAAAAGAAATAGAAGGGCAATTCCATATAGTAAATCACCCACAGAAAATGGAATCCACCCAAGTGCAATTCGCATGAAATAGGATATGCCTACATACAATCCGTTACTATAATATTGTTCTACCACTTCGGGGTAAAAAGCAATTAGTTTCAGATATACAATCTGAAGAACTAAGAAAGCTGGAAGTAGGTATTTTCTTTTCATATTTCAATAATCGAATTGTAAATATAATCACAAATCAATTCGCAAAGAAATTAAACTTTGTAACTTTGTAACTTAAAATAACAAACAACAATAAGAATGAGCCAAGAAATAAGAAACCTAGAGCCTAAAGCGCTTTGGAATAATTTTGCCGATCTAAATGCAGTTCCGCGTCCATCCAAAAAAGAAGAGCGTGTAATTGAATTCATGAAAAACTTCGGAAATAAATTAGGTTTAGAAACTTTTGAAGACGAAATCCGTAACGTAATTATAAGAAAACCAGCTTCTCCAGGAATGGAAAATCGCAAGCCAATTGTGCTTCAAGGGCATTTGGATATGGTTTGTCAAAAAAATAACGATACCAATTTCGATTTTGATACCCAAGGAATTGATATGTATGTGGATGGCGATTGGGTTCGTGCTCGTGGAACTACTCTTGGTGCCGATAACGGACTTGGTGTTGCCATGATGATGGCTATTTTAGAATCTAAAGAAATTAAACATCCCGCAATAGATGCACTTTTCACTATTGATGAAGAAACCGGAATGACCGGAGCATTAAACTTAAAAGGCGGAATATTGAAAGGAGAAATCCTTTTGAATATGGATACCGAAGAGGATGATGAAATAGGTATTGGTTGTGCCGGGGGAATTGATGTAACGGCAAATAGAAGTTACAACGAAGAAGAAACTCCCGAAGGTTCTGTAGGATATACGATTACCGTAAAAGGATTAAACGGAGGTCACTCGGGTATGGATATTTATAAAGGGCTAGGGAATGCTAACAAGATAATGAACCGTTTATTATTGGACGGTTTTGAGAATTTTGGATTGCAAATTGCTGAAATTTCAGGTGGAAGTTTGCGAAATGCAATTCCTCGCGAAAGTAATGCCAAAATTATTGTGGCATCCATGTATGACGAGGCTTTTGTATTTGATATGCAAGAAGTTATTAGCGATATCCAAGCCGAATTTAAAACCATGGAGCCCAACTTAACTATTGAAATTACTAAAGCTGATTTACCAAGCAAAGTAATGGATTTAGGTGTGCAAGAAGGATTTATTAGAGGGATTTATGCGGCTCATAATGGTGTGTATCGAATGAGCGCTGACATTAAAGACTTGGTGGAAACATCGAATAATATTGCGCGTGTAATTGTAAAAGACGGCGAAATCACGATTCAAAATTTAACACGTTCTTCGGTTGAAAGTTCTAAAATGGACTTGGCAAATGCCTTGCGTGCAGCTTATGAATTATTTGGTTGTGAAGTTACTTTTGCAGGAAGCTACCCAGGATGGACGCCAAATGTAAACTCAGAAATATTGGATCTTTTAGTTAAGATTTACGAAAAACAAAACGGATCTAAACCAAACGTGGCTGCATGTCACGCTGGATTAGAATGCGGAATTCTAGGAACTAATTATCCAGAGATGGACATGATTTCTTTTGGTCCAACCATTCACGGTGCACACAGCCCTGATGAAAGAGCAAGTATTTCTTCTTCTCAAAAATTCTGGAAATTTGTATTGGAGATTTTAGAAAATATTCCGGTTAAGAATTAATTAAATATAAAATTTCTAAAAAATGAAATCCCGAAGTTAACTCGGGATTTTTTACTTTATACTCTTCAAATGGCGAATAGCAATAAACATTTTTAAGTTTGGGTTTAAAGGTTTGCATTTCTGCCAACGTTCCGCCGCTTCTCGTCAGTTGCGAAGTTCGGAACGAATTATTTTCTGTTAAAGATAAAAATTCTTGCGAAACGTAGACGTGAACTTACAACAAAATTCGCAATTGCGAGAAACGGCTGTTAGCCGTTCGGTTTTCATTCAATTAATAAAGTACTTTGTTTAAATAATTTCCAACTCCAGTTAAATTTCTATTTAAATCTTCTTGAATAAAATCAGCATCTTTATTAGATAAATATTTATTTAAATTGTCATAATTGATTCTCAATTGGTCAAGATTTATTAATACATTTTTTGGACTTTGGTTCAATTTTTCTTTAGATGTTTTTATAAACAACCACTTAAAATTTTTATTATCAAAGTTGTCAGATACACTTAATTTTAAAAACTTTTGGTTGTTAATAATAGTCAATTCTAATTTTTGTATTTGATTCCATGGAATTATATTGTTTAAAATTCTATTATCAATAATCCCGCTTTCAGCCATAATAACTTGAGGGTTTTTATTAATTAAACTTTTCAATGCAACTAATAAAAGAGATACACTTAAAAGAATCTCCAATATGCCAATTATTTTTATACTAAATATATCTGATTTAAAACAATATGCTCCAATTAGGAAAATGAGAATCGACATTAAAGACATTTTAATCATTTTTATTTTAGAAAAGTAAAGGTTTAGATTAGTAATCATATTTGTGTAATTATGGTTAATAGTTTTTTTTCAACGCGGTGCCAAACTGACGGCTAACTTGTATATATACGCTATAAAATAGCGTGAATAAACCTTAATTTGGTTCTATATGCGCTACTTTGTATCTCTTTATCAAAAATATAAAAAATATTTTATAAATCATCAAACGGGCTTTTTACACAAATAACAAAACCAGTAATGGGATTATCAATCCAGCCAATGCCAATTTCCAACCTCTGTTTTTGAAACTAAATTTACCTGCAGGTATCATTATGGCTCCCGTAATAGCAATTGTTATTAAGGATATTCCAAAAATATCTCCGTAATAAATCCACCAGTTGGAAGTGTTTTTATGCAACTTCATCATCGAGCTGATAATAGGTGTTTTGATAAAGGTAGTAATTTCACCTTTTCCAGTTTTTAAATCAATTTCAATATCATTTTTTTCAAATGAGATTCTCAGTTTGCCTTCATCCAATTTTTGACGACGGAATTTATCTTCAATGCCTAACTTTTTTCCGAGTGCTTCCGCATAATCATCAGTCACTTCGCTTTCTTGAGGTACTTTTACTACAACCAATCGGGTTTCGGTCGTGTATTTTTCAGCATGAAAGCTATCACGGTGGTTCATTAAGATACCCGATAGCGCAAAGGAAATAATCAATCCAATGTAGAAATAGCCTAAATCACGGTGTAAGTTTCTAATTTTTAATTGGTTCATTTTGTGTTATTTTTTCTTAGTTAATACATAAGTAGTAGCGCTCGCTTTTCCTTTTTCTTTGCCTGAAACAATAATTGAAATGCTTTTGTTTTTTAGTAATCGGTATTCGATTTTTTGTGGATAATCGTGCTTCGGATTTTCAAATACCATCAAGCTGTCTTCATCGGTAGTCATTTGAAATGGAATTGCCGTGTCATTGTTTTCGCCTTTTACCGTTGCCGAGTAAATTAGGTGGTCTTTATCTTGTATCAACTCAATTTGCTCGTTGTGAATCGTGTCTTTTTCATTCTGAATGTAATACGATTGTCCAGCAAAAGTACTGTCATTTTTTGGTTTCCAAATTTCTATTAAGGTACCCAAACTATCTGTTTTTTCCCATTCGCCCTCAAGCCATTTGGCTTTTGCTAATTCAGTATATTCTTTAATAAGATTCCCTTTGGCATCATATTTATTACAGGAAACGCTTGCCAAAAGAACTAAAATCAGTAAGGAGAATACGGTATTTTTCATAGTTAATATATTAATACTACAATATTATAAAAAAACTACTAACTGAACACTGCCAACTGAACACTATTTACTATTTTTGCACTCCAAATAAAGAATACAAAATGTTAGATAGACTTCAATATGTAAAACAGCGTTTTGACGAGATTTCAGATTTGATTATTCAACCTGATGTCATCTCCGATCAAAAGCGTTATGTTCAATTAAATCAAGAGTACAAAGGACTTAAAGATTTAATGGAGAAAAGAGAGGAATTGATTAATGTTACCGGAAATATAGAAGAAGCCAACGAAATTATTGCCGATGGTAGTGATGCAGAAATGGTGGAAATGGCCAAAATGCAATTGGACGAAGCCAAAGAACGTTTGCCTCAGTTGGAAGAAGAAATTAAATTCTTATTGATTCCGAAAGATCCAGAAGATGCTAAAAATGTAATGGTGGAAATTCGTGCCGGAACAGGTGGTGATGAAGCTTCAATTTTTGCTGGAGATTTATTCAGAATGTACACTAAATACTGTGAAACCCGTGGTTGGAGAACTTCTGTTGTAGATATGAACGAAGGAACATCGGGCGGATTTAAAGAGGTGATTTTTGAAGTTACCGGTGAAGATGTATACGGAACTTTAAAATTTGAAGCGGGTGTACATCGTGTGCAACGTGTTCCACAAACCGAAACGCAAGGTCGTGTACATACTTCTGCAGCAACCGTTATGGTACTTCCAGAAGCCGAAGAATTTGATGTGCAAATTGACATGAACGATGTTCGTATTGATTTCTTTTGCTCTTCAGGGCCTGGAGGACAATCGGTAAATACGACAAAATCAGCGGTGCGTTTAACACACATTCCAACCGGATTGGTAGCACAATGTCAGGATCAAAAATCGCAACATAAAAATAAAGACAAAGCGCTTGATGTATTGAGATCGCGTTTGTACGAACAAGAATTAGCCAAAAAACAAGCCGAAGATGCAACCAAGCGTTCGTCTCAGGTGAGTTCTGGTGACCGTTCGGCAAAAATTAGAACTTACAATTATTCGCAAGGGCGTGTAACCGATCACCGAATTGGTTTGGATGTTTTTGATATGGATGGGGTGATGAATGGAAAAATTCAAAAATTTGTTGAAGAACTGCAATTGGTTAACAACATGGAAAAACTGAAAGAAAGCGAAGTTTTGTAATTTCCGAAAAGAATAAATACTTAAAAGCCAAACTAGAAATAGTTTGGCTTTTGTTTTTTGAATAAGTTGAGTTTTTGTGGTTACCAAACTTTAAACTAACTTTGTGCAATAACGAGTTACAAACTACAAATTACCAAGAGCCTTGACAACTACACAACTTATCGAGCAAATTAAAATCAAGAATTCTTTTCTGTGCATCGGATTAGATGTCGATTTAACTAAAATTCCACCGCATTTATTAGAACTTGAAGATCCAATTTTCGAATTCAATAAAGCAATCATTGATGCTACTCACGATTTGTGTGTTTCCTATAAACCCAACACAGCATTTTACGAAGCGTACGGTATAAAAGGTTGGCAATCGCTTGAAAAAACAATAAAATACCTAAACGAAAAATACCCTGAAATTTTCACCATTGCCGATGCAAAGCGTGGCGATATCGGAAATACATCAACCATGTATGCCAAAGCTTTTTTTGAGGATTTAAATTTCGATTCGGTTACCGTTGCGCCCTATATGGGGAAAGATTCGGTGGAGCCTTTTTTGGCTTTTGAAAACAAACATGCTATTATGTTGGCTTTGACTTCCAATGAAGGGGCTTTTGATTTCCAAACCAAAAATGTAGAAGGCAAAGAATTATATAAAGTAGTCATTGAAACTTCTAAGTCGTGGAAAAACTCTCAAAATTTAATGTATGTTGTGGGTGCCACCAAAGCCGAATATTTTACAGAAATCAGAAAAATGATTCCAGACAGTTTCTTGCTAGTTCCCGGAGTAGGAGCACAAGGAGGAAGCTTGCAGGAGGTTTGTAAATACGGAATGAGTTCTAATGTGGGCTTGTTAATCAACTCGTCTCGAGGAATTATTTATGCTTCCAATGGAGCTGATTTTGCAGAAAAAGCAAGAGCGGAAGCCTTGAAAATGCAACAAGAAATGAAAGAAATACTTCACACTCTTTGATAGCCTACACGATATATAAAAACGAACATTCGCAGGAATGGGTAACTTTTGTTCATGGTGCAGGAGGAAGTTCGTCTATTTGGTTTAAGCAAATACGCGAATTTCAGAAGCATTTTAATGTTTTGTTATTGGATTTGCGTGGTCATGGTAATTCCAATCAGCAATTAAAAAAAACGTTTGATAAGCAATACACCTTTCAATCAATTGCCGAAGATGTTTTGGAAGTTTTAGATCATTTAAAAATTCAATCCTCCCATTTTATTGGTATTTCTCTCGGAACGATTGTCATTCGCCAGTTGGCAGAAACTCATCCCAACAGAGTCAAAAGTATGGTTATGGGTGGAGCCATTTTAAAAATGAATTTCCGGTCTCAAATCTTAATGCGTTTGGGTAATACATTCAAGTATGTTTTGCCTTATTTGGTTTTATACCGCTTTTTTGCTTTTGTAATTATGCCTAATAAAAATCACAAGCAGTCGCGTTTGTTGTTTATTAATGAGGCCAAAAAATTATATCAAAAAGAGTTTATTCGTTGGTTTAAACTCACCGCCGAAATCAATCCTGTGCTAAAATGGTTTCGCCAACAGGAGTTAAATATTCCTACTTTTTATGTAATGGGTGAAGAAGATTATATGTTTTTACCCTCGGTACGAAAAGTGGTAGCCAGTCATATAAAAACGGCTGAATTATTTGTTGTAAAAAACTGCGGCCATGTAGTTAATGTGGAACAGCCGGTTATTTTTAACGAAACGGTTATTGCATTTATCCGTAAAAATTGAAATATTTATTAATACTATACTAATATGAAGGTGAATCTTACAGCTAATTTGTATTCTGACATTTTGTTAGAAGAATGGTCAAGTAAAGTGGATATATGGAGAGAAGAGGCTTACTTCATCAATAAATATTTGATAGATAATTCTCTGAAAGTATTGGAAGCTGGAACAGGTGGTGGCAGAATTAGTAATTATATTGAAAGTTTGGGCTTTAAAAATATTGAAGCATTTGATATTTCACCCGAAATGATAGAAATTGCTCAGTTAAACGCAATGAAAACGGGCTCAAAAATCAATTTTTCTCACCACGATGCTTCTGATTTATCTTCTTTTAAAGAGGAATCCTTTTCTTATTTAATATACCTGCAGCAGGTATTGTCAATGATTTCTGATCCCCTACTTTTTTATAAGGCAATTGTAGAATCTCACAGAGTTTCAAAAAAAGGAGGTATTGTCATATTTTCATTTTTGGATTATGATGGCAGGTTTTATAATCCTTTGTTAAGTTTTATTTTGAAAATTGTTAGAGTATTTCGAAGAGAAAAGATACCTTTTAATGTGTTACCTTGGTTGCACTATGTAGGAAAAATAAATTGGAAATTATTTAATAAAAATCAGCCCTTACTTACATGGATATTAAAAGATCGATTAATTTCTGATTTTGAAAAAATTGGATTTAAGGTATTGGAGGTTAAAAATGATTCCCAAGTTTTTAAGCAAACTAGTAAAAGAGTTGGGGGAATATATATTATTTGTCAAAAAATATAAATTCTTAAATAAAATAAAAAAAAAGCCAATGCTTAATGGCACTGGCAATCTTTTTACTAACTAAACCAAACAAAATTATAAATCCTCATTTATAACGTTGCAAATATCGGTACCCTTTTTCAAATAGTTGTTAAGTGAATGTTATTTCGCTTAAACAAGTGTTAAATTATTTATTCAACAAACCAAAAACACTTTGTAATAAAGGGGAGGTTCTTGATTTTAAATCAGTTCTAATATTTTTTTCTTCTACCGCAATCATTTTAAAAACGCCTTCCATAGATTTATTGGTGATATAATCGGTAATGTCTGGGTTTACTTTGCTTACAAACGGTATTGAATTGTATTTGCTAATTAGGGTGTTCCAAATCGAGTCAGCTCCAACTTTACCGATAGATTGTTGAACAACCGGAGAAAATTTGGCATACAAATCTTTAGTCGTAGCTCCTTTTAGATAAACCGTTGCTGCATCTTCATTTCCTAATAAAATTGATTTTGCATCGGTAATTGTCATGTTTTTCACTGCTGAAATAAAAATAGGAGTCGCTTCTTTAACCGCGTCTTCGGCAGCCCTGTTCATGACAAGAACTCCTTGATCGGCAAGATTTCCCATTCCGAGTTTTCTCAAGGTACTTTCTACTTTTTGCAATTCTTCTGGAATTAATATTTTCACCGCTTCGTTTTTCAAAAATCCGTCAACAGCAGTTAATTTAGACACCTCTTTGGTTATTCCATTGTTTAAGGCTTCTTTTAATCCTGCAGCAATATCAATTGCAGGTGCATTAGTTGTTGTTCCTCCAATTTTTGGTAAGCTAATTTTTGGCAAAGTAATTTTTGGTTTTACAGGTAATTTCTTCGGTATAGTTTTTAGTTGTGCTATTCCAAATAAAGGGCAAATTAGGGCTAAAAGAATTATTTTTTTCATGCTTATCGATTTTGTTTTTCAAGTCAATGCAAATAGTATGCCTTTATTTTGAATTCACAAATAACGGCAAAGTTTTAGATAAATTTGAAGGTAATAAAATTATTAAATTCGTAAATTGCGCTCTCAAAATTGAATAAAAATCACCAATGGAACTACAAACGCCCTATATTCCTAAAAATAAAGTAAGAATTGTTACTGCTGCCTCTCTTTTTGATGGTCACGATGCGGCAATTAACATCATGCGCAGAATTATTCAAGCTACCGGAGTGGAAGTGATACACTTGGGGCACGATCGAAGTGTGGAAGAAGTAGTGAATACTGCCATTCAGGAAGATGCAAATGCCATTGCAATGACTTCGTATCAAGGAGGTCACAATGAGTATTTTAAATACATGTATGATTTACTTAAGGAAAAAGGTGCCGGACATATTAAAATTTTCGGTGGTGGAGGAGGAGTAATTCTGCCAACGGAGATTGCCGAATTACAAGCCTACGGAATTGAAAGAATATATTCTCCAGATGACGGGCGTGCCATGGGATTGCAAGGGATGATTAATGATTTGGTGCAACGATCGGATTATCCTGTAGGTGCTATTTTAAAAGACGAATTAGCACATATTGAAGATAAAAATCCAACGGCAATTGCACGTTTGATTTCGGCTGCAGAGAATTTCCCTGAAATTGCAAAGCCTGCATTTGATGCAATTCACAAGAAAAATGAAACAAATAAAACGCCTGTTCTTGGAATTACCGGAACTGGAGGTGCGGGAAAATCGTCTTTGGTAGACGAATTAGTGCGTCGCTTTTTAATTGATTTCCCTGAAAAAACAATCGGATTGGTTTCGGTAGATCCATCTAAAAGAAAAACAGGAGGTGCTTTGCTTGGTGACCGTATTCGTATGAATGCCATCAATAATCCGCGTGTGTACATGCGTTCTTTGGCAACACGTCAATCTAATTTGGCCTTGTCTAAATATGTCAATGAAGCCATCGAAGTATTAAAAGCGGCAAAATACGATTTGATAATATTAGAAACTTCTGGAATTGGTCAAAGTGATACCGAAATTATGGATCATTCGGATGTTTCTTTGTACGTAATGACTCCCGAATTTGGTGCGGCTACGCAATTGGAAAAAATCGACATGTTAGATTTTGCCGATTTGGTAGCGCTGAATAAATTTGACAAAAGAGGCGCTTTGGATGCGATTCGCGATGTGAAAAAGCAATACCAAAGAAACCATAATTTATGGGATGCCGATATCGATTCGATGCCAATATTTGGAACTATTGCATCGCAATTTAACGATCCAGGAATGAACACACTCTACAAATCTATTATGGATAAAATTGTAGAGAAGACAGGATCCGATTTAAAATCGACCTTCCAAATCACACGAGAAATGAGTGAAAAAGTATTTGTGATTCCGCCACACAGAACCCGTTATTTATCTGAGATAGCAGAAAACAATAGAAAGTACGATGAAACTGCTTTGTCGCAAGTTGAAGTTGCTCAAAAATTATATGGAATTTTCAAAACCATTGAATCGGTTGCTAATGTCAAACTGAGTCTTTCTAAGTTTGGTATTGAGGCAGACGCTCTTCATCAAGCATCAACTGATAAAGCAGAATTTTTGAAGCTGCTTATTGCCGAATTTGACCGGGTAAAAATGAATCTTGATCCTTACAATTGGGAGATAATCTTAACTTGGGAGGAGAAAGTAAATAAATATAAAAATCCTATTTATAGTTTTAAAGTTCGTGATAAAGTCATTGAAATTAAAACGCACAGCGAAAGTTTATCGCATTCGCAAATTCCAAAGGTGGCTTTACCAAAGTACCAAGCTTGGGGTGATATATTAAAATGGAATTTACAAGAAAATGTTCCGGGAGAATTTCCTTTTGCTTCTGGATTGTATCCATTTAAGAGAGAAGGCGAAGACCCAAGCCGAATGTTTGCTGGAGAAGGTGGTCCTGAAAGAACCAATAAACGTTTCCATTATGTAAGTGCCGGATTGCCAGCAAAACGATTGTCTACCGCTTTTGATTCGGTTACCTTATACGGAAATGATCCGCATATGCGTCCCGATATTTATGGAAAAATCGGTAATGCCGGTGTTTCTATTTGTTGTTTGGATGATGCTAAAAAATTGTATTCTGGTTTTGATTTAACACATGCCTTGACTTCTGTTTCAATGACAATTAATGGTCCGGCTCCTATGTTGCTTGGCTTTTTTATGAATGCGGCTATTGATCAAAATTGTGAAAAATATATTATTGAAAATAATCTTCAAGCAGAAGTTGAAGAAAAAATCAATGAAATCTATAAGAAAAAAGGAACTGTTAGACCAAAATACCAAGGAGATTTACCCGAAGGGAATAATGGTTTGGGATTGCTACTTTTGGGAGTTACAGGAGATCAAGTGTTGCCTTTGAGTGTGTATACTGATATCAAAATAAAAACCTTATCACAAGTTCGTGGAACGGTTCAAGCGGATATTTTAAAAGAAGATCAGGCGCAAAATACTTGTATTTTCTCTACTGAGTTTGCCTTACGATTAATGGGTGACGTTCAAGAATATTTTATCAAAGAGAATGTTCGAAATTTTTATTCGGTTTCTATTTCTGGGTATCATATCGCAGAGGCAGGTGCCAATCCAATTACGCAATTGGCATTCACTTTAGCTAATGGTTTCACTTACGTGGAATATTATTTAAGCCGCGGAATGAACATCAACGATTTTGGTCCTAACTTATCGTTCTTTTTCTCTAACGGAATTGATCCAGAATATGCGGTTATTGGTCGTGTGGCGCGTAAAATTTGGGCGAAAGCCATGAAAAATAAATACGGTGCCAACGAAAGAGCGCAAATGTTGAAATACCACATTCAAACTTCGGGGCGTTCACTTCACGCCCAAGAAATCGACTTTAATGACATTCGTACTACGTTACAAGCTTTGTATGCAATTTATGACAATTGTAATTCGCTGCACACCAATGCGTATGACGAAGCAATTACTACGCCAACAGAAGAATCGGTTCGAAGAGCGATGGCAATTCAGTTGATTATTAATAAAGAATTAGGTTTAGCGAAAAACGAAAATCCAATTCAAGGTTCCTTCATTATTGAAGAATTAACCGACTTAGTTGAAGATGCGGTGTTGCAAGAATTTGACCGAATCACGGAGCGTGGCGGAGTTCTTGGTGCTATGGAAACGATGTACCAAAGATCTAAAATTCAGGAGGAAAGTTTGTATTATGAAACTTTAAAACATACTGGTGAATTTCCAATTATTGGAGTGAATACTTTCTTAAGCTCTAAAGGATCTCCAACGGTAATTCCGGCTGAGGTAATTCGTGCTACAGAAACTGAAAAACAATATCAAATTGATATGTTGCAGAATCTACATAAAGCAAATGAAGAAAAAGTTTCAAATGAATTGAATGCAATACAAGAGGCGGCTATCAATAACCAAAATATTTTTGAAAAATTAATGGACGCAACTAAAGTGTGTTCGTTAGGACAAATTACGAGTGCGTTATTTGAAGTAGGTGGCCAGTATCGAAGAAATATGTAATTTGAATCAAATGAATCCAATACTAAAAACACTTCCAGAAACTAAATTTATAGGTAAGCACCTTTCGTTTACCTATGCTGATTATCGTGCTTTTGAATTGTGGAGCAATTTTATGCCTCGTAGAAAAGAAATTCAAAATACAGTTGGAACCGATTTGTATAACATTCAGGTTAATCCAGAAAATTTTGATTTTAGTCCAACTATCCCTTTTGTAAAATGGGCTGCAGTTGCAGTTTCTAATTTTGATAGGGTTCCCGATGGAATGGATACTTTAGTTTTGGAAGAGAAATTGTATGCTGTTTTTAAATACAAAGGAGATCAAAATAGTGTTGCGGCTTTCTTTAATTCAATTTATACCGAGTGGCTTCCAGCTTCTGGATATGAATTAGGGACTCACCCACAGTTTGAAATATTAGGCGAAAAATACAAGAATAATGATCCTGATTCGGAAGAAGAGATTTGGATTCCAATTAAGAGTAAAGTTTAGTATTCGCCATCAACATAAAACCATTTTCCATTTTCAAAAATAAAAGTTGAAAGTTCTTCGTGAATTTGTGCTTTGCCCCAGTAATCTATATAATAGGCTATAAATTTTACGGTAGTTTCTGTTGAGTTTATTACTTCTAGTTTCATCCAATGGTTACTTTTACTCCATTCTAAAATATCTTCTTTTTTGTGAAGATTTCTAGTGGATGCACGTGTTGTTGCTACTAAATAATCAGCATTGCCAATAGCATAAGCTGAATATCTGGAGCGCATTAAAGTTTCTGCCGTTGAAGCATTTTGAATGCCATTTATGAAAACTTGACAGCAAGCTTCAAAGGAAATATTAGAACCACAAAAACAATTAGCCATTATTTTTACTTTCGTTGAATTTTTTAACCATGGCTTTTAGTTTTTCTTCTCGAGCAACTTTTTTGGCTTTGGCTTTGTCTTGCTCTTTATGAAGTTTGTCATTATGCTTTTTAATGTTACGCTCGTTGTTTCTTCCCATGTTTATTTAATTTTATCTAGGTTTAAATACCCAATATGTAATGCATCTTCCTCTGAAATTTCAGTTTTAGAAATTTGAATGTCAAAGTTATTAGTATAAGCAGGTGCTAATATCTCTTTTACTTTATAGGTGTCGTCAATGTCAATTCCGTATTTATCGTCTAGGTGCGAAGTGGCTCCTTTAAATCCGAAATGTTTGTAAAAGGCTGTTTCTTTTGCTTTTTTGGTTACTTCGGATAACGAATCGCCAACCGAAAGTAGTTTGTAATGGTATTCTTCAAATTCATTTTCCTTGTATCCGCCAAGGTTAATGAAAAACAATTGTGATGAGTTGGCAGTTGCGGTTCCTTTTGGTACGACTTCAATTTGATAATCTTCAACAAAATTTACTTCTCTCCAAGCATCAATGTGGAAATTGCCTTTGGCTTCTGGCCAAAATTCATTCATTTGTGGAATCAATTCTTTTATTGAATTACCAATGCCGAAAAAAATGTCGTGCTGCTCGGTATACCTACCTTTTGGACGACATCCCAACATAATCATATATAATTTCACCTTATTTTTCATCTGTCAAAGGTACATTTTTTTGTTCATAGAAAAGTTTGGCACAAGTATTGAAAGGAATTAAGTAATTAACCTAAAATAAAATATCATGAAAAAAATTACGCTCCTATTTATTATATTTGGATTAGCAACTTTTCAAAGTTGTACAGTTCGTGAAACTACTCCAGTAAATACAGTTGATAATGATACTATAAGTGAAGTTTGGGAATATACCAGTTCGTTCACGACTACCAATACTTTTAGTAATTTAATTACCTATCCACATGCAATTTACACCTCTGATATGGTATTGGTGTACCGTCTTTCTGGGGTTTCAAATGGAGTAGATGTATGGAAATTATTGCCAGAAACATATTTTTTCAATGATGGAACCTTAGATTTTAGATATGATTTCGATTTTACTCGATACGATGTAAACATTTTTATGGATGGATTTGATTTAGCGGGAGTTTCTCCTGCATACAGAGTCAATCAAGTTTTGCGAGTGGTTGTAATTCCGGGTTTCTTCGGAAATAAAAATAGTAATTCAATTGACTTTAATGATTATAATGCAGTTGTTAAAGCATATAATATTAACCCTGCAAAGATTCTTAAAATAAAATAGATTTTGGTTAATCTATAGTTTGTTTGTTTTGAAAGAGGTTGTGTGTAAACACAGCCTCTTTTTTATTTAGTTTCATTTTTGAGAGAAACAATAACTCCAGTTGCTAATGCAATTGCAATGAAACACAACGAAACCCATTCCGGAAATTTGTAAAAATGAATTAATATCATTTTTATTCCCACAAAAAATAATATGGCAATTAAACTGTATTCCAAATAGCTGAATTTCTCCAACATGTTGGCCAAAAAGAAATACATTGATCGCAATCCTAAAATAGCAAATATATTAGAACTAAATACCAAAAACGGATCGGAGGTAATGGCTAATATAGCAGGAACGCTATCAGTTGCAAATACCACATCCATTACTTCAATCACTAATAAGGCTACAAGAAGTGGAGTGGCATAATTTGTATTATTTTCTTTAATAATAAAATGCTCGTGGTCGCGGTGACTTGTTATTGGTATTATCTTTCCTATTATTTTATAAACTCTAGAATCTTTAGGATTAAACTCTTCATCGTCTTTTTTAAACAGCATTTTTATAGCTGTAAATAATAAAAAGGCACCAAAAACATAGGTGATCCAATTTATTTTCTGAATTAATAGCACGCCAAAGAAAATCATCAGACCTCTAAATACAATCGCTCCAATTATTCCCCAAAAAAGCACGCGATGTTGGTATTTTTGGGCTATTTTAAATGAAGAGAATATTATGGCAATGACAAAAATATTATCCGCGCTAAGCGATAATTCAATTAAATAGCCGGTAAGAAATTTAACAGAGGCTTCAATTGGCTTTAATTGTGTTGGATTGTCTTTGTAGTTGTTTAGGTATAACCAATAAATAACTCCAGAAAATGCCATTGAAATAGTAACCCAAATGGCGGTCCAAATACCTGCCTCCTTGAAGCTTATTATGTGTGGTGTTTTGTTGAAAACTCCCAAGTCTAATGCTAAAAATATTGAGATTAATATTAGGAATAGTATCCAAACCATTGCAGTTAATTATTAATTATGAGTTATGAATTATAAGTTTTTCAAAGATATACATTTTAAAGACTAATTAAAATTCATAACTATAAATTCATAATTTTTAAATTTGCCCCTAAAAAATTAGGGTATAATTTATTTTTAATCAAATTATTAATATATTTGCATCATAATAATAGGGTATAACTTTAAATTTTAATAATTATGTCAACTTTACGTTTTCAAGCATTAAACGAATCTTCAGGTAGAAAGCCTGTAAAATTTGAAGAATCTGGTAGAAAATCAGATCTTTTTGGATCCAATGTATTCAATGATAAAGCAATGAGGCAATATTTAACCTCTGATGCTTATAAAGGAGTAAAAGATGCCGTTCAGCATGGAACAAAAATTGACAGAAAATTAGCTGATTATATCGCAATGGGTATGAAAGAATGGGCTCTTGCTAAAGGAGTAACCCATTATACACACTGGTTTCAACCCTTAACAGGAACTACAGCTGAAAAACATGATGCGTTCTTTGAAACTTCTTATGATGGTTCAGATCCTGTTGAAAAATTCGGAGGTGGTCAATTAGTACAACAAGAGCCAGATGCTTCTTCTTTCCCAAATGGTGGAATTAGAAACACCTTTGAAGCGCGTGGATATACTGCTTGGGACCCAACTTCACCTGCATTTATTTTCGGAACTACTTTATGTATTCCAACTGTTTTCATCTCGTATACAGGTGAAGCATTAGATTATAAAACACCTTTATTACGTGCTTTAAATGCAGTTGATGAGGCTGCTACTGAGGTATGTAAATATTTTGATAAAAATGTAAAGAAAGTTACGGCTACTTTAGGATGGGAGCAAGAGTACTTTTTAATTGATTCTGCTTTGGCAAATTCTCGTCCAGATATCGTTATGACAGGAAGAACGTTACTTGGTCATACTTCTGCAAAAGGACAACAATTAGACGACCATTATTTTGGATCCATTCCTTCTCGTGCCTTAAATTATATGAGAGAGTTGGAAGAGGAGTGTATGTTATTGGGTATCCCGGTTAAAACACGTCACAATGAAGTTGCGCCTAACCAATTTGAGTTGGCTCCAATTTTTGAAGAAACTAATCTTGCTGTAGACCACAACTCATTATTAATGGACGTAATGTCAAAAGTAGGTGAGCGTCATGACTTTAAAGTGCTTTTCCACGAAAAACCATTCAAGGGAGTAAACGGATCGGGTAAACACAATAACTGGTCAATGGCTACTGATACTGGAGTGAATTTATTATCTCCAGGAAAAACGCCAATGAGCAACTTACAATTCTTGTCGTTCTTCATCAATACGATTAAGGCTGTAAATGAATACGAAGAATTATTACGTGCTTCTATTGCAACGGCAAGTAATGACCACCGTCTTGGAGCTAATGAAGCGCCACCAGCAATCATCTCTGTGTTTATTGGAGAGCAATTGACTAAAGTATTAGCTGAATTGGAAGGAGTTTCAAATGGAAAACTTTCTCCAGAAGAAAAAACAGATTTAAAATTAAACGTAGTTGGTAAAATTCCAGATGTAATGTTGGATAATACCGATAGAAATAGAACTTCACCATTTGCATTTACAGGAAATAAATTTGAGTTTAGAGCGGTTGGTTCTTCTGCAAACTGTGCTAATGCCATGACTACTTTAAATTCTATTGTTGCAAAACAATTGAAAGAGTTTAAAAAAGAAGTAGATTTTTTAATTGAAACTAAAGATTTAAAGAAAGACGAAGCGATTTTTAATGTATTGAGAGAATATATTAAAGGAACTAAAAAAATCCTTTTTGAAGGAGATGGATATAGCGATGCTTGGGAAAAAGAAGCTAAAAAACGTGGATTAAGTAATCACAAAACTACTCCTGCAGCTTTGAAAGCGAAAGTTTCTAAAAAAGCATTAGAGTTATTTGCTGACTTAAATGTAATGAACCATGTAGAAGTTGAAGCGCGTTACGAAATTGAATTAGAAGAGTACACTAAAAAAATTCAAATTGAAGGAAGAGTTCTTGGAGATATTGCTCGTAATCATGTTGTTCCAACTTCCATTCGTTACCAAAATACGTTAATTGAAAATGTACGTGGATTAAAAGAAATCTTCGGAAAAGATTTTGAGAAAATTGCTAAAGAGCAAATTATTTTAATCAAAGAAATTTCAGAACATATTGAAGGAATCAACTCTCAAGTAGAAGCGATGACTGAGGCTCGTAAAAAAGCAAATGCGTTAACAGATGCTCAAAAAATGGCTGAATCGTATTGCGACAAAGTAAAACCATATTTTGAAGTGATAAGATCACACTGTGATAAATTAGAGTTATTGGTTGATAATGAAACTTGGACTTTAACTAAATACAGAGAGTTGTTATTTACAAGATAATTTAGTGTTAGATTATATTAAAACCCGATTCAAATTTTGAATCGGGTTTTTTATTGCTCTTTATTTTGTCTATCAAAATATATTTTCCGTATTTTCGTTTTATGATAAGTAAAAAGCACCTTTTTTGTTTGATTCTTTGGATTAGTTTCTCTTCTGCGAAAGCACAAGAACAATTTTCGGTATTTTTTGAAAGCAATAAATCCGAATGTTCAAAATTGGAAGCAAAGAAACTTCAAGACTGGATAGTAGCAAGTAAAGAAGTGAAAATTATTGCTATTCATGGGTTTACTGATGAGGACGGGACTTCTGGATTTAATGATACGCTTTCTAAAAAAAGAGTGGCTTATATTTACAATAAGGTAAAAGATAAAATTAAAATAAGGGAAGATTTTAAAACGATAAGTTTTGGAGAAAATTTTAAGCAAGCTTCCGCTAAATCCGAAAATAGAAAAGCTACTATTTTTTATTTGCTTCCAAAAGATTTTGCTCGAGAAAATGAAATTTTAGGAATAAAAAAAGTCGAGCCTAAGCCAATTGAAACCGGTGTTTCTGAATTGGTTCCGATTGAAGAAGAGGCTATGAACTTTCCCGAAAATGCAACTTTAGAAGATAAAATTAATCTTTCGCAAAAAGGGACTTTGATTGTGTTGAGCGATATTAATTTTTTTGTCAATACCTTTGCAGTTACTCCTTCTTCTAGGCGATCAATTAATGATTTGATCTATGTGCTAAGTACGAATCAAAAATTAAAAATTGAGATCCAAGGACATATTTGTTGTGTAGATAAAGATATTCGAAATCTCTCTTTAGAACGAGCTAAGCAGATTAAACGAATTTTGGTTTATGAAGGGATTTCAGAACGACGAATTAAAACAAAAGGTTTTGGGGTTTCTAAACCGAAATTTCCTATACCAGAAAAAAGCGAATTTGAAGCGGCTCGAAACCGACGCGTAGAAATTATGATTTTAGATAAATAAGAATGAAAAAATTCAGTTTACTTTTACTATTAATGCCTTTGTTTTTCTATTCACAAGAAAAACTAGATGTTTATTTTGACTTTGATAAATTCGATTTAAATGACGTTGCAGTAAAAAAAATAAATACTTGGATTGCAGAAGGTAAAGATTATCAAGTTTCTAAACTGTATGGTTTTTGTGATTCTAAAGGAACGAATGAATACAATGATACGCTAGCCATGAAAAGGGTTTACGCGGTATATGATTTCTTGAGGCAAAGTAAGATTGAAGTAAAAAAGCAATTGGAAATAAGAGGATTTGGTGAAGACTTTGTTCAATCGGAAGAGCAAGGAGAAAACAGACGTGTGTCTATAGTTTTCCAAGTGAAGAAGCCGATTATAGTTGAAACTCCTGCCGAACTAAAGTTGAAAGAGATTTATAAAACTTCTAAAGTTGGTGATTTAATTCGGTTACCCAATTTATATTTCTTTAATAATTCGGCCAAGGTTGTGCCTAAGTCCCAACCGGTTTTGTACGATTTATTATGTTTAATGAATGACAATCCGAAATTAAAAATTGAGATTCAAGGACATATTTGTTGTAAGCTTCCAAGTCAAATTGATGGAGTATCAACAGCTAGAGCCAGAGCTATTTATAACTTTTTAATTGTTAATAAAATCGATAGAAAACGATTGTCTTTTAAAGGATATGGTGTCACTAGGCCAATACATCCAATTCCTGAAAAAAATACGCAAGAAGAAGATGAAAATCGAAGAGTTGAAATTTTGATAGTTGATAATTAAAATTGATAATTTGGATTTCAAATTACTATCTTTGCGCCACAACACAACAACTACAAAATGAGTTCTGATAATAGCCAACGATACGCTTTACGCGGAGTTTCTGCATCTAAAGAAGATGTTCACAATGCCATCAAGAATATAGATAAAGGATTGTTTCCTAAAGCTTTTTGCAAAATAGTTCCCGATTATTTGACCAACGATAATGCGTATTGCATTATTATGCACGCCGATGGTGCAGGAACAAAATCCTCTCTCGCTTACATGTATTGGAAAGAAACCGGCGATATTTCGGTGTGGAAAGGCATTGCTCAAGACGCATTAATTATGAATATTGATGATTTGCTTTGTGTTGGAGCAACGAACGATATTTTACTTTCCTCAACAATCGGAAGAAATAAAAACTTAATTCCAGCTGAAGTTTTATCGGCAATTATTAATGGCACCGAAGAACTGATCGCGGAGTTAAAAACATTTGGGGTAACCATTCATTCCACGGGTGGTGAAACTGCCGATGTGGGTGATTTAGTTCGAACTATTATAGTAGATTCAACAGTTACAGCACGAATGAAACGCAGCGATGTGGTTGATAATGGCAATATTAAACCAGGTGATGTAATTGTGGGATTGGCTTCTTTTGGTCAAGCCAAATACGAAAAAGAATACAACGGCGGAATGGGTAGCAACGGTTTGACTTCAGCGCGTCATGATGTTTTTGCAAATTATCTTGCGGATAAATTTCCTGAGAGTTACGATAGTTCGGTTCCAAAAGATTTAGTGTATTCTGGTGGAGTGCAACTTACTGATGCGGTTGAAAATTCTCCAATTGATGCCGGAAAATTAGTGTTGTCTCCAACACGTACCTATGCTCCAATTATCAAATCGATAATAAATAAATATACTCCTAAAGATATTCACGGAATGGTACATTGCTCTGGCGGTGCTCAAACCAAAGTATTGCATTTTGTAGATAAGGTTCATGTAATAAAGGATAATTTATTTCCAGTTCCCCAATTGTTTCAATTAATTCAAGAGCAATCCAAAACCGATTGGAAGGAAATGTACCAAGTATTTAATTGTGGTCACCGTATGGAAGTATATGTGCCTCAAGAAATTGCTGCCGATATTATTGCCATCTCCCAATCATTTGGAGTGGATGCACAAATTGTAGGTAGAGTAGAAGCTAGTGAGACTAAAAAGCTAACTATTGTTAGTGAATATGGTAAATTTGAATATTAGGATTTTATTTTTCTTCCTCCATTAAATCACTTAGATGAACGCGTAAAGCATTTACAGAAATGCTAATTTCCCAAAACGAAATTCCTAAAGAAACAAGTAGGCAAAGTAGGCTTGCGCCAAAAAAATAAATGCCCATCATGTGCCATTCTAAAAACAAAACCAGCATCGAAAAGACCGAAAGAAACAAGCACAATACACCAAAAAGTTGCATGTAGCGAATTAAGGTTAATCGTAGGTTGAGGTTGGTGATTTCTACTAAAATACTTTTGTTTTTTATTTCGTCGTAATTCTTCTTCAAGCTACGAACAATTTGGGCAATAGTCAAAAACCGATTGGTATAGGCCAATAATATTAAGGAAGTAGCTGAAAATAAAAGCGCTGGAGTTTCTATAGATAGTGTCATAATTATTGGTTTTCTGCGATTTCTTTAATTATTGATAAGCCTTTTGGGAACGATTCAGAATAGAAACTAGCATATTCTTCCAAACAATCAATAGAAACAAGTATTTGTGTAGTTATATCATCTGAAATTAAGGTGTAATTCTCTGTTGCACCCGACCATGATTTTGAATTTTCATCAACAGGTAATTCTTCAAAATTCTCTAAATTTCCGATGTGCGTGAAAAACATCTTCTCGTTTGGTTCTAATACAGTAATTTGACTGTACATTCCGTTTCCAATAGGATCTAAAAAATGAATTCGATCTCCCTGTTTCCAGGTTGATTTTACATAAGAACCTTCACAAAATGCACTTGTCCATTTTTTAAAATTTTCTTCATTCCACATCGCTTCCCAAACCCGACTTGCAGAGGCGTTAATGAATATTTCAAAGTCTAATTTTTTCATAGTAATTAAAATTCAAATTTATAAAAAAAAACCTGCAAGTTTCCACTCACAGGTCTTTTCTCTTCATTCTTTTTTTTAATCTTATTTAATCAATTCAAAACTACGCTTCACAAAAGCAGTAAGTTCTTCACCTTTTAATAATCCTTGTGAAATTTTAGCCAAATCTAAGGCTTGTTTGATTAAACTTTCTTGAGCCGATTTATCTGATGTTTTCAAAATGGTTGTTGCTAACTCTGAATTGGAATTTACGACCAAATTGTACATTTCTGGGAAATTCCCCATGCCAAACATTCCACCGCCACCTGTTTGACTCATCTCTTTCATACGACGCATAAACTCAGGCTGCGTAATAATGAATGATGCCGCAGTACTATCCATAGGTTCTAATTGAACGGTGTAATTTGCTTTTGGTACAAACTCTTCCACAACAGTTTTCAAATTTCCTTGTTCTTCTTCCGATAATTTAGAGATTTGATTATCCTCTTTAGCAATTAATTTATCAATGTGATCCGAATCTACACGAACAAAAGTTAGGTTTTCGTTATCGCCTTCTAATTTTTGAATTAAATGCGAAACAATAGGAGAGTCTAGTAACAAAACTTGGTATCCTTTTTCTTTAGCAATTTCAATGTAACCATGTTGTGCCTCTTTATTAGAAGCATAAAGAACAACTAATTTTCCGTTTTTATCCGTTTGATTAGCAGTGATGGTTTCTTTTAATTCAGCTAAAGTGTAGTATTTATCTTCTACAGTTGGATACAAAACAAAATCACCCGCTTTTTCATAGAATTTAGGTTCAGAAAGCATTCCGTATTCTAAAACGATTTTGATATCGTTCCATTTTTTCTCAAAATCTTCGCGGTTTTCATTGAATAACGCTTTCATTTTGTCGGCTACTTTTCTAGTAATGTAATTCGAAATTTTCTTCACATTACTATCTGCTTGCAATCCTGAACGCGAAACATTTAATGGAATATCTGGAGAATCAATCACCCCTTTTAACATTCCTAAAAATTCCGGCACAATTCCTTCTACATTATCGGTAACATACACCTGATTTTGATACAATTGAATTTTGTCTTTTTGCAATTGCAAATCAGAAGACATTTTTGGGAAATATAAAATTCCAGTTAAGTTAAACGGATAATCTACATTTAAATGAATGTTAAAAAGTGGCTCCTCAAATTGCATTGGGTACAATTCGTGGTAAAATTGTTTGTAATCTTCCTCTTTCAAATCGGCAGGCAATTTTGTCCAAGCCGGATTTGGATTATTGATAATATTATCTACCTCAATAGTTTCTGCTTTGTAATCTTCAGGAGCCTCTTCTGGCTTTGGAAGGGTTTCTGTTTTGGTTCCAAATTTAATTGGCACCGGCATGAATTTATTGTATTTGGTAAGTAATTCTCTAATTTTATATTCTTCTAAAAACTCTAATGAATCTTCGGCTATGTGAAGAATAATTTCCGATCCACGTGTAGTTTTGTCGGCAGCTTCAAGAGTAAACTCCGGACTTCCATCGCAAGTCCAATGAGCTGCTGGCTCGTCTTTATAAGATTTAGTAATAATTTCTACTTTCTCGGCAACCATAAAAGCAGAATAAAATCCAAGTCCAAAGTGGCCAATAATTCCAGCATCTTTAGCAGAATCTTTGTATTTTTCTAAAAACTCTTCAGCACCAGAAAATGCTACTTGGTTGATGTATTTCTCTACCTCGTCTGCAGACATTCCAAGACCTTGATCAATGATGTGTAGTTTTTTTCCTTCTTTATCAATTTTAACCTCAATAATTGGGTTGCCATATTCTACTTTGGCTTCTCCAATACTGGTTAAATGTTTTAGTTTTAATGTGGCGTCTGTCGCATTAGAAACCAATTCGCGTAGGAAAATTTCGTGATCGTTGTAAAGAAATTTCTTAATTAATGGGAAAATGTTTTCTACTGAAACATTAATTTTTCCTGTACTCATATTTTGAATTTTAAGTGAAACAATAATTTTAACATAATTCAAATTCGGTACCAAATCCACAATTATGACAAATTGTCGTGAATTATAATTTTTTTATGTGATTATTTAATGGTATATTTAATGGGATGCAATTGGTAAAAAGATTGCTAATTACTAATTAAATAAAAAATTTTAAACTATGAGAAAAACTGCAATTTTATTGTTTTTAACATTGATTTTTTTGGGTTGTAAGCCAAAGCAAACAGTTGTCAATACTAAATTAGATACCAAAACAGAAGTCGCCATTAAAGGAAATTGGAAAATTACTTCGGTAACCTATCCTGGTTCAGATTATATAAAGGTGAACTCCTTTGATCTTGCCGATTCAAAATGTTTTGTTGGTAGTACTTGGAAATTTATATCCAATAATAATAAAGGAGAAATGACTTTGAATGCTGCTTCTTGCACTTCGTTTACATCACCAATTACTTGGTACATTAACAAAGATGGAAATTTTGTAATGAAAATTATAAATAACTCAAAAGCTAAAAAGGTGTTAGAGGGTTATATTTTAAACATTGCTAATTCAACCGATAGTTCTTTTCAGCTAATTGATAAAGTAAATGTAGGAGGAGCGATGGTGAATGTGGTATATCAATTCAATAGAAATTAATAAATTACTTAAATAATTACAACGATGAAACAAAGAGCAACAACAGGAACCATAAAAGGAATTTTTCAACAAATTACAGCAGTAGTGTTAATTACAGCGTTAAGTTTTGGATCTATTTTGACGAGTTGTGAAGCAGCTAAAAACACCAACAAGACGCAGCGAGGTGCTGCCATTGGTACTGTAGCCGGCGGATTATTAGGGGCGGTCCTTGGGAATAATTTAGGTAAAGGAGGTAATGGTGCTCTAGGAGCTGTACTTGGCGCAGTAATAGGAGGCGTTGCAGGTGGTGTAATTGGAAATAAAATGGACAAGCAAGCTAGAGAAATTCAAACCGCTTTGCCCGGTGCAACGGTAGAGCGAGTTGGTGAGGGAATTAAATTGACATTAGGAGAGAATTCGGTGCGATTTGACACCAATAAATCGACGTTAACAGCAACAGCCAAAGCAAATTTAGATCGATTAGTACCTGTTTTTCAAAGTTACGGAGAAACTAATATTGTCATTTATGGCTATACCGATAGCACAGGAACTCCTGAACATAATCTTACTTTGTCAGATCAAAGAGCGGCTTCAGTAAAAAGTTATTTAGCTGCAAAAGGATTGATTTCAACTCGATTTACCACAACAGGCATGGGAATTGCAGATCCAATAGCAACTAACGATACTCCAGAAGGCAGAGCTCAAAATCGTAGAGTAGAATTTGCTATTACTGCAAATGATAAAATGGTAGAAGAAGCAAAGAAAGAAGCAGGCAATTAATTTTTTAAATCAATTAATATCAGGTCGGTATAAATAGTTATGCCGACCTTTTTTGTTTTTTAATTTAAGTATTTTCCAATTTGCATCATTAAAATCTAAAACAAATCTTAAATTTTATGTGGTTTACATAATTTTAAATACTTTTGCCAAAATTTAATAGTAAATAAAATGAAAAAAATAGCGTTTTTATTGGTTCTTTCTTTGGCCATTTTTAGTTGTAGTAAAGTTCGTAAAGGTGAATTTCTTATTTCTGGTAAAGCTAAAGGAATTGCAGATGGGAAAATGGTAGTTCTTAAAAAACAAAATGAATTTGGTCTTGTTGTAAATGTAGATTCTGCAAAAGTAAAAGATGGAAAATTCGAAATTAAAGGAAAAGTTAAAGAACCTAGTATGCTTGCTGTTTTTGTAAGTGGGTTGCAACAACCAATTCCGTTTATATTAGAAACTGGAGAAATTGAAATTACAGTAGACAAAGATAGCATCTGGAAGTCGGAAATTGGTGGAACTGATAACAATGAATATTTTCAAAAATTCAATGTTAAGTTGAATACATTCCAGAAAAAGTTAATGGAATATCAAAACAAGAACATTCAAAAATTAATGGATGCTCAAAAGAAAAATGATATTGCTGCTGTTGAAAAATTGAAAAAAGGATATACTGAAATTCAAAAAGGAATGGACGAATTTATGTCAGCTTATCCAGATGAAAATAAAGATTCTTTCATTTCATTATTGCTGCTTCAAAACATGTTTAACTCACCTAAATTTGATTTAGCTAAGGTTACAAAGACTTTTTCTAATTTTGATTCTGAATTGAAAGAAACTAAAATAGGAAAAGACATTGCTTTGAAATTGAAAACGATTCAGAATACACAGGACGCACAAAAAAAAAAGTAACAGCCCAAGTTGAGGTTGGTGCTTTAGCTCCCGATTTTTCAGCAAAAACTCCAGAAGGTAAGGTTGTATCATTAAAAGAATCTTTAGGAAAGGTAACTATTATTGATTTTTGGGCTTCTTGGTGTGGACCTTGTAGAAAGGAAAATCCAAATGTAGTTGCCATTTATAATGAGTTGCATAGTAAAGGTTTGAATATTATTGGAATTTCATTAGATAGTGAAATGTCAAAATGGAAAGCTGCCATCGCAAAGGATCACATTACTTGGACTCAAATTTCGAATTTGAAAGAGTGGCAAGAACCTATTGCAAAACAATACAACATCGAACAAATTCCATCAACATTTATTTTAGATGGATCCGGTAAAATTGTTGCAAAAGATTTAAGAGGGGAAGAATTAAAAAGTAAAGTAATCGAATTACTAAATAAAAAGTAAGAATTTTCTAATTGAATTAAGCTTAAATAAAAAAAATCTCCATGTGAGATTTTTTTTATTTAATTCAAAATCATAAGGTTAAAATTATATAAAAAATTATGCTGTAAATAAGTTTGGAAACATCAAAAGTGTTTTTATATTTGCAGCCAATAATAGGAGGGGAGATACTCAAGCGGCCAACGAGGGCAGACTGTAAATCTGCTGACTACGTCTTCGCAGGTTCGAATCCTGCTCTCCCCACAAAAAAAACTCCAACAGAAATGTTGGAGTTTTTTTATGCATTAATTTAATATTTAATTAATTAAACTATTAATTAATTCATCTATTTTTGTCTTATCATAGATTTCAATTATAACTTAATGCGCAATCCTAAACTTTTTTACTTTCTTTTCTTTTTTCTTTTGTTTTTTTCTTCAAAAACACACGCGCAATGCTTTTCTATTGAGAGTATTTTGGTAGATGCATGTTCGCCAAATTTACCTGTAAACGAAGAAGGATATAATGAAATGGTTCGTTTTAAAGTGGGTAGTACAGCAATAAATATGACTACTTCCCCTTTAAATGTGAATTGGCCTAATGTGGCTAATTCTTGGTTGGGATTAATTCAAAATGCTACAACTGCAGCTAAAGTTGCAGCTTTAAATGCATCTATTACTGCTTCTGGAAGTTGTGGAGTTATTTTAGAACCCTCGGGAGGGATATTGCCTGCAAATGCGGAAGTGATTTTGGTTACGAGTCAGAATATTAACACGTCATTTAATTCCTTTGCCTCACTTACAGGAACTATTTATATGATTTTTCAAAATAATCCTTCAACAACAGGAGGAAATTTTGCTAATTGGAATGTGGTTTCTGGAATTCGAACCCTTACCATGTCTTTTGGGGCTTGTACTCAATCAGTATCTTATGATCGAAGTTTATTAATAAATATTTTTGGTTTATATGGTGGATTACCAACTGATAATGATGGAGCAACTGTAAATTATACTCCTACTGGTGTTGCTAGTTATATTAACAATGGATGTATAGCGCCAATACCACCTTTTTTGGTTAATGCTGGCGCATCACAAACTGCCTGTAAGGGAAGTACAATTAGTTTGTCTGGAACTGCCCAAGGTCAGCAAACCGTTTTATGGTCGGCACCAGGTGGTACATTTTCATCTCCAACTAGTTTGAATACGAATTATACAATTGATCCTAGTACTGTTGGTAATTCGATCACGCTAACTTTATCCATAACCAATAGTTGTAATATTGTAAAATCTTCAACAGTAGTTATTAATTTAACTTCTGTAAATACCCCAACTGTAGTTACGCCTGTTAGTTATTGTCAAAATGTTACTGCATTGCCTTTATCTGCAACTGCCGCTACTGGAGGTGTTTTGAATTGGTATGGAACAAATGCTACTGGAGGAACTGCATCTGCAACTGTGCCAACCCCATCAACCTCTTCATTGGGTAATACAATTTATTATGTTAGTCAAACAATTGGAGGTTGCGAAAGTGTTAGAGTTCCAATTCTAGTACTTATTGCTAATACAGGTCCTGCATTGAATTTACAATGTGATGCAGCTAATTCTACTCAAACTAGTTTATACTTTCAATTTGATAATGTTGGCCAAACCGATTATTCCTATTCGTATTCAATTAATGGAGGTCCTGCAATTTCTGGTACTTGGGTTGCCCCAAACCATTTTATTGTTACTGGATTAACCCTTGGTCAGTCAGTTACATTTAATTTATCTGCGAATGGAGTTGCTTGTACTGGTTCTGAAAGTGCTACTTGTAATACGGGATGTACTTCAGTTACGGCTCCAAATTTTGCCGCAATTACTCCGATTTGTTATAATGGAACAGTACCAGTATTAGCAACTACTTCTCCAAATGGAATTACTGGTACTTGGTCTCCAACACTAATTAGTAGTACTTCAACAGGCACAATCCCCTATTTGTTTACTCCTGATCCTATAACTTTTCCATGTGCAAGTCAGCAAACACTTAATGTTACTATTAATTCTAATCCTTCTGTATCTGTAAATAGTCCTTCTGTTTGTCAAGGTGCAACAGCAACAGTTACAGCAACGCCAACAAACACCGGAACGTATTCTTATTCTTGGACTGTTCCAATAGGTGAGATAAATCCTGGCGATGTTCCTTCATTTACAACCACTACAGCAGGTGTATATAATGTTGTTATTTCGGATACTGTAACCGGATGTTCAAGTGCCAGTGCCTCGGGCACGGTTAGTGTTAATTCAATTCCCACAGTAACTGTAAATAGTTCTTCTGTTTGCCAGGGAACACCTGCCACAGTTACGGCAACTCCTACAAGTACAGGTACTTTTTCTTATGCATGGACTGTTCCAGTTGGTGTGGCCAATCCCGGGAATGCACCTTCTTTTTCTACTATAACGGCAGGATTATATAGTGTAATTAGTATCGATACAACTACTGGTTGTGCAAGTGCAAGTACTTCGGGTACAGTAAGTGTTAATGCAAATCCCACCTTATCTGTAAATAGCCCTTCTGTTTGCCAAGGAAATCCAGCTACAGTTACTGCAACCCCATCAAATGTTAGTAATTATTCTTATGTTTGGACAGTTCCAGCAGGTGCTACAGATCCAGGGAATGTTCCTTCATTTACAACTACAACCACGGGTACCTATAGTGTTATTATTAAAGATAGTTTCTCTGGATGTATGAGTGCAAGTGCTACTAGTACTGTATCTTCTAATCCACTCCCACAAATCACTGTAAACAGTCCAACAGTATGTCAGGGCAATCCAGCTACTATGGCAGCTACAGCAGCAACAGCAGCAAATTACACTTATGTATGGACGGTTCCGGCAGGAGCTACAAACCCTGGAAGTGTACCTTCATTTACCACCACTACTCCTGGAGTATATAGTGTGGTTGCTACCAATACCTTAACAGGTTGTGTAGGAGCAAGCGCTTCGGGCACAGCCACCTTTATTACCGCACCTTCCTACAGTGTACCTACAGTGTATGAAGTATGTGATGACAACAACGATGGAGTCTCTTGTGCTTTTGTATTGAATACAAAAGACACCGAGATATCTACCCAAGCAGGAGTGGTGATAAGTTACCACTTGACTCCA
>CANGFO010000022.1 GCA_947453195.1 Flavobacteriaceae bacterium
GCAATAGGGGCTGCGAGTAATAAAATGGATAATGAACAAATTATTTTTTTCATAGCTAATAGCATGCGTTAGGATTTTGGCAGCATGCGTTCTAAAAATACTGAATTATGACTTATGTAGGGGGTATACAAACGAAAAAGCCCCTAACTCATTGAAGCTAAGGGCTTTTGCGGACCGGACGGCTCCTGCCAAATCTGGTGTAATTAATTGATAATCAATTTGTTATGAAGACCTTTTTTGTACGACTCACTAAAAGGCGCACTTTTTCAACTTTCAAACCCACACACTCATCATATCTCACAATCCGGTTAATTCAAATATACGAATATTTTTATTTAAATCTTTTAACCCTACTTAACTATATCTTTTAATCTGATATTTAATACTTTACAAATCCTAATTAATGTGCCAATTGTAAAGTTGGTCTCTCCTCGCTCTATTCGCCCAATTTGTCTATAATCTATATCTGTCTCAAAAGCTAAATCCATCATCGTCCAACCCAATTTAAGCCTCCTTTTTCTCACACGTCCTCCAATTTCGCAAAATTCAGCTGGTTTGTTAATATTTTTTTGACTTTTCACACTATAAAGGTGAGTAAAGCAGCTATCTTTATGTAGGTCTTATATGTCCTAATTTATTAAGGATTTTCCCTGTTTGTGATTTGAAAAAATTAATAGAAGTATAAACTTTTCATTAAGTAGAATTAATTCCATTTATTTATACATAAAAATACTTGTTATAGTAATTTAAAAAGCTATTTTACTAATTTAGTCCTACTACTTAAATAAGTAATAGGTCTAATATTGAGTTTGAAAATATTGAGTATATTCTAATTGAAATACCCCGCCAATTAGATTTTTTTTTGATTATTTTTTATCTAATAAAAATGGGTGTAAAAGTTGACACATATATTAAAAATCCAATTATCCGGAAATGGTATGATAGTTTAGCGCTTAATCTTATTGGATTAATTGAATCCCATTCATTTACTAATTTAGATGCCATAATTAAGAAATTCAATCAAAAAAATAATCAATTACAATCTTCTAATGTAATAATGATTGATGTTGAAAATGAATTATATACTGAATACGTCAATGAGCTCAAAATACATATTCAAAATACCAAGCTAATTGCTTGCGGTTATCCTAAAAGCATTGATGAAATAAAAAATCTGTTTAATATAGGTTTTATGGGTTTTGCAGATATTACATTATCTGAATTGGATTTTATAAAAGCGATTAAAGAAATCACAATTGGCAATTATTATTTACCTGGTGATAAAATAAATGAACTAATTGCTGATTATATTTCTATTGAAAATAAACTTAAAACCAACACAAGTGATTTTGACTATAATAATGACAATAACCTTGTAAAGGATAGAACTTTAAGTAAGTATACTTTATCCGAAAAAGAAAAAAAAGTAGTGATTTATTTATTAAAAGGACATTCTTATAAACAGATTGCAGAATTGATTTCCATAACTCCCTTTGCTATCAATCAGCGTACTAAGAGTATATACAGGAAATGTGGGGTTAAATCGCGCAGCGAGTTAAGTTATTTATTACTAAATAAATAACTGTAAATATTTTTTTTGTAACTCAGTCAGATGTGACTGAGAACAGCGAAGCTTTATATAAAATTTTATGATCTATAATTTTTCTGAATTTGCAGAACTTGGTGATTTAAGTCAATCTAGTTTACAGGAACTTAAGTCCAAAATAAAAAAAATGCAAGTTTCCGAGTATACAGCTAATGATTATACTTATGCATGCTTTATGGATCTGAATTCAATATTTATTCTTGAATTTTATAATGACGGGAAGTTTAAAAGTATTAAATCTCAAAAGTTTAAAAATGTTGGATTTTTTAAACAGGTAATAGCAAAATTGAAAACATATATTAATTAAAATAATGAAATCGTTTTACACACATAAATGTAATCTCTTAATTTATTTGCTTTTAGTACTCTTGTCGGCATGTACGAGTACTAAAAAAATTAATACCGAGTTTAACTATTTTCAAAAAGGATTGGATAGTGCACAGGAAATAAAGTTCAGCCCACTTACCATCAAGCCCAACGATTTATTGAATATCCAAATAAGTAGTAACACACTTAACCAGGAGCAGGTTGCTCTTTTTAATGCAGCTAACTATGGGGGTTCGGTTAGTCCAAATGGGGGAGTCATGAATCAACAGCAATTTGGCGGTGCTAATACCTTTGGATTTTTAGTAGATGAAGAAGGGTTTATTAAATACCCCATGCTTGGTAAAGTAAAAGCTGCTGGGATATCACGCGATTCGTTAGCTCATTATTTAGAAGATGCCCTTGCAATAAAAGAGTACATTAAAGAGCCAACTATTCAGGTCCGTTTTTTACAACTTAAAGTAAATGTACTGGGGGAAGTTAAATCCCCCGGCACTAAAAGTTTTAGCGCAGATAGAATTACCATATTTGATGCGATTAGCGCAGCTGGAGATTTAAGTGACCGTGGCAGACGTGACAATATCACTGTTATTAGAGAAGTGTCTGGGCAAAAAAAATCCTATCAAATTAATTTACTGAATACTGACTTTATAAATTCTCCCGTATTTCAGCTACAACAAAATGATGTAGTCTATGTAAATGCCAACTATATTAAACTAAAAGAGACCAATTTTGATCCTCAATTTCAAAGAGACTTACAAATAGGACTTTCTGTAGCTTCTGGTTTATCTTTTTTAATAAATCTGTTCTTGCTGTTTAAAAAATAATTATGTCTGACGTCCCTCAACAAATAACCCAAATAAATATTAAATCCACTGAGGATAAATTTACGCCCAAAGAGTTGCTTTGGAAGTATTTATCTTATTTGCCTTATTTTGTTTTAAGTATAATACTATGCTTAAGTATTGCCATTTTTATTAATAGATATAGCGATAGAATTTATAAAGTTAACACAAGAGTATTTGTAAAATCGAATCAAGATAACAAAATAGGAGGTGCTAAGCGAAGCGGAGGAGATGGAGATTTAATTGAGTCAGCATTATTTAATAGTAAACAAATTAACTTAGACAATGAGCTGGTGTTAATTACAAGAGCACCCCTTATGCAAAAAGTGGTGCAGGAACATAAATTCAATTACTACTATTATAATGAGGGGAGTTTAAGGGCTAGTGAAATTTATAATAATGCGCCTTTTGAAATTATAGCAAAGCATTGGGCAGATTCAAATAGGCAAACACATCTTAAAATTGAAAAATTAAGTGCTAAGGGCGGAATCGTTTCTTGTAATGATGATAAAAATGGTAAGAAAAATGAGTTTAGCTGGAATGTTCCTATTATTATAAATGGAAGTGCCATTATTTTAAAAATAAACCCCATTGCTAGTATTGGGAACAATCAAGAAAACTATTTATTTACCTATAAACCGGTTGAACAAACTACCAATGAGATTTTAGCAGGTCTTACGGCAACGCCTTATTCTAATAAAACCACCATTATTAAATTAGAATTAAAAGGGGCTAGTGTGCCTAAATGTGCTGCGATCTTAGACGCTTTAGTGGTGCAATACAATAAAGAAAGTTTAGATGATAAAAGTGAAGTGTTAAACAACACCATTAATTTTATTAATCAGCGTTTAGATTTTGTAACCAAAGAATTAGGCGTTGTTGAAACCGATTTAAAAGATTTTAAATATTCAAATAAACTTATTGATTTAAATACCCAGTCGGGGTTTGCCGTAGGTGAGAAAAATGGAGTGGAAAGAGAATACACTGCATTTGGAGTTAGAGAACAGCTATTTAAAATGTTAGCTCAACAAATTAGAAATATGCCTTTAAGTGATTTAAAGGTAATACCATCAACATTAGGACTTGAAGCTAAAGATCAAAAATTTGGAACCATCGATTCGTACAATACACTGGTACTAAAAAAGCTAAGAGATGAGCCAATGCTCGGTAAAAAGAGTCCTATTTTGGCTGATTTAAACCTACAAATACAAAATGCATACAAGGCAGTATTACAAACCTTAACTGATTTTGAATCCAGTTTAGCTGTAGAAAAAGCTGCTATACAAGCTCGTATAAGCAAGTATGATAATTTAGTAGGAGAGGCGCCAGGTAAAGAAAAAACATTTGTAGAAATTAAACGCCAGCAAAGCGTTAAAGAAGGCCTTTATTTATATCTATTACAAAAGCGTGAGGAGAGCGCCATTGCCTCATCTACTGCAATTGGTAATTACGAGCAATTGGAGCCAGCAGGAGGAAGTAATACCCCTATTGAACCCAATAGTCAAAAGAATTTATTATTTGCATTTGTAGTGGGGCTTTTGATACCTGTAGCCATTATTTATTTAAAGGATTTGTTTGATGATAAAATAAGAAGCAGAGAGCATATTTCTAAAATTACTCAAATGCCTATTATTGCCGAAATTGGCCATATAGTTAATTTGGATAGTAACTTAGTGGTTGCTGATAAAAGTCGTAATCTTACTGCAGAGCAGTTTAGAATATTAAGAACCAATTTAAATTTTCTACTAAAGGACCAGAAAACGGTACTGGTAACGTCCACGGTATCTGGAGAAGGGAAAAGTTTTATTGCGCTGAATTTAGCTGCAGTGTTAGCAATTTCGGGAAAAAAAGTAGCCTTATTGGAGTTTGACCTTCGTAAACCTAGAATTGTAAAAAATATTGGCCTCGAAAAACGAAGTTTAGGGTTATCTAATTACCTGGCCAAGCAAACCGATGATTTAGATACACTGTATTACACTATGGATAATTATCCATCACTGCATATATTTGGTTGTGGTCCTATACCGCCTAACCCCGCAGAGCTTATGATGGGTGAACGCATGGAAATGCTTTTTGATTACTTAAAATCGCATTACGATTATGTAGTAGTGGATACTGCGCCGGTAGGTCTTGTAAGTGATGCGTATACAATGTCTAAATATTTTGATAGTTGCCTTTATGTGGTGCGCCAGCGTAAAACACTTAAAAAGCAATTATTTTTTATTGATGAGATTTATAAATCAAATCAATTAAAAAATGTGGGCATGGTCATAAATGATGTTAAAGTAGGTGCAAGACATGGTTATTATGGGCACCATTATGGATATGGATATGGATATGGATATGGATATGGATATGGATATGGATATGGATATGGCCAGCGAAGTTACGGCG
Source organism: Flavobacteriaceae bacterium (assembly GCA_947453195.1). Lineage (GTDB taxonomy): Bacteria > Bacteroidota > Bacteroidia > Flavobacteriales > Flavobacteriaceae > Flavobacterium. The sequence continues at coordinate 5,170 of CANGFO010000022.1, forward strand.
AATATTTTGACGCAGATATAAAAGAACCAAAGCTTATTAAGTATTTTAAGAAAGTAAAGAGCATTTTTAAAAAATCTAAATCTGGTAAGCGAACAGCTTATTAATTATGTGCCGAGTAGCCGCAATTGTTTCTAAAAACACACACAACTTAATAGATCGTATTGAGACAATGACAAAGTCAATGGCCCATGGAGGACCAGATGACAAAGGCCATTATGTGAATCAAAGTTTAGGGTATGCTTTAGGGCATAGAAGGCTTTCTATAATTGATACAAGCCCTGCAGGGCATCAGCCCATGTTTAGTTTAGACCACAGATACAGTATTAGTTTTAATGGTGAGATTTATAATTATGTTGAATTAAAAAAACAACTTTTAAAAAAAGGCTATCAATTTGTTAGTTCAACGGACACAGAAGTTTTAATAGCAGCTTATGATGTATGGGGTATAGATATGCTATCTAGATTAAAAGGCATGTTTGCCTTTGTATTGGTTGATAATGTTGAAAATAAATTAATTGCCGCAAGGGATCATATGGGTATTAAGCCACTCTATATAGCAAATAGGGCGGGGGATACTTATTTTACTTCGGAGGTAAAAGCGCTTACGGCCATTGATAAAGGATGGGAGCCTAATATGCAATGGCCTGTATGGTTTTTAACATTTGGATTTTTACCAGAACCTATCACCACATTAAACAATGTAAGACCCATAAAAAAAGGACATTTTATTATTTATGATTTATTAGAGGATACTTACAAGGAAAGAGAATGGTATAGTCCATTGAAAAGCAATAATTATACTATTACAACAGAAGAGGCGGTTAAAAAGACTAAGCAATTTGTGACTAGTGCAGTAGGGCGTCATTTAATGGCAGATGTGAAATTAGGCGTGTTTTTAAGTGGAGGGATTGACTCAAGCATTATAACCATGCTAGCAAGTGAAGTAGCCAAAGCCAAAAAACAAAGCCCCATTGAGACCTTCTCTATTGAATTTGATGATGCTGAGTTGAGTGAAAAACCCTATCAACAATTAATAGCTAAAACAGCCAATACCCAGCACCATAGTTTACTAGTTACCCAACATGACTTTGCTGCAGCATGGGAAGATATTCATGCATCCTTAGACCAACCAACAACTGATGCTATTAACAATTATTTTGTATGTCAGTTCGCTAAAAGTAAAGGGTGTCAAGTGGTATTAAGTGGATTAGGCGCCGATGAAATATTTGGAGGGTATCCAAGTTTTAACAGGACAGCGCAGGTTGACAGGTTGAAAAAATTAACTAGGCTACAAATATTAAAAACAGGTATTGCAGGCCTCGTATTCAATTATCCAAACCGAAAGTTGGACTATTTTAAACAAAATATAGAAGCGAGTGAATATTTAACCTATAGAGGCTTATTTACCCCAGCCGATACAGCTAAAATATTACATATTACTGAAAAGGAAGTATGGCAAATACTCTCCACCTATAACATGCCTTATGGGTATGATAAAATAGAAGGGGCGAAAAATAAAGTATGTGCATTTGAGTGTGATGTATATATGCTCAATCAGTTATTAAAGGACGCCGATGTGCAAAGTATGTGGCATAGCGTGGAGTTAAGGGTTCCTTTTTTAGACATAGATATCATTGATTTTATGCATCAGGTCCCTGAGAAAATCAAATATCCACAGGGTGGCCATAAATATCTTTTAGTAGAGGCATTTAAGGATATGCTTCCTGAGGGGATTATAAACCGAAAAAAACAAGGCTTTGTATTCCCTTTTCAAAAATGGTTATCAAATATTGCAGCCATACAAAACGAGTTATTTGTAGCAAGCTATTATTATAAAAAATTTACTAAAGGGAAGTTGACACATTCCAGATTATGGGCTATCTACTTAACTAAGGCCTATGGTAATTTACAAAACTTTACTAGTTTATATAAAGCACAAAATCCCAAGGCCTTATTTATATACTTATCTGCATTTAGCCAAACGGGGGGGATAGAAAAAGTAAATAAACTCATAATAAATAGTTTAAATGATACAAGTAGCGAAAATGTTTTAGCAACCGCTTATGGTTTGCATGATAAACATATAGACGATAGGTACACCAATAGATTTATTACAAAGGGCTTTTCCTCCAACACATTGTACTTTTTGTATATCCTATTTAAAGAACGAAAAAGCTATGATAAAGTAATTGTAGGTCATATCAATTTAGCGCCAGCGGTATGGATTATGACCTTGTTGAATAAGCCTCTTGAAATTGTATTAATGACACATGGCATAGAATGTTGGGGGAGGCAACATGGGTTTAAAAAATGGTTATTAAAAAGAGCGAATCAAATAATTAGTGTAAGTAATTATACGCGCAACCAATTATTAGAAAATTCCGGAATAGCTGCATCTAAATCATCGGTATTACATAATGCATTAGACCCTTATTTTACTAAACCCGACCTAAATAGCAATCAAGCTTATTTAAGAAAAAGGTATGGTTTAAAAAGCGATACGATTGTTTTATTCACACTAACAAGAATGAATAGCACTGAAATGTACAAAGGCTATGATTTAGTAATTGAAGCCCTTGCTAAAATGGATAAAAAGCTACTACATAATGTAAAATATATTTTAGCCGGGAAATACGACCAATCTGAGTATAAAAGAATCTGGAAATTAATCATACAAAATAATTTAGAAGAATATATTCAACTGCCAGGCTTTATTGCAGATGACGAAGTAAAGGATCATTATCAACTAGCTAATTTGTTTTTAATGCCCAGTAGCGGTGAAGGTTTTGGAATTGCATTGATTGAGGCATTTGCATCTGGCACTAATGTCATAGCAGGCAATACCGATGGCAGTGTGGACGCATTAAGAAATGGCGAAATGGGCGATTTAATCAATCCAAATGATATTGATAAATTAAAATACTTATTAGAAAGTCATTTAATGATCCAAAAAAACAAGTTAGAAGGTTATAGAACTAAGTATCATAATGCATTTGAGTATTATGATGCAAAAGAGTACAGTAAACGTTTTAAAAGTATTGCTTTAGCATAATGCAAGTTAAAGAAGATTTAAAAATAGCCGTTATAGGCCTTGGATATGTTGGCCTTCCATTAGCATTAGCATTTAGCAAAAAGTATAATGTTGTAGGTTACGATATAAATACTAGTAGAGTAGCCAATTTAAATAAAGGGATAGATATTACACAGGAAGCAGATGAACTTGAACTTGTCAATAACCCCAATTTGCAAATAACAAGCGACGCAGCTGCATTAGAAGATTGTACTATTTACATAGTAACAGTTCCTACACCTATCGATAAATATAAGTCGCCAGATTTAGGTCCATTATTAGAGGCTTCAAAACTTGTTGGATCTGTGTTAAAGGAAGGGGACATTGTAATTTATGAGTCTACTGTGTATCCAGGTTGTACTGAGGAGGATTGTGTGCCGGTGTTAGAAAAGTATTCGGGACTTTTATTTAACACCCATTTTTATTGCGGATATTCTCCAGAGCGTATTAACCCAGGTGATAAAATTAACACGCTCACAAAAATTAAAAAAATTACTTCAGGCTCAACTTCTCAAATTGCCAATGTTGTTAATGATTTATACGGCTCAATTATAGAAGCAGGTACTTATTTAGCGCCCTCCATAAAAGTAGCAGAGGCTGCTAAAGCAATTGAAAATGCGCAACGTGACATTAATATCAGTTTTGTAAATGAGCTAGCCCTCATTTTTGATAAAATTGACATAGATACCAATGATGTTTTAGAAGCGGCATCTACCAAGTGGAATTTTTTACCCTTTAAGCCAGGGCTTGTTGGTGGACACTGCATAGGTGTAGACCCTTATTATTTAGCACATAAAGCACAGATGCTTGGCTATCACCCACAGGTTATTTTAAGTGGCAGGCAAGTAAATGACAATATGGGTGTTTTTATTGCCAACAAATTAGTGAAACTAATGATTGCTAAGGGCAATGTAATTAAAGGCGCTAATGCACTCGTAATGGGAATTACGTTTAAAGAAAACTGCCCTGATATCCGAAATTCTAAAGTATTTGATATTATAGCTGAGTTACAAGATTTTGGCATGCAGGTAGATGTTTATGACCCCGTAGCAGATGTAAGTCAATTAAATAGCAACCAAAAAGTAAATTTAATTGAAAGCATTACAAAAACATATGAAGGAATTATTGTTGCGGTTGCGCATAGTAGTTTTTTAACCTTAAATATTCAAACCTTAAAAAGTAGCAGCAGTGCTGTTATTGTTGATATAAAAGGTTGTTATCCCAGAAGTGTTGTAGACAGTAGATTATAAAATCCCCCCAGATTATTACATGAATTTAATTAAAAAGTACTTTTTTAAAGTATACTATAGTCCAAGACAGTTATTAATGCATGCACTACTGGTAATTTCTATTTGTTATTTACAATTAGAATCAGATCATGAATCGGCGCTATTTAAAAATATTGTAAAAGTATCTAGAGCGGAAACTGTAGGCAAGCACGATACGGTTTTAATAAAGCATTTGATGCTTTGCATTAATAAAATGATGCATGACCGTAATGATGTTTTTAAAAACACAGAAAGTCTTTCATTAAAAGCCAGGGTATTTCAAAGTGTAGACGCTGATTTAATGTATGGCGCTGGTGCATGCGGAGGATTTAGTAAAGTATTTGCCAGAGCTTTAAAAGCAGCAGGTTACACTTCCCGAATAGGTCAGATGAAAGTGAATGGTAATTACGGAGGGCATATTTTATTAGAGACCTATTTACCTAGCTTACAAAAATGGGTAGTGATGGATCCATTGTATTTACTAGTTTTTACCAATCCAAATGGGCAGTGGGCTAGTTTTAACGAAGTCCATAACAATTGGGATTATTATAAAAAACAGATATACTATAACTATAACTATAACTATAACTATGCTGGTATTAGATACACCAATTGGAGCAAAATTCCTGTAATTGGTAATTTAATATACAAGGTAATGGTATTGATTAAAGGAGAAGAAGCAGCTAACACCATTAGTTTAAGGCCCTATTTACTGGATCATTACAGATTTTGGAAATGGGTATTGATAGCATTTTATGGAATTTATGTGGCTGCAAGTATTAAATTATCTAATGCAAAATAGTAAGGAAAACATAATTGATGAGTGGGATTTAACCATTGAGCCGCAAACATCACTTTTTGAGCTTAACTTAAAAGATGTTTGGAGATATCGTGATTTACTGTGGATGTTTGTAAAACGAGATTTTGTAAGTTTTTATAAGCAAACCATACTTGGGCCACTTTGGTTTTTTATTCAGCCACTTTTCACTACTATTATTTACACTTTTATTTTTGGAGGGCTAGCTAATTTAAGTACCGATGGTTTACCGCAACCGCTTTTTTATATGGCCGGCATTACCGCCTGGAATTACTTTGCAGATTGTATCACCAAAACAAGTACGGTATTTAAAGACAATGCCAACATATTTGGTAAGGTATATTTTCCGCGCTTAATCATGCCACTAAGTATTGTGGCTAGTAATTTAGTCAGGTTTGGGGTACAAATGATTCTACTATTTATGATGATGGGTTATTATGCCTTGCAAAACGCTTCTTTTACTATTACCCCGGCTATTTTGTTGTTTCCAGTGCTAGTGTTATTAATGGCTTTACTTGGGTTAGGGCTAGGTTTAATAATAACTGCACTAACTACAAAATATAGAGACTTGGCTTTTTTAGTCACTTTTGGGATACAGCTTTTAATGTATACCACCACAGTTATTTACCCGCTAAGTAGTGCGCCAGAAAAGTACAAAACGCTTATTAGCCTAAACCCAATGACAGGTATTATAGAATCATTTAGATATGCCTTTTTAGGACAGGGGCAAATAAGTATAAATACACTCGGCTATTCTACTTTATTTACTGTAATAGTAATGATATTAGGCGTACTGATTTTTAATAAGACCGAAAAAACCTTTGTAGATACTGTTTAGTATATGGCAACCGCAATTAAAGTAGAAAATCTATCAAAAATATACCGTATAGGTGAAATAGGTACTGGTACTATTAGTAGAGATATTGAGCGTTTTGTTAAAACAAAAATATTAAAGCAAGACGATCCTTTTTTAAAAATAGGAGAGACTAATGATAGAGCAGTAAAAGGTGAAAGTGATATTGTGTATAGTTTAAAAGATATCAATTTTGAAATTGAACAAGGTGATGCGGTTGGCATTATTGGGCGTAATGGAGCTGGGAAAAGTACGCTTTTAAAAATATTGTCCCGTGTAACTTCACCAACAACAGGAAAAATTAATATTAAAGGTAGGGTGGCTAGTTTACTAGAGGTAGGGACAGGATTTCATCCTGAGCTTACTGGGCGTGAAAATATTTATTTAAATGGCGCTATTTTAGGGATGCGTAAACGAGAGATAGACCGTAAGCTAGATGAAATAATTGATTTTAGTGGGGTTGAACGTTATATTGATACACCTGTAAAACGTTACTCCTCTGGTATGTATGTAAGGCTAGCATTTGCAGTAGCTGCGCACTTAGAAAGTGAAATATTAATTGTAGATGAAGTATTAGCTGTAGGCGATGCGGAGTTTCAGAAAAAATGTTTAGGGAAGATGGGTGAGGTGAGTAAGGGAGAAGGGAGAACGGTGTTGTTTGTGAGTCATAATATGGCTGCGGTACAAAAATTGTGTGGAAAGGGAATATTATTGCAAAATGGAATGATTCGTCTTTATGAAAAAATTGATGATGTATTAAAACACTATAATGCTAATTTGTCTTCAATTAATAATAATCAAATTGAAATAATAAATAATCAATCTGAATTTGTATGTTTAAAAAATGCAGTCGCGAATATTGATTATTATAAACCAATTCACTCCCGAAAATTAAATATAGATTTAGAGATTTATGAAAATATGGAATGTTTTTATTCAATAGAATTTATTATTCGAGATAATTGTAATTACCCCATAATGTATATATCAAAAAGTCAAATAGAAAGATTAGAATTAAAATCGAAATTTGCTAAAATAAGAAAGTTAAAATTTGAAATTGATTTACCTATTATCGCCAAAGGTTCTTATTATATCGATGTTATGTTGGTTAATAGAGGTGTGAAGTTTTATAAATATTATGAATCATTACTTTCTGTAAGTATTGACTCAACGGTCATACCTGAGTCGGGTATCGAGTTCAAGCAAGAAACTTTACAAGGCGCATTATTCATTTATCCAAAAACTATTTTAGATACTTATAAATCAATATATTCTTGAAAACTGTTTTTATTACTTATGGTGATAAAAATTATCGAATAAAAAAAATAATCCTTAAATATCAGGCTAAACGATTAGGGTTTCATCAAGCAATTGGATTTGGTAGAAATGATTTAGATCCCAACTTTATTCTAGAATGTGAACCATATATAAGTTCAATTAGAGGCGGAGGTTATTGGATTTGGAAACCATATATTATTTTTAAACAATTAATGAAATTGAAGGAAAATGATATTTTAGCGTATTGTGATGCTGGCTGTTTAATTGAATACAGTAATTCATCTGTTTTTTTAGAGTACTTGAATTTGCTTCAAGAAAACTTTGTTTTAGCCTTCGAAAGTGGTCAATTAAATAATAATTACATTAATGATGAAACTCTTAAATATTTTGATTTGCTGAAAGATGATTTATTTTTAAATCAAATTCAAGTTGAAGCAGGAGTTATATTAATTAGAAAATGCAAAGAATCAATAGAACTTTTTTCAGAATGGCTTTCTATTGCAAGCGAAAAAGCATTTTTGTTTTCTGACTTTTCCAGCGAAAGTACTACTCGAAAGGATTTTATTGAACATCGACATGACCAATCAGTTTTCAATATTTTGTTCTATTTAAAAGGGGGGACTTCATTAAAAAAAGTGCCGAATGGTCATATGGCAAGCCCTTTTAAAACCTATAGGATCTCAGACAAACAATTGCCAATAATAAAACAATTAATGTGGGTAATCAGTTATTTTATCAAAGTGAAGATATTTTAAATGAGAAAATTAAAAATTAATTTTGTTGATTTCTGGCCTGGATTTGATGAAAAAAGTAATTTTTTTCTTGATTTGCTTGGTGATTCCGCAACATTGTCAGATTCGCCAGAATTATTATTTTTCGGCAATTTCGGAAAAAAACATTTGAAATATAATTGCTTTAAAGTTTTTTTTTCATCAGAAAATGAACGTCCAAATTTTTTCGAAACTGATGTTGCATTGACTTTTGATTATAATTCAAGCCCTAGGCATTTTAGATTGCCGCTTTATTTATTGTACATGCACAGATACAAATTACTACTTAATGATAAAAGTTTAGGAATTAGAAAATTAGATCCTGTAGAATGGCAAAAAAAGAAATTTTGTTGTATGGTAGTATCTAATGGAAATTCTCGTTTTAGAAATTCTTTTTATAAGTTCCTTGCTGATAAAGAAAATATTGATTCAGGTGGAAGATTCTTGAATAATGTGGGTGGACCAGTTAATGATAAACTAGATTTTATAAAAGACTACAAATTTGTGATTTCGTTTGAGAACTCTTCATTTAAAGGATACACTACTGAAAAAATATTAGAGCCTTTTATGGTTAATAGCATTCCAATTTATTGGGGCAATAAAGCTGTAGATTTTGACTTTAATTCAAATGCGTATTTACAGGTTCGAAATAAAAAAGATTTTGAAAGTGTTTACACGAAAATGAAACACTTGGAACATAATCCAAATGAAGCATTAAAAATTGTAAATTCGCATAAAATTGATTTGTTAAAAGAATTTTATGAATTTGATAAGATCAAATCTTTCATTCTTGAAAGCTTCTACTCAAAAAAAATTCTTGTATCACAAATAAAGTTTTATAGATGGGTCACTTTCTTACGTCTTAAATTAAAAACTATTAATTACTGGATGAAACACTATACAGTTGGTCATTATCGATAGATTAGATTTGCTGATATTCTCTTTATGATTAATATTATTTTTTCAATAGTAATTATGATGGGGGTGCACAATAGGTGAAGATTAGTACTAAATTTTGTTTAAATGTCATGTCCAATGATTTCCGTCTTGATGACGGCATATAATCGTGAAAAATACATTTCGGAGGCTGTTGAGAGCGTTTTAGCATCATCTTTTAATGACTTTGAATTGATAATTGTAGACGACTGCTCAATAGATAATACATTTAAAATCGCAAAAAAATATGAAGAATTAGACCCACGTGTAATCGTATATGTAAATGAAAAGAATTTAGGGGATTATCCAAATCGAAATAAAGCAGCATCCTTTGCTAAAGGGAAATACCTAAAGTATTTGGACAGTGATGATACAATGACTAACATATGTTTAGAAAGAATGGTTTATGAAATGGAAAACCATCCTGATTGTGCGTTTGGGATTACATCAAGGACTATAGAATATGTTACTTTACATGGTCCAGTAGAGTCATTTAGGACTCACTTTTTTACAAGGGGGATATTAGATGTAGGTCCAAGTGCGACAATTATCCGAAATGATATTTTTAAAAAATATAATGGTTTTCTCGAATTACGATGCGTAAGTGATTTTGAATTTTGGTTCCGTCTAGCATTGGAACACCCAATGATTGAACTTGAGCGAGAGTTGATTTTTTGGAGAGAACACGATGAACAAGAAATTAGATTTAATAGCCATGTTTTACAAACCCTTGAGCATACATTGCCTATTATCAAAAATAGTTTGAGTAAAAGCCAACTTTTAAAATTTGAAAAACAACAAATTATTAATAAGTACAAAAGGAACACCATGCGTTACCTAATAAAGAATATAAAACATATTGGTATATCTGATTTTTTTAAATACAAAGAGATAAACCAGCTAAAATTCTATGATGCAATCTAAGTTGGTTTCGGTAATTATTCCCGTATATAATGCTGAAGGTACAATTTCTGAGTGTATTCAATCTGTCATAAATCAAACATATAGATACTTAGAAATCATTGTGATAAATGATGGCTCTTCCGATGGTACTCTTGAAATTGTTAATTCGTTTACAGACCCAAGGATAATTATAGTCAGTCAAGTAAATAAAGGGTGCTCCGCATCAAAAAATCAAGGATTAAGAATTGCCAAAGGTGCTTTTATTCAATTTTTAGACGCAGATGACTATCTGAGCCCAGATAAAATAGAAAAGCAAGTCGATAAAATAAGTTATAATGAAAATCATATAGCAGTTTGTAAAACAGTAATCATCTCCGACATTGATAAAATCAATGGGTTAGAGATTGACACTGATTTGATTCAAAACGGGGGGGAGGGTAAACAATTTCTTTTATCATTATGGGGATTGAATGGTAAGTTTGGAATGGTTCAGCCAAATGCTTATTTGATTTCAAGAAAGATAGCCTATGAAATAGGGCCATGGAATGAAGATTTTTCTCCTTCTCCAGATGAAGATGGCGAATATTTTGCAAGGGTTCTTTTAGCTACAGAAACTGTCAATTATACAGATGGTATAAATTATTATCGCAAATCCTTAAGTAAGAATTCTTTATCACAAAATATTTCTTTGCAAAGAGCTTTTAACTTATTAGATACTGTAGAACTAAAATTTAATCATTTATTCAAAGTTGAAAACACTAACCGTATACATAAACTTTATCAATTGAATATATCTCAAGTTGCATACCAATTTGGTGTCCAATACCCTAAATTGATTGATTATTCATTGAAAAAAATTCAGGGTAAAAGGTTTAAAAAATTAATGATTAGAAATCCATTGTTGTTTAAGTACTTATCATTTGCAATAGGATTTAAAAACACCATTTTATTGAAAAGAATAATATCAAAGATTAAAGGAATATAAGTAAAGCTATGAAAATATCTATCTGTATTCCACATTATAATCGAATTGAATATTTGATTAAATCCTTGGATGAGCTGCAAGATCAAAGTTATTCTAATTTTGAAGTGATTATTTCAGATGATTGTTCTCAGGATGATACAACAAATCAGATAAACGAATATATCAAGTCTTCAAAATATCCAATCACCTATTTTAGATTTGATCAGAATCAAGGATATGATCGGAACCTTAGAAAATCAATGGAACTTGCTGTTGGTGATTATTGCTTTGTTCTTGGTAATGATGATATGTTATCGCACAGCAATGTATTGAGAGATTTGGAAGATTTCTTAGTCAAGAATAATTTGCCAGACTTAGGCTTTTGTAATTACCAGGAATATTCAATTGATAAAATTGTAACTAGAAGAGCACTTGGGTCAAAAATAATTGGTTCGGGCCCTGATATCGGTATAAAAAACTACAGTTGCTTTAGTTTTGTTGCAGGCTTGATTTTTAAGAAGTCTACATTTGTTCAATACAATACTGACATTTTTGACAAATCAATTTATGCACAAATTGCCCTGGCTTTGAACATGATATGTAATGGAGCAATTTTATTCAGTATCGATGACAGCTGGGTTAAAAAAGATATTACTATAGGAAATGACGAAAAAAGTTACTCTTATCGAGATTTCATAAATAGGTCATATACTAAAATTAAACCTGCCGATGGCGGCTTAATTTCTGTAATAAATGTTTTATCAAAAGTACTTGATCAAAACAAAATGCTGACATCTGAACGAAAGAATTATATTCTCTCCAAGATATTGTTTAGCACATATCCATTTTGGATATTAGATTATAAACGAAATAAAGCAACACCCGCTGCTATAGGTTTATATCTGGGTCTAATCCCTCACCGAATTGAACAATTCGCTCAACTTAAAATCATCCAAAAAGTGAAATTCACAATTGGATTTCAAATTATTTCATTCGTTTCGTTTTTGATACCAAGTGTTGTTTTTTTTAGATATAAAGAACAAATTTATACGTGGGCCAAGAAGGTATTCTAATTTTAGGTTCAAATCATCCTGCAGCTTTGGAGTTAATTTACTCGAGTGAATTGGCTAAACTTGGAATACGCAATAAAATATTAGGTATTCAAAATTTATTTTTAGCTTATTATACCAAGTCAATATTAAATAAAATGATATACCGGTTAGGTATCAGCAAAATTGAGACAAAAATTAACAATATAATTAAGGCGGAAGTTTCAGAATTTAAACCAAAGATCGTGCTTGTCTTTAAAGGGATGGAAATACAGCCAAAGACATTACAATGGATCAAATCCAGGGGAATTCAAATTGTAAATTTTAACCCAGATAGCCCATTTATTTTTTCTGGAAGAGGGAGTGGCAATAAAAATGTTACAAATTCTATTTCTTTATTTGATTACTACATCACATATGATAAAGCCATAAATGAAGAGCTAGTAAAAAGAGCGGTAAAATCAGCAATTATACCGTTTGGTTTTGATTGTAGCGGTTTTAATTATAAGGACCTTGAAGAAAAGGACGAAGTTTTAAAACTTTGTTTTCTTGGCAATGCTGATAAATTTAGAATTGATTTTTTAGAGCAAATAGCTCAGAAAGGAATAAAAATTGATGTTTATGGTGAAAATTGGTCAGCACTTAAACTTCATGACAATATTAGTACATATGGCCCCAAATATGGTCCTGAATTCTGGAGCACACTTCAAAAATACGGCATTCAATTAAATCTTTTGCGCCCACATAATTTAGAATCACACAACATGAGAAGTTTTGATGTTCTGGGCGCAGGAGGCATAATGTTAGCACCTCGAACGCCTGACCACCAAACTTACTTTTCGGAGTCTTCTGAAGTATTTTTGTTCTCAGATGTAAACGATGCACTCCAACACATTCAATATATTCTGAATTTAAGCTTTTCTGAACGTAATAAGATTAGACAAGCCGCTAGATTAAAAGCAATTGAATACCATACTTATTCTCATAGAGTAAAGCAATTAATCCAATATCTTAATGTCTAATAAAATTGCTATTCTTCATTTTAATGTTATTGAAAAGTACCCACCGGTAATGAACTTCATATTTGATACTCTTGAAAAAAATCCTTCGCATCCAATATTAGTCTTCACTACAAAAAATTCAACTTCTTATACAACACCACACTTCCCTAACACCAAAATTTATCGTTTTGGAACTATTAGCTCCAATCTAATTCAAAGATATGTTACATATTTGTGGTTTAATCTAATGTGTTCAATTGTCTTGCTAATGAATAAGGTAGAATCGATAATTGTATTTGAAACGCTTTCATTATTTCCACTTTGGGTAATTTCTAAAATTTTTAAAAGTAAAAGAGGGCATATTCATTATCATGAATATATTAGTAAGCCCGAGCGTAATGCAAGTTCAGCTTATTTGAAAGCATTATTTATACTTGAAGATCAATTATTAAAAAAATACCAATGCAGCCAAACTAATGTAGATCGAAAACGACTTTTTTTGATTGACAAACCATTTTTAAATTCAGAAATGATTGAGGTTAGGCCCAACATGCCTCCTAGGTCTTGGTGGGACCAATATGGTAAATTTAAGAAACTAAGCACTGATACAAGAGTTAGATTAGTTTATGTTGGGGCTTGTGATCATAAAACAATGTATATTAAAGAGGTTCTTGACTGGATAAATATAAATCAAGAGGTACTTGAATTAACAATATTTAGTCAAGAATTAGACAAGGAAACTGAAAATCTAATTTTAGGCTATAATTGTAAGTCAATCAAACTTTTGCAGCCTATTGATTATTATGATTTACCCAAGGAGCTTATCAAGTTTGATATTGGATTGGTTTTATATAATGGACACATTCCTAATTATGTATATAGTGTACCTAACAAGGTGTATGAGTATTTATGTTGCGGCTTGCAGGTAATTGTGGACCAAAAATTAATTACAACAGTGAGATTGGGTATTGATCAAATTCATGTTGTAGATTTTACAAATCTAAATTTAGATTCAATAAGAAAGAACTTTTTAATAGCACCCTCTTATCTACCAACGTATTATTAACGAATCATTTTTTTTAATTCTTAATGATTAATATAAAATATTTATTTCTATTATTTTTTTTACTAATTATAGTTAGTCAAGATTTATATATTTCATTTTCGCTAGCACTATTTATAGTTATTCTAATACGTTTTTTTACAATATCAAATAATGGTTTAGTTTTCAGAGAATTTGTATTGTTATTATACGTAATTAACTATTTGTTATCTCCTAGTATTTCTTTTTTATTAGGCGAAAAGATAACGGCTTACAATTTAAAATTAAGTCCACAAGCCTATTTTAATTTGGCAATACCGGGTATTGTATTCTTTTATTTAGGGTTATTTAGTATAAATACTAATTTATTTAGTCCAAACTTTAGCGCTGTAAATATTGCTGCAATTATCAATGAGGAATTACTTAAAAAGGTCACAATTCTAGCTATTTTATCTTCCCTTCTTACTTCTTTCTTGCCTGGAGATTTGGCTTTCGTTGTATATCTAATATCTTTATTACAATATGTTTCTGCATTTTCATTGTTTGCTTTAAATCCTAAAAAAAATAAAGTTTGGCCAGCTATAACCCTACTTTTTGTTTTATATAAATCGTTTTTAGTAGGAATGTATCATGATGCAGTAATGTGGGTTTTATTTTTTGGTATAATTTTTATTTATATTATAAAACCTACTTTAAAAGTAAAACTAATTGGTACATTTTTTGTAGTAGTGGTAGTTCTTTTTATCCAAAGTATCAAACAATCATATAGGGAAGAGGTTTGGTATGGTGGTAAACAGGCAAGTTTAGCTACAGTTAGTGGAGTTGGTTATTCTAAAGCCAGTGCGGATATTATATTAGGAGAAGAAAATCTATTAGGGAGTCTTACCCGGTCAAATCAAGCTTGGATATTTTCTAGTACTGTTGATAATATGGATCGTAATAAAGATTTTCAAGGGCTTACTGTTGTATATAAATATATAGAGGCATCACTATTGCCAAGGTTTTTAGCGCCAGATAAAATAAAATCCGGAGACAAGGAGATATTTAATACATTTTCGGGACATACCATCAATGCAGGAACATCTATGGGATTAGGAATTTTTGCAGATGGTTATATAGCATATGGTGCTATTGGGGTATACATTTTTGGTTTTGCTTTGGGTTTAATTTTTGCGCTTACCTTTAAATTATTAGAAGGTTGGACTAAAATCTCACCATTTTATGTTTTATTGATTTTTCCGCTCTTAAATTATGCAGTAAGGCCAGATTGCGAATTGCAAACCACCATTAACCATTTATCTAAAGGTATTATGCTATATGGTTTAATAGTTTGGTATACTAAAAAGAGATTCAGCTTTACTATTGAAAATTCTGCTCAATAATGTTATTTACAATCACTGAATATTTTCATCCTTTTTCTGATGCAGGTGGGCCTATTAGATCTATTGAGAATATCTTATATAATTTTACAATTGATTCTAACATTTGCATTTTAACATCGTCTTCAGATTATAATAATAAGCCATTACCAAAAGATTACATAGTTAACACTCTTGTTAGTGATAATTTTACTGGGCATAAAATAGCTTATGTATCAAAATATTTAACTGGTTTGTTTTTTTTGTTCAAAAGCATAAATCGAAACGATATTGTTTACATTAACGGGTTATTTAAACCTTCTTTAAATCTAATTCCAATTCTAATTTCAAATAAACTAATCATATGCCCTAGGGGGATGTTGCAAAGTAATTTACTAAATCAAACATCTGTTGTTAAGCATATTTATTTGAGCTTATTAAAGTTTATATTTCTATTTAAAAATGTTCAGTGGCATGCTACAACTAAGCAAGAATATTTGGAAATTATAAATGCATTTGGCAAAAAAACAAACATAAAAGTAATTTCAAATATTCCTGTTAAGCCTTTAGCTATTTATAAAAAATATATAAAACACCCACAAACATTATCACTAGTCTACTATGGGCTTATTGTTGAAAATAAAGGCTTGTTAACCTTAATCCAAACCCTCAAATCCCTAAACTATCCTGTATCATTGGATATTTACGGCTCTGTAAAAGACCATTCTTATTGGAAATTATGCCAACAGCAAATAAACAACAACAACTCATTAGCTTCCTTTAATTACAAAGGGCATGCAAATCCTTCAGATTCCCAAAGTATTTTGGCTGGTTATGATGCACTAGTGCTACTTACAAAAGGAGAAAATTTTGGCCATAGTATTTATGAGGCCTTAAGTGTAGGCACTCCAGTTATTATATCTGATAAAACACCTTGGAGATTTGAAGAGTCAGTTGCGCCCGCTGGTTGGCTTGTTGATTATGCCAATAATGAGTTTGATACCCTAAGGTTTAAGCAGGTACTTGGATCTCTATATAACATGGATAACAATACTTATAGCTTATGCAGTACTAATGCGCATATGTACGCCTTAGATTTTTATAATGCGCATGATTTTAAAGCTCAGTATACGGCGCTGTTTAATTCTTTTAATTAATTATTTAACTTTTTTATTTTGATTATCCTTGGTTTAAATGCGCATCATGCAGATGCCTCTGCTTCCTTGTTGATAGATGGTAAGCTAGTAGCTGCTGTTGAGGAAGAACGATTTACACGAATTAAGCATTATACTGGTTTCCCTATACACGCGGTTGAATATTGTTTACAGGAAGCTGGGCTTTCTTTAAATGATATTGACCATTTGGTTATAGGCCGAGACCCCAATGCTAAGTTTAAAGAAAAAATGTCCTTTTTTGTAAAAGCGCCTAGTCAAATGCTTAAAAAGTATTTTTATGATAGGTTTATTAACGCTAAGGATTTAAAAACCATTGATAAAGTTTTAATGGCGCATTTTAAATGCTCAAAACCTAGTTTTAAAATTCATAATATAGAGCACCACCGTAGTCATTTAGCTTCGGCCTTTTATCCTTCCCCCTTTAATGAAGCTGCTTTATTGTCTTTAGATGGTTCCGGTGATTTTTCTACTGCCATGAGTGGCATTGGGAGGGGTAATAATATTGAAGTATTAGATTCAGTAAACTTCCCAAATTCAATTGGGGTATTTTATTCTGCGCTAACACAGTTTTTAGGTTTCATGCATTACGGCGACGAATACAAAGTAATGGGCCTAGCACCTTATGGTAAACCTATTTTTAAGGATTTATTATCTAAAGTTTTATACCCTACAAACGATGGTTGGTTTAAGTTAGATACACATTATTTAAGATCTCCTCACGAAGGGTATGTGACTTATTCCGATACATTCCAGCCCCTAATTCCTTTATTGTATAATAACAACCTAATTGACTTATTAGGAACTAATCGTGAACCATCAGAGGAAGTTACACAGTTTCATAAGGATATTGCAGCATCGGTTCAAGCGGTTACGGAGGGTGTCATTTTTCATATTATTACAGAACTATATCATAAAACTAAAATTGATATTTTATGCCTCGCAGGAGGTGTTGCACAAAATAGTGTTGCCAATGGTAAGATTATTACCAATACCCCAATGAAGTATTTATATATCCCTAGTGCTGGGCATGACGCGGGAATCTCCATGGGTGCTGCTTATTATGCCAATCATCAATTATTAAGAGGGGAGCGTCAGCCTCCTATATTATCGGCTTATACGGGCCCTTCTTTTACCAACGATGAAATTGAAGTAGTGCTTAAAAAAAATGAAGTAAAATATCAAAAATTAGCTGATGACGATATTTATAATATTGTGTCAGATAAATTAATTGAAGGAGGCGTAGTAGGTTGGTTCACAGGAAGAGCTGAATTTGGGCCTCGTGCACTTGGGGGACGCTCTATTTTAATGGACCCCCGCCGCACAGATGCCAAAGAAATTTTAAATAATAAAATTAAACGCAGAGAGAGCTTTAGACCGTTTGCGCCAAGTATTTTAACGGAGTATGTTTCGGAATATTTTGAAATAACAGACGACGTGCCTTTTATGGAAAAAGTATTTCCAATAAAAGAAGAGAAAAGGGCACTCATACCTGCAGTAACACACGCAGATGGCTCCGGTAGGCTTCAAACAGTAGATAAAAATGTTTCACCAAGGTATTATGACCTCATAGATACCTTTAGAAAAAAAACAGGTATCCCTATTTTACTCAATACCTCCTTTAATGAAAACGAACCCATAGTAAACACCCCTCAAGAAGCACTGGATTGCTACTTGCGCACTTCTATGGATATGTTGGTGCTAGAAAATTGTGTGATACAAAGAACATAATTCATGAAAGTAACCATCATCACTGCTACATTTAATAGTGCAAAAACACTTGCCCTGAATTTAAATTCAGTGGCACGTCAGTCCTATAAAAATATTGAACATATTATTATAGACAATTGTAGTAACGACGGTACTTTGGAACTGGCTAATAGCTATGCCCATATTTTCCGGATTATTTCAGAAAAAGACAAAGGAATTTACGATGCCATGAATAAAGGTATTGCCAATGCAACGGGTGATATTATTGGTATTTTAAATTCCGATGATTACCTAGCTAGCGAAAATACCATTGCTAATATAGTTTCCGAGTTTAAGTCCACCAATGCGCAAGCTACTTATGGTAATTTGATTTATGTAGACAATAAGCATCCAGAAAAAATTAAACGCGTTTGGATTTCAGGAGGATACGATCCTAAACTATTTTATAGTGGATGGATGCTTCCGCACCCCACTTTTTATGTAAAAAGGGAAGTGTATCAACAGTATGGGGTTTATAACGACTCCTTCAAATACGCAGCCGACTATGAAATGATTCTGAGGCTCCTATTAAAGCATAAAATTAATATTGCCCCCATGCGTGAAGTAATTGTGTACATGCTTGCTGGGGGAGCTGGAAATAAAGATTTAGGCACTCGTATTAAAGTAAATTTAGAGGATAGACGTGCATGGCAAACTGTTGGGCTCACGCCTAAATGGTATACACTTCACTTTAAGCCTCTTCGTAAGTTATGGCAGTATATGCTACACCTTTTAAGTGTTAAATGGTTGGTGCACATACCTCCTGCACATGAAAATGGTTCTTTCATTTATGATCATTCTAATCAGGAGGCAAAACTGATTGATATAAATTCCGAAAAATTCTAGATAATGTTCTTTAAAAAAAAGGAGTCTTTGTATCATGATTTTAGCTTTTTAGGAGTGGATATGCACAACCATATTTTACCTGGGATTGATGATGGCGCTCCAGATACACAAACTAGTATTCAATTACTTACTGAGTTAAAAAATCTGGGATTTTCTAGAATAATTCCTACTCCGCATACTTATACTAGCTTATATCCCAATACACCTAATACTATTGCAGATGCTTTTGATATTTTACAAATTGCGATGAGCATATCCGTTAACAATGATTCATTACCTATAGTTAATAGTTTCGCTTCGGAGTATATGATTGACGATCATTTTTCGGGTATCATCACTACGAATCCGCCACTTAGTTTTGGGCAAAATAGAGTGTTAATAGAAATGAGCTTTGCAGATTCTGCGCCTATGCTCATGGATGAAATCTTTCAGTTGCAATTAAAGGGGTTTACACCCATTTTAGCCCATCCAGAACGTTACCCTTATCTATTTGGTCAAGTAAATTATTTTGAGCATTTGGTAGCGATTGGTTGTGAGCTTCAATTAAACCTCTTAAGCTTAACTGACCAATATGGGAAGGGGCCTCAAAAAAATGCGATTATGCTACTCAATAAGCAATTGTATAGTTGGGCTGGCACAGACACCCATCATATGGGGCATATTGCGCTATTAAAAGAGTTAGTTGGCACTAAATTATTTCGAAAAATTCTGGATTATCCTTTTAAAAACAAAGGGTTAATGTCTGTTTGAATATAAAATTGGATTCAGTGGTAACTATTGGCCTTGCAATAAATACAAAATCAATTTCTGTCTCCATTTTTGATGGCATAGAATTTTGTGGCTTTAATAATGAATATGGTAAATTCCCTTACTGTAATAATATTACTTTAGACGCAATTAGTGAGTGCTTGTTTAAAGCCAATATTAATCTAAGTGATATTGGACGCATTGTAATATCAGACCAATTTAAAATTACAGATAGGTATTTAGTTTCTTTTTTGCATAAAAGTGTAATGAATTCAAATGGGTTAAAAGAATTTTATAATGCTTTTAAAATACGCAGAAAGCTAAAGGGGAGCCTATTAAAGTATTTTTTAAATAGGGGTGTGAATATTTCTTATTTAAAGTTTGAATTTAGAGATAGTTTGCACAGTTTAATTTATTTTAAATATTGTGAATCGGCATTTGAGAAATCGGCATTTATTCATTTTAGCGATAATCAATTTTTTGATTTTAATTTAACTGGCTCAATAAATGAAAATAATATCACTTATAATAGTAGTAATAATTTATTGAATTGTATAATGTCATTAAATAAGTCTTACACATCATCAAAAGAGTTTAATGATAATGAAAAGAGGTTATTAATAAACCTATTAGCCGACTTATATAACGAGGAAGAATGTGATTGTTTAATTATTAATAACAACTTCAATGGCATTCTTACCGAGGATTTTATTATTTATAATTCCCCTTTCAAACAAGTGCATTATTCAAATAATAGCTATTGTGATGAAGATATTTCCATGGGTGCTGCTATGCTAAGTTTTTAAATCCCCAAAGGTTTCTATATCCCCCGGTTCCCCTAAAGTGAGGCCCTGATATTCTTATCAGGGCTTTTTTTATTTTTAGGTATAATCTTAGCCTACTTTATTTTTATCCTCACTTTCAATCTGATTTAATCCAATATTTATTTTTCTACTGGACAAGTAAGTTTTTAGTTGACGAAGGGATTGTATGCCTATTGTATAAATGCTAATATTTATTATAACAAATCCAATCCAAGATTTATCCAATGACAAAAATGCAATTCCAATAATGAGGATCTGAAAAGTAACAATAATTAGCAATATTTGTTTACTAGTAAATCCAATATTAGCCATTAAGTGGTGGATATGGTTATTGTCTCCTTTAAAAGGGCTTTTTTTGTTGTAGATTCTTATAGCAAACAAACGCACCATGTCTAATATGGGAATAGATAAAAACGAAAAGGCCAAAATAACCCGATTACTTACATTAAGTGCAAGAGTGCTAGACTTTTCTTCGATAAGTACAAATGTAAAGGTGGCTAATAGCATCCCAATAAACAGAGATCCAGAATCGCCCATAAAAATATAGGCAGGGGGTTTATTG
Source organism: Flavobacteriaceae bacterium (assembly GCA_947453195.1). GTDB lineage: Bacteria > Bacteroidota > Bacteroidia > Flavobacteriales > Flavobacteriaceae > Flavobacterium. The sequence continues at coordinate 26,379 of CANGFO010000022.1, forward strand.
TATAAAAGAAAGGCTGTTAAAGCGGAGGCGGCGCTTAATGCTACAATGCAGAAAAAGGAGTTACCATCTAAATAAAAGCAAGTAGCATAAAACAGACTGGCTATAAGGGAAATGCTTGCCGCTAAACCGTCCGAACCGTCTATCAAATTGTAAGCATTTACAATACCTACCGCCGAAATGAGAGTAATGATAAATGATACATTTTGTGAGATGGCAAATTTTGCAAACATGCTTCCAAGGGGTAAATAAAAGCCTGTTTTATAAATGAGTAAACTGCATAGTAGGGCTTGGATAAAGAATTTTCTTTTAGGCGAGTAGTTGAAGAAATCGTCACCAATCCCATGTAAAAAAATTATGGTAATTAAAATGAGATAAGCATTTAGGTATTTTGGTTTTTGTATTTCTTCGGGTAAAAAAAGACTAATGGGTATGATAAAAGCTAAAATCATTGCTACACCCCCCAAAAAAGTAATATTTCTATTGTGTTTTTTTATATGACTTTGTGTGTCATATATATTAAACCTGTTAGCAATTTTTACTAAAATGGGTATGGTATAAAAACACAACAAAAATGAACAAACAATAATGCCAATTGCTCCAATAAGCATAATTTATATTTTATTCAATTTAAGTTATTGATATTCAAATTATTGCATATTAAATTAGTACTTGCTTGATTAAAAATACTTAATCAAGTAAGTTGGCTATTTTCCTTATTTTCTTGTTGTGATTTATTAACCACAGTGGCTAAACCTATAATCATTAAGCCGCCTAGTAAAATGAACAACCAAGGAAACTTTTGGCCACCATTTTCAGGTGGCGTATTGCCAATTGCAGCATTTTGTTGCGGCTGCACATTAAACTGGCTATCATATTTTATTTTCCACTGTGGTACTGGGTTGGTGCTTAAATTTTGCATAGTATTATTTGTTGGTTTTGAGTGAATCGGTAACCGAATTTGTCCATCATTTCATAAGTGTTGCCATTAATTATCATTTTGGACTTGGTTAGGTTAAAGTTAAACCCCTCATCTTCAAGTAATTGAGGGTTTATTGCTACTCCAGGGCCATATAAATTGTAATATTTGCGAAGTAGCTTTTCGTTTAGCCAATAGGGGTTAATGAGCAGGTTTTTTTCTGCATAAACCCTTCTAGATCTAGCTTTTTTTACTTCATAGGCTTCCTTTTCTGGGCGAAGTCTGTTTCCGTGGTTAAATGTTGTCATTTAGTTGGTTTTAAGGTTTAAAATTTTGATTGTTGTTACCTGCCGATTTTATTGCAGTAATAACTTCGGATAAAATGTAAAATATCTTACCATTGTTTATCTGGTGAAAGGGTAGGACTCCACTTTTTCTATAGTTAAGGGAGGTTCGTCTAGACACTTTTAAAAGTGTTTGAATGTCAAGGTCATCTAATATTACCTCTTCTGCCGGGCGGTTACTTTTTTCAATGATTGCTTTTACTCGTTCTTCAAAGCTTTGTTCTTCTTTTTTCATGTTAATGTTTTTGATTGAGAATGCAATCTTATAATTAATTGTAAAAAAGAGGCCCGAGTAATATTACTCGGGCCTCTTTTAATGTTTTTATAGTATGGGTTTATTTATAAAGGCAATGATACTATTGCGTCTTTTAAATCTTTAGTATAGATGGCTCTTTCTTTTCTATTTCTTATTTCGTGGCAGTGTTTTTTATATTCATCTCTAGATATTTTGAATATTTTCAATAAAAATTCTGTAAATTTTGCACAATCAATAATCGTTTTATTTTCAGTTTCAATTGCGTAAATTAATTCTGAAATCTTTGTTTTGCTACCTTTTTTATACTGAATAATTGGTAATATTTTCTTTGAAGGAAGCATCAAGTGCCGTGCGTATACCTCTGTTAAATATGCTCTGTATTGTTCAAGTAAGTGAATTCTATGTTCAAAAGCTTCTTTGAACTGATTTGTTTGAAATACTGTGTAATTAATTTCTAAATCAAATTGTGAGTAAGTTATTTGCTCATTTTTTACGTGCAAGTATAAGACATCTAAATTTTTGTTTGGATTTTTTAATCCAATCCAATCGGTGTAATTCATTTCTTTTATGGTATCTCCTAACTGGTTATACATTTCAATAAAGCATTCGTTGAGCTCATAAAGCAGCCCTGGTTCTTCTAAAGCTTCAATCATAAGTTTGTCAATCTCTTCTTTGGATTGAATAATGGCAGCTTTAATAGCTTCAATTTCATCTTGTTGAGTTATGATTTTACTAGATGTGTAGTCTTCAATATTGTTAAAAAATTGAAGTAGTTCGGGACAAATTTTACCTTCTTTCTTAATGAGTTCATCTACCATTTCCTTGGTTAAATTTTCATTCTTAATTCTATTGCTGATACATGAAATGTGGTTGATTTTTGACCTATTAAGTCCAATCTCAAAATGCTTTTTTATTTCGATTTTGTAATCTGTTGGTTGTGTCATTTTTTAATCTTTTGTTTCGTTTAATGCTTTTATACTGATAGGTGCTAATGTGTGTCCAAACATTTTTAATAAATGGTTCGCCTTTTCTAAGTTTAAATTCACTTTGCCTTGCTCTATTTTTCTGATTACAGTTAGTGCAACGCCTGCTCTTACAGCAAATTCTTTTTGAGTTAAATTGGCCTCTTTACGCTTTTGTTTTAAAAATTGGTCTAATGCTATCATTATATGTATTTGCAGTTATTTTCTTGAAATTACTAATAATATATCTAATTGCATATAAAAATGAGTTTATTTTGATCCTCGATGATAAACAAAATGCTATAATTATTATTTTCCTTGTAACATTTAATACTATATATTTGTTACGGAAAAATATATAAATTATTATGGAACTTACTGAAAAACAAGTAATTGCACGTATAAGAGCGCATGGAAGAGGTTTTGTATTTAATACAAAACTATTTTCTTCCTTGACAAATAATTCGGCTAGCGTTAGAACGGCATTAACTAGGTTAGTTCAAAAACAATCTATTCGCAGACTTGCTCATGGGTTGTATGATTTACCTGAAGTCCATCCTAAGCTTGGATTAATTATGCCATCTAATGAAAAGATTATTGAAGCCATTAAAACATCAGAAGCAATAAAAGTTCAGCCCAGTGGAGCCTACGCTGCCAATCTTCTTGGATTGTCAACGCAGATCCCAATGAAGATTGAACTTTATACAAACGGCCCTAAAAAAACAATATGTATTGGACGGCAAGAAATTATCCTTAAATCAACTACTCCAAAAAATATGGTTGGTGCAGGAACAAAAGCTGGTCTAATTCTACATGCACTTAAGCAAATAGGAAAAGATAATGTTACTGATGAGATGGTTGAGCAAATCAGAAGTCAAATCGAAGAAAAGGATGTCAAACATATCAAAAAACAAATTCAATTTGCGCCAATTTGGATTGCTAAAATCATGCGATTACTTATTAATGAAAAATAAACAACAGCTGCCACGTCCTAAAACATGTGTTTTTGAATAGTTAATCCAATACGTTCTTCTTGATTTACAGCTACTGAATCGGATATTTACGAATAAATACGGATATAATGCAGCTTGCATATATATTAGGTTTCTTCATCTAATTTATATTACAATTTGTCACAAATATTTTTAAAATTGTGACATAAATACCTTTATATTTGTGACATGAAATCTTCAGTAAATAGTATTATTGAATTGAAAATCAATAGGTTAAAGTTAGGTCAAGTATTTTTCGCCTCTGATTTCAAAGAATTAGGCACTTCTACAGCTATTAGAAAGTCTCTTTCCAGGCTTGTAGAGTCTAAGCAGGTTGAACGAATGGCGCAAGGCATATATGTAAAACCCAAGAAAGACAAAATTTTAGGAAAAATATTGCCATCTATGGAAGAATTAGCTGAATCGTTGGCAAAAAAAGAACATATAAATATTAAACCTACAGGTCAATATGCTTTGAATAAAGTTGGATTATCTACCCAGGTGCCAACGAAGTTGGTATTTTTAAGTATGGGGAATCCCAAAAAAATTAAGATTGGCAAAAGCACTATAATTTTTAAGTCTACTACAGCAAAAAAATTGGCTATGAAAGGACAGATTACAAGCTTGTTATTTCTAGGATTAGAAGAACTTGATTTGGAAAAATTATCCTTGATGGAAATCACTAGAATTAAAGAGATTTTGAAGCTGGAAGTGCCTGAAACTTTGAAATATAATTTACGGTTAGCTCCAACAAAAGTGAGCGACTTTGTTGTAAAAAATCTTTTAAATGCTTGATTATGATTGGGTGGTTAAAAAACTTAAATGATTCTTCAAGAATATTATCAATAAATGAAGCTTCAAGAATTTCAGGGATTTCTGCCAAAGCATTAGAAAAAGATTGGTGGGTTACCCTTTCCATAAAACTTTTATTCAATACGCCTTATGCAGAAAATTTTTCATTCAAAGGGGGCACATCACTAAGCAAAGGCTGGCAACTAATAGACAGGTTTTCTGAGGATATAGATATTTCATTAAGTCCTGAAGCTCTTGGAATTTCCTATGTTGAAAAGCCTTCTAAAACATTTGTAGAGCAGCTAAGAAGAGCTGGGTGTGCTTTTACTTCAACTGCAATACTTGATGCATTAAAAATTGAATTTAAAAACAGTCAAGTTCCTGATCAAATGTATTCTATAGAAGCAGCACCTGTTCGAGCTGATATGCCAGATACTGATCCGCAAACTATTTATGTTAATTTTATATCACTTTTTGATCCAAATCCATATTTGCCTGATCGAGTAAAAATTGAGTTCAGTGTGCGTTCACTTAAAGAACCAAGTGTAAATTGTAGAATGAATTCATTATTGGGTACTCATTTTCCGAATGAGAATTATACCGAAAATAAATGTGAAGTACTTACCACCCATCCACAGCGAACACTGATTGAAAAGATTTTATTGTTACATGAAGAATATAACCGTGATGATCAATCAAAAATACGAACTCAGCGTATGTCTCGCCATTTTTATGATTTATTTCAAATAAGTAAGCAAGATTTTACTTCGGCAATACTAAGAGATAGAAACTTTATAGAAGACGTAATCGACCATCGAAAACATTATTCTCGATTAAAAAACTTTGATTATACTACCCTAAAAATAGGGTCTATTAATATTATTCCAAGTGATAATATTCTAAAATCATTGGAGCTAGATTATGAAATAATGAGAACAGAAATGATTTATGGAAATTCACCATCATTTGCTGAAATTATTAAAGTGGTAGCAAATCTGCAAGATGAAATAAACAATAGCCAAACATCTTAAATTTTTAGTTTCTCAAACAATCCCCTTGTCTCTCTTTCAATTTTAAGTGATGTAACCTTGGCGTACTTCTGGGTTTGGGCTATTTTGGAGTGCCCAAGCATTTTTGATACACTTTCTATTCCTACACCATTTTCAAGTGCTATAGTGGTTGCAAATGTATGTCTGCCTATATGGGTGGTTACTCTTTTGTCTATACCCACAAGCGCCATTAATTCCTTTAAATAGTCATTATATTTTTGGTTGGATATTTTTGGGCATATAAAAGTATCTGGGGCTAATGATTGCCAATTAGCGTGCCATTTATTTAATAAGGATTCGAGTGGCCCAAAAAGCGGCACCATATATTCAATTCCTGTTTTAACTCTTTTTTTTCTGATAATATAATTTCCAGCACTGCTAGTGATTTCTATGTGCTTAAACTGGATATGCTGCAAGTCAATGTAAGCAAGGCCTGAGTATATAGAAAATAAAAACAGATCTTTTGTTTTTTGTAAATAGGTTTTAGTGGGTTCGTAATTTTTTAATAAGTCAATCTCGGTTTCGTTCAGCACTTCAATTTCAGTGTCTTTGAAAGTGATTTTTTTATCTGCAAAAGCATTACGAGAAGTCCATCTATTATTGAGCCCTATCTTATAAATCTTTCTAAATATTTGGAGTAGTTTCATGGACGAATTATGCCCATTACCTCCTTTGGTTTTTAAATAAAATTCAAAATTATCAATGAGCTGTTCATTAATTCTATTAAAAGACACATCATTGATTTTCATTTCAGTGCGTAAAAAACTTCTTAAGTGGTTGCAGCATGAGTTGTATTTAATGATATTAGACTGTTGGCTTTTTAGGGTATTTCTTTTTTTCATATCAGCTATATAGCTTTCAAACACCGATAGTACCGAGTATGTTTTTTTATTTTCATTTCCAAATGCTAAGTCAATTACTTCTCTTAGGGTGGGTTCCGACTGGTTTTGTGATAGCACGTAAAAGGCACCCATAATTTTTTCTTTACATTCCGAAAAAACTGTTTTAATGCTGGGGTTAAGTTGCAGGTGATGGTCAATTTCTTGTTGTTTAAACTGCCATTCATTTTTATTCACTTTTATACCTAAGCTTTTATCAAAGGTGGAAAATTGATAATGGGTTCTTAGGTAAAGGGTGGCGAGTGTTTTTTGTCCCTTTTTACTTTTAGGGTACAACATAAACTTGGGTTTCAGGTAAGGGCTTGAAATGGGCATAAAATTGCTTTTTACAAAGGTGATAAGTAATAAAAAGCGGCTTGTGGGCTAAAATGAGAAGGCTGTGGAAAAATTGAGAAAAAGTGTTTTTTTTGATATGCCCCCTTGAGGTAGGGGCGTAAAAAAGACCCACTATTTTTAGTGAGTCTTTTAGTGAGTCTAGGGGTAAAAGTGGGAAGCGCATTTTTGAAATGCTCATCGTTGCTCACTTTTACGCAAATTTGGTCTTCAATTTGCGGACCGGACGGGATATTA
>CANGFO010000023.1 GCA_947453195.1 Flavobacteriaceae bacterium
ACTACCATCCACCGATTATTGGTTCACCGTAGATTATACCGAAGCCGCAGCTTACAAACAATTTAAAGCGCATTTCTCCTTGAAGCGATAAATTAAAAATTTCATCCATAAAAAAAGTGCTAGAGAAATCTAGCACTTTTTTTATGGATTGAACTAATATTTACTCCAAAATAAAACTAACTGCTACAGTAGCAACTACTTCAATTTCTCCAATTGCAATGGTTTCTTTTGGTGTTGCGTTGCCAGGTAGTCCTGCATCTGCCATGGCCATTTTATACATAGGTTGTGGAAAATAAGCTTGAGTGTTATCATTAATAGTTAGGGCCTTACCAATTTTTTGATTCAAAACAGAAACATAATCTTCGGCTTTATGTTTGGCTTCTTTCATTGCTAATTTTCGTGCATCTGATTTGTATTCTTCTAATTTCGAAGTTTTAAACTCAACATTGCTAATAGAATTTATTCCGTTATCTACCAAACCCATCATTAAGTTATCGTATTTTGAAAGGTCTTTTAAAGTGATAGTAACCGATTGGGATGCGCGATAGTTGTATTTCTTTTTTTCGTAATCGTAATTTCGATTTAAACTTACATCGGTGGTTTTAAAATCACTAGATTGAATTCCGAATTCCTTAATGAATTTTAAAACTTTAGCTACGGTTTCATCATTTATTTTTTTTACTTCGGTAGCCTCTTTACCTGTATTTTCAATACCGAAATTTACTACAACTTGGTCCGGCTTTACATTTATTTTACCTTCTCCCGAAACAGAAATTTGAGGCACTTGTAATTTTTCTTGGGCCTGTAATAAAGGGGCAAACATAACAAAAGCAATAACGACAACTTTTTTCATAATTAATTATTTTTAGATAATTAGCTAATTCAAAAGTTGTGCCAATTATAGTTTTCCTTGCTTAGCCATTACCGCCATAATTACGATTGGAATGGTCAATACAAGAACCATAAAAATATTTTCTTGAAGAATTTGTGGATGCACTAATATTGTAAAAAGGTAGCCGCCAATGGCACCGCCAAAATGCGCCGTATGACCAATGTTGTCATTCTTTGCTTTCATTCCGTAAATAGAATACAATAAATAACCAATTCCGAAGAGATAGGCTGGGATTGGAATAGGGATAAAAAATAAAAATATTTTCAAATTGGGATCCAAAAGAATGGCTGAATAAATAATTCCGGTTACTGCCCCCGATGCTCCAATGGCTCTATAAGAATAGTCGTTTTTATGAAGTTGAAGCGTCAACATGCTTCCAAAAATAAGACTTGCAATATAAATTAATAGGAAGGAATAGCTGCCAAGTTCACCATAAACCACAGGTGCAAAAAAATACAAACTCAACATGTTGAAAGCTAAATGCGCAATGTCGGCATGAAGGAAACCAGAGGTGATCATTCTAATGTGTTCGCCTTTTCTGATGCTTCCAATATGGAACTGGAATTTGCTAAAAAAGTAAGAATCTTCAAAGCCTTTGAAGCTTACAATAACGGTTACAGCGATTAAAAAAATAAGAAAAAATGATGGATTCATATTTATAGTTTTAGGTAAAAATAGGAATTGTTTCTCACGTTTTATGGATAATGACTATTTAAAATTAAGTTAAAATGTATATTTGCATAAAATTTTAGAAATGCAGTTTTTACTATTTCTTCTTATTTATCCCGTATTATGGCTAATTTCTATATTGCCCTTTCCGGTTTTGTATTTACTTTCGGATGGTATATTTGTTTTGGTTTATTATATAATTGGGTACCGAAAAAAAACGGTTAGAGAAAATATTGCAATTGCCTTTCCAAATTTATCCGATGTGGAGCGTTTAGTTATAGAAAAAAAATCCTACCATCATTTATGTGATATTTTCTTAGAAATGGCTAAAACAATGACTATTTCTAGAAAAGAAATTGATAAGCGATTTGTTTTTACCAACATGGAAACTTATCTAGAGCTAGAAAAACAAGGGAAAAGTATCGCTTTGTTAATGGCGCATTATGCTAGTTACGAATGGTCAATATCGATTAATCATCATATTAATTTTATAGGATATGGAGTTTATAAAAAACTCGCAAATAAGTATTTGGATAAATTAGTTAGAGCTATTCGATCAAAATTTAAAGCAGAATTGATAGCAACGAAAGAAACTCGTTTTGTAATTGAGCAAAATAAAATTGATCATGTTTTAGGTTTATATGGTTTTATTAGTGATCAAACTCCAAGAAAATCAGGAATTATGCATTGGTATACTTTTTTAGGGGTTGAAACTCCAATTCATATTGGTGCAGAGACTTTAGCCAAACAATATGATATGAATGTAGTCTATTTAAAAGTTCGTAAAGTTAAAAGAGGTTATTACGAAGCTACCTTAGAAGTGCTTTCGGAAGATGTACATTCGGTTCCAGATTATGAAATTTCTGAATTATTTATCAGAAAAGTAGAACAACAAATTTATGAAGCGCCCGAGTATTATTTGTGGACACACAAACGTTGGAAACACAAGAAAGAGGAATAAACAAAAAAACCAAAACTATCAGTTTTGGTTTTTTAATTTCTAACTATTAGCCTAGTTATACATTTTCTTGCGCATTTCTTGAATTTTGTCATCTTCAAGGTATTCATCAAAAGTCATATAACGATCAATAACCCCATTTGGTGTAATTTCAAGTACTCTGTTTGCTACTGTTTGAGCAAATTCGTGATCGTGTGTTGTAAACAATACCGAACCTTTAAAGTTTTTCAAAGAATTATTAAATGCTGTAATCGATTCAAGATCTAAGTGATTCGTTGGCTCGTCTAGCATTAAAACGTTAGCACGAATCATCATCATTCGAGATAACATGCAACGCACTTTTTCTCCTCCAGATAAAACCGAACATTTTTTTAAGGCTTCTTCTCCAGAAAAAATCATCTTCCCTAGGAAACCACGCACATAAACTTCATCGCGTTCTTCTTCGGTTTTTACAAATTGACGCAACCAATCTACTAGGTTTAAATCACTTTTAAAGAATTCGCTATTATCGTTTGGTAAATAGGATTGATTGGTTGTAATTCCCCAATCAAATGTCCCAGAATCGGCAGTTAAATTGCCATTTAATATTTCGTAAAATGCAGTGGTTGCACGAGAATCTTTAGAGAAAACAACTACTTTATCGCCTTTGGCCATATTTAAATCGACATTGCTAAAAAGAACCTCGCCATCAATACTGGCAGATAATCCTTGAACATGAAGAATTTGATCTCCAGCTTCTCTTTCAGTATCAAAAATTATGGCAGGATATCTTCTACTTGAAGGTTTGATCTCGTCTAAATTTAATTTGTCAATCATTTTCTTACGCGATGTTGCTTGCTTTGATTTAGCCACATTCGCACTAAAACGACGTATGAATTCTTCTAATTCCGCTTTCTTTTCTTCGGCTTTCTTGTTTTGTTGAGCTCTTTGTTTAGCTGCTAATTGACTGGATTCATACCAAAAAGTATAATTCCCCGAGTAGTGATTAATTTTTGAGAAATCAATATCAGAAATATGCGTACAAACTGAATCTAAAAAGTGTCTATCGTGAGATACCACAATTACTGTATTTTCATAATTAGCTAAGAAATTTTCAAGCCACGTGATTGTTTCAAAATCCAAGTCGTTGGTAGGCTCATCCATGATTAACACATCTGGATTTCCAAATAACGCTTGCGCTAATAAGACTCTTACTTTTAATTTTCCTTCTAATTCTCCCATTAGGGTATAGTGAGAATCTGCAGTTAATCCCAAATTTGATAACATTGCCGCCGCATCAGAATCGGCGTTCCAACCATTCATTTCTTCAAATTGCACTTGCAATTCTCCAATTCTATTGGCATTTTCATCACTATAATCAGCATACAATGCATCCATTTCTGATTTAATAGCAAACAATACTTTGTTTCCCATAAGCACGGTTTCCAAAACAGTATGCTCATCAAACATGTTGTGATTTTGATTCAAAACCGACATACGCTTTCCAGGCTCTAAAATCACTCTACCCGAAGTTGGGTCAATATCACCTGCAAGAATTTTTAAAAAGGTTGATTTTCCAGCTCCATTCGCACCAATAATTCCGTAGCAGTTGCCCTGAACAAAGGAGGTGTTTACCTCGTCAAATAATATTCTTTTACCAAATTGAACTGATAAATTAGATACCGTAAGCATAGTTATTGTGTATTTTAAATTTGGTGCAAAAGTAGTAAAATCGTTTCGATTTTAGGGGGTAATTTAAGTTTTTTTCGACTGCAAAAATGCAGTTATTACTTTTGACTTTCTTTCTTTAATGCGAGTTCTAATCCTTTATAGTCAAGAAGAACTTTTGCGATTTGCCCTTTTTTGTTTAAGATAAAATGAGTAGGAAAGGCATTTAAATGAAGGGTTTCATTCATGTATTTTTTCATATTTGGAACCACTGCATAGGATAATGGTTTTTTGGCAAGAAATTTTTTCAATTGCTCCGGAGTATCTTCTGCCAAACTGATGAAAATAATATCATTTCGATCTTTGTATTGCGATGTAAGTTTGTTTACAAAAGGAAATTCTTTAATGCACAAAGGACAGTGAATGTACCAACATTTAATGACCACAATTTTGTTTTTAAAGGTTTCGTTTGTAATGGGTTTTCCGTTCAAATCTTTAAAATTGAATTCGGGAAACGGAGTTCCTTCCATATTAAAGTGTTCTAATTCTTCAATGGCTTTTTCAGCGATGCTTGCTTTGATGCTTGAATCAGTATTTGGAAGTATCTTTATGAGTCGGTAGGAGTTAATTGAATTCTCTGATTTTGTTTGAAAAGGAATGTATTCACCCTGAGTGAGTTGGTTTAAGAAAGCAGCTTTAGTTATTTCTTTTGCATTTTCATCCAATGCAATAAAATCGCTAGAAAGAATGATGTTCTTTTCCTGATAATCTAGCCAAATAGTAAGGTTAGATAGAATAGATTCTGGAGTAATTGCAGATTTGGTTTGTCCGAAAGAACTAATCCAAAAGAATAAAAACAAAATGAATGTTATTTTTTTCATTATGTAAAAATAATAATAATTTCTCATTTATATTTTGAATAAAATTAGCAACCTTTGCCAAATGCTTGAAGTGCTAAATATTAATTTTTCGTATTTAAAGGAAATCACTATATCCAACTGCAATTTTACTTTGCAAAAAGGTAAATCACTTGCCGTTATCGGAGAAAGTGGATGTGGAAAAAGTACTTTATTAAAGCTTGTTTATGGATTATATGATTTAGATTCGGGTGAAATAAATTGGAATGGTATTCCGGTATTAGGACCAAAATTCAATTTGATTCCGGGTATGGATACTATGAAATATTTGGCACAAGATTTTGATTTAATGCCTTACATTTCGGTTGCAGAAAACGTAGGTAAGTACTTGTCTAATATTTATCCAGAAGCCAAAAAAGAGCGCATAAACGAATTACTAGAAATTGTAGAAATGCAAGAATTTGCTTCTGTAAAAGCAAAATATTTAAGTGGTGGTCAAATGCAACGGGTTGCCATTGCTCGAGTTTTAGCTTTAGAGCCCGAATTACTTTTACTAGACGAACCATTTAGTCACATTGATAATTTTAGAAAAAATAGTTTACGTAGAAAATTGTTTGCGTATTTAAAGCAAAAAGAAATTACGTGTATTGTTTCCACACATGATAGTACCGATGTACTTTCTTTTGCCGATGAAGTTTTGGTCATGAAACAAGGTGCCATTATTGAAGAAGGCACGCCCAATTCAATATATAAAAATCCCAAAAATCTTTATGTTGCTTCCCTATTTGGCGATGTAAATGAAATTGAAATTGACGGAAAGGTTCAATTATTATACCCACATCAACTAGTGGTTGTAAAACAATCTTCTTTGAAGGTTACGGTTTGCAATTCGTTTTTTAGAGGAAATTCTTACTTGATTGAGGTACAATATGAAAAAGGAAGTTTGTTCTTTGAAAGTGCTCAAGATTTTCCTATTAGTTCGATTTTGTTTTTAGAGAAAAGAAACTAAATAGCACTATTTAAAAAGTCAATTAATTGTTTTACTGCAATTCCGCGGTGGCTAATTCCTGATTTTTCTTTCATGGTTAACTCGGCAAAGGTTTTATTCATTCCGTCAGCTACAAAAATCGGATCATATCCAAATCCATTTTCACCAATTTTTTCATCTATAATTTTCCCATTAATGATTCCTGTGAATAGGGTTTGTTTTCCTTTAAAATTTAGGCAAATAACGGTTTTGAAATTGGCTTTTTTGTTGGATTCATTTTCCAAAGCTGCAATAAGTTTGTCAATATTATTGGAATCATTTTTTGGTTCTCCAGCATAACGAGCAGAGTGTACTCCGGGAGCGCCATTTAGAGCTTCAACTTCTAGTCCGGTATCGTCGGCAAAACAATCTAAGCCATATTTTCGAGTAATGTAATTTGCTTTTAAAATAGCATTTCCTTCAATGGTATCAGCTGTTTCAGGTATATCTTCTGTACAGCCAATATCTTGAAGGCTCACTATTTGAATATACTCAGGAACTAATCCTTGAATTTCTTTTATTTTATTAGCATTGTTAGAAGCAAAAACTAGTTTCATAATTATTTGATAATCAATTGAATGCTTTTGCAGGTGTTGTCAGTTGCTAATTTGCAGATATAAACTCCAGATTGTAAATCACTGGCATCTATATTTTGATAATTAATACCTGTGTTAAGGTTATTTAGTATTTGATATTTTACTAACCTTCCTAATGTATCATAAAGAGAAATAGTTGTATTTTGGTTTTCATCCAAAGAAAAAGTAAAATGAATTTGTTTGTCTTGAATAGGATTTGGGGCAATAGTAAAATGAGTAGTATCAAAAATGATCTCATTATTGTTTAAAGAAGGGGTCATCAGCCAAATCATTCCATTCATTAATAATTTTTGGTGATTTCCTGACGCATCTCCAGTATATCCGGTATACAGAGTATCTCCAGTATCTCCAGTACCATCATCAATAATTGAACTGTCGCCCACGGCAAATACTTTTCCAGCTTGGTAGGTTGCTGCTGCTACATATACATTGGTTGTACCTGAGGTGCTAGATCCCGATTTGTATACAATTCCTTTAACTGAACTGTTATTAGTTGTATTCAATGTCATAGTTGCTCCACCAGACCATAAAACTTGTACTGGATTTCCATAAGTTCCGTGAAGGATACTATAATAAGGACTTGTTGAAGTTAAAGGTGCAAATGAAGTGGAGTTTCCACTTACATTTGATAATACATCGAAAGTAATTCCTAAGCCGTTATTGGCAATTCCATTATTGGTTAGAAAATCATTCCACACCATTGGTGGATCATTTCCATCATTATTTCTGTCTGAACCTGCATGGTCACAAATCATCATTAGTCCGCCGCCATTTGCTATAAAATTCATTAGTGCTGTTTTTTCAATTGAAGTAAATAGGGTGTTGGGCTCGGTTACAACAAATGCTTTATAATTGCTTAAATCTTGAAGATTTGCAGAATTTCCATAAGTAATTGCTCCATTAAACGGAAGTGTTTCCACGATATAACCTTGCTTAGCGCAATCTACCGCAATTGCAGATATTCCTCCATCCCAATAAGTTTCGGGTGTAGTAGAAGTAATACCGGATTGAGCAGGAGTAGGGATTCGTTGCGCATTAGAGGCGCCTGTGGTAGACCCGGCGCTTACATAAGGAATATGAGTAGTGCTATTGAAAAAGATGTTGTGTGCATCGGCATCAATAATCCAATCGGCATTACTACACATTTCTGCTTTGGTTGCGTCAAACAATATTTTGCTTTGAGCAATACTAAGGTTTGAAATAAGAGCAAAAATTAGAATTAGGTTAAGTTTATATAGTTTCATATGAATATTTTTAATTAGAATCAACTTACAAAATTAGGATATTTTTTTTAATAGTTTCTTAATCACTACTTAAAATGAATGTTTAAAAGTTGTTTATAGATTAGTAGTAAATAATTCAATATAAAAATATTATTATTGTTATTTTTGCATCGTTTTTAACAACATAGTATCATGGTAAAAGATTTATTTGAAAGAATACAAACTAACAAAGGACCATTAGGAAAATGGGCTTCTCAAGCTGAAGGCTATTTTGTATTTCCTAAATTAGAAGGAGAATTAGGTCCAAGAATGCAATTTCAAGGTAAAAATATATTAAACTGGAGTTTGAATGATTATTTAGGTTTAGCCAATCATCCGGAAGTTCGTAAAGCAGATACCGAAGCTGCAATTGCATATGGAGCTGCTTACCCAATGGGTGCTCGTATGATGAGCGGGCATACCAAATACCACGAACAATTAGAAAATGAATTGGCTGCTTTTGTAATGAAAGAATCGGCTTATTTATTGAATTTTGGATACCAAGGAATTATGTCAACTATTGACGCTTTGGTAACGCGAAATGATGTAATTGTTTATGATGTTGATGCACATGCGTGCATTATTGATGGAGTTCGTTTGCATAGTGGAAAGCGTTTTACTTACCGTCACAACGACATTGAAAGCATGGAGAAAAACCTGCAACGTGCTACAAAATTAGCTCAAGAGACCGGTGGAGGAATTTTATTTATTACCGAAGGTGTATTTGGAATGCGTGGTCAACAAGGTAAGTTGAAGGAAGTGGTTGAAATGAAGAAAAAATACAATTTCCGTTTATTGGTAGACGACGCGCACGGTTTTGGTACACTTGGTAAAACAGGTGCTGGAGCGGGTGAGGAGCAAGGTTGTCAAGATGGAATTGATGTGTACTTCTCAACTTTTGCAAAGTCTATGGCTAACATTGGTGCTTTCGTGGCTGCAGATAAAGATATTATTGATTACTTAAAATACAACTTGCGTTCGCAAATGTTTGCCAAAGCATTGCCAATGATACAAACTATTGGTTCTTTAAAAAGATTGGAATTACTAAGAAATTCCTCTGAAATTAAAGATAAACTTTGGGTAAATGTAAATGCATTACAAAATGGATTGAAAGAAAAAGGATTTAATATTGGAGATACCAATACCTGTATCACACCAGTTTACTTAGAAGGATCTATACCAGAAGCTATGATTATGGTAAATGATTTAAGAGAAAACTACGGTATTTTCCTTTCAATTGTGGTATATCCGGTAATTCCAAAAGGGATTATTTTATTGAGAATGATTCCAACCGCATCGCATACTCTAGAAGATATTAATGAAACCCTAACTGCTTTTGAAGCAATTCGCGAAAAATTGGTAAACGGTACTTATGCAAAAATAGCTGCAGAAACTACTGTAGATGTTTCTTAATTATTGAAGTATATTGAATAAAAAAATCCATTCATTTGAATGGATTTTTTTATTATATCTCTTTTCGATACGTTCGTCTTCTTCTAAAGATTACTGGGTCAAAATGCTTCCATAGTTGGTGTATGGCTATGTTGTCTTCCAGTTCGGGAGTTCGAATACAATCTAATATTCCTTTTGCAGTAAAAGTGTTGTAATATTCTTCAAATATAATGGCTGTTACACCCTTGCTTTGGTATTCGGGGGCAACCCCAATTAAATAAAACAATACCTCTTTCGACTCTTTTTTTGCTTTAAGCAAATGATAAAATCCAAACGGAAATAATTTGCCTTTGGCTTTCTGTAAAGCTCTAGAAAAACTAGGCATCACAATGCTAAAAGCCACCATTTCATCGTCTTTATCCATCACAAATTTTATGTATTCGGGATTGATAAAGCTGATGTATTTTTTCTTGAAAAATTCTTTTTGAATATCAGTTATGGCTACAAATGAAGATAAACTGGCATAGGATTTATTGAATAAATCAAACATTTTATCTACGTGAGGCATGATGTCTTTGGTTTTTGTAAAACTCAATTCTCTCAATTGATAGCGCTTTTTTATTAGCGGAACAATTTTTTCAAAATGTTCAGGTTTTACATTGGCAAAGGGAAATTTATTTTCTAAATATTCTTTCTCTTTTATATAACCTAATTGTTCTAAATGCTCTTTATAATAAGGATGATTGTACCAAGTAATCATAGAGCCAATCTCCTCGTAACCTTCGGTTAATACCCCAACTTTATCCAGATTAGAAAATCCCATTGGGCCTTCAATGTATTCTAAATTGTTTTTTTGACCAAGTTCTTTTACTTTTTCAAGCAAGGCACGAGTTACTTCTACATCATCAATTACGTCCCACCAACCAAAGCGTACTTTCTTTTTTTGTTGGTGGTTAACTTCATCCCAATTGATAATGGCGGCAATACGGCCTACGATTTTGTTATTTTGGAATGCCAAATAAAAAGTTGCTTCTGCATTTTCAAAAACAGGATTTTTGGTTTTATCAAAGCCTTCTAATTCATCTTTAATTAACGGTGGAACCCAGTAAGGATGATCTTTGTAAAGCGAAAACGGAAACGTAACATACTCTTTAAGTAATGTTTTGGTATTGGCTTCTATTATGGATATCATATACGTAATAAGTTTTATGAGCTAAACGGCATCTTTTCTTTTCTTGCTTTTTCCTCCTTTATCTTTAGATTTTTTGCTATTGTCTTTCTTGTCTTCTTTTTTTGGAGAACGGTATAATACTTCGTCATAATTTCCGTCAAAGCGCCAAGAAGCGCCCAATCCTACATAAAGTAGTTTTGGGGTGTCTTTATAGTTTCTGCTCACTGAGGCATCTATTTGTAGGTTGTTGCTAAGTAAATAGGCTGCTCCACCAGTAAAAATTCCATCAGAATAGTAGTCGTTTTTAAGACCTCTGTTTTCTATAAATCCGGTCCAATGGTCGTTAAATCCTTTTGTTAAAGTAACTACATAGCCCAATGTTTGCATTGAAGTGCCATATTGATCCATAAAAACATTAGTGATTAATACACAAGATCGAGGTAATATATTTTGAGTAATTACCATTGCTTTTGGTCCAAAGGTGCCTATGGCTTGATTTGTTCTTGCAAATAATTCTTTGTTGCTATTAATGTTGAATCCAGCATATACACCAACCGAAGGAATTAATGAATGCCAGTCGTATTTATGGTTGGCTTTCCAGCTTTTTACATCAATTTTTTTCTCATAATTTTTCATTGGGTCATAAATCAAATATTTTAAACCAAAGGTTGATGTTTTTATTCCTCTACGATGTATGCCTATGGTGTCCAAATTGTAGCAATCATTTTGAAAGTTGAAATTAACTACTGCCTCTAATTGCTCTCTGAAAAAGCCATACCGCATAGTTAAATCGGCACTATAGCCTTTAGCAGTATAACCTAAAATCGAATGGCTTTCATTAATATAGTTTACCCCCGTTTCCACTTGTAAAACAGTTTTACCAACCGAAAAAGCCGACATTGAATTTCCTGGTCGATTGGAATTTATATCGTCGGTATATTGCGCAAATGAAGTTGTGCTTAAAATAAATAAACTAAAAACGATTAGGTGAATTAATTTCATAGTGTATTATTTGATTTTAAAAGAAATTTCGAAATCCAAATGTACTATTTTTTATCATTATTTTAAGAGGTAATCCTAATTTAGAAACACGGAATTTAGTATTTTTGACAAAATTTTATAAAATATGCAAGAAGCATCCATCGGAAGTTTGATAGAAGACATTTTCGTTATTTTGATTATTTACTACGTAATCAAATTTGTAATGCAATTATTTTTGCCTCTAATGGCAAGAAAAGTAGTTGAAAAAGCAAATGAGCAGTTTCAGCAACAATACCAACAAAACACCAATTCGCAGCCACAAAATAAACAAGCAGAAAAGCCCAAAGAAACTAAAAATGTGGGTGAATATATTGATTACGAAGAAGTAGAATAATAATTAGAATTGATATCTAAAATTAATTAGTTGAAAATAAAATGAAGCAAATTCAAAAGTTATATCCCCATTTTTTAGCCCTTTTCGGTTTTGTAGTAATAGCCTTAATATACTTTTTACCGGTATTGCAAGGAAAAAAAATATACCAATCGGATATTGTACAATTTACAGCAATGGCAAAAGAACAAAATGATTTTAGAGCAGTTGAACATGCCGAGCCATATTGGACCAATGCCGCTTTTGGTGGAATGCCAACGTACCAAATGGGAGCCAATTATCCGCATGATTACATCGGGAAATTAGATGATGCTTTACGTTTTTTGCCAAGACCTGCAGATTATTTATTTCTCTATTTCTTAGGTTTTTACGCATTAATGTTAGTGCTTAAAATAGATCCGCTTAAAGCCTTTTTTGGCGCCTTAGCCTTTGGTTTTTCTACCTATCTAATCGTTATATTAGGTGTTGGACATAATGCCAAAGCTCATGCCATTGCCTACATGCCTTTGGTGGTAGCTGGAGTAATCATGGTTTTTAGAAAAAAGTATGTCGTTGGTGGATTGCTTACCATGTTAGCCGTTGCTTTAGAAATTAATGCCAATCACTTTCAAATGACTTATTATCTTTTGTTTTTGTTATTGGTGATGGGCATTTATTACGCTTACAAATTCATAAAAAATAAAGAATATAAAGACTTAGCCCAAGTAGGAGGGACATTTGCAGTGGCAATACTTTTCGCTCTAGGAGCAAATGCAACCAGCTTAATGGCAACTAAGGAGTTTACAGATTACAGTATTCGCGGAAAAAGTGATTTGACAATTACACCCGAAGGGACTAAAAAAACAGAATCAACCTCTTTAGATAGAAGTTATATCACCGAATACAGTTATGGTGTAGCAGAAAGTTTGAACCTTATTGCGCCAAGACTTTTTGGAGGAGGAAATGGAGAAAAATTAAGTAATGACTCGGCAGTTTATGATTATATGCTAAAATATGGTGCTTCTGAAGAAGAAGCGCGTCAAATAACCGATTCTTATGCGCCAACCTATTGGGGGTCTCAACCAATTGTTGCTGCTCCTGCATATATTGGTGCCGTAGTTTTCTTTTTGGCCGTACTTGGATTGTATCATGATAAAAGAAAAATTAAATATGTTTTTCTAATTGGCGCATTACTTTCTTTGGTGCTTTCTTGGGGAAAAAACTTCTCGGTATTAACCGATTTGTGTATTGATTATTTACCGTTATATGATAAGTTTAGAGCCGTTTCATCTATTCAAGTGGTTTTAGAATTATGCTTTCCTGTTTTAGCAATACTTGGGTTGCATTCATTTTTTACAACCGATAAAGAAAAACAATGGCCTAGTTTGTGGAAATCTGCTGCAACAGTATTGGGTTTATTGGTGTTCTTGTTTTTATGTAGAAGTTTGTTTGATTTCTCAGGTGAATTAGACGGTCAATTACGTCAAATGTTTAGTCAAAGCCAAGATAAATCTTTCGGAATTGGATTTATAGATGCATTAAAAACAGATAGAAAAACCATGTACGCAGCTGATTTATTGCGTTCGGGATTCTTTATTGCTTTAGCTGCAGCTGCACTTTGGGCTAATACTAAAAACAAACTTAGTTCTCAAAATGCAATTATTCTAGTTGGATTATTGATGGTTGCCGATTTATTCTTTGTGGATAAAAATTACGTAAGTAATAAAGATTTTGTGAGTGCGCATGAAGTAGATGTTCCATTTGCTGCTTCACCAACAGATGAGCAAATTTTGCAGGATACGACTAGTTATAGAGTGTTGGATGTTGCAGGATATTTAAATGCTAAAGCCTCTTATTTTCATAAATCTATTGGAGGATATTCGGCAGTGCGTCCAAGAAGAATGCAAGAATTATTTGATTACCAAATTGCCAAAAACAACAAGCGCGTGTTGGATATGTTGAATGTAAAATACATCATCCAAACTAATGAAAAAGGGGAAGAAGTAGCAAGTGTGAATCCAGGCGTTAATGGAAATGCATGGTTTGTAAAAGAACTAAAAACGGTATCCAATTCTGATGCCGAGATGAAAGCATTAGATAAGTTAGATAATAAGAATGTTGCGGTAATCAATGATTCTGAATTTGGTTTAAAAATAAAAGGAAAATCAAGAATATTCAGTGTAGATTCTACAGCAACAATTCAGTTGACTTACAATAAACCAAATCATTTGAAATACAGTTCAAATAATAAAAACAATGGATTTGCCGTATTTTCTGAAATGTATTACAAAAATGGCTGGAATGCTACCATTGATGGAAAAGAATCAGAAATCATAAGAGTAGATTATGCGCTTAGAGGATTGAATATTCCTGCAGGAAAACATATCGTTGAATTTAAATTTGAACCACAAGTTGTTAAAACAGGAAGCACCATTGCTTTACTAAGTTCAATTGGGATTTTAGTCCTTTTAGTTGGCGGAATTTATATTGAAAGAAAAAAATAAAAAGTATTTAATGTAAATTTTTGTAAATTTGATTTGTTAATGTCAAGTAATATGAAGTCAGTCACATTAAATCATGCGCATCCCATCAAAATGGAAGCTCGATACATTGAAGAGGCAAGAAAAATGTCACCACAACAGCGATTTGATAAACTGATGGCTATTATTGAAATTTCATATATTTTGCAAGCAGCCAAAAAAATAGCCAAGTAATTAATGAATATTCAAATAATTGAAATTTGGAGGTACTTTTCATTGCATAAAGTCAAATATTTGACCATTGGAGGTTTTGCAGTTAATATATATGGCTATGGTCGAAATACCGGTGATATTGATGTTTTTATTGAAGATTCAATTGAGAATCGAGAAAATTTAAGAGAAGCATTAAAGCAATTAGGAATTGGTGATTTCGAAAATATTAAGACAATGCAATTTATTCCAGGTTGGACAGATATTACCTTGAATTTTAATTTGCGTTTGGATATAATGACTTCAGTTAAAGGCTTAGAAAATATCAATTTTCAAGAACTTCTAGAAAAAGCATATATAGCTGAGATAAACGAAATTCCAGTTTATTTTTTAGATTACGATAATTTAATTATTGCAAAAAAAGCATCTAACAGACCAAAAGATCAATTAGATATTGAAGAGTTAGAAAAAATCAATAAAAATTCTAATTCATAAATTTGAAAACCGCACCAAAAAAACTCCTAATCATTACCTATTATTGGCCACCAGCAGGAGGACCAGGCGTGCAACGGTGGTTGAAGTTTGTTAAGTATTTACCCGATTTCGGGGTGCAACCTATAGTTTATGTTCCTGAAAATCCAACTTACCCAATACTGGATGAAGGATTGCTAAATGAGGTTTCTGATAAGGCAATTATTCTTAAAAATAAGATATTTGAGCCTTATCAATTAGCCGGAATTTTCTCAAAGAAACAAACCCAAAAAATCAGTTCGGGAATTATCCCCGCAGCCAAAAAGCAGTCTTTTTTAGAAAAGCTATTGCTTTGGATTCGTGGAAACTTATTTATTCCGGATGCTCGAAAATATTGGGTTAACCCATCAGTAGTTTATTTAAAAAAATACATTCAAGAAAACAATATTGACACGATTGTTACTTCGGGTCCTCCTCATTCGTTGCATTTAATTGGGTTAAAATTACAAGAAGAATTGTACGTAAAATGGTTTGCCGATTTTCGTGATCCTTGGACAACTATTGGCTACCACAAAGCTTTGAAATTATCTTCTTATGCCGATAAAAAGCACAAACAACTAGAAAGCAAAGTGCTTACTACTGCAGACACTATTATTGTTACAAGTAAAACTACTAAAACCGAATTTCAATTTCTTACCAATAAGCCAATTGAAGTGATTACAAATGGATATGATGTAGAAAATATTTCAAAACAAACCTTGGATGAAAAGTTTACTATGGCGCACATTGGTTCCTTTTTATCCGATAGAAATCCAAAAGCATTATGGGAAGCGTTGCAGGAGTTGGTTTTAGAAAATGAAAAATTTGCAGCCCATTTTCAATTGAAATTAATCGGCAAAATAAGTCAGGAAATTATAGAAAGTATTTCAGAGTTTAAATTGGATGCTTATTGCAATAATTTAGGCTATGTTTCGCACACCGAAGCCCTAGCGCACCAAAGAAAATCACAAATATTATTGTTGATAGAGATTGATTCTGAGGAAACTAAAAGTATCATTCCGGGTAAACTATTTGAATATATGGTTTCCGAACGACCAATTATTGCTATTGGTCCGAAAGATTCTGATTTTGCCGAAATAATTACTTCTACTAATACCGGAGTTTTCTTTACCTATTCTGAAAAAGACCGGTTAAAAAAAACCATTCTATCCTATTTTGAGTTATTTTTGGAAAACAAATTGCAAGTGAATCCTATTGGTTTACAACAATATTCAAGAAAGAATTTGACTGAAAAATTGGTTTCAATTCTAAATAATTAATTTCAAATCCTCAATGGGAATAGTTCAATCGCAATCTATTAAAAATACCTTTATCACTTTCTTCGGATTTGGGATTGGTGCAATTAATGCGCTGTTTTTTTACACTAATTTCCTTGGTAAATTACATTACGGAATTGTAACTACTATTCTTTCTGGTGCCAATATTCTTATGCCATTAATGGCATTTGGTGCTCAAAATACTTTAATCCGATTCTTTTCACACTATAAAACTCAAAAAGAGAAAGAAGAATTTTTAACTTTTATGTTGGTGTTGCCTTTGGTATTAATTATTCCAATTGGGTTGACTTTTTATTTCTTATATGATCCTATTTCACAAGGATGGGTGGTAGAAAACCCTTCCTTAAAACCGTATTTTTGGTTAATTCCTTTGATTGGTCTATTTATGGCCTATTTTGAAGTGTTTTATGCTTGGGTAAAAGTGCATATGAAATCGGTAATTGGTAATTTAATTAGCGAAGTTTTAGTTCGGGTTATTGTGATGGTATTACTTTTTTCTGTTCATTTTAATTGGATTGAGAAATCAACCTGTGTTTATGGAATAGCTTTAGCTTATTTTGCGCAAGTTATTGTAATGAAAATTTATGCAATTTCAGTAAAAAGACCGGTATTACGATTTGTAATTCCGGAAAATCTGAAAGACATTGTACAATATTCCTTTTTTATAATTGTATCGGGTGGTGTAGCCGTTATGCTAGTGGATTTTGACAAGGTCATGATTCCAAAATATAAAGATATTAGCTTAAATTCTTTATACGCCGTTGCCATATTTATTTCGACTGCTATTGCGGTTCCTAGTCGAGCCATGACTCAAATTGTAGCGCCAATTACAGCCAAATTAATGGTGGAAAATAAGTACGATGAATTGAATGATTTGTATAAGAAAAGTGCAATCAATCTTCAAGTAATTGGAGGCTTTATAATGATTTTGATTTTCTTGAATATCAAACAAATGTACCTGCTTATTCCTAAAGATTATAGCGG
Source organism: Flavobacteriaceae bacterium (assembly GCA_947453195.1). GTDB lineage: Bacteria > Bacteroidota > Bacteroidia > Flavobacteriales > Flavobacteriaceae > Flavobacterium. Next base: position 17,305 of record CANGFO010000023.1, read on the forward strand.
TGGTATTTGGGTAGTATTTATGATTGGTTTATCTAAATTTTATGATGTCTTATTAGGGAATAACAATTCGATTATTGTGAATACAAAACATTACAGAACCGTATTGTTGTTTGGGGTTTTTACTGTGTTTTTAATGATTGTTTTAAACATGATTTTTATTCCGATATATGGAATTGAAGGCTCCGCATTTGCTACATTAATAACGGTTATGATTTATAATACAATAAAATTGTTTTATGTGATTAATAAAATGAATTTGTATCCGTTTACCATTAAAACAATTTATTCTTTAGCAATATTAATTGGATGTTTTTTATTGTTTTATTTCTGGGATTTTTCATTTCATCCAATAATTAATATTGGTTTAAAGTCAAGTTTGATTAGTTTATTTTACCTGCTTTTTACGTATAAATTTCAAATTTCAGAGGAAGTAAATAAGGTCGTTGATACAGTTTTACTCAAAATTAAGATTGTTAAATAATTTTTTTTCTACTTTTGAAGTATTAAATATTAAGATTCACTTTCATTGATATGAAATCAAAAAATATTCTTTTTCTTATATTCAGTTTATTAGCACTTACCTCGAGTTACAGTCAGTCGTTTATTCAAGTTTACGCCAATGTAGTTAACCAATGTTCACAAACGAATATCACTGCAAATTTAACCCAATTTGAAGCGTTAGGATTGAAAAGAAGAGGTACCACTTCTTTGCAAAACACTTTTGATTGGTTAAAAAATAAATATTTGAGTTATGGATATACTGCTGCCCAAATGCAAGAGGATTCCTATACCTATAGTGGATCAGCAGCAGCATGTAAAAATTTAATTGTGACTAAAGTTGGAACGCTATACCCAAATACTTTTGTAATTGTTTGTGGTCATTATGATTCTATTGGAGGCACTGGTACAAATGATAATGGAAGCGGTGTTTCAAGTATATTAGAAACCGCTCGATTACTGCAAAATGTTCCCACGGCATACTCAATCAAATTCATTAATTTTAGTGGAGAGGAGGATGGTTTATTTGGAAGCCAACATTATGTGAGTTCTGTAGTTAATGCAACCAATCCTAAAATGAATATCCGATTGGTTTTTAATTTAGATGAAGTAGGAGGCGTTGCCGGAATGGTGAATAATACCATTACTTGCGAAAGAGACACTAGCAATAATCCATCTACAAATAATGCTGTTTCTGCAACTATGACCAATGAGTTGATGAATTGCGTTACTTTATACTCTCCTTTAAATACGTTCTTGTCGTATGCGTATGCTTCCGATTATATGTCGTTTCAAAGTAACAATGAAATTATCACAGGTTTTTTTGAAACCAATGAAACTACACACAAACACACCCCTACAGATTTTTTAATCAACATGGATCCCCTGTATAATTATAATGTTGCTAAAGCTACAATTGGAGCTACATTACATTTTGCACAAGCGGATGCAGCTGCTATGGCTCGCGATAAATTTGATGAATTTGGTATTAGTTTTTTTCCAAATCCAACTAAAGACACTTTGAATATCAATTTGGGTTCGTTACCTGTAACCGATTATACTTTTTCTATATTAAATATTGAAGGTAAAGAAGTTTTGAATGTTACTTTTAACAATGCCAAATTGATAGAGTCGGTTTCGGTTGCTACTTTGTCAAAAGGAATTTATTTAGGTGTGTTACAATCGGGTTCTAATCGAATTAATAAGAAAATAGTAATCGAATAAATACAAACACTTACAGCTTACTTTTCAAATACTTTCCAGTAATAGATTTCTTATTTTTTGCAATTTCTTCTGGTGTTCCAGTTGCTAATAATTGACCGCCGTTTTCACCACCTTCTGGACCTAAATCAATAATCCAATCGGCACATTTTATTAAATCGAGATTGTGTTCTACCACCAATATGGAATGTCCATTTTCGATTAAAGCATCAAAGGAAGCCAATAGTTTTTTAATATCGTGAAAATGCAAACCTGTTGTAGGTTCATCAAATACAAAAAGGGCTTTTTCTTTGGAAGCGCCTTTAATTAAAAAGGATGCTAATTTGATACGTTGTGCTTCACCACCCGAAAGGGTAGAAGAGGATTGCCCCAATTGCACATATCCCAATCCAACATCTTGAAGTGGTTGTAATTTTTGAGTGATTTTTGTTTGTTTGTGTTCTTTGAAAAACGAAATCGCATCATCAATTGTCATGGTTAGAATGTCGTCGATATTTTTATCTTCAAAATTCACTTCCAGAATTTCCTTTTTGAATCGTTTTCCACCACAAGTCTCGCAAGGCAATTCCACATCGGCCATAAATACCATTTCCACATTGATAGAGCCATCTCCTTTACACGTTTCGCAACGACCACCATCTACATTAAAAGAAAAATGCTTCGGTTGATAGCCCCGAATCTTAGATAATTTGGTTTTAGCATACAAATCTCGTATGTCGTCGTAGGCTTTTATATAAGTCACCGGATTGGAACGTGAACTTCTTCCAATTGGGTTTTGATCAACATATTCAATATGTCTAATTTTATGATAATGCCCTTGCATGTCGCTGTATTGACCTGCTTTTTCACTTACTCCTTCCAACTTTTTTTGAATTGCCGGAAACAGTATTTTCTTGACCAAGGTACTTTTTCCACTGCCAGAAACTCCCGTAATCACTGTTAAACATTCTAATGGAAATCGAACATCAAGGTTTTGTAGATTGTTTTCTCTTGCGCCAAGAATATCAATATAAGTTCCCCATTTTCTGCGGTTTCTAGGAACTTTAATTTCCAATTCTCCGTTAAGGTATTTTGCAGTTAAGGAATCGGATTTTAATATTTCGTTATAAGTTCCTTGCGCTACTAAATTTCCTCCATGTGTTCCAGCTTCCGGACCAATATCTATAATGCTATCGGCTTGTTTCATGATGTCTTCATCGTGTTCTACTACAATTACCGTATTGCCTAGATCACGAAGGTTTTTTAATACATCAATCAATAATTCGGTATCTTTTGGGTGTAACCCAATACTCGGTTCATCTAAAATGTACATGGATCCTACTAAACTACTTCCTAAAGAAGTGGCAAGATTAATTCGTTGCGATTCACCCCCAGAAAGTGTAGCCGAATTTCTATTTAAGGTTAAATACTCCAATCCTACATTGCTTAAAAAAGCCAATCGGTTTTTAATCTCAACTAATAATCGTTTCGAAACTTGGGTGTCGTATTCGGATAATTGTAAATCATCAAAAAAGGGTATTAGTTTCTTTATTGATAAATCTACTAAATCCGAAATGGTTTTGCCGCCAACCTGAATGTAATTGGCTTCTACCCGAAGTCTTTTTCCTTTGCAAGTCGTGCATTTAGTTTTTCCGCGGTAACGCGAAAGCATAACTCGGTTTTGAATTTTATAATTTTTTTCTTCTAATTCCTTGAAGAAATCATTTAAACCTTGAAAATAAGAATTACCTGTCCAAACCAGGTCTTTTTGCTCTGCCGTTAACTCAAAATAAGGTTTGTGAATAGGAAAATCAAATTTATAGGCGTTGTTTACTAATTCGTCGCGATACCAACCCATACTTTCTCCTCTCCAAGGATAAATCGCATTTTCAAAAATAGAAAGTGCCGTATTTGGTATTACCAATTCATCATCAATTCCAATTACATTTCCATATCCTTCACACTTTGGGCAAGCTCCATATGGGTTGTTAAAGCTGAATAAATGTATGTTAGGTTCCAAGAAAGTCATGTTGTCTAATTCAAAATTGGAACTAAACTCCAATCTATTTTTGCCATCAACTTCTTGTAAATAGCAAACCCCTTTTCCTTCAAAAAAGGCCGTTTGTACCGCATCAGAAAGGCGGTTATAAAATTCCTCTTCTTCTTTTACAATAATTCGATCAATTATTAAAAGGATGTCTTTATTATCCAGCGAATTATTTTCAATTTCATCCAAACGAACCATTTCGTTATTCAATAAAATTCTTGAAAAACCCTGCTGTAATAACACTTTTAGTTTGTCTTCTAGCTTTCTGCCGTTTTCTAAATGAATAGGGGACAATAGCAACCAGCGGCTTTCTAATGTGAATTTCTTAACTTCATTTACAACATCGTTAACCGAATCTTTTCTAACTTCTTTTCCAGATATTGGAGAAATTGTTTTTCCGATTCGAGCAAATAAGAGTTTTAAATAATCATAAATTTCGGTTGAGGTACCTACCGTTGATCTCGCATTAGTGGTGTTTACTTTTTGTTCAATTGCAATTGCAGGTGCAATTCCTTTGATGTAATCAACTTTTGGTTTGTCTAATCTTCCAAGAAATTGTCTTGCATACGAAGATAAACTTTCTACATATCGGCGTTGTCCTTCTGCATATAAGGTATCAAATGCCAAGGATGATTTTCCGGATCCTGAAAGTCCAGTGATAACCACTAATTCATTTCTAGGGATGGCCACATCAATATTTTTTAAATTGTGGATGCCAGCACCTTTAATGATGATATTTTTCTTTGGATCTAGGATAGAAACATCTTTTGGAATCATGATAAAAAATGAATTTTTGCAAAGATACTAATTAATCAAATGAGATTTGGTATTGAACAAATCACAAATTTTATTTTGATGATTTTGCACTATATTTGGATTATTGTTATTTGTAAAATCACAAACTTGCTCAATATTCCACAAGTTAAAATCGAAAATAGCATCTAATAATAAAACACCTCTTTTGGAAGATAAAGAACTTATCCATAAATTGATTAAGAACGACGAAATTGCGTTCGGATATTTGGTGAATTCCTATTCCAAAAAGGTTTATAATACGTGTGTGGGAATGCTCCAAAACATGGAGGATGCAGAAGATGTCACGCAAGAAATATTTATTACGATTCATTTAAATATTAAAGATTTTAAAGCAGAATCTTCTTTGTCTACTTGGATTTATAGAATTTCGGTGAATAAATGTTTAGAATTTATTAGAAAGAAAAACAGAAAGAAGCGCTCTGGTATTTTTCGATCCATTTTTTCATCAGATGGTGATAAAGCAATTGAAAACCATTCCGATTTTATTCATCCGGGAATTGAATTAGAAAATAAAGAACGTTCAATCGCCTTATTTAAAGCCATCAATTTATTGCCCGATCAACAAAAAACCGCTTTTATATTGCATAAATTAGAGCAAGTGAGTTATAATGAAATTGCTGCAATCATGGAGGTTTCATTATCAGCAGTAGAATCATTACTTTTTAGAGCCAAACAGAATTTAAAGAAGCATTTGTTGAATTATTATGAAGAAAATGAAAAATAACCGCAAGTTTATTAAGAATTTAATCTCTAAACAAATATGAAACCACAAGAAAATACTATTGAACATACATTTCAATCTTTGGATGCAATTCAAAGATTGGAAGTTCCTGTAGGCCTTCAGTTTGCTATAAAAAACAATTTTAATACTAGTAAAGTAATTTCAATGAGCACTAATCAAAAATGGATGTTAGCTGCTTCTATTGTATTACTAATAGGTCTTAATTTAATTACGATTACTCAATATTCTAAATCAACAAATAGTACTTCTTCAAAAGAAGAAAAAAATGTAGTGTACCAAGAATATTTTAATAATCTCAACGAATAAATAAAGTACATATGAATAATGTGAAATTTTTAAAATCAATTTTACTAATCTTACTTTTAGTAAATATTGCTACAATCAGTTTTTTGTGGATTACTAAACCTCCCATGCATGATTCGCATCGATCTGCTAAAGGTTTTTTATCAAATGAATTGTCTTTTAATGCTAATCAAGAGGAACAATTTGAAGATTTGCAGTCTAGTTTTTTAGAAAAAAGAGAAGAGTTAAGAAATGAAATCAATGATAAAAATGATCTTTATTTTGAATTACTTCAAAATCCAAAAGTAGATTCGGCATCAGTAAAAAAAGCATCAAAAGCTATTATTTCAATTAAAGAAAAAGAAGAAATTGCCCTGTTTTATCATTTTCAAAAAGTAAGAGCTTTATGTAATGAAACTCAAAAGCAAAAATTTGACAAGATAATTAAGGAAGCAGCTAGAATGATGGGGCCTAACCAACGTGAAGGTCAGGGGCCACCTCCAAGAGGAGAAAGACAAGGTCCGCCACCGCCGCCTGAAATGATGGGCGAAAAAGTTCCACCTCCGTCAAGAGGTGAAAGACAAGGTCCACCAACACCTCCAGGAATAATGGATGATCAAGTTCCGCCGCCTCCTAGAAGATAATTTATGAAAAAAGTTTTTTTAGGTATACTTATTATTGCATTTGTATGTCTTTCTTTTCAGGTAAAAAATGATAAGAATGACCTTACTATTTTGGTTCATTTAAATTTTCAAAAGGAGCCATTAGTATTGAATGATAAAAAATATATTACAAAAAATAAAGATACTGTTACAATTAAAAAAATGAAGTTTTATATTTCTAATATTATTTTAGAAATGGAAGATGGGAGTACGTATAAAGAAAAATTTAGTGTGCATTTAGTAGATGCAGAAAATCTCAATTCATTAGAATTTAAATTGAAAAACGTTCCCGATTTAAAAATAAATAAGGCTAGTTTTGATATTGGAATTGATAGTCTAAACAGTGTTTCTGATAAATTTGAAGGCGATTTAGATCCGATAAATGGAATGTATTGGGCTTGGAATACCGGTTATGTTAATATGAAATTGGAAGGAAAAAGTTCTAGTTGTGCTAATGTTAAAAAAGAATTTCAGTTTCACATCGGCGGTTATTTGCCAAAGCAAAATGCACTCCAAAAAATAGAGTTTAATTTAGATGGAAAACAAAATATAAACATTGAAGTCGAATTAAGTAATTGGTTGGATGCTATTTCACTTAAAGAAATGAATTCTATTATGATACCCGGAGAAAAAGCAATTAATATGGCCAGATTGTATAAAAATATGTTTAAAATAAATTAATAAATAAATATGAAAAAGAAGTTACAATTATTTTCGATTCTGCTTTTAATAAGCAATGGTATTCAGGCACAATACAATACAATGCCAATGCCTGAAGCTTTGTTTGGAACCACTTTCAATTTAAATATTCATGAAAGTACTAAACAATTAGTTGCGGGAAATCAAACGATTACAGGTGCAATAAATAATGAAACTATTTGGGGGCCAACTTTATTTATTAATAAAGGAGATTTAGTTCATATGAATGTGACCAATAATTTAAATGAGTCAACTACATTGCATTGGCATGGAATGCATTTGCCCGCAGTAATGGATGGAGGTCCTCATCAGGTTATTCCCGCAGGAACACTTTGGCAACCCTACTGGACTGTAATGAACCAAGCTACTACTTTGTGGTACCATCCCCACTTGCATGAAACTACTCAGGCTCAAATGACAAAAGGCATTGGAGGTTTTATTATTGTAAGAGACGCTCAGGAAGCTGCTTTGGCTTTGCCTAGAACCTATGGAGTTGACGATATCGTTTTGGCACTAACTAGTAGAAGTTATAATACCACAACAAACACTTTTGTAAGTTCTACAAGAGTTTATGGAGATTATATGTTGTCTAACGGAACTCCGAATGCGCAAATTAGTTTGCCAAAACAATATGTTAGAATGCGCATCCTTAATGCCGAAATTGAAAGAGGATATAATTTAGGATTTAGTGATAACCGTACTTTTTACATAATTGGAAATGACGGCGGATTGTTGAATGCTCCAGTAGCCGCTACTAGAGTTAAATTATTAGTTGGAGAGCGTATAGAAATCATGGTTAATTTAGGTGGTGATGCAGTTGGATCAAGTTTAGATCTAAAAGCATATAATTCAGGTCAAACTCTTGGTTTTCCTGGTGGTGAGCCAAATACCTCTGGAGACTTTGGAAGTTTGTTAAATAACATTGATTTTAATGTTTTACATATTAATGTTGCTGCAACAACCACAGCAACGACACCAATTACGGCAGTTCCATCAACATTGGCTACAAATACCTATTGGACTGCAACTGACGCAACTGTTACTCGAGCTATTGCTGTGACTAATGGAAATCCGGGTCCTGCAAGTGTTCCTTTTAATTTTGATAATGTTACTTATTCATTAACAATGACTCCAAAAGTTGTCAATCTTAATGATGTTGAAAAATGGACAGTTACAAATAATAATGTATTTGGACATTCTTTCCATTTACATGATGTAGAGTTTAAAATTGTGGCTCGAAATGGAGTCGCAACCGCTGTTGGTTCTCATGAAAGTGGGTGGAAAGACACCTTTTATTTGCCTAGAAATGAAAATGTTACTTTTGTAGCTAAATTTGATGATTTCGCGGATTCGGATGTTAATCATCCGTATATGTATCATTGTCATTTTGGTGGTCATGAAGATGGTGGAATGATGGGGCAATTTATTGTAACTGGTACTATGGCTTCTAATCAAAATGCTACCAATACAAGTTTTAGTTTGTATCCAAACCCTGTCAATGATAGATTGTATGTAAATTTAAAAGATGCTGCCACCGAAATTTATTATGTGACTATTTCTACAATTACAGGAAGAGTTGTTATGATGTTGCCACAACCAGAATGGCAAAACGGAATAGATATTTCATCTTTAGAAGCAGGTGTGTATACTTTTCAAATGATGGATAAGCAATCTAAAAGTGTTACCACTAAGAAATTCATAAAAAAATAATTCATGAAAAAATTATCCATTGTTTTCTTTGTGGTTATTGCACTCGTATTTTCTAGTTATTCTGTTTTAGAAAAAGAGAAATCAATTTCTAATTTTAAATTAAAAAGTGCTACCAATAATCATTGGGTTTCCTTATCGGATTTTAAAGGAGCTAAAGGATTTGTAGTGGTTTTTACATGTAATAAATGTCCGATGGCTAAGTTTTATTCAAAACGACTGAATCAAATGGATATGAAGTATAAGAAACTGGGTGTGCCTGTATTGGCAATAAATTCTATGGATACCTTAGCCTATGCTGAAGAATCATTTAAATTAATGCAAAAAAAAGCAAAAAAAGATCAGTTTTCATTCCCTTATTTGCAGGACAAAAAGCAGACAATTGCTAAAGAATTTAAAGCTACGCATACCCCACAAGCATTTGTGATTTGGAAAAATGAAATAGGAAAGTTTGTGATAAAATACCATGGTGCCATAGATGATAATGCTGGCGAACCAGATCAAATTAAGCACCATTTCTTAACAGATGCTTTGGATGAATTAGTGCAAAATAAAGAAGTTTCTACTCCTAAATCAGAATCGTTCGGATGCCGTATTTACTTTAGGGGAGAAAAACAAAAAATGGATTAATAAACACTAATTGAAAAGTAAAAGAATTTATAGTGTTCTAGTTTTGCTATTGGCATGTAGTTTTCTATCTCTAAATAAGGCAGAAAACTTTGTGTTTTATGAGGATTTTATTGTTCCTAAAGGTTGGCAGAAACCGGTTTATGATTTTAAGGAAAATAAACTTTCAAAAGAAGGCTTTGAATTAGGTAGAAAATTATTTTACGATCCAATTCTTTCTAGAGATAGTACCATTTCTTGTTCCAGTTGTCATTCGCAATACACAGGATTTGCTCATACAGATCATGCTTTGAGTCATGGAATTGAAGGAAGAATCGGGGCCCGAAATGCAATGTCGCTTGTGAATTTAGCTTGGACAAAATCATTTCATTGGGATGGCGGTGTGCTTAATTTGAACTCCCAGCCAATAAATCCGATCACGAATTCGCAAGAAATGGATAATACATTGATAAATGCATTAGGGAGTTTAAATCAATCCAAAAAATATCAAGGAATGTTTTATAAGGTGTTTGGAGATAGTTTAATTAATACAAAAAACCTTCTTAAAGCTATTGCCCAATTTACGGTTTCGTTACAGTCCTATAATTCAAAGTACGATAAAGTTATGCGTCATGAAAAGGATGTGTACTTTACTGATCAAGAAGTAAACGGACATCAATTATTTAAAAAAAATTGCGAATCGTGTCATAAAGAACCCTTGTTAACCAACTCAGATTTTGCAGATAACGGTTTGACAACAGATGCTGATTATAAAGATTTTGGAAGAGTGAAAATTACACAAAATCCAAAAGATAGTTTTAATTTTAGAGTGCCTACATTGCGAAATATTGAGTTTACTTATCCCTACATGCACGACGGTAGATTTATGAAGTTACGTGAAGTGATAAATTTTTATACAAATGGGAAAGTTCAGCGAAAAACACTAGCTAAAGAATTACAAAAACCAATAGTATTATCTGAAAATGAAAAGAAAGATTTAATTGCATTTTTATTAACTTTAACCGATAAAGAATTTTTATTTAACCCTAAATACAGTTATCCAAAACAATAATTCACCATTAACCATTTATTTATGAAAAAGAAATTATTATTTATTTTAGTTGCCTTTGCTGTAAGCAACGTGTTGTTTTCTCAAACCAATCCAATAATTATTGGATGGCTAAGAAACACCACCGGAATTACGGGCAGGCATTATGTTGCAGGAAATTCTACACCAATAGTAGATACTCCGTTAGCAAATGTGCAAACGGTTCAGTATTCTGCAAGTTCTGTATATGTTTCTACAAATGGTATTCCGGCTTATATTACGGGTCCTTTTCAAGACGGAAACCCATCATTAGCTACTAGTCAAAATGCAATTTTCAAATTTCCATTAGCTCCAACTCCAAATACAAGTACACCAACAGCAACAACTGGAGGGAATATTGGGGTTTTTATTAATGGGGTAGCACTTTTTGATTATAGAGATGGGGTTTCTTGGAAAAATTCAACAAGTTCATTGTGTGGAGGTCCAATTCAACCTGCATGTATGGGAGATGGCGTATGGAATAGAGATGCAGTTTTAGCAGAAAAAGCGGGTTTTGATTGTTCCAAAGCGCATCCTGCAATGGGAAATTACCACCACCACCAAAATCCAAGCGCATTTAATACGGATTTAAATGTCCTTTCGAATGTTTGTACTTTATATCCTTCAGATGGCTTGTATACCATTAATGCGAATCAACATTCGCCTTTAATTGGATTTGCATATGATGGTTATCCAATTTATGGAGCGTATGCGTATGCTAATGCTGACGGAACAGGTGGAATTGTGCGTATGAAATCGAGTTTTCAATTACGAAACATTACCACGCGTACAACCTTATACACTGGAGCAACTGTAACAGCTGGACCTGCAGTGAGTACAACTTATCCATTAGGATATTTTAAAGAAGATTATGAGTTTGTTTCACATCCTAATGATGCATCTTATTTAGATATTCACAACGGAAGATTTTGTGTAACTCCAGAATATCCAAATGGTATTTATTGTTATTTTGCTACTGTCGATGCCAATCATAATTCGGCTTATCCGTATGTTGTAGGTCCAACTTTTTATGGTGTGAAAACAGCAACAAAAGTCACCACTATAACGGAGGCAACTACTACTTTAAGCACAAATACCTTCAATCCGGATAAAATGAATGCTACGGTATTTCCTAATCCGGCTAAAGAATTTTTCGCAGTTCAAGTGCCATTGGCTGTTCAAGATATGAATGTTGAACTAGTTGATGTTCTTGGGAAGGTTATTCAAACTCAGACGCTTTATCAAGGAAGTACTATGTGTTATTTTGATGTACAAACTTTATATGCTGGCGTTTATTTTGTTAGAATAGCCAATGGGAATTCAAATGATTCAATAAAAGTAATTATTGAATAAATAGATTTTTTTGATAACTCAATTGAAATGAATTAAAAATTAATTTACGAAATCGTAATAGTAAAACACAACATTACCACAACATTATTCTATTTTGTTGTGATTTAATAAAATAATTTATTTTAAAAATAACTGATTAAATAGCCTAAAACAAATAGTTTATAATAAATTATTCAAAAAAATAGCTGCTAATTGTTTGTATAGTTTTTATATAGTTTAAGTTTTTTTATCATTTTAATTTTGAAATGAATTTTGTGTAAATTTGAAAATTAACTAATACTAATACCTATGAAAAAAATTACATTATTAATTTCCTTAATGTTTACGTTATTGGGAATTGCTCAACCATCAACTAATGCACCTACACCAGCACACAATTCAGCTGATGTTATTTCGGTGTATAGTGATGCCTACACTACGAATGTAGGAACCAATTACAATCCTTTTTGGGGACAATCAGGAAGTGTAAATACCACTTTCAGTCCTACAGGATCTGGAAGTAATTATGCAATGGCATATACAAACTTCAATTATCAAGGTACTGAAACAAGTACTCAAAATGCTGCTTCAATGGAGTATGTTCACATTGATGTTTGGACTGCTAATGCTACAGTTTTAAAATTTTCACCTATTAACAATGGAACTGGAGCTGCTGAATATCTTGTAGATGTTCCTTTAGTTAACGGTGGATGGAGTAGTGTTGATTTGCCTAAAAGTGCCTTTGTAGGTATGAACTGGGATTCTATTTTCCAAATTAAATTTGATGGTCAAGCTGGAGTTTCACCTTCTACAATTTATTTAGATAACATCTATTTCTGGAAAACTTCTTCGCTTCCATTAACTGCACCAAATACAAATGCTCCAACACCTACTCATGCTTCTGCAGATGTAATTTCTGTATATAGTGATGCGTATAGAACCTATGTTGGTAATAATTACAACCCATTCTGGGGACAATCTGGTTAAGTGAATACAACTTACAGCCCAACTGTTTCTGG
>CANGFO010000024.1 GCA_947453195.1 Flavobacteriaceae bacterium
ATATTTGAATAATTAACAGATGAAAAAAGTAGTTTTTTATGAAAAATTGGGGTGGACATTTTACTCCGGAATCAGGTGGTCATTTTGAATTGGAATCAGGTGGTCACTTTAAATTGGAATTGGGTGGTCAATATCACCGGAATATGCATTAGATTCTATCTAGTCTTATTAAATTTATACGATCCTAATTACTTTTCCTGGTACTAAATGTGAAGTATCCTCATCTGCACCATAAAGTGTCCATAAAATAGAGCAACTGGGTTTTATTGTTGGTTTAGCTGCGTAACCATCCGTGAAATATACACAGCCACCTATTCCTAGATTTCTGTTTTTATTTAACCATTCAAATACTGGGTCGAAATTAGTGCCTCCACCACCTTTTAATTCTGGTAAGGAGGCATTTCTTTTTAATTCCCAAACTTTATGAATTTTACAATCACACTCAATAATGGTGATTTTAGCCCCTGTTTTTTGAATTCCAATTATTTCATTCCAAAATAATTGCAATGTCTTTTCATCTATAGAACCCGAAGTGTCAATAGCTACTGCAATATGTTGGAGCCGCTTTATTTTAGTTCCAGGATTTCCAGGATAGCGGGTACTTTCTTTTCTTCTAGTAGATTCTAATTTGGTTTTGCCACAAGAATTTGAAAATATTCTCAGTACACGTTTCCAAGAAACTTGAGTTTTCTCATTCATTCGAGTTAATTCCCGCTGAATTCCTAATGGTAAGTCTCCAATGTTTTTTACACTAGATTTTTGCAATGCTTGACCTATTAGTTTTTTTACCGCAACATCAACAATTTTGTCATTTGAACCTTCACCTTGTTTACCATTTTCCCATAAATCATGATAACCACGTTGCTTTTTATTACCCTCAACCGCATCTAGAGTATCTTTGCTTTTCGGATGTTTATTTCCAGCATCTGAATTACGTAATTTACGTAATTTTTCATAATACCATTCAAAAGTTTGCTCTGGTAATAAATCTAAATCTGGAAAACTACTTAATAATAGAGCCCCTTCTGGCAAAGGCCAAGGAGTTACATATTGATTAACAACTAAATCGGCTGCAATATTTTCAAGTTCCCGATCATTACCGCGGCTTCTAAATAAATGTTTAAAAACTAAATGTAAAATTTCATGTTTTAGTACGGCTATGCGTTCTTTATCTGATAATTCTTTGACTGTAAACAAGGGATTAATCCATAAGCAAAATCCATCATTTTTATATGAAACAGCCATGGTTGGTATCTCTTCAGATACAATTCGTGATAATCCGGATAATACATGTGCATAAAAGGGCTCCTTTCGTAATAATTCTACTCCAGCTTTAGCAACAGCATTATTTGCCTTATTTAATAGGTTATTATCCTTTTCCATCACTAGTTTAAATCATCTTAAGTATAGCTTCACCAACTTTTTGATTTTTACATGCTTCCAATACCCCTTTAGAAGATGGTAAATTACTAGTGCCGATTCCTGATAAATCACGATGCAAAGCAAATCTTAAATCACCAGGAATTACATCCATTAATAAAAATGAAGCTAAATTATCTGCTAAATTTTTGTGAGGGGTAAAATCTGATTTTTTTAGTTCTATAACTAAACGTGTACAAAATGTACTCAACAAATCAATTCTTTTAAATCCTCCTTCACCAGTAGCCAATTCATCAACAATGGAAACAAAATCATTTGTTTTTTCAGCATTAAGAATTGTTAGGGGGTGCGGTATTTTTGTAAGTGCACTTTGAATAAAAGTAATAAAACTAGTAACCGTTTCTTCATCAAGACAACTAGATGCAATAATAGCTACAAGATCAATAGATGCAGCTAAATCAGGAATGTTATGAATTTGTCCAAAAAATTGAACTAATGACCTCGGAGTAGTTCTTTTAAAAGTTATAACTTCTGGATAGGTTAATATAAAATCTACCCCGCGACTGTCAATTCCATTTTTTATTGCCCATTCTGCCCATGATTTTACATCAAAATTTAGTGTAAGATGCAGCATTCTTGTTAGCATAGCATCATCCATTGGAGTTACAGAGTATTCGCCGCTATCCGGATTTGCAGTTGCTATTATTTGCCATTTAGGAGGCAACGACCAAGAGAACATTTCAAAATTTTGAAGTAACTGCATGGTTCCTCTAAGAATTCTATCATCGGCCCGATTCATATCATCCAATAATAAAATTCCGGGACCTTCATCAGTAGGAACCCAATCTGGCGGCATATAAGCGGTACGCTCATCGCCAATTTTTGTTGGGTCTGGATCTATCTTAAAAGGCAACCCATGCAAATCACCCATTTCTTCAAATTGTGCTGGGGCGCAATAAGCGATTTTCCATTTTTTAGATTTTGCTATATCCATAGCAATTTGGGTTTTACCTAAACCATGTGTTCCCCAAATACAAATTGGGGTAGGGCGTTTACCTGTTTTTTCTTCTAATGCTAAATTGGTGTCAAAAAGTTGTTCTAATACTTTTTGCATTTCGGATCCGCCTAATTGAGCGCCTAGGCATCCTTCTTGATTAGTTGTACTCATGATAATTTTGTATTTTCTAAAATTCCATTATTTAAAACAAAGTCTTCGTTAGATAGTAATTTAATAAGAAATTTTGGTTCATGTAAAAAAGCTTGTAAAAGATCTAATTTTGTTAATTTTTGTAATTGTTCCATATTTTCAACCGAATAAAACCAACCTTTTAGATAGATATATTCCAATTTTTTCATCGAACTATTAAATGTAAGTTTATTTAATGCAGCGTGGATTATTAGTCTTAAATCTTTACAGTTTACTAAATGTTCTAATCCAGTAATTGTATTGCAATTTAGATTTAATTTTAGGTACTCCAAACTCGCGAAGTTACTTGAAAAAACCACATCAACAAGTTGTGTTGCGTTGGCAGCAGATTGCCCGACATAATATTGTTCTTGAATTGTCAATTTAACGAGGTTTTTGTTAATCGCCATGCTATCAAAATTCAATATCTCTTTAATATTTGAAATGTGAATGTCAACTATCGAAGGAACCTCAGCCATATCTATAAAATCAAATGAGGCAAACTCTTCAATTTGAATTTGGTTTAACCTTTTGAATTTTGAAAACTTCCCAATTGAATTGAAATACGGTATAAAATCAAGATTGGTTAAAGAACCAAGAGTTAATTTAGGTTTATTTACTTCTACATTACAATTCAAAAACAAGGCTTCAATTTTGGTTCTATGTTGTCCGGCTATGGACGAATCAGGCGCTTCAAATAATAGTAATAAACTAATTAATCTTGCGGTATTTTCATCTTCCAAAATTGATTTTGGCAAATAACTAAAAACTAATTTTCCTGTTTTTTCATTGTAATCAACCGAGTTGTATAAACGATTTAACTCCTCTGGGTTGCATTGACTCAAAAGCATAAATCCTTGGTTGATACTATCTGCCTCTGCCACATTAAATAGTTCAATTATTTTACTGATGGAAACAGCCGAACTGGTTGTTTTATTTTTAGGTTTTGATTTGTTATGTCTATTTAACTCATCAAAAACTTGCATCCCGGTAAGGTTTAATCTTTTAGGTTTAGGTTTTATAGCCACACATCCAGATAACTTTAAATCGGAAATCGCAGTTAAATTAGCTAAAGGTTCTAAAGATGTAATTAGACTACAATTAGTTAAATCAATTTTTTTAAGTTGTGTTAAATTTTCTAAACCGTTTATGTTTTCGAGTTGATTCAAATCGTTTAACACCAATTCAGTAATATTTGGAAACTGAAGTATTCCTTCAAGATTTGTTATTGTAGAATTGGTGATAAGTAATTTTTTAACGCTTTCGCAACGAATATTTGGGTCTTTAAATAGTTTTTTAAGTTCATTGTTCGCATTTAAAATTAAAACGGTATCACATTTTATTTTTTCAATTCCATCTAAAGATTCAAGTGATGATTTGTCAATATTTATAAATAAGCGTTCTTCTTTTGTGTTTTGATAAACATCACCGTAAAAATGGCGGTACGGTCGTTCTCCTATTGCATTAACATGTACAATCGGAAACTCGTTGTTTTTATAATTTAATAAGGATAATAAGGTTAATTTATTTGTGCTAATTTTAGGTCTTGAATTTAATTCTCTAGAAAAATCCAAATACATGGATCTTCCTTCTCCTTTAATATCGATAGTAAGTTCGATTAATTTAGGAAGCATAATTAGTTCCATGTCTTTAGCTTCGCCCTTAATTTGTAGGGTTTCTAAATCTAATACTCCGTTTAATTCTACTTCATTGGTATTGTAATCAGCACTTGGACATAATTCTATATCAATATGTTTTATACCTTCTACACCATCTCCATCATTATAATAATTATTTAAATTTAGTTCATTTTTAATAACCCCTTTAATGTCGCCTTGATGTATTGCGTTTGAAATACTGAAATTCAAAAAATTAGGTAGTTTATTGATTTCAACAGGTTCAATTATTATACTTCCTTTAGTGTCTGAATCAATAATTACATTTTTTAATTGCGAGCAATTGTTTAGCCCTTTAATACTTATAGTGTCCTCTTTACCTCTAAGTTTAATATTTAGCTCTTCAAGTAGTATATTGTTTGAAAAATTAAGTACTCCTTTTTTACAATTACTATCAAAAGTAAATTCTTTCAAATTTGTAAAATTTTGGAATGAATTTTCTGTAAAATTAATATCATAATTATCTTCAATAAATAATATTAAACTTTCAATACAATTTGGGATTCTTTCTGAAATGGTTTTGGCAAGATTGGTATCTATAATTTTTGTAGTTGTAGCATTCCAATCTTTTTGAAAATTAACTCTAATATGAGTGACTTCAACGGGATTAATTAAATATTTTTCAAATAAAAGGGCACATTTAAAATCGATAAAAGTAACCCCTAGATTTTTTATTATATCGTGTAACAGTTGTTCCGATAAATGACTCCAATCTAGAGTAAGTGTTAATTGATCAAATTTATCTTTAGAATCATTAGAGTTTTCTTTTTTATGTCTGATTCTATCTAGTTTTTTAGCCGCATAAGGCAAGCTCCCCTCGAGTGCATAAGCCATTAATATAGCTCTAATCCAATCGGATTTCCATCGATCCTCAGGGTTAGAAGGATTTTGCATCCAACCCAGCGACCAATATTCGTTAATCACCTCAACTGAAAATAAGGGTAATAAGGTTACCGCTTGGTCCAGACCGGTTTCCCAATCGTTGAACAAATCACGTAATTGACTGATTTTATAGTTTGTGCTCATTTTTTTTATTGAATATTTAATTTTTTTATTTTTATTTCATCCACTCGAGTAAATCTTTTTCTTTCTTTAGTGCTTTAGCCAAACGTTTTGCGTTTGCAATAGCTTCTTGTGTTGCTTCATCATCTATTCCAATATCTTCTTTTCTAATTTCTGCGGATTGAATATAATAAGCTAACGCTTCGTTGGTTTGGTTTTGGGCTTCGTAGCATTGGGCAATTTTAAAGGGAAATCCACCTTTTTTTTCAATTAAAAAACCTTTTTGGTAATTTTCTATTGCTAATTCAAAATTATTTAAATTTTTATTTATGGTTCCAATAGCAAAATACAATCCAGCTACATCAGAATGCTCGCCACCGATGATTTTTAATTTTATTGCCAAGCTTTTTTCATAATACTCAATCGCTTTGTCGTATTCGCCTTTATTATTCCAAACTAAGCCAAGATTATTATAAGAAGTGCCAGTTGATGGGTGTTGATCTCCATGTACTTTTAAATCGATCGCCAATGATTTTTCATAATACTCAATCGCTTTGTCGTATTCGCCTTTATTATTCCAAACTAAGCCAAGATTGTTATATGAAGTGCCAGTAGATGGGTGTTGATCTCCATGTACTTTTAAATCGATCGCCAATGATTTTTCATAATACTCAATCGCTTTGTCGTATTCGCCTTTATTATTCCAAACTAAGCCAAGATTGTTATATGAAGTGCCAGTAGATGGGTGTTGGTCTCCATGTACTTTTAAATCGATCGCCAATGATTTTTCATAGTATTCAATTGCTTTGTCGTATTCGCCTTTATTATCCCAAACTGAGCCAAGATTGTTATAAGTAGTGCCTGTTGATGGGTGCTGGTCTCCATGTACTCTTAATAGAATTGCTAATGATTTTTCAAAATACTCAATCGCTTTGTCGTATTCGCCTTTATTATCCCAAACTGATCCAAGATTGTTATAAGTAGTGCCTGTTAATGGGTGCTGGTCTCCATGTACTTTTAATCGAATTGCCAATGATTTTTCATAGTACTCAATCGCTTTGTCGTATTCGCCTTTATTATCCCAAACTGATCCAAGATTGTTATACGAAGTGCCAGTTGATGGGTGTTGGTCTCCATGTACTTTTAATCGAATTGCCAATGATTTTTCATAGTATTCAATTGCTTTGTCGTACTCTCCTTTATAATCCCAAACTGAGCCAAGATTGTTATACGAAGTGCCAGTTGATGGGTGTTGGTCTCCATGTACTTTTAATCGAATTGCTAATGATTTTTCATAGTATTCAATTGCTTTGTCGTATTCGCCTTTATATTTCCAAACTAAGCCAAGATTGTTATACGAAATGCCAGTTGATGGGTGTTGGTCTCCATGTACTTTTAATCGAATTGCTAATGATTTTTCAAAATACTCAATTGCTTTGTCGTACTCTCCTTTATAATCCCAAACTGAGCCAAGATTGTCATACGAAGTGCCAGTTGATGGGTGTTGGTCTCCATGTACTTTTAATCGAATTGCTAATGATTTTTCATAGTATTCAAGTGCTTTGTCGAAATTACTTAATTTTCTTTCACAATGACCCAATTGAATTAACAAATTAGCATTTTCCTCTATAAGCAATGTATTTGTATTTATTTTATCCAAATAAAATATAGCTTCAGTTTTGTCGAAAATTTCAATTGCATTCAACCCTAACAAAGCGGAATCTTCGGTATTAAAAAGGTTTTTGGGCATCAGCTCAGTCAAGAATTCTTTTCTTAAAACATGTAACTGCAAATCATCTAATTGTACATCCAATTTTAACAACGTTTTCCAATCATTCTCTGTTGGGTTTTCTAGTACTTTTTCAATGGTAGTTTTTACCCCAAAGATTATTAAAAATAAAACTAAAGGAGTAATACAAATGGAAATATCTTGCCCATCTGCATCTATCAACTCACTAATCAAATCTAAATTACCCGCTAATGTTTGTTCACAAAGAAATGCTTCAATAGCAGCAGTTTTAAGTTTATTATTGGTTTGAAGAATGCTTTGAATATATTCTAAATCAATCTTGGGCGTTTGGTTTTGTAATTGTACTCCCAGTAAATACAGCAATGAGCCTTCTACTGTAAAACCAACATAACTGTTTAAGTCTTTCGTATAACTACTAATCCATCCTAGATTTTTCAATCTTTGGTAGGGAGCATTAATTACATTAGAGCTGAAATAAGGTTTTAGAGTTTCATTATTCAATACATCATCCAAAAGCAATTCATTTTCTCCTTTCTGCCAAATCGCATCGGCCAGTAATCTAAAGAAGGTTTGTTCTGCCTCAGAAAAGGTCTTTAACCAATCGCTCCAAATATGCAAATGTTTATTTCCTTTTTTTGGTAAGGCCTTGCCATTATATATTTCTAAGAATAATCGAAGGATGAGTGGGTTATTTATTTGGTTGTAAATCCCTCTATCAAATTCAGCAATAGCATCAAAGGTAAATTGGGGCTTAAATCGGGCTTTATCTTTGGTCGAATAATGCTCCCAAGCGCCTTTCATCTCCTTCATGTCCAAAGCGGTTAGCCAAAAGGCATAAGCACCCAAGCCCTTCTCGTTATCTTTGTTTTCTCCATACAAGTATTCTTGCTCTTTGTCTGATACCAAATAACGTTCTAAATCGGCTTTGGTATTGGCTCTGTTCGTCACCACAAACTTTAAACTACCCGGTTCAAAAATGGTACTCAAAGACAGGATTTCCTGCCAAATGGCTTCGGCATGATTGGCTTCATTCAAACCATCAATTAAAATAAAAGTGGGTGCAGCTTGAGTTCCTGCAAGAGCGGAATAATTTTCTAATCCTTGGTGTAAATCAATATTCAGTAAATAGGCAATTTGCGCTTTTAAAGATTGTTTTTCCATTCGCCCTGCTCGAATGAGTAAGCTTGGTAAATCGCGTTCCACATATTGCTTTTGTATTTCGGCCAACAAATTGGTTTTTCCGCTTCCTGCTTCTGCTGCGATGAAAAAGATATTGGCTCGGGCACCAATCCATTCCCGCAATTTGATTTCCATTTCTTCCCGATGTTGGTAAACACCTGGAATGATTTTCTTCTCACTAATTAAGGTTTCTAATAACAACTTGTTCTCATCTGCAATCCTATTTAAAAATTCTACTTTTGTAAATTCTTTTGGCGCAAAAGGAACTTCTTTTTGTTTGTCTCGAAGTAGTAAATTCAATTTTTCAAGCAGTTTACCCGAAGTCTGTTTTTCCGTACCTTCAGGACTAAAGAATTTTATGGTTTTACCAGTGTAAGATTCATAGGTAAGCATTTGCTCTTTATCTTCTTTAAATAAAGAAACTTCTCCAGGAACAATAAAGAATGGAAGTATATTCATTACTTTTCCCTCTTTATCTTGAATCCAAATACTTGATTGGGAAGCACTATTAGAATCAACGGTGATAATTTCAGATGAATGTAAAAGGTACGTAATTCCATCCTCCCGTTTCAGCATTGGATAGTCTTTGGCAAAGCTTAATTGCTCTAATAAATTTCTAAAAATGGAAAAATATTCTTGCCATAATTCTTCTGCTTTTTTTGCATCTAAAGTTAATCCATGACCTAAGTAGCGGTTTCGAAAATTGATAAGCATCCCAATACTGGTTGCTTCTTGTTTTTTTAATTGAATATCTCCGTTAGCATCGATAAACTCTATTTCTCCCTTATGCTTCTTAGATTTATTTCCAGTTTCTACCAACTCATAATAGGTCGCTAATTCTGGACAAAACAGGGTATGGTTTTGCTCTTTTAAGAATTTTAGTGTTTCACGGATATAGTGATTCCATTTACCGAATGCAGTTTCAATTAAATTCTGCTGAAACAACAAAACCATTCCTTTGTCTTTTATATCGCTATTAAAAAATTCAGAGGCAGAAAGAAGCCCAAGATACTTGAGGTAATTGAGGAAAGTATCTTTAAACAAGTTGATTCTTTGAGGCGGATGCTTCTCTAAAAGGGTTTGTTGCAACGGATAAGCAATAACATAGGGTAAGGAAGCAATAAGTTCGGTATCTTCTGTAGATAATTGATTTGAATTATTTTCTAATTCCTTAATTCCAATAAGAAACCGTTTACGGTCTCCCAACGAAAAACCCAATTCCTTTAAATCATCCTCTGTTAATTCAGATAATAATTTAAGGTTAGTAATATCATTTTCAATTAAAACTTCTTGGTATTTTTCTAATTGATTATTATTAAGCCAATTTAAAAGTTCTTCCATATATTAATTAATTCTATAAGGTCTTATAACAGCACCGGTAGTAAAGCTAATCCACTCGGCTTCGTTGTTATTAATGCCGTCATACATGTATATAATTCCTTCTTTACATTTAAAATAGGTTTCTGCTTTAATCCAATGAATTTCATCTTGATGTTTAATTTTAAAGTAAACCGATTGATTGGTTTCATCAATTTGTTTTTTGGCTTCCTCCATTTTATCATGGTATTTCCAATCGAAAGAATCTTTCCAATATTCTAGGTTTTCATTGGGTTCTAAAGGATGTAAAACAACATTTCCACCAGCATTATAATACAATAACCATTCTTTGTCATTGATTGTTTGTCTGCTAAAGGTTTCAATTTCAATTTTTGAAATACAATTCACAATAAATATAGAGATTAAATCCAGGGTAACATAAAATTCAAATTCCACTTTACTTGGCGTTCCGTGACCTCTAGTTTTATTTCGGATGTGAGCCATATAGTTAAACAAGTCGAATAGGGTAGGCTCATCGGACACTTTTTTATCGTAATGAAGATCTGTAATTAAGTATTTTTTTAATCGTTCAAAATTATTATTATCTGTATACTTTGTCTTTAATAGTTGTTCTATCGATTTCTCAAATGCATTTAGCGTTCCTTTTTCAGTTAGTGTTCTTAAAAAACCTACGCATGGACCAAATGATAATTTACTATAAAATTTATTTCGATCTTCAATACTATTCTCGTTATTATTTAAATAATTATTTACTTCATTAGTTAAACTAAACAAATACCTGGCTGCTACTTCGGCAATAGAAAGTGCGTCTACAAATCGAGAAGGCACCGAACCACCTTCGCGCATTTGCCTTAAAAGTGTGTTGATTTCAAAAGGTCCGTTATTGATTAATTCAGATTGTAATTGCTCATAATCGATTGTATTCTCTTTAAAATATTCTCGAACCAACATATTAATTCGCACCGACTCGGTATTGATTGAATTAATAAAAGAATTGATTGACTTATCGATATTTTTTTGATTATCATCTAATTCGGTAGGTTTTTCATCTATTATCGATTGTTTAACTGCAATACGTTCTCTAATACATTCTGCTCTTTCACTAGCAATTGGTTTTGAATACTCATCAATAGTTTGATTAGCAATTGAAAAATAATCAATTACCGTATCTACACGCCCTAAAAAATAGGTTAATTCGTTTTCTATTCTAATTATTTTATTTGAAATTTCACCTCCATCAATAAGAATTAAATGATGGGAATTGGTTGTCAATTCGCTTACCTCCATGATTTTATTATTTGCGACAACTAATTTTTCATAGGGACTTACTAAGATAGAATACTTCTCTAAATTTATTCTCTGCAGTAAACTTAAAAATAAATCTTTATCAACAATTTTTTCTAAAATAGAATAGTTCCCTGTAACCGTTGTAAAACTTAAATAGTTTTCAAATGAATTTGAAAATTTCCTTCTAGAATTTTGATAAATTGAAATTATATAAATAAAAAAACCAATGTATAAAAACGAGGATACAGAAAATTTAAAATACCAAATAAAAAAAATAGAGAGCCAATAACTTAATTTCCCAATTTTTATTTTATTAATATCATCAAAAAGTATTTTATTATTTTTACTAAAATATTGTGGATAAATCTCTTTAATAGCATTTATATCTAATAGAGATAAGAAAGCTAATACCCATACATACCAAGAATTTGGAATGAAAATTAATGAAATGTATATGGGTGAAAAATATACAAGATCAAATACATTTACTTCATCTAAAATAATATTTGATTTACTAAAAAAATAAAATGAATTTATTACTATTTTAGAGAGTAAAAATAAATTATATCCCCATATATATAACAAAACTAATTTATTTTGAAAATCTAATTGACCAGTAATTGTGAAAAAAGAAATTAAAATTAATACTGTTTCTATCCACCTCCAAATTAAAAATAATTTATAATGTTTTTTAAATTCTATTAATAAATATATTGTTGAGTTAATAATTGTAATTATTAACCATATATAATATCCATTAATTGAAATTTCATTAAATAAATATATAACACTAATAATAGAAAAATTAAAAATCGTTATCAATGCTTCTTTAGCATATTTATTTAATATTATTATATTGCCTTTTACTAATAATACTAATAAAAAATACACTTGAATAGCATGCCAAATCCAAGGATTAGTATCTAAAATGCCTTTAAGAAAAGTGCTATAGTGTGAAATGTTTTCCATATATTAATTAATTCTATAAGGTCTAATTACAGCACCGGTAGTAAAGCTAATCCACTCGGCTTCGTTGTTATTAATGCCGTCATACATGTATATAATTCCTTCTTTACATTTAAAATAGGTTTCTGCTTTAATCCAATGAATTTCTTCTTGATGTTTAATTTTAAAGTAAACCGATTGATTGGTTTCATCAATTTGTTTTTTGGCTTCCTCCATTTTATCAAGGTATTTCCAATCGAAAGAATCTTTCCAATATTCTAGGTTTTCATTGGGTTCTAATGGATGTAAAACAACATTTCCACCAGCATTATAATACAACAACCATTCTTTTTCATTGATTGTTTGTCTGCTGAAGGTTTCAATTTCAATTTTTGAAATACAATTCACAATAAATATAGAAATTAAATCCAATGTCACATAAAATTCAAATTCCACTTTACTTGGCGTTCCATGACCTCTAGTTTTATTTCGGATGTGAGCCATATAGTAAAACAAGTCGAATAGGGTAGGCTCATCGGACACTTTTTTATCGTAATGTAAATCTGTAATTAAGTATTTTCTTAATCGTTCAAAATTATCATTATCTGTATACTTTGTTTTTAGAAGTTCTTTTATGGTCTTTTCAAAAGCATTTAATTTCCCTTTTTCACAAATTGTTCTTAAAAAACCTACACAAGGTCCAAAGGATAATTGTGTATATTTAGTATTCCGCTCTTCAATACTATTCTCATTTTTATCCAAACAACTATTAACTTCATTCACTAAACTAAATAAATACCTAGCAGCTACTTCGGCAATAGAAAGGGCATCTACAAATCGGGAAGGAACTGAGCCACCTTCACGCATTTGTCTTAATAGGGTATTAATTTCAAAAGGACCATTATTTATCAATTCGGTTTGCAACTCCTCATAATCAATTGTATTCTCTTTAAAGTATTCTCGAACCAACATATTAATTCGCACCGATTCGGTATTAATTGAATTAATGAATGTATCGATTGTTTTTGCTTCTTCTTCAGGATTGTCTTCTAATTCAAAAGGTTTTTCGTCAATAATACCTTGCTTAATAGTAATTCGTTCTCTCACACAAGCTGCATGTACTTCTTCAATAGGTTCTGAGTAGTCGTCGATTGTTTGGTTTGCAATAGTAAAGCAATCAATAACGGTATCAACCCGACCTAAAAATTGTACTATATCATTTTCAATTTTAATTATTTTGTCTGAAGCCTCGCCACCATCTAAAATAATTAGATGATGAGAATTTTTTGCTAGTTCACTAATTGATTTAATTTCAAGATGTTTTACCAAAACTTCTTCGTAAGGACTTACTAAAAGTCCATAGGTGTTATTATTACTAATTTTGATTGAAATTCTTTGAACTAATAATAATAGTTTATTTGTATTTTTTATTTTTTCAATAAAAATAAAATTGCCAACTACTAATGAAAAACTCACATAATATTTAATTGGGTTTTTTAATATTTTAAAATTAGATGAGAGATTATTTGTACTTTTCAGAATATTTAAAATTATAATACAAAAAAAAGAGTTTATATTAAATCCAAAAAATAGAAGTACAATAATTGATGGAATTAATAAAATATATGTATTTTTTTTTTGACTTTTCTTTAAATCATCAATTAATGAATCATCATTACACAAAAAGTTATTTGGAAATGTTACAGAATTCCAAAATATGTTTATCAATAATAATATCCAAACATACCAAGAGTTAGAGATTAAAATTAAAGATATATATATTGGATAATATATATTATAATAATTCAATCTCATTCCAAGAGGAATAAACAATTCAAGTTTATTAATATTAATTAATGCAAGTATATTTCTTGAAAAATACACTGACCAAATTAGTATTAAACAAATTTTATATTTTAAATCTAATTCATCATTTATTGCAAAAATTGTAATTAAATTAATTATGTCATTTAATATAATAATTCTAATTCTTGATATATTATTAACTTTATTATATATTATTTCTGATTTTGAAATATTGGTTATTAATAATAGTAAAATTCCCCATATTGCTAATTTATTATATGTAAACAGAATGATTAGAATAATAAGAAATTCAAAGTTATAAAATACACTTAATTTTTTTAAAAATTTAATTCCAAAAACATCACTTAGAAAATCTAATGATTCTAAAAGGCCCACTAAAATTAGCATTTGAATCCCATGCCATATCCAAGGGTTAGCATCTAAAATTCCTTTAAGTAGATTGGTATAGTGGGTAATTTGTTCCATTTATTATTTCTTTCTTTTGTTATACCACTTTATGATATTTCTTCCAAATACATAAAACCCAACTCCACCTCCAAGCACAAGAACAATTGAAATTGTAGTTACCCAATAAATTTCTGAGCTCCAACCAAGTATTTTTTGTCCTTCAATTAAATACTCATAAACTGGTTGTACCGAGGAAACAGAAGTTAATACAGTTACAATTCCTAATATTTTATTGGTCCTATCTTGCTGTTCTTCTTGAATTTGTCTACCAATTAATTCAATTTTTTCATTTAATAAATTGCACTCGTTATCAATATCTAAACCTATTTTAATTTTCATGAAAAGTTCGGTAGGTAAAAAATTGTATGAAATTAGATTGTAATAATACTTTGACATGAACTTTTGAAAATTTGCTCTTCTATCTTCGTCTAAGTTTGCAATTTCATAATTGAATTTAAACAAACTATATTTAACAAAAAGGCAATACATAAATATTGAATAGTAAGTATATTTATATTTTGGGATATCCCATGGGTTGCCAAAAATGCCTTTTCCTAATATCGTAAAAGTATCTAAAAGTGCTAGTCCTTTCCAATTTCCGTATACAATAATGCCATTTTGTTTTAAGAGTTTATTGAAATAATTCGAATCGAAAGAATTTGGACCTTTCAAGCCAGTTGTTCCTATTTGAGAGATAGTTGCTAAATCAACTAATAAATGGTCTCGTTCTTTTTCAGTTAATATTTCGGGTACATCAACTATCATATAGAGCTTGTATTTAGTGCCTGAATAGTCATCGACATTAATGTGTTCACCTCTTGTTTTTGAACCTAATAACAATTCGTTTTCTATGAATTCATGCCATTTATTGTAGGTGTTACTTTGTAATTTAGATTCAAAATTTCGGACAAAAAAAGAAGCATCTGAAAAGTCTGATAGAGTTATATTTTCTTTATTAATTTTAATTTCAATAGAAAATAAACCAAATCCATCATCAAATAAATCTAATCTAGATTCCTCAATTGATATTGATAGGGTCTTTTCAGAATTTCCAAACTTTAGAAAGGAGTTTTTAAATGCTGATTTTGTTAAAATTATATGCCTTTTATCATCATTACTAAAAAAGTTTCTTCTGTAATCAGGATAAAAGAGATCTTTATAACTTTTTAACTCGCTATCAGAATATTTTAATTCATTATATCCATATTGAGAGGATTTTGCTCTAAATTCTTTATCATAATTAAATACCCCAGTAATTTTAAGTATATAATTTTCGATAGCGTATTGCGTATAATCTTGGTTCATGGTTACCATTTTAATTGAATTCCGAAATTTAAAGTGTAATAATAATTTGATATTGGTACGATTCTGTAATTGTCATAGGTGTGGTCCCAATGAATTACAAAATTTGTATTTTTTGTCATTTTGACATAGGTGTTTAATTCAAAAAACCATCTCAAATTAGCAAAGTCTTGGTTTAAAGGGAATTGAAAATAGGAAAGTGTTGAAATATCAACATTGTCATTAATCTTATAGGCCATTTTCCAATAGTGATTCAATCGGAAAAAAGAGCGATTATTGGTAGGGGTTTCGCTGTAGAGTTCGGAATTTTCTACTCCATTCCAATTCCATTGTTCAGATTCATAAAACACGCCCAATCCGGAGTATAAATCGAGTTTCTTTTTTTCAAAAAACCTCTTTCTAATATTTGAGCCAACTACCTTTCTAAAATCCATTCCCAAAGCCCCATTCCATTGGTATTGGATAAATGATTCGTTACTCCAATTATGTTTATCATTATCTCTAAAACGAATTTGAGTAAAGCCTTCATTTTGAATTGCATCATTACCATTAAATGTAAAATCATTGTTTATAGATGCTACTAATATATAGTCGTTTTTTAAATAACGATCCATTTCAATCCTAGAGCTACCATCAAGTAAACTTTTTTTAATCTTATCAGAACTGAAGGAAATGTCAGCAAAACCTTTCCATTTTTTATAAATAGTATCATCTGATATCAATCTATCAGCGTTTAAAATTTGTGAAAATGTAGGTAATGAAATAAATAAAATCGCAATAAATAATTTAATTTTTTTAGCCATGACTTTGAGTTAATGATTAAATAACTTTGGTATATTAGTTTTCAAAAACTATTTTAAGTTCTTTTTCAATAGTTACTTTATCTTCACCAAAGGTAACACTAATATAAATTGAAGCAGTTCTGCCTACAAAGTCATCAAAAAACACCATGTTTTGATGTGGAGTATAAGTGTATTTTGAATAAGTTGCGAAATAGGTAGGATACGCAGGGTGATTTACATCCACATTGGGATTATGTTGAATTTCATAACCTGCTAAATTTTCAATAGTAGTTTGTTGTACTAATTGTGGAAAAGTATAAGTCTGTGTTCCTATTGGAATAGGTGTATTCATTTGATTGCTTGACCATAAGCCTAAAAATGAGTAGACTGGGTAGGTCCAAATTACATTTCCCGGGGTATAGAAGAAATTTGAGTCAAAGCCTGTAGAAACTAATGGAATTCCATTTATTACATAATGTGGGTCCAAAGGAGAAACCGTTCCTTTTACAGTAAAATAATTTAATCCTGCATGTTTAATATGCCAAACACCTTGAATATCTTGATAAGTGCCTGGATGTCCGAATGTGTCAATGTAAAAATTTGTATAACAATCACCATTCAAACATGTATTTTGAATAGGACTCTCTTTTTCACAGCCAAATAAAGTTATTAATACTAAAAGGGCTAAAGTTTTTTTCATATAATATATTCTTTATCGAATCATAGTCATTTTACTATTAATAAAATCGACTGTTTCATCTTTGTTTAATTTAAATTTATATCTACTAGTGCCAACAAAACTAGCGTGCATTGCATAAAAAATATTCTTTTTATCGAGTTCGTTAATTAAAAATATATCTTTTCTGAATTCGGTCCAATTTTTTTTTGATTCGTAACTTTCAATTTTTTGATACCTAGTATCTGACTGACTTTTTTTAATTTTTATTGTTTTTAACACCTCTCCATTTACTATTTTTTCAGTTTCAACTTCTTTTTCATAAATATCAAATTTAAAAAAACCTTTAGTTTTAATATACTTTGGGTTTGTTTTAGAAGCTATGATTGCTTTTTCAAGTAGTTTTTTATAAAATTGTTTATCCATTATTTTAATTTAAGGTTTGAATAAAGTATTCCAAACTTTATCGTCAATATATAATTTACATTTATCATTGATTAAAGCACAATCTATTTTAAATGTTTCATTTGTGCCAAGTATCGTTCTTTGATAGGTAAGTGACCAACTTGTTTTACTTTTTTCTCTTATACCTACGCGTTTCATTGAATATCCAAAAGAAGCATTTGACAATTTGTTTATTAAAATGGTTTTAGAATTATCACTAATAGCTGGACCATACAAAAAATCATACATTTTTTCATATTGTTGGTTTTTATGCAAAATCTGCAAATAGTTTAAAATATCTGTATTGTAAAAACAGAGTGGATTTTTATATAAACAGTTTTCATTTTTTTGAGAAAAACACTTATTTATAGATGTTATTGCAATTAAAATGCACAAAGCTAACTTCAGAAAATTCTTCATTAATTAAAAAAGATATAGTATACAAATATGTAAATATATAATTTTCACAAAAATATAGTAGTGAAGCAGTCAAATTTAATTGTCTTCTTTATTGAAATATCCTTTTAAAAAAGCATAGACAATAAAAGGCCAAAGTAAAAAATATAAAAAACGCTCTCCATAACTTGAGAATTTCATCTCTTCGTCATTAAAAGTTTCAAATAGATATTCAAAAAACATAACTACTATTAATCCTGATATAAAGTAAGATTCTAAATAACACATAATGATAAATTTTAGTTAAACAATTATTTGGCTTAATTTTATTACAACGCATCAATTTGTAATAAAGTATACTGTATTTAAAAGTGTTGTTTCTATTAGTTAATCATATATTAGATAATTTACTTTTTTGTTATTAGCAAATTTATATTTCCAAATAGACAAAAAATGTCGGAATACTTATTATTTTTGTAACAAGTTATTACAGCCTTAGTGGTGAAAGTTGATGTGGCGCCAGCATCAGATAGTATTCACGTCAACTAAAGTTGGTGGTTGAAAATCCGTGGAGATGCAAGTCCTACCTAATTGTACTAATTATATCAAAATTACACATTTTTGTAATAAAAAAACTGTTTAATTAATTTCTTAATACTAATTTAATATGATAACAATTGCCGAAGCTAAAATAGAGCAGGTAAATGAAATAGTAGAATTATGGAAACAATTAATGGAAATTCATATAAAATTCGATCCTGATTTTTTCTGCTGTGCACATGAAAGTTATGATGATTATAGATATGATGTGCTATCAATAATAAATAATCCAGAGGATGAAAAGAAACTCTTTGTAGCAATTGCAGATGGCGTTGTTGTGGGTTATGTAACTATAATTATTGAGAGGTTTACTATGATATATTACAATTTTGATCCATTGTGTGTAATTGGAGATATTATGATCCATGAAAATTTTCAAAAGTATCGAATAGGGGAGCGCTTTATTCAAGAAGCTAAATTATATGCTAAGAATCGAAACGTTAGCAAGTTAATGGTTAATGTTTTTTCTAAAAATCAAAAATCGTATTCTTATTTTAAACATATAGGATTTAATGATATGTTCCATAAATTAACTTTAGAAATATAAAACTGCTATGATAAAAGTTTCAAGAAGTAAAATAGATCTTTTTTTAGAATGCCCTCGATGTTTTTATCTCGATGTGGTAAAAAAAATAAAGCGTCCTCCTGGATTTCCTTTTAATTTAAACAATGCTGTAGATATGCTATTAAAAAAAGAGTTTGATAGGGATCGTGAGGTGGGAACTAACACCCAATTTATATAATTTAAGTATTTATTTTACAAGTTTTTTTATAAATTTATAAAATCTTTAAAATATAAATAGTATGAGTGCATTAAATGATTTTTTCGAAAAAAGTAAATTTGAATTTACAGAAATAGAATTAGATGAAATTGAAAGTGAATTTTTAGAAATTGTTACTAATAAATTTTTAACTACATCTGAAGTAGAGTTTGATTGTGGTGAGGGAAGCACCGACAGTTTATTTTGGTTAACTCAAATGAAAATTAATGTTAGTAATTATGACATTATTGTTCGAGGAGATGATAATGGTACTCCAGTCTTGGATATCGTTCATGATTCAAATATTTTAGGGGTATATTATCCTAAAAATAATGATGAATTGATTAAATATATTAATGATATAATAATAAAATAAAATAACAAAATGGGACAAAAAATTAAAGTAATTGAACCTGTTAATGAAGTATCATTCATAATAACTAAACAATTTGTAGTTGAGAGCGAAAATGGTGACCAATATTTATGCCAAATTGTAGATTCAAATAAATTTGGAGAACAAGAATTCTTGTATAAACCTAATGGAGCTGATGATTATGTAGGACATTGGGGGCAAGACAATGAATATCCAGAAACCGTTAAAGAATTAGGTCAAAAGTTTCTAGATAATTATTGGAATGGATGGTTTGATGAAGAAAATGAATTTGATTCAGATGAATTAAATAACTAAATTAAAATTATTAATTAGTAGCTTATTAATAGTATTTCATTATTTATTTTATCGAAACAATTACAATAGTTTATTCCATTGTATTCAAACAGGTTAATCACTTTTAGCGTATTAGTTTCAAACCCAATTTTAATTCCATTAGTTGGCAATTTGTAATTATTAGGTGATGAAGTTATAATGCTACTTTCTTTACTCGTGTTTTCACATTTATAACCATAGTTTTTTTTGTACTCAAGCTCTAAATAGAGTACCTCGTCTATTTGTTTAAGATCGCGTTCTAGAGTTCTGTAGGAGATAACAATGTTATAACTTCTTAAGTGAGCCATAATCTCCTTTTTATTTTTATAATCAGAACTAATAAAATCAATTATTAGTTGTAGTCGGGATATTCCTTCAGAAAATGCCATATTTTTTATTTCAAAAATAATAAATTATAGACATATTTTGTCTATAACACATCTAATTTTGACCAAATAGTATTAAATAAATATTGCTTATGAAACAAAAAAAGAATCTTATCCTATTAGATTTAGACCATACACTTATTTATGGCTCATATGCAGAATCTGAAACGGCCGAATTTCTATTTAGCCACAGTAAATACCTCAAAGTGTATAAACGAAATCTTGCCGAGGAATTAATAGAGTTATCCCAAATTAAAGCAGATATTATAATTTACACTACTGCTTTAAGGAGTTATGCTAAAACTATTTCTGTTAAATTAAATATCAATCCAATAGAATTATGGAGCCGCAAAAATTGCAAAATTGTGAATGGAAAACATAAAAAAACAATAAAAGCAGAATGGCTTTACTTGTATGATAAAATTATTATTATTGATGATAGTCCAAATGTATGGCTATGCCAGGATGAAAAAATTGTTTTTTTGGTTCCAGATGAATTTAGAGGGGATGTAAAGGATTTTGGATTAGAAAAAATAATTAACGAATTAGAACAATTATAAAATATGAAAAAAAATGTTATTGAAATTTCCGATGCGCAGCATGAAGAAATGAAAGCCTTTTTAGAAAAGTGTTTTAGCTCTTCTCTAGAGGAAGAATGTATGCGAATGGATGAATATACTATAAAAGTGCAAACAAGTATTCTTGGCAGTACACTAGAAGTTGAAATGTATGGAAAAATGGAACTTGGAGATGTAAAATGGAAAATTGAAGATTAATTATCGAATCCCAATTACTTTTTCCAATATTTTTTCAATTTTAGGGCCATTTTTTTTAAAAGAATATCTCTTGGTCATTCCACCACCTGTTGAATATATGTCAAAAGTATTCTCAGAGGATATTTCGGAAATATAAAAACTATTTTTGAATGTTTGGTAAGAAACTTTTCCTGTAGATTCTGAGGTTATCTTTTTCTCTTTTGGAAGTTTAAAAATATGCAATTTTATTATTGAACGATACAAAATAGTTCCATCAGTTTTTTTATTCCACTCAAATAACCCTTTTTCATCTACAGTAATTTTACTACTATAAATATGCGCAATCACTTCATCCAATAAATCTTCGTAAAATTTGTAATCCATTTTTAGTATATTTATGTGCAAATTTATCAAGTATTTAGACAAATTATGTCTTTGAAAAAATAAGTATAGGCAAGATGAATTTAGAGGAGATGCAAAGGATTTTGGATTAGTAAAAATCATTTGTTCCATTAAATTATTAACATAGACATTAAATGGCAATATCTAGTAATATATTTGTTATAAATAATAAAATTTTATAAATCAAAACTATGAAAGTATTATCAAAATCTCGTTTTAAGTTAGGATTGGAATGTCCTAACAAGCTATTATTCACTAGCAATTCTCAATATGCTAATAGAAAAAATGAAGATTCTTTTTTGCAAGCATTGGCAAAGGGAGGCTTTCAAGTTGAAGAGTTCGCAAGACTGCATTATCCTAATGGTGTGTTCATTAATACAGAACCTTATGAGTATGAAAAAGCGTTTCAACTAACAAAAGATGCTTTGTTGCAAGATAATGTTGTAATTTATGAAGCTGCATTTTTGGTGGACAATTACTTTATTAGAACCGATATTTTAGAAAAAAAAGGAAACCATATCCGATTAATTGAGGTTAAGGCAAAATCGTTTAATCCAAATAAAGAACCCCTTTTTGTTGGAAGCAAAGGAGGATTAGTTGGTGGATGGAAACCGTATCTATTTGACCTAGCATTTCAAAAGCATGTTGCAAAATTGACTTTTCCAGAATTTCAATTTGAAGCATTTTTTATGATGGCCGATAAATCAAAAACCGCTTCTGTTGATGGTTTAAATCAAATATTTAGAGTGCCTCTTAATGGAAATCCTCGCACCGATATTATAAAACAAGTGAGTAGTATGAATGAGATAGGAGAATCTGTTTTATCTGAAGTGAATGTTGATGAAATTGTTAATGGAATAATTAATGATAAATACAAATACAATGAGAATATTAAATTTTCTGAGGCATTAATTTCATTTAAAGATGCTTATATTAATTCTAAATATTTTAACTGGGAAACTAAATTTAGCACATGTAAAAGATGTGAATTTAGAGCAAGTGAAGAAGAAAAAAAAGAAGGAAAATTATCTGGGTTTGAATTTTGTTTTAAAAAACAGCACAATTGGTCTGATGAAGATTTTAAACTTCCAAATGCAATGGAAGTATGGAATTTTCAAGGCAAAAATTTAATCGAATCAAATCGATTATTTATGAATCAACTTACAGAGGATGATTTTAATATTGTGCCAATAGTTGATAAAATTTCTCCTGGTGAACGTCAATGGATTCAAGTTACAAAATCGTTAGAAAAAGATGATTCAATCTATATCGAAAAAGAGGGACTACTTAATGAAATGTCTAGTTGGAACTACCCTTTACATTTTATTGATTTTGAAACTAGTACAGTTGCTTTGCCTTTTACTGCAGGTAGAAGACCATATGAACAAGTTGCTTTTCAATTTTCACATCATATTTATTATGAAAATGGCAATATAGAACACAAATCGGAGTTTATTAGTAATACACCTGGAGAGTTTCCAAATTTTTACTTTGCACGTGCATTAAAAAAATCTTTAGAAAATGATAATGGGACAATTTTTAGATTTGCAACCCACGAAAACTCAATATTAAATGCCATAATTATTCAATTACTAAATAGTCAAGAATCGGATCGTGAGGAACTGATTTTATTTTTAAAATCTATTACTAGTTCTACAAAAGATAGTGCTAATCCGTGGCAGGGTGAGAGAAATATGGTGGATTTAAATAGAGTAGTGAAGGAATATTATTATAATCCAAATACAAAAGGTTCTAATTCAATTAAAGCCGTTTTACCTGCTTCTTTAAATTCAAGTATTTATTTAAAAAACAAGTACAGTCGTCCAATAGGTGAAATAAATTTAACCAGTATTAACTTTGAAGACAACCATATTTGGATAAGAATTGTTGATGATCAGGTTGTAAATCCTTATAAAATGCTTCCTCCAGTTTTTGATGGTTGGACAGCACTTGAAAAAGAAGATAATTTATCAGAAATGGAGGGAATTTCTGATGGTGGAGCTGCTTTAACCGCTTATGCTAAATTGCAATACCAAGATATGTCTGAAAGAGAACGAACAGAGATCACTAAAGGTCTTTTGAAATATTGTGAATTAGATACTTTGGCTATGGTCATGATTTACGAACACTTCAAGGAAATTTGCGAGTTTTAATTCAACTAATATATAAATTACTGAATATGAGAATAGTTTTTTTAGCCCTGATACTATTATTTATTTCATCATTTACAACAAATTCAATTAGTGAAAAAGAAATATTATATAAAAGTAATAAAGGAGTTCTAACCATTGAAAAAGATTTCATTAAAGCTAATTTTGATATTAACTATTATCGAAGAGGTGAGGGAGATTTCGTTGAAATTTTGGTGCTTTTAGATAAGAAGAAATATTTAGGTTCAGTAGATGAGCAAGAATTTAAATCAAATAAGTCATTTCTTATTGAAAATTATCAAAAAGAATTAATGAAAAAATTAGATGCTTTTGATTACTCAAAAAAAAGTCTGAGAATAGAAAAGAAAAATAGGAGGTGTTACTTTTTTTATTATGAACAACTTGCCAATATAGAAATAGGAAGATTAACATCTGATGGTAAATATTGTGTTGGTGCAAATAATATTGATTTTCAAGTGAAAGAAAAAAATATTATTGTAACCTTATATATCAATGGCTTTTATAAATATGGAGAAAAAATAGTAAAGGATAAAGATGATAATATTCTCTCAAGAAATAATTTCACTTTGGAACATCTGAAAACGACAATATAATATGAAAAGTTTAGAATTTGTCAATAATAAAACAATTCAATTTAATTAGAAAATGGAAAGAAATTATTTGAAAGATATTATTTATGGTGTCTGTGTTGGCGATGCTTTGGGTGTTCCAGTAGAATTTGAAAGTAGAGAAAATTTGAAAAAGAATCCTGTTAAAAATATGCGCGAAGGTGGAATTCATGAGCAAGGAAGAGGGACTTGGTCAGATGATTCTTCGTTAACTTTATGTTTGGCAGAGTCTATAATTGAAGGTTTTGATTTGCAAAACTTAGCAAATAAATTTATTGCTTGGGAACAAGAAGGGTATTGGACTGCTGGGGGAGAAGTCTTTGATATTGGTAACACAACAAGGCAATCAATAAATAATCTTAAACGAGAAATGAAACCAACTCAAGCTGGAGGAAAACTCGAAATAGATAATGGTAATGGTTCATTAATGAGAATTTTGCCGTTGGTGATATTGATTAAAGATATGAATATTGAAGATAGGTTTAATCTAGTTAAAGAAGTTTCTTCAATTACTCATGCGCACAGTCGTTCTGTATTGGCTTGTTTTTATTATTTAGAATTTGCATTAGAAATAATAAATGGAAAAGATAAATTTGAGATTTATGAAAATTTAAAACATAACATTACTAACTTTTGTATAAGAGATGAAGATTTAAAAAAAGAATTAATTCATTTTGATAGACTATTAAAAGGTAATATATATGAGTTATTAGAAGAAGATATAAAAAGTGGTGGTTACGTAATTGATACAGTAGAGGCAACTTTTTGGAGCTTATTGACAACAACAAATTATGAAGATGCAGTAATAAGAGCAGTTAATTTTGGAGGAGATACGGATACTACTGCTGCTGTAACAGGAGGTTTAGCAAGTTTGTTATATGAATTTAAGTCTATACCAAAACGGTGGCTAAATTGGCTTCCAAAAAGAAATGAACTAAATATGTTGATTCACAGATATAAAAAACAGCAAAATACTTTATTGGGTAAAATGACTATTATATATAAACTAACAACTATTGGCGACCAAGGTAGAGTTAATGCTAATGGTAGTGACTCGAAAGTATTGTTTGAAAATTTGTCTCATGAACTAGACATAAACTTGAATCTTACAAATGAGGATGGTGTTAATAGTATTTCTTTGAATTTTAATTATCCTAAGTACCCGCTTCAGGGATTTATTGAATGTGATTTTGAATCAGATATAACTTCTAGTAATGAAAACTTTTACTTTTTATTTGATGCATATGATTTTTCATACATAGATGAAAATAATGTTATTATTAGTGGAACTTTAGCTATAAACAAACTAGATTCGGAAGATGTAGATTGTTTTGATTATGAATTAATTATTAATCAAGATAATTGTAAAAAAATAATTCAAAACAGTACAGTTGGTTCAGTCAGACCCTGGATTTATGAGTTTTGATTTATTATTTTTTAATAAAACTTTCAAGAAACTCAATTGTTTGATTTGAAAATAGGTCTATATCGCTCACTTGTACCAATGACCCCTAAATTTAGTTTTAGGGGTCATTTTTTTGAGATTAAGTTGTAAAATTTTCAAGAAACTCAATTGTTTGATTTGAAAATAGGTCTATATCGCTCACTTGTACCAATAGCCTCTAAATTAATTTTTAGGGGCTATTATTTTGACATTAAGTTATAAAATTTTCAAGAAACTCAATTGTTTGATTTGAAAATAGGTCTATATCGCTCACTCGTACCAATAGCCTCTAAATTAATTTTTAGGGGCTATTTTTTTTGACATTAAGTTATAAAATTTTCAAGAAACGCAATTATTTGATTTGAGTATAGGTCTATATTGCTCACTCGTACCAAT
>CANGFO010000025.1 GCA_947453195.1 Flavobacteriaceae bacterium
CCTGGCTGACCTACGTTATCAATAACACCATTACAGTCGTTATCAATACCATCGTTACAAAGATCTACAGCACCTGGGTGTGTATTAGCTCTTGTATCATCACAATCGGTACTGTTAGCAACATATCCTGCTGGAGCTCCCATACAAGATACTTGAGTTATAGCTACGTTTCCGTATCCATCATGATCTGCATCAGCATAATACGTTACGTTAGCATTTACTTGAACTCTTACCGAGCTAGACGTTGCAGCTGGACAAACTCCACTTGTTACTACAGCATGGTAGTACGTTGTTGCAGTTAAGTTACCTGTTGCATAAGAAGCACTTGTAGCACCTGAGATATCAGACCAACCTGTACTTCCATCTGCAGATTGTTGCCATTGGATAGTTCCTGTAGTTCCAGATACAGAAACCGTAGCTCCTGTTCCTGAACAAATAGTAGTATTACTAGATACTGTACCAGCTACAGAGGTAGCACTAATTGCAATAGCAACGGTATTACTTGTTGCAGTTGAACAAACACCGCTAGTTACTTTTGCTCTATAATAATTAGCAACTGTTAAGTTGGCAGTAGTGTAAGAATCACTTGTTGCACCAACAATATTAGACCAGCCAGAAGTACCGTTAGCAGATTGTTGCCATTGGATAGTTCCTGTATAACCCGTTAAACTGATTGTTGTATTACTTCCTGAACAAATTGTTGAAGCACCAGCAGCAGCTGTACCAGCAACAGATGCAGGATTAATAGTAATAGAAGCTGTTGCAGTTCTAATACAACCACTTGCATTAGTAACTGTTGCAGTATAAGTAGTATTTGTAGTAGGCTTAGCATAAACACTAGTTACAGCTGTACCTGTATAAGCAGTTGTACCTGCAGCATTAGTATATAAACCTGTAATAGGAGAGAATACTGCAGCATCTACTGCTTTACAAATCACCCCTCTAGTTCTACTAGTAAAATCAGAAGTACAAGAAGAGTTAACTGAAACTAATCTTACAGTCGTAGCAGTTGCAGCATACCAAGTTACTGGTGAAGGACCATAAGCTAATACAGTTGAGCCTGTAGAATCCATAATAGTAACATAATCACCAGATCCTGATGATGAGAAAATATAAACTGTACTAGCCGAAACACTAACTACAGAATATTCACCTGCATAACCAGCGGTAGTAATAGAATTTAATGTAGTCCCATCACATGTTGTTGGTGTATACGTTGAACTTGGATATTGACCGTTCCCCATTTCCGTACATGCACTAGAAGAAGGAGTTGGATTTACCGGAGCCGCACTAATTAATACTGGAGCTGCGGTACTACAAACAGTAGATGAAGCAGGACTTAATGTAAATGCGCTTGGAAGTGCATTAACAGTTACAGCATATGTTTTAGTGTTTCCACAACCTGAAGTAGCATTAGTAGCTGACAATGTATACGAAGTTGTACTTGTAGGATTAAATGTATAACCATTTGTACTATCACCTGTCACACCAGTACTTGGAGACCAAGTATAGGTATCGTAATCACTTACAGTTGAAGTAATTGTTACTGGAGTAGTAGTAGATAAACCGTTACAAATTGCTGCACTTGATCCACTGATGGTGAATGCAGGTGGAGGTGTAACAGTAGCGGTAACTGCTGTTCTTGAAGAAGAACATGCATTAGATACATTTAAATTAAAGAAATACATGTTATCAGCGGTATCAGCACCATACCAATAACCCGAAGTTACAGTAAATCCTCCTGATAATGCTGAATACGGGAAGGCTGCAGAATAATCATAACCTAAAGAACCAACACCTGAAACTGCTGTCATAATTAACGTATAACTTCCAGGGTTAGCAACGGTAAGATTAAGTGGCACTGTAACCGGAGTCAATCCGTTACCTGTAACCGTACTTGTAGTTACAGAAGAGATGACAGTAGTATTTGCAGCATTTTTAAGCGCAATTGTCATTGTACCAGTACCTGTAAATGGTACATCAACACTAACAATTTTAACATTAGGAATTGTTGTAGTAAACATGATACCATGACTACCTACAGATGTTGAATTTGTTGAATTAGCAGGGCCTGCATCACCTACAATTGCTGAACCTCCACCAGTGTTTGCTTCTACATAATAATTAGTAGTAGTAGCAATAGTTGGAGTTGTAAATGAGGTACCTGTTGCTAAAGCAGCACCACCAGTTGCAGCAGCATACCAACTTAAAGTTGTACCCGCAGAACCTGTTGCTCCTAAAGTAGTTGTTCCTGTTCCACAACGTGTATTAGGTGTTGTTGCAGTAATAGATGGATTATAAACTCCAACTGTTACTGAGTTAGTATCTGCATAACCACCACCATTTACACATGTTACTCTCATGTAATAGGTTTCTGGAGCAGTAAGAACTGGTGTAGTATATGTGGCACTAGTAGCACCAGATATTGCACCCGCAGAATTATACCATTGGAATGAAATACCCGTAACACCAGTTGTATATCCTGTAGCAGTTAAATCTGCAGTACCAGATACACAAACACTTGCTATTGAAGAAGAAGCTGTACCTGCAGTTGGTGTTCCAGAACAAGCTGGAGCAGCAATAATGTTTACTGTATAGTCTTCATAAGTTCCATAAGAACTTGCATAACAAGGCGTACCACCTGTATCAGTATCTGTACCACCAATTCTCATACGAGTCACTCCAGAAGGAGTACCTATAGGTAAATTGAAAGATCCTGATAATGTAGTTGGGTTGGCACTTGTAGAAAGACCATAATATACTTGTTCCCCTGCATCTTCAAAGTCACCGTCTTTATTAAAGTCAATCCAAATTTTTGTACCATAAGTATACCCTGTTTGATAGGTAATACTGAAAGGAACTGTTGTACCTTCATTTAAGTTAGTACTTAAACTTGTATAATTACCATAGTAACCTGGCTCACTTACCGTAGTATTATTGATTGTACCAATAGTAACGTTTGTGATACCTATACCATCTTGAGAAGTTGGTGCAGGAGTACAATATGTAGCAACTGTCATTCTTCCTCCATTTGAATTTACAGAACAACCATTTGAAGTTATTACTGCTCTATAGTAATTTGCATTACTTGCAGCAGCAGAAGCAGCCATAGTAACGGATAATGTATTTGTAGTAGCACCAGAATATGTACTATTAGCAGGAGTAGCATTTACTACATCAGCCCAACCAGTAACTCCATTGGTAGAATACTGCCATTGGTACGTTATTGGTGTTGCACTTGCAGTAGCAGCAACAGTGTAAGTAGCTGTATAACCAGCAACAACTGTAGCAGCTGATGGCTGAGAAGTAACTGTAGGGTTATTTATTATTAATTGTGCACTTGTAGAATTCACATTAGCACATGGTGCACTTGCATTAGCAACTGCTCTATAATAATAAGTACCTGAAACCGGAGTTGAAGCGGTAGTTGTAGCAATCAATGAAGCCGTTGTAGCTCCTGAATAAGTAACACCTACAGGAGTAGCATTTGCTACGTTAGCCCAAGATGAACCATCGGCAGAATACTGCCATTGATAACCTGTAAATGAACCTGAAGCTGCTGCTGTAAAAGTAGCTGTTCCTCCAGTGTAACATGATAATTGATCTGTTGGATTCGTTGTGAAAGCAACACCTTGGTTTACGGTTAATAAAGCAGCATTTGAAGTTGCACTATTAGCAGGACCAGTAACAATTACTTTATAGTTCCATGCATTATTTGCAGTGGTTAAACCAGAAAGTGATAAAGTTGCAGAAGTAGCTCCAGAATAAGTAACACCCCCAACTGTACCGTTAGTTAAGTTATTAAATCCAAGACCTTGATCTTCTTGCCATACATAACTATTTACGGTTCCTGAAGGAACAACTGTGAATGTAGCTGAACCAGAATC
Organism: Flavobacteriaceae bacterium; assembly: GCA_947453195.1. Classification (GTDB taxonomy): domain Bacteria; phylum Bacteroidota; class Bacteroidia; order Flavobacteriales; family Flavobacteriaceae; genus Flavobacterium. Next base: position 3,888 of record CANGFO010000025.1, read on the forward strand.
ACATAAAGAAACGTTAGCAGGGTCGGTTGTAATACCAGTATCACCAACATTTAATATAGCTGGAGCAGAATCTACAGGAGAACAAGGACTAGTTCCTGTAATTGTACAAGAATAGTAGTATCCGTTGTACTCCGCTGGAGTAGCTGTAATAGTCATAGAACTAGTAGCTGTATTACTATAAGGAGCTGTATTTGTTAGAGGGGTAAAAGTTGTACCACCATCTGTAGAAACATTCCATTGGTATGATAATCCAGTTCCTGTTGCAGTAACAGTAAATGTTGCATTATTTCCAGTAACTACAGTTTGTGAAGCAGTTGTAGAAGCCACATTAATTGTAGGAGGCATATTAACTGATACCGGAGTAGTTACAACAGAAGAACATCCTAAGTTAGTAACTGTATACGAAATAGTAGCCGTACCGTAACCTACTGGAGTAACCACGTGATTTTGATCAACTGTTGCAATACTTGTATCCGATGAAGACCAAACTCCTGAAGGAGTACTGTTATTTAAAGTAACCGTTGTTGGATAACATGTAGTTACGTTACCACCTGTAATAGGAGATGCAGATAAATCAGGATTATTAGTAACTAATAAATTAGTTGTACTAGCACCCGTATTTGAAGCACCAACTACAGAGATAGGACCTGCAGTAACCCCAAGAGGAGCAACAGCAGTGATTTGATTATTATTTACAACTGTAAAAGAAGTAGCATTTACTCCATTAAATTTAACACCTGTTGCACCTAAGAAAGATACTCCATTGATAGTAACCGTTGAACCACCTTGAGAACAAACTGTAGATGGAGTAAAGTTAGAAATTGTTGTAGGAGTTAAACTTACACTCATATCGTCAATACCCATGTACCAAGGAGAACTTGTGGATACATTTTTTACTGCAAAATAATAAATTCCATTTGCTGGGGCAACAAAAGATCTAACTACTTGTGCATAAGTTGCAGGTGCAGCAAATGTAGAAGTAATAAACGAAGAACCTAAGGCAGTTGCACCTGTAGCATTTTGAGCAGTATTATATACTACATCACCTGTATATCCTGCGATTCCATCACCAGCATACCAGAAGCTAAAATCAACAGATTGCCCTGCAGTTAAAGCAAAACCTGGAGTCCAAAGGTAAGATGGATTAGTATTTCCATAATGAATAGTCATATAGTTTGGAGTACTTCTTGGGTCATTATACGTAGTATAAGCCGCATTAGAAGAGAACCAAGGTTGAGTACCTGTTTGTGTAGCCATACAATCTGGAACAATAGTAGAACCAATAGTAGTCATACTATCAAAGTTTTCAGTCCATGGTAAAGAAGAAACAGGGTCACAATATGTTTTAAAGTTTGAAGAGCTTGTCCAAAGACTGTAGTCAGAACCACCACAGAAATCTCTTACATATACTTTATAAGTAGAATTTGCACTTAATCCAGTAATAGCAGCTGTAACAGTTGGAGCTGTAGTTGAACCACTAGCTACTAAACCAGTTGAACCACTTCCAGCAGCACCTGAAGAACGCACTTCATATTCATAAGAAACTGGAGAACCACCTGTTGGAGCAGTCCAAGAAATAGTAGCCGTATTATTTGTAATTGCAGAAATTGCAATAGCAGATACTGGAAAACATGTAGGTGCTGGAGCAATAGTAATTAAATAATCTTTGGTTTCACCATAAGTATGAGGACCACAAGCACTAGTACCATCCAAAGTATATGAATAATACTCTGTAGCCACACGCATTCTTACATAACCAAGTGTAGCTGAACTAGGAACCGCTACGTTTGCAGTAGCCGTCCAAGCACCACTTGTTGTTTGAACATTTGGAGTGAAAGTAACAAACTCTGTAGACTCGAAAATTAAGTTATTATTCCAATCAAACCAAGCCCCAACATAATTGTATCCTGAAGTATTTACAGACATTCCGTAAGTAACTTGTTGTGATAATGTAGTTGTAGCTGTAGAAGTTGGGTAATTTACATAAAATGGAGATGCTAAATAACCTGAAGTTGTATGATTTAAATCATTAATTGTAACATTATTAATCGCACCATAAGTTCCACTTGATGATCCATATGTAGATACTGGAATACATGCTCCTGTATAAAAATTAGCTGTTGAAGACCAAGCAGATTGATCGGAACCACTACAATTAGAACGTACCCAATAGTAATATTTAGTATTAAGAGTTAATCCTGTAATATTAGCTGTTGTAGTACCTACAGCAACGTTTCCTGCTGGAGTAGCAGAAACTGAAGGAGTAATAGGACTCGAAGAATAGTAATAATCATAAGATGAAGGCGTTCCTTGCGTAGGAGCAGTCCATGAAATCGTTGCTGTTGTATTTGTAATTGCACTTGCTGTTAAAGCAGTAGGCGCAAAACAAGTAGGAGCAGCCATAACATTAATTGTATAATCTTCAAATTCTCCATAAGCAGCAGGGCCACAAGATGAAGTGATTGCACCAATATAACTGTTAGCTATACGCATTGTGTATGATCCAAATGCTTGTGCTGCAGGAATTGTAATAGAACCTGAATAAGTAGAAGCATAAGAAGTAGTTGCTACCATAGCTTCACCAGCATCAGCGAAGTCTAAATCGTTATTCCAATCTACCCAAACATAATAATAATATGTTGATGTACCAGCCGCAATAGATAAATTGATAGCATTTCCTGGCGATTGAGATACGGAATAAGAAGCTGAGAAATCACTATATCCATTAGTACCAGCACCAGAAGTGTTGTTAATATTAGAATAACCACCAGTAGTAGTTAAATTAGTAATATAATATGTTGAATTTCCTGTTGGAATACAATGACCGGTATAGAAAGAAGTCACAGCTGTCCAAGCAGATTGGTCAGAGCTACTACAATTTGATCGTACCCAGAAATAATATGAAGTATTAGCTGTCAAACCAGTTAATGCAACAGAATAAACCGTGTTAGCTACACTTCCTGTTGGCGTTGTAGCTCCTGTTGGTACAGTTCCGTTAGTAGAATAATAGTAATCATATCCATTAGTAGGTGTTACAGGAGAAGCAGTCCAGCTCACGTTAGCAGCAGTATATGTCAACCCCGAAACTGTAACTCCAGATGGAGGAATACAACTTGGCGCTTGTTGAATAGAAATGGTATAGTCTTTTGTTTCTCCATACGTATGAGGACCACAAGCATTAGTACCATCAAGAGTATAACTATAATACTCTGTAGCTACACGCATTATTATATTACCAACAACTGCAGTACCAGGAACGTTTACTGTAGCAGTAGCCGTCCATGCACCACTCGTTGATTTAACATTTGGCGTAAAGGTAACAAACTCACTTGCTTCAAAAACTAAATTGTTGTTCCAATCAAACCAAGCACCTACTTTATTATATCCTGAGGTATTTACGGTCATGGTATAACCTAAATACTGCATTACCGATGTGGTAGCCGTTGAAGTAGGATAATTTACATAATAAGGTGCCGATAAATAACCTGTTGTAGTATGGTTTAAAGTACTTAGAGTAACATTATTAATTACACCATAAGTACCACTAGAAGAACCATAAGTAGAAGTAGGTACACATGGACCAGTATAAAAAGATCCTGTAAGAGACCAAGATGAAGTATCGGTAGCACTACAAACTGATCTTACCCAGTAATAATATTGTGTATTTGCTGTTAATCCAGTCAAGGCAGCTGAAGTTACAACACCAACACTACCCGTAGCAGTTGTTGATGCCGTTGGAACAGTACTTGAAGTAGCTAAGTAATATTCATACCCTGTAGAAACCGTTGTAGATGGAGCAGTCCAACCAATTGTAGCACCAGTATAACTTAACCCTGTTGTGGTTAAAGCAGTTGGTGGCAAACAAGTAGGAGGCGCTACAACATTAAATGTGTAATCCATATAGTTACCATATGGAGCAGGGCCACAAGAAGTAATAGCACCAGAATATGAAGTAGCTACTCTCATTCTATAAGAACCAATTGCAGTACCAGATGGAACTTGAAGAGTAGTTGATGCATAAGTTGATGCATAAGAAGTAGTAGCAACTACTGTCTCACCTGCATCATTAAAATCTAAATCTCCATTCCAGTCAATCCAACAATAGAAATAATAAGTAGAAGCTCCTGCATTAGCAAGGGATAATCCAAAGTTACCTCCAGGATATTGAGAACATGAAGTTGCAGTATTATTTACATAAGCTAAATAAGAAGTTGGTGCAGAAGAAAAGTTAGTTTGACCTCCTGTAACAGCAACACTATTTAAATAGTAAGTAGTACTTGACGAACCAGCAGTTGGCACACAATATCCAGTATAAAAACTAACGGGACCAGTCCAAGTTGATGTATTAGTTCCATCACAATTTGACCTAACCCATACATAATAAGTTGTACTTGAATTAAGACCAGTTAACCCAACAGTTACAACTCCAGCAGCAGTACTTCCAGTTGGTGTTGTAGATTGAGTTGGTGAAGTATTAGAAGTGCTTAAATAATATTCATAACCACTTCCAGCAGCTGGAGATGAAGCTGTCCAAGAAACGGTTACTGAAGCGGTAGTTAAACCTGAATAAGTAAGACCTGTAGGTGTTTGAGGACACAAAGGCAACGCACCGTCAAACTCATCTGCTCCTATATCTGGCGCAGTAGCCCCTCCATAAGTTGAACCTGTAGGTCCTGGACGGGCATCACCATCATAATCTATAGCAATACCAGAAGTTGCTAAAGCAGCTCCTCCTGATTCTAATGTAGTATTAGTACCTGCAGGAATATGTAAATCGGTTGATGAAGTAAATGTCACCGCTAAATTCTTAGCATATGTATCTTTAGTTGTAGCTGATTGCCATGCAGACAAACTAGTTCTAATTGCAGCATTGTAATACCCAACATTTCCACCTGGCACATAATAGTTATTATTATCAACAGTCCCAGTAGTAAAATTTCCTGTTCCTCCAGAATAAAAGCCATATGCAGCAGTACTTGTCATATTATTAACAAGTATATTATTTAAAAATTTAGTAAATACAACGGTACTAGCTGTTGTAAGACATGAAGATGCAAATGTTGTACTTGAAGCAAGTTGTGAATTCATAACAATTGTATTATTCACAAAATTAACTCCTGTTGCACCAGCAGAAAAATAAACTCCATGAGGAGAAAAGCTACTCGCAACTGTAGTTTGGTAAACATACATTTTAACATCTCTAATAAAATTATTAGCAATTGTAGATGAAGTCGTATTAGTAGAACCAGTTACATAAATACCAATTGCACCATAACCACCTGTATTAGGTTGATTAATATCATGTATATTATTTCTTAATATTGAAAACCCATAATTTACAGTACCTATTTCAATACCAGCAATAGTTGTTGCATATCCGGTCGTACCATAATCACCAACACGAATATCGTTACCTTGAATTAAAGCACCTCCTGTAGTAGCAGCAGAATAGGTTAACAAAATACCTCTAGAACCAATATTATTGGCAGAAGTTGCACTACCAATTACGTTATTTTTAATTTGAATACCCGTGTTAGGATAAGTTGCACTGGCACCAATCGCATTAATACCAACATAACAACGCGTAATGATATTATTGGAAATATTCATATTCAAACTACTGTAAGCACCAGTAGTAATACCGGTAGAACTTGACATTGCTATACCATAACTTGTATTTGTTGCAGTTGCAGAATTTCTTCCCCCAGTAATAATACAGTTTTGAACAGTATTATTATCAGCACCATCCAAACCAGTAGTACTTGTTGATGAAAAACGAAGTGCTGCCGTTCCAGTAGAAGCATTTGAAGCAACAATTATACTCAAGTTTTGAGAACCTGGAGTAGTTAAGTCATCACCGTCAATAGTAACGTTATCGGCACCATTAAATTCAAGCACACCTTTACTGGCAGTAGGTGTAGCAGCTGAATTAATAACAGCATTACCACTTGCAGTAATTTTTATTGAAGTGTAACTTGAAGGAGAGGCACTTTTAAGTAAGGGAACGGAAGTTGCAGGTTCAGTAGTAGAACCAGTTACCGTTATTACAATGACCCCTTGGTGGGTACCAGCATTAATAGCAGCAAACGCAGCATTTACTGTAGCATAACTTCCAGTTGTGGTTCCAGCAGAAGCTGTCACACCAACCTGAGAATAAATACTATTACCTGCAAAAAACATACAGATAATAACCATTAAACTCATAAGCCATGACTTTTGCTTACTACCTGTTTTAGCTTGGTTATCCCCTACTAAAAAAGAACTAAGCAAACTGAATTTCGAAGTCGTTCGAGAATTCAGTGAATTGTAGTTATTCATCATAAATTATAAAATTGGGTTAATTAAAGGTGTTAATATATAAAAATTGTTAATTACGTGTTATCAAAATACTAATAAAACCGATTAAATGTAAAATTTTTCGGCAAAGAGCATTATTTTAATTTGATCAATTATTAGAAAATTAATTTCTTAGTTACCACAGTGCCGTCTAAAGATTTTATTTGAATTAAAATCATTTGTTGAGAAGAAGCCAAATTGGATATTGTAAAATCGGTTGTGTTCATTCCATTTTTGGAATAGATCAAACTTCCTCTCACATCATAAATTGCCACCTCACCCATAGCAAGAGAACCCGTGTTAATATGAATATCTTGGTTACTCTTATACACTACAACCGTAGCATCTGAAAATAAACTTGAATTACTTGGCATTGTAGCTTTAGTAGTGTAACGCAATACAAAACGAGAATCAAAAGTACCTTCATTGGTCACAAAAGAGTAATTACTTTCTTTTAAATTATGAATGGTGTTCACTAATTTATCTTCTAAATACACATTTTGCGAATCAAAAACTCCATCAAAATTAGACAACTTAATTTCATAAGTTCCCGCGGCACTTACTTGATAACCCAACGGTACAATATCTTGTTCATTAAAAGGCAACCCTTTTCCTTGAATGGCTAATTTAATAGGAGCTAATAAAGAATAAAATGAAATGGCAGTTCCACCGTCAAATAATTCACCATCATATCCTGAATCATAATCTTCGGTAGCGTCTGTTGCATAACCAACTAATGTTTGTTTAAATGCACCTTGACTATTAAACATATCTAACCAAACTCTACTCTTAACATCGGTAACAGTTGACGGATCCACATTTTTAAAGAATTGATTGTTGTTACCCACAACACGCATCGAATTATTAAAGGTAGCATTTCCTGTTAACAACCCTTTAATGAAGAAACTTTGTGTTGCAGCCACTTTACCTAAAGGCAATGTATTATTAACACCTGTATTAATTGCTGGAGCAGTACCTACTCCACCCATATAATTATAGGTCGCATAATCGTTATCCGTATAGACATTATTAGTTACAGAAGTATTGTGTGTCCATAGATAGATTGTTTTTTCAATAACTCCTGTACCCGTTCCAGAGCCATTTAAATTAAAGAAGGTATCTATATTGATAGCACTTGGATACGGATTACCAATTAAATTATAAGCAGACGCACCGGCTATAGGCGTTGTTAACACTCCATTATTTGGAACCCCAGTAAACTGCGCATTAAAAACTGCAGGAGTAACCGGATCAAAATTATTAGGAGAACGAACGATATAACCTTTTCCAACTGCCATAGTAGTACTTGCTGGAGTAAACGACCAGTTACCTATAGCTGGATCATATGCAAAATATTTATCCGATAAGGTTAAAGGTGATAATGCACCTAAGGTATATGAAGCTACTGGAGAAGACCAGTAGGTATAATCAAATTTCTTAACTGGAGTAGTATTTCGTTTGTATAAAATAGCCCCTGTATTTATTGAAGCATTATTAATTTGAACCAAACTAGCTGAATTTTCAAAACGCAAAACTCCGCCTGTTGTATCAACATAATTTTGAACTATTAATGAATGACCCGCATAAAATGCTGTTTCCCCACTTAATATAGTAACTGAACATGCATTCATATCTCCCGTAGAATCAAAATCAGCATTAAATATTGCCGCTTTAGTACTATCTGGCAATCCATTAGACCAAATAGATCCATTCCAAGTTGTAGAATTAAAAGTAATTTTAATTACATTAGAATATCCTGTACAACTTCCAGTAGAAACTACCGCTCTATAATATCTATCAGCAGTAATAGCTCCCATTTGAGCAGCGGTCAAGGTAGCCGAATTACTAGAAGGTATGTCTACCGGTGTTGTAAATGCTAAAGTATTTGAATATTGCCATTTGGTAATTGTTCCTGTAACACCCGTCAAAGTAAGGTCTGCTGGCGATCCAAAACAAATAGTTTGATCACTTGAAGCTGTTCCTGCAGTAACAGATGTTGTATTAACAACTAATGTTTGAATAGAAGAACAAACTGGTGAAGGGGTACTAGCACTTGCAGAATATACCGTGGATGCACTTGGAGAAACATATACCGTATTTGTACCCGTTCCCGCCAAATAAGGCGTAGTTCCTGATGCATTACTAAATAAACCCGGTACAGCTACTCCTGTAGCAACCGGCGCCGTTTGTGTATTCCAAGTAATAGAAGAACTAGCACTACCCGAAACTAAGACATTATCAATTGCCCAAATAAAGCCCCAACTGGCTTGATAGGTAAATCTAATTTGAAGCCCAGATAATCCAACATAAGCATTTAAATTAAAAATTGGGTTTGCAAACGCAGTAGAAGTACCTTGCGCAGGAGTTGATGAACTACTTCCCCATGATTGAAGGGTAGTCCAAGTAGTACCATTATAAATTTCTACCGTTGCACTACCATTGATCCATGGTTTATAATAGTGGTAAAAACTCAAAGAAGCATTAGTAAACCCTGACAAACTAAAAGTTGGTGATGTTAAAGTAACGTAAGTATTTGTTCCAGATCCTTGACCGTCAGAATTGGAAACCATAAATTGAGAGCTGTCGTTACTTATAACAGAAGAAATACCTGATGTACCAGCAGGATTGTATCCGCTATTTCGGATAGTCCAAGCAGGAACTGCAGTATTCCCTCCTGTAGAAGTATTTGTTGTCGTCCAGTTTGTCGCACCCGAGTTAAAATCTTCAGATAAAATAGCAAGACCAGAAACAATTCCTCCAGTTGCACTAATTAATGTTGGCGTACCATTAGGACAAACCGTTACACTTCCTGGAGAAATGGTTATTGGTGTAGGTAATGGATTCGCTGTATAAGAATAAACAACAGAACGAGTAGCGTATGGCGATACAGTTTGTGTTCCTGTCAACACATAATTAATAGAGGTATTAGAATTAATAGTATATCCGGTAGCTGCATTTCCAGTAACCCCAATATTTGGCGACCATGAATAAGTATTAAAATTTCCTAATGTTGCTGGTGTAATCTGAATTAAAGGGGAATTTACACTAGCACACTGGGTACTAGAATATATGTTTAATGCTAAAGGCGGTGGCGGTGTCACTACTCTAAAAGTATAGTCCTCTGCCTCTCCTCTACCACCCGAATTATATGTACATGGCGATGGACTTGTTGCCCAATAATCTAACAAAATACGCATTCTGTAATCACCAAGTGCTTGTCCAGCTGGTACAGCAAAACTTCCGGAAGCAGTACTTACATAACTTCCTGTGTTAAACATTCTTTCAGCAGTTGAAAAAGATCCATCATTGTTCCAGTCTACCCAAAGCGCTACACCTACTGTAGCACCTGCGATTCCAAAATTAAAATTAATCGAACTTCCTGCAGATTGAGAAACAAAAAGTGAAGTATAGTCTCCATAACCAGTAGGAGATGAATATCCCGAAGCGTTAGAAATATTAGCTATTCCGCCGGTAGTTACAAAATTATTAAAATAAGAAGTTGCAACAGAACCTACAGGTATACAATACAATGGCTGAAACAAAGTAGTAAATGTTTGCACAGTTGACCAATCACTATAATCATTTTCTGTAGGATTACATTTACTTCTAATCCAAATATAATAAGTTGTGCTTCCTGATAAGCCTGATAAATTTAACACTGTTGTACCAGGCCCAACTAATCCGGTAGGAGCTTGAGAATAGGAAGGTGGCGTACTAGTTGTAGTAATATAATAAGCGTATCCTCCAACCGGCGCAGGTGAAGGGGCTGTCCACGAAACCGTTGCGGAAGAACTCGTTACACTTGAAACTACCAAAGCTGTTGGAACAATACATCCAGGTCGAGTTAACTCAATATTATCTAAAAATAATCTACCATTATTTGCTTGCGAATAAGCCTTAAAACCAATATAATAAATACCTGTGGTAGTTGGTGTAAAACTCACATAATTAGTTAATGGAGAGGCCTTAATATTATTATGATCTGCTAATAACACCCCTGTTGCCATAGCGGCATCTGTAGGAAAAGCAGCATATTTTACCAACATTTTATTAGTAATTGTCGAAGTTTCTGTAGAACCTCCATACATATAATCCAATTTATAGGTTTCTCCTGCTGTCATATTAAATCCAGGCGTAAAAAACCAAACATTTGCATTATCAGTACCACCAGTCCCTGTAGTTGCGTCATAAACTAAATGTTCATCAATAAATCCACCTGCATTACTTTGTGGAGTTGGCTGACTGGTTTGCCAAACATTTAAAGGACCTACACCAACATTTTGAATAGAATGGCATGGTAACATACCTGGAACTAAATAATCATAAGGAGCATCAGTCTCTCCAAAATAATTATAATAAGGATCATTAATGGCCCCACAAAGTGTTGAGAAAATACTTACAATAGACCACGAACTGGTATCCGTTCCACTACATTTAGATCGAACATATACACGATACGTGGTTGCTCCCAATAAAGAAGTAAAATTATAATTTGTTACTCCGGCCGCAACACTACCTGTAGGAGTTGTAGCTGCATTAGGCAGAACAGTAGAAGTTGTAATATAATAATCATACCCTAAAGTTGGTGCCGGCGAAGCTGCAGTCCAGTTTAAAGAAGCTGAATTGGCAGTAATAGAACTTACTATTAACCCAGAAGGTGCAAAACAGGTTACTGGCGTCCATCTAAAAAGACGGTTTGCAGCCGCGTTAGGTAAAACATTATTTTTTGTTTGAACCCCATCTGTATTTGCAACACCTACAGACATTGTAGATGGTGACGCTGGCCAGTTAGCAGCAGTTGTAGGAGCCCATTTTCTATTATTATAGTCGGTATTTACCGCTCCTCTTAAACCCACCTGACCAACAACCGGTGTTGTTGAAAGAGTTGTCAAATCTTTATATCGAATTTCTATTACATTACCATTTTGATACAACCAAATTTGCATTCTCATAAAATTGGTTTCAGTAGATATTCTTCTAAAATAACCCCATTCAATTTTTAATATAGAATTACCTGCACCACCAGTTGTATCTAATAAATAAGAAACCGAATTGGCTTGAATTGTTGTGGTGGGGTAATTTGAAATTGATCCAACACTCAAATTAGCTCCATACCCAGAAATAGCGCCGGAATAAGCTTCTGCACTAGAAATAGGCGCATAGTTAGCCACAGTTGGAATAGTTGTCCCGAATGTAATAAAACCATTTGGAGAAACAGTGGTATTGGTATAATTAACACCATTAAAGTTAAATGTAAATCCTATAGCAATTGAAGTAGGTGTTTGATCATTCCAAGCACCTGTGAAAATTTGTGTTTTTGAAGCTCCTAAGTCAGCATAAGCAGGAGATAACTGCAATTCTTGAAAATTATAATTACTAGCAACCTGTGCGTTTAAACTTAAGGTGCTGAATAATAAGAAAAACAGTGCGAAAACACTAAATTTAGAATTAACAAAAATAAAATTATTTAATCTTTTAAGTAATAATACAATCATAACTTATTTGCTTTGGGAATTATAAATATTCGAATCGTTAAAAATACATTTTTTTTTAAAATAATTTTTAAAAAACATAGAATTAACATCGCGAATCGATTAAAGTCAAAAATAATCGCTAAAATACATAAAATGTATTGTTTACATGAATTTATAAATGTAAATTATTCAATAAAAATAAAGTTAATGGAAGAGAATCACACAATTAATAACATTATAATAATGAAAAGTAAAAAAATGCAGTTAATTTTATGAATTTAATAAAATAACAGCTAAATATTACCTGTAAATTAAGAAAAATATAAGAAATTAAACTAGTAAAAATATATAATTATGAAATTAATTAAGGTATTTTTTATATACAATTTGACCGTCTTGAGAAGCTATTTCAAGTGTAATAAACGTCAAGTTATTAGGCATTTTTATTGAAGTTTTAGAAGAATTAATCGCTTCTTTTTCTAGCACCAACCTCCCTCTTGCATCAAAAATTCTAATCCTCTTCATAATGAATGTGCCAGCATCAATATTTAAATCTTGATCTGGCTTAAATAAAACAATAGAATTGGAATTAAAAATAGAATTGGAATTAGAAAGATTGGCTGAATTTTGAAATACTAAAACAAACCTATTTTCAAAGGTGCCATCATTACTTGAAAAGTTGTATTCACCTTGTTTTAAATCGTAAATAAGATTAGTTTGATTGTCTTTTAAATAAATATTTTGATTAATAAAAATACCATCAAAATCATTCAAACCTATAGTATAAGAACCGACTGTTTCTGCATGAAACCCTAACGAAATTTCATCTGTTATCTGAAATGGCATTGCTCTGCCCTGAATAGACAATTTAGTACTACCACAAATAGAATAAATATAAGTTGGCGTTTCGTTCATCAATTCAGAATCATACCCCCTATCCAATACATTACTAGCCATTGGTGAGTAACCTACTAATGTTTGTTTGTAACCTCCTTGTGTATCTTTTACTTCTAACCAAATTCTATTTACTTCTTGTTGATTTGAAGCAGTAAAATCAATTGATTTGAAAAATTGATTGTTATTCCCTATTAAGCGCATGGAATTTAAAAATGTAGCACTTCCATTGGCTAAACCTTTAATGAAAAAGGACTGTCCTGAGGCAATTTTACCATTTGGAATACTATTATTTACCCCAAGATTTGGGGCAGACATGGTTCCTGTACCTCCCAAATAATTATAAACAGCATAATCATTAGAAGTATATTGCAAATTGGTTACAGGGGTATTATGTGTCCACAAATAGATTGTCCCATCGACTACAGCAGTGTTTAAACTATTGGACAAAAACAAGTTAGCACTTATTGCACTTGGGTATGGATTTCCTATTAAATTATAGGCACTTGTAGACACCTTTATAGGGGTTGTTATTGAACCATTATTTGGAGTTCCGCTAAAAACAGCATTATAAGCTGCTGCCGTTGTGGGATTAAAAGTTTGAGGAGCTCTAACTATATATCCTTTTCCAATATCCATAACAGAACTTGAATTAGCAGCCAACCAATAACCAATAGTTGGACTAAAACTATAATATTTATCAAACAAAGTTAATGGCGAAAGATCAAATAAAGTTTGGGGATATACTGGAGCAGACCAATATGTATAATCAAACTTCTTCATAGGTGTAGTATTCCTTTTATAGGTAATAGTTCCACTATTTACAGAATTATTAATTTGAACTAAACTGGAATTGTTTTCAAATATTAATGAGCCTCCATTAACTGAAACAGCATTGGTAACAACCAAATTATGAGTCGAATTAAATGTAACAATTCCTGAATTGACTACTACAGAACAAGCATATAAATCGCCTGTTGACGAATAATTTCCATTGAAAAAGGCACTTTTATTGGCATCAGGAATCCCATTACTCCAGGTAAATCCATCCCAAGTAGTTGTAGAAAAAGTAACGTAAACTATATTAGAATAAACTTGATTGCAATTTCCATTTTTTACAACTGCCCTGAAATAGCGGGTTGTTGTAAAACTACCCATTAGTGCCATAGAAAGCGTATTTGTTGTATTTACAATGGGTGTAACATTTAATGTAAAATTTAAATCATCTGCATATTCCCAACGAATTATATCTCCAATATTTCCTGTAAGTACAATATCAGCAATTGCAGCTCCACTACATAGTATTTGATTACTAGTAATATTTCCGGGCAAAGTTACTGGCCCTAAAGTAACTATAGCAGTACCCGATTGTGTACAGCCATTAGCTCCAGTTATTGTAGCGGTATAGGTAATATTTGCGTTTGGTTTTGTATAAACTACTCCTTGAGCTGTTCCGGAAACATAAGGTATCGTAGCAGACGCATCGCTATACAAATAAGTACTAGGGGACCAGGTTAATGCGGTAGCTAATACACCTGAAATAGTCACATTATCAATAGCCCATGCATAACCCCAGTCAGAAGAAAAATTAAAGCGTAATTTGAAATTTATATTTCCTAGAAAAGCAGCTAGATCAACGGTATCATTAGCAAAAATAGCAGCACTTCCTTGAGCCATATTATAGGAACGAACGATGGTCCAGTTCAACCCTCCATCGATGGACACTTGAACCTGCACAACATCATCTGTTACATATCTTAAATAATGCCAGAAACTGAGCGTTGCACTTGTATATCCAACCAAGTTAATAGAAGGAGAAGTTAAAGTTGTAGTTGTGGTGGTACCTACAATTCCACTTTGGGAATCTGAATTGGCTAAATAAAATTGAGAGGCATCATTGCTTGTAAAAATAACATCCCAACCATAACTATTCACATAATGATAATTATTGGGCTGAAGTGTCCATTGTGAGGCATTTGTATCTCCTCCTACTGATGTGTTAGCAACTACCCAATTATTTGTTAGCGAATTAAAATTCTCAGAATAAATAGGAACAGTTACACCTACCCCAGACCCTCCATTTAAAGATTGTACTGTATTCTGACAAACCACTACGTTATTAGGAACTATTGTAACTGGAGGAGGAATTGGCTTTACAACAACCGTATAACTTAATTGATTTCCGCATGCTAATGGACCAACTTGTACTCCGGTAAGAGTGTATGTGGTAGTTGTTGTAGGATTAAAGGTAAAACCTGTTTCAAAAGCACCCGCAACACCTGTAGCAGGAGACCATATTAAATCATCATATGAAAGATATCCAGCAACAATTACTAAATTGGTTGAGGCTCCGCTACATAAAGAACTAGACGGTGAACTTAACAATAATGTAGGCGGTGTAGAAACAGATACAGTTACAGGAACTCTAGCGGAGAGACATTCTGTTGTAAATTTCCAATTATACAATCCTAAAAAGGCACTATTATCTACAGTGTTCCCTGTTATATTCGCTACAGCACATGTAAAAGGATAAATTGTATTGTTGGAATTTATTTTAATTCCTGATGTTGGAACAACTGAAAAATAAACACTATAATTTCCTGGGTAGAGCAAAGTGTTTATTGGAATTACCTGAGCTGTAGATCCTCCCGAAACAGAAGTAGTAAAAGGAAATGATGCAATTTGTACTCCAGAGGCATTTCTTAATACTAAGGTGCCAGGCTGACCTGAAGCGATTGGGAAAATATCAAATGATATTAAACTAGTATTAGAAACTACATTAAAATAAATACTCGCTTGATAATTTTGTACATCAACTGGTACAGCAAGAGACAAAGGTGTAGCTGGACCTAATTTTGCAATAGAACCATATGATTTTGCTTGAGCATAATAAGTAGTAGCAGTAGAAATAAATGGAGTTGTAAAGGTGTTTCCGGTTCCAAGGATAGTATTATCTGTGTTTGTTGCATACCAATTAATTGTTGACCCTGAACTTGGGATTGCTGTGATATTAGCAGTTCCATATCCACATCTAGTTGCTGGTGTAGTGCTTAAAATTGTTGGAGTAGTACATTGTGTATTAAAAGTTTCTAAAATTGACCAAATACTCTTATCACTTGTGGAACAATTCCCCCTTACCCAAACATAATAAAAAGTACTTGGCAGTAAACCGTTAATTGTTGCCGAAGTAACACCTGCTCCCACACTTCCAGAAGGAACAGTGGTTGTTACAGGAGGTGTACCGCTAGTTGAAATATAATATTCATACCCATTACTAGGCGGTGGTGCAGAAGGTGTCCAAGAAAGTGTAATACTGTTTGCCCCAATATTAGTAGCGATAACATTACTCGGTTCAAAGCAACTTGGTGACAAAGTCACACTAATATCATCAATCACAATGTAACTTTGATTAGCAGAACTATAACCCTGAAAACCTATATAATATATTCCTGTGGATGCTGGAACAAAATCAACCACTGCAATTTCATAATTTGAGTTACTAATATTTTGCAAATCCAACAAAGTTTGTGTCATAGTTGCAACTGTAGCTCCTGTTCCTAACCTTACTTTCAATTTCTCGGTTGTATTAGAAATATTTCCTGTATTATATCTAAAAAAGAGTCTATAGGAAACACCCCCTGTTAAACTTAAACCCGGAACAAAAAACCAATCATTCATTGCTAATGTTGGATTTTTTCCAATCATCATAGATCTTGATGCAGAAGCAAAATTAAGACTTTGCGTTTCCCACTGAAAACCATCAGCATTAGAATCAGTTCTAGCATAACAAGTTGGAAGCACTCCAGTTCCAAAGCTATCAAAGTTCTGAGAATAGGGTATTGTATAATAACCACATAAAGTAGTTACTGTAATTGTCGTGCTATTCAATAAACAACTTGGCACAGAAGAAAATGCCCTTACTCTATAATAATAGGTAGTAACTGGCAATAAATTAGGAATTACCAATGAAGTCACGCCGCTTCCTAACTGTAAATTATTATACCCTGGAAGCATTGTTGCGAATGTACTACTTGTAGAAACATCAATTGCATAACCAGCAGCACCAGCAACAGCAGTCCAATTTGCAGTAAAACCATTACCACCTACAAGTGAAGCAGCAGAGGATGTAGCTCTAGTAAAACAGGTTGTTGCAGAAGCTGTCAATACATTATTTAAATTATAAAAAGGCGCACCTGTACAAGTATTATTATAGGGAATAACCCAATAATAATAAGTAGTTATTGGGGCTAATCCTGCAGCTGTAAAAGCAGTTCCTGTGGTATTTGCAACTACATAATAATTACCATATACACCCGTTGTAACATAATACGTTCTATTGATAATAGTAGCACTTGTAGGGGCAATATTAACTGTACTTCGCAAGATCAAATAATTAGTTGGTGCAGGAGACGCTGCGGTAAAGTTATTTCCTGTAAAAGAAGTATCATTAATAGCTGTACCTCCAATTATTAAATTTGTTGGAGTAGCAGATGGAGTTAAACATGGCAATGCAGGTGTATATTTAAAATTAAGCCCATCTTCAGGATAAGCAGTATCAGAAGTAATTAATGATCCTACTGAAGTGGTATTATTAAATGTTTGATTATACCATGGTGTGCTTGAACCTTGTTGTCTGTTATTTAAATTTCCTTGGGTAATAACATTTGTGGGACCTCGGAGTCCTACTTGAGTATTAATAGATAACGAACCAGCAGGAGGAATACATGAACCATAAGAAAATTCTATTGTATTTACAGTCTCATTCAATCTAATTTGAAAATTAAAATTACCAGTAGCTGATTTCCTAATAGCATTTGTCCATTGAATAACAAAGGCTCTATTTGGTGCAGTTCCTTCAATACCATAAACAATAGGAGAACCATTGGAAGCCAAATCCATACCTAAAGCAGAAATTGCACCACTATAGAAAGTAGTGTTGCTTAATGGTATATAATTATTCACGGCAGGCAATACCCCTCCAAAAGTTAAAAACCCATTCGGACTTATTGTACATTGCGTATATGAACTTCCGTCAAAAGTAAAAGAAAAAGGAATCGCAACTTGAACAGGAGCAGCAGCATCATCCCATGGCGCTGAATAAGCTAATGTTGGTGTCCCAGATAATGGCACATAGGTTGATAATGCTTGAGAAAAGCTATAAGCATTAACTTGAGCCAAACTTTTATGCATGCCAAAAAGGGCAAACAACAAAAGAATTAACCACAAATTAATACTACTCTTTTTCATAAACATATTGGAAAAGTATTTTTTCTAATAAAAATCAGTGATAAATATAAAAAAAATATCTTAATAAGTTATTTTACTTCAGCAATTTAAGTAACAATACTAAATTGAAAGTCTAACAAATGCAAAATATTTGAAATAAAAAAAAGGATAAACAAACGTTTATCCTTTTTTAAAATATACTATAAAGTATTTATTCAGAAACTTCAGAAGTTTCTTCAGAAGAAGTTTCTGGAGCTTCTGGAGCTTCTTCAACTACAGGAGCAGCAGCTTCAACTACAGGAGCAGCCTCCGCTTTTTTAGCTTTACCACCACGACGGCTCTTAGCTTTTTTCTCTTCTTTTTTACCTCCGTTGTAAATTTCATTGAAATCTACTAACTCAATCATTGCCATATCAGCGTTATCCCCTAAACGGTTTCCAACTTTGATAATACGAGTGTATCCACCTGGACGATCACCTACTTTAGCTGCTACTTCTCTAAAAAGTTCAGTAACACCATATTTATTTCTTAAGTAAGCAAAAACCACACGACGATTATGAGTAGTATCTTCTTTTGATTTTGTAATAAGTGGCTCAACAAATTGTTTAAGCGCTTTAGCTTTAGCAACAGTAGTATTAATACGCTTGTGCTCAATAAGTGAACAAGCCATATTAGCCAACATAGATTTTCTATGTCCAGTCTGTCTGCTTAAGTGATTATTTTTCTTTCCGTGTCTCATTTTAAATGCTTTTTAACTTGAATAAAGAACTAGTCTTTATCTAATTTATATTTTGACAAATCCATTCCGAAGGTTAAATTTTTAACTGCAACTAGTTCGTCTAGCTCTGTTAAAGATTTTTTACCGAAGTTACGGAACTTCATTAAATCGTGTTTATTAAAAGAGACAAGGTCTCCTAATGTATCCACTTCAGCTGCTTTAAGGCAGTTTAAAGCTCTTACAGATAAATCCATATCAACAAGCTTAGTTTTAAGCAATTGTCTCATATGTAATGATTCTTCATCATAAGAATCTGTTTGAGCAATTTCATCCGCTTCAAGTGTAATTCTCTCATCAGAGAATAACATAAAGTGGTGAATTAATACTTTTGCAGCTTCCGTTAAGGCATCTTTTGGATTAATAGATCCATCAGTTTTAATTTCAAAAACTAATTTTTCATAATCTGTTTTTTGCTCCACACGGAAATTTTCAATTGAATATTTCACGTTTTTTACAGGAGTAAAGATAGAATCTGTGAAGATAGTACCAATAGCAGCATTTTGCTTTTTGTTTTCTTCAGCAGGAACATATCCTCTACCTTTTTCAATTGTTAATTCCATATTGAAATTAACTTTTGTATCTAAATTACAAATTACTAATTCTGGATTCAATACTTGAAAACCAGAGATGAATTTTTGAAAATCACCAGCTGTAATTTGCTCTTTTCCCGTTATAGAAATTGTTACTGATTCGTTATCAATATCTTCAATTTGACGTTTAAAACGTACTTGTTTTAGATTAAGGATAATTTCGGTAACATCTTCAACAACTCCAGGAATAGTAGAAAACTCATGCTCTACACCTTCTATTTTAGTAGAAGTAATTGCATAACCTTCTAGAGCAGAAAGTAAAACTCTTCTAAGTGCATTACCAACTGTCAATCCGTAGCCAGGTTCTAAAGGTCTGAATTCAAACTTACCTTCAAAATCGGTTGAATCGATCATGATAACTTTATCGGGTTTTTGAAAATTAAATATTGCCATAATTTAGACTAGTGTCAATTATTATTTGTTGTACAACTCTACGATTAATTGTTCTTTAATGTTTTCTGGTATTTGCAATCTAGCAGGCACCGAAACATAAGTACCTTGTTTAGTATCATTGTTCCAAGTAATCCACTCATATACATGATTTGAATTAGCTAATGAACGCTCGATAGATTCTAAAGATTTTGATTTTTCACGAACAGCTACAACATCACCAGCTTTAAGGTGGTAAGAAGGAATGTTCACTAATTCTCCATTTACAGTAATGTGACGGTGAGAAACAATTTGACGAGCTGCTCTTCTTGAAGAAGCAATACCCATTCTGTAAACTACATTATCTAAACGAGACTCACATAATTGAAGTAGGATTTCCCCTGTAACTCCTTTAGATGCAGATGCTTTTTCAAATAAGTTTCTAAATTGTTTTTCTAAAATTCCGTAAGAATATTTCGCTTTTTGCTTTTCCATTAACTGGATAGCGTATTCTGATTTCTTACCTCTTTTTTTAGCCATCCCGTGTTGTCCAGGAGGATAATTTCTTTTTTCGAATGCTTTATCAGCTCCGAAGATTGCTTCGCCAAATTTACGAGCAATTTTTGTACTTGGACCAGTATATCTTGCCATTTTTAAATTGTTTTGAAAAAGAGATTATGAATTCAGGTCAATAAATCCTTCGATAATCTAAGTTCTTTTTCTAGTTATACTATAAATTATACTCTACGTCTTTTAGGAGGACGACATCCATTGTGAGGCATTGGAGTAACGTCAATAATTTCTGTTACTTCTACTCCACTATTATGAATAGAACGGATAGCAGATTCTCTACCATTACCCGGACCTTTAACATAAACTTTTACTTTCTTAAGACCAGCTTCTAATGCTACTCTGCTACAGTCTTCAGCTGCCATTTGAGCAGCATAAGGAGTGTTCTTTTTAGAACCTCTGAATCCCATTTTACCTGCAGAAGACCAAGAAATAACTTCACCTTTTTTATTCGTTAACGAAATGATGATGTTGTTAAAAGTCGCATTAATATGAGCTTCCCCTGTAGATTCAATAATAACTTTACGTTTTTTTGTACTTGCTTTAGCCATATTATTTACTATTTAGTTGCTTTTTTCTTGTTAGCAACAGTTTTTCTTCTACCTTTTCTTGTTCTAGAATTGTTTTTAGTTCTTTGTCCTCTTAATGGAAGACCAGATCTATGACGAATTCCTCTGTAACATCCAATATCCATTAAACGTTTAATGTTTAACGATGTTTCTGAACGAAGTTCTCCTTCAATC
>CANGFO010000026.1 GCA_947453195.1 Flavobacteriaceae bacterium
AACATGAAAAAAGTGAATAGTTTTTTATTGTCAATTTACCCCCAAAATTAGGTGGTCAATTTAAACTGGAAAGTGGTGGTCAGTTTGCTCCGGAAATGGTGGTCAATTTAGACTGGAAAGTGGTGGTCAATTTGACCGGATTTTCCAAATCTAAGTCCTATTAAATAAAATTAATTTATTACAGATGTTTAAAATATTTTCCTTTGAACTCAATGTTCTTTTCCTTAATTGTTTGCCAATTAGCAGGTACATTTTCAGGAATAAAATTCTGAACTAATGAAAATATATTAGGGGTATTTTCAAGAATGTATTTTATATTGTTTTCATTTGCTTCTTGAGCTTCCTTTAAATTTCCTTTTTCATCATATTTTAATGCAATTAGATGTAAAAAATTATTTCTAAAGTTGAAACGAATATAGATTTTAGATTCTTCCCATGTTGCTTCATTTTTTTCAACAAATTCTTTATATTTATTGTAATGAGTGGATTTGAAATCCCATAGTAAGTCTGCGGAGATATTAAATTTAAAAAATAAGTTTCTTCATCTTCTCCAAAATTTTCATCTACTAATTTGATATTAATTTTTGACTCTTCAGAAAACCCCGGACAATATCTTACACCACCAATTTTTTTTCCAGCAAATGTAAATTAGATTTCAAAAAGATATAATGTTTCAGAATCAGGATTTGTATTTCTTGGAAGTGGATAAGATCGCTTGGCAAAAAGTTCATCGCTCAATTGTACATTCGTGTAATTGTCAAGAAAATGTTTTTTTATATAATTTGGAATTAGTTCATTTTCCTTTCCAAGCACTTTTTTTTGGAAATGAGAAAATAAAATCATTATCTACCTTTAAAGATGTTTTTGCAATTGTTATTATTATTTATTTGATTATTAATTTACTATTTTTCGTTTTGAATTATTTGACTAAAATTTAATATTAAAATCATTAAAGTATTATAAATACTACAACCAAAACTAAGAAAGAAATACCCAATTTCTTTAAGTTTAAATATTTACCAGGTTGAATTCCTTCAAATTTCGCATTAGAAAAATTCTTATTTATTGATTTATAAATTTGAGTCACATAAGTATCTAAAGAACTTGTATGTAAATTTATTTCTAATTCTTCATTTTTATCATTTTTAAATAAAACTACATAATCGGTTGCTTCAGATTGAATTGTGAGGCGATCACTTTTTACTTTTTTTATGGAAATGAAATTTGGTGCTTGAATAGATAAAGTTTTTCCTTCGTTATTTATATAAACGATATTGTCTTTACCAATTTGAATTTCACAATTTCTATTTTTGAAAGTAGTATAAATTCTACTGGCCCATGTAATAATAAATATAATTGTCATAAACCATCCATACCATGGAATGTCATTTATATAATACAATTGAGCTACAATTAATATCCCGATTAACCCAATTTGAAAAAACTCATAAAAGAAATGTCTGTTTAAAATTAAAACATTCCCTTTTCGTGTTCCATTAAAATAGTAATTGTCTAATACATAATCAACAATTAAATAAGTATTTACAAATAATAATACAATGATGATGGTTTCCATAGTATTTAAAATGATTTTTTAGATTAATATTTTTCCTTTGTTTAGCACCTCAGTTTTGAAATCTTCTGAAACATTAAATGGTTGCAATGCAACATCGAGTGCTGATTCACTTAATCCTAGTAAGGGTTGAAGAATTGAAATCTCCTGTGTTTTATTATAAAAAGGCAAACTATATCCTTTTTCTCCATCGGTTTTTCTATAAGTTAAAACCCACTTTACAAAATTTGGACTTTGCCAATCTTCTTCAGGTTCATCCTTATCGTTATAGGTTTTAAACCAATCGGATAAATACAATGAAGGATAAGCTACTGCCGCTTCGTCTAATGCATCTATTACAATAATTAAGTTATTTGAAGTATTGCTTCTTGGATTTTTAAAGTGATTGGTAAGCAAATCTTGAAACAAGTGAATTACATCTATATATTTACTTGGCAATCGATAAAGCTTTCTTTTAATGGTTTCATCTTCTTCCGACCACCATTGATTTCTTTTTCCTTGAAGAATAAAATGGTATAAAGTGGCATGTAAACTATTTTGCATGCCAGAGCCACAAAATTGGTATAAAACAGGGATTTTAACTTCTTGTAAAGTTGCAATTGTATTTGCAATTAACGCTCCTTTCCCCATTCCTGCAGGCGAAAAAATTGGCAATATGTTACTTTCAGTTTCAGATTTACACCAATCAATAATTGTTTTTTGTTCTATTTCTCTTCCCACAAAACAAGCTCTATAATAATTGATTCTTTCGCTAAAGTCAAATACTTGGCCTGCTCCACCTTGTAAGGAATCGCGAAGTGGTTTAAAACTAGGTTCTAAATTGATTTCACTGTCTTGTGGTTCTTCATTGCCAAAATGGGTATTAATTAATTTGGCTTGTTTTTTATTTTCATACAAACCCTGAAACAAATAAGGTAAATCATCTTTTTCTCCTTTTTGAACAAAAGGATACAATTCAATTTGAGAATTATTTTGAATAAAGTAAAATTTTCCTTTGATCGATTTAATTTCAGAATCTTCAAATAAAGAAACTAACAATTCCATTTCTTCAAAAATTTGAATGGCTTTAGTTAAATTTATAACATCCTCTTCTTTGATTTGAATAAATTGGTGAACAAATTTATTTCGGAACGTAACAAATCTGTCTAGCAAAGATTGTCCTCCCTTTGGAGTTATTGAAACGGCTTCCCATACCGATCCATTTACAACGGCAGCACTCCAAAGATTTTTCCAATTGGTATCTGAAGGTAACGTTTCTCTAAGATTATCCAAAACTTGCTTCATAAACAAGGCATCGTTTTCTTGATTGCCATCGTTCAGTTTAGCGCTTAATTGAATAACAGCTCCTAATCGTAATAGCAAAGTGCTTAATCCTAAACCTGACATAAAGAAGTTATTCAATTCGGTAGGTTTTTGTTGGATTAAATCCAATACTATTTCCGAATTTGAAGAAATAGATAAATTAGATTTTAATTCTAAATATCGTTTGTGATATCTATTTATTGGAGATAGATTACTCATAAGGATAAGATTTTATGTTGGTACTCTAATTTAATATCACGTCGTCCCAAAGTTAAAAATATTCGGGAACTTTCTTTTATTTCAATTGGAAACTCATAGAGTTCATCAATTTCGTCGATCTCAAAGGATTTGTTCGCTAAATTCAAATAAGGGTTCAATATTGCAAAACATTCGTGTACAAATTCCATTGGAAAATTATTTTCATCGGCAAATTCTCTTGCTACAATTGAAGTTCCTTTTTTAAGTGTAGCTAGCATTTTTTTGATAATCTTCACTAATAATTCTGTATCTGAAGAATTAGAAGTGCTATTTTCATTGTTCTTGAAACGCAAATAATTTTCTAAAGTGACTTTCCATTGTTTTTCTAATGGAATAAATGCTTCCGCTTTACAATCGATTGATTTATTAAAATAACGATTTAGGTAGGGATGATGAATTCCAATTCCAACAAGTAAAACATCATTATCAAAAAAGACATTGGCTAAATTGAGCAAGTGTTTATCATTAAAAAGACTTATATGAATCGCATTCAAAATAATAACCGGTTTCAAAGTACATTTAGCTCGAAGTTCTTTTAAAGCTTTTAAAGGGTCTTTATTTATTTTGGTTTCTTTCGTATGTTCAGCTAAACTTTGAATAACTTGATGTAATAAAAAGGAACTCAAATAAGTCACTCCCGATTCATTTAAGGAATAGTAAATTGGTAAATAGTGATCGGTTGAAATATTTTGAACTAAAGATTTATAAGTTGCTTCCCAAACTGGGTCAAACGGTCGATGCCAAATTACTAGAGCTCCTTTGGTATTTATATCTAAAAATTGGTTAATCTCAGCCAAAACTTTCGGATTTTCATTTGTTTTTTCAAAAGCAAATTGTTTTTCTTCGGTTTGAAACGATGCACTCCATTCATAACGAACACGAGCGGCTAATTGGCTAAAGTCATAACAATTGCTAAATTGCTCCCAATCTTTTTCATCTACTGACCAATTTCCATTAAAACCAGTAGTAGTTAAAAAAGGAAATGTTCCCCAATTAGTTTTGAATAGATTATCATTAACACAATGCTCTAAAATTAATGCGGCTTTATTAGCTTCTTCTCGGTTACGTTCTGGTGGCAATACAAAAAAACCGTGCATCACTTCGTTACGTAACGAAGCTAAATGATGAATTTGATTATTAAGTACTAATTTACCATCAACAGTTTCCCAAAAATAAGGTTTGATTTTGGTTGCTAATTCTCCTTCAGCATTTAAAATCATATTTGCTGCCCAGCGGTACAATGGACCAGCATTGAAATCATGCCCCGAACTACTAAATAAATTGATTAGAAAATCATTAAATACTTCCTTTTGGTTGGGTTGATGTAGATATACCGCAAAACCAATTGCAGCTAGTTGAGAAAGAATTTCTTCACCTAATTCTACCAATTCATCGGCAGCATAGTTATCCTCTTCTTCTAATACCGCTTGAATCTTTCTGGTAAGATTATCAGAGAATGAACTTGAAACAATTTGCTTTAATATTTCGTTTTTCATACTAATTTGGTAATTGGTTTTTTATATCTATAGCCCATTGAATGTTTAGGGTTTTATTAGCACGATTTAATGTTATTGCAGTTAGTCTTTCATTAAATAAATTATTAATAAAAAACACTTCTAAAGCAAATTTAATATTATGATTATCAATATTTAATAAAGATTTTAATGAATTAAAATCTTTGAAATAACAAAAAACATGTTTAAATACTATGTTTTCAAGTTCAAATAACGAATTCCTATTTAGAATTTTATTACAATAAATCAATGTCTTATATAAACCAAATTTAATTATCCATATTTCCGAAATGTATTGTAAAAATTTAAGTTTTAAAATTTCATTATTTATAGATTCAAACATAACAATTGATTCATATAATTTATTTTTATTAGCTAACTCTTCTGCAAATACTGCAATAGCATTGTTTTTAATTTCTTCGTTTTGAATATTATTCAAATGCAATTTGTATATTTCATCACCAATAATGTAAAAATGTATTGTTGAAAAATAATATAAATCATCTAAAACAGTTAGTTCGGTTTTTAAATTTATCGCTTTATCTATTTGACCATTTTTTGCTAAATTCAATAATATTCGAGAAATTAATTCTTGTTTATAAACATTTAAATGAATTTCATTAGTTAACTCTAGACAAAGATTAATGATTTCAAAATATCTTTTTAAATTCTTTTTATTATATATTGAGGCTGTTTCAAGTAAAATTAATATTTTGAAATAAACTGATGGAATTTCAAATATTAATTTTTTAATTTTTTTGTAGCTATATAACTTAGATAATTCAATAAAAAGTTCATAATATGCCTTTTCTTGCCAATAATCGTCATCAATATTATTAGCTATTATT
Source organism: Flavobacteriaceae bacterium (assembly GCA_947453195.1). Taxonomy (GTDB): domain Bacteria; phylum Bacteroidota; class Bacteroidia; order Flavobacteriales; family Flavobacteriaceae; genus Flavobacterium. The sequence continues at coordinate 5,496 of CANGFO010000026.1, forward strand.
ATAGCCTCTGTAAAAGTTTGTTTAAACAAATCAAATTTATTGTTTTTCAAATAATTAATTAACATAGCTGATAATACGGTTACCTTCTCATGTTCGTACGATATACTATTAACAATATTAAGAACTTCATTTTCGAAATTATCATTTAATAATTTAATTGCTAATTTTCTCATTGCAATTGATTTATCAAATGAATCATTAAAATTATTAATGAAAAACATTGCTTCCTTTTGTTTTAAACTCAATATAACTTCGGTGAAATTTTCTAATTCAAAATGATTATTACTTGAATACTTTAAATGAAATAATAATATTTTTTTTAATTCATAATAATTATTGGAGGCAAAATAAATTTGAATGCAATTATTTATGGTTAGTTTCCTAATTTCATTTTCACCAATTGATTCAATTACATCAAATAAATCAATCTTTAGATTAACATTTTTTGAGTTTAATTTAGCTAAAACATTTGCTACATCACTTAAGCAATATGATTTTGCATTTTGTTCCAATATTTTATTGGATATATTTAATGATTTAATGATTATTTCTTTTACTTTTTTAAAATCATTAATTTTAAAATATTCAATTGCTATGTCTAGCATTAATGAAACCTGCAGCATTTCATCCGTGACTTTTTTGGATAATTTTAAACCTTCTAGCAAATTTCCATTTTTACAATAAGAAGCAGTAGATTGAATTATTTTTTCGTCATTATTTTTAGGTTCACCGATAATAAAAACATTTGTTAAATCAAAAAATTCTAAATCATTGTTGTTAAAACTTAGGTAAAACTCTTCTAGTATTAAAGAATGTTTAAAGTTATTAAGTTCATATATTTTATTTAATTTATTGAATTTTGACTTTGGAAAAATTTCTAAAATAAAATCGTGTATTTTTTTATTTAAAAATAATTTTCCAAAAAAATCAAATAATAAAGTAAGTGATTGAATATTCAAATTTTCAACATTATTCAATCCCGAAAGTTCTAATAAACATAAAACAATTAAAATAAACTTTCGCTGCAATCCCTCTTTATCATTTCCGCCAAAAGCTTCAATGCGTTTTAAGGCCACTTCAATTTCTCCTTCTACTACTAAGGCAACAATTTGAGGGGCATCATTCTGTTCTTGGTGTTGCAAGTCTACCATTTGCAGGCCGCACTCAATAACTTCTTCGTCATTAAATTTGGATGCCCAAGTCATTACCTGCTTTAAGGTTTTTTTTGTCCATTCAAAGCCTTTGCTCAATTTTATTTGGCGTTGCCAATGGTTTTGGTCGTAAGAAAGTGTAATCAGTTTTTTGCCATCGCCGGTTATCATGGCTGTTGTAAAATAGTGTAAACTTAAAAACTCTAAACCGTACAGTTCAAACTCATCTTGTTTTTGTTCTAAAATGGCATGCTCTAATCGAATAACTAATTTATCATGAAGCACAGTAATTTCTTGTTCCGAAAGTTTCTGCAACAAATACACTTTCAAGCGCTCATGATACAACTGGTATTTGCCACATTCAGGGCTAGTAAACCAGCTAGAGTAGGTTGCAATAAAATCAACAATTTCTTGGGATGGAACTTCCAGTATTTCTGCAACAAATTGAGCTGAAACTTCTTTTTTTAATAAAGCCCATATTGAAAAGGTTTCAAGTAGTTTTTGGCGTTCACGAGCAGGTTTATTCTCCTCAAAAGCTGCTTCATACAAACCAGTTAACCCTTCGGGTAATGCAGCGGCATTATCGGGATGCAATTCGCCTTTTTCAAGACCATCATAGATATAGCGAAGGTAAGAGGGTTCGAGGTGTGGCATGAGCTTTTTTTATTTTATAGCAAAATATTAAATTGATTTTCCTTCAAGATGATGTTTAAAAAAAGAATCTTTTGTAATATTAAAATCTTTTATAATTTTTTTAAAAGAAATATTTCTTTGTTGTCCAAAATAATTTTTAAAAACATCAAAAGAGATTGTGTTTGATTTGTATTATTACAATAATAACAAGCAGCTACTAAATTTTCAGAATTATTATCTGTGTTGACTGCATTTTTGTGATCGAGTTCAAAGTGTAAACCACTGAATCCATCAGGTCCCCTTTTTCTCATTTTTATTATATCATTTAATATTATTTTCTGAATATCTCTGATATCAGTATTGCAATAGAAGCACTTGAATTTTTGTCTTTTTATTAACTTGGCCCAACCTTCGCCTTTCCTTAGGGTTTCGAATTTTAAATATTCTACCTCGTTAAAATTTGAATGGCAATTTGCTAAATATTCTTCTGCTGAGATATTAGTTCTCTGTTTTCTAATTTTTTGCATATAATATTTTACTAAACTTCAACAGGTCTATGATTAGTATAGTTAATTTCTGAAGAAACTATAGGAAATAGTTTTGATAATTCGTGAGTTGAACTATGAAGATTTATTTGGTTTTCAGTACCACTATTAAAATTATATCGATTCATAAATGCCCGTGTCGGATACCATTTTTGATTAAAAATAAAACTCCAATTTTCACCAAGATTAAATTGCACTAATCCTTGGTCAAATTCGTTAATTGTAAGTAAAAAAATTTGTGTGTTCATGATATGTGGATTAATTTATGGTTGTATTTATTTGTTTAAAGTAAAATTTATTGTGTCTCAATAAAAAAATTAATTCATTGATTTTATTAGTATTTTTAATCATATTTACTATGTTATTATTATTGTTTTTACGATCAAGATATTTTACAATTTTAATTAAATCATTATTATTAAATTTATAAATATGTGATAATTCATTTATTGAAAATTCAAAATTAGTATCAATTAATAATTTACAATTATCATTTTGAAATTCGTAATTACTCAAATAATTAAAATAACTATTAATTAAATCAATATTAGTTATTTTATGGTTAAATGATATTAATGAAAATTCTAGTGGAATTGATTTAAGCTTGGTTTTGTATTGTAGAATAGCATAATTTAAGTTTAAACTATAAAAATTTATTATTTTAAAATATAGATAAGGTTCATTAGCAAAATTTTCAAATAATTCTTCATCTCCTAATTCATCTAATAAAAATTCTATTATATCTTTATTATACAATTCTTCATTTTTATTAAACAATTGAGCAATAGTTGCTATCAATTCAAACTTTGTTACAATATTTGAATCAAATGAATTTTTAATATAATCAATATCAAAAAGAAATAAAAAATTATTTTGAATTACATCAAACCTGATTACTTCGTAAATGTCTTTTTCTTGAAATATTGTTGAACCTAAATATTCATTATAGATTGCAAATGAAAAATTTTCAACAAGATAATTTAATACTTTACTAAACTCGAAAGGAGAAGAAATAGTTGCTAATTCTCTAAAGAAAATTTCAAACTCTCCCCATATTTCATCAGAAATGTAAGTAATACCATCTTCCTCATATCCACCAATTTCGTCAATAAAAAATTGAAATTCAGAATTAAATTCTATGAAATTTGAATTATTTGAATAAGCTAATAATTTTAAAATATAATCTTCAAACTCATTCTTTTTGTCGAAAAATCTTGTAATTGTATTTTGGGTTAATTTATTTCCTCTATAATTAATAGAACTAATTCCAATATAACTTGAACTTTTTATGATATTTTGAATAATAACTTTATCATTAACATCAATAATTTTATTTAAACATGCATTTAGGTCAAAAATATTTTTTTTAATTATTAAATTTTTATTTGAAAATATTATTGTTTCTATTTTTTTTAAATTTCTTAATATCCAATCATTTGATCGATAAAGTTCAAACCATTCATTTTCTTCTGAAATTTTTATCAACATATTAAAGATTACTTTTCTCTTTTCTATATTATAATTGTTAAAACAATTAATTAATTTTTTATTCCAATCATCAATGATTCCGTCTTTTGCCTCTTCTTTTGAAAATTGCCATTCAACTCTAGTTAAAAACCAGTAAATATCTAATTGTAAATCAAGTAAAGAATCAGTAAACTCAAATATTAATTCAAATGAATCAAAAATGTAGTTAAAATTCAATGATTGATCGGAAAAAAAATTGTCTTCATTGTTATTTAAAAATTCAAAAATATCATTTAATTTATCCGTTAGTTCACTATTGTATTTTAAATTTAGAATAATAGCATGAATCCAATATTTAGCTCTAGTTTCAACAGGTAAATCTTTAATTTTTTCATGAAAAATCTCTGGTCCATTATTGGAAATTAATGAAGAATAATTAATTGAAATATTTATATCTTTTTCGTAAGTATCATTTAATAATTTAACAAATTTTATTATAAGTTTATTCTCATTCTTCAACGAACATATTTGAATACAATTTTTGATATTATTTATTGAATAGTCAAAAGATTTTAACTTTAGAATCTGTCTATTTCTATACTCCTCAGAAAGAGTAATATTAATTAATTTATTATTGTCAAATGCATATAAATGTGCACCCAAAAACTCTAACCCATATATTTCAAACTCATCTTCTTTTTGCTCGCCAATACCTTGTTCTAATTTAGAAATGAGTTTGTTATGTACTTGTTCAATTTCCTTTTCAGAAATCTTCTGCAACAAATACACTTTCAAACGTTCATGATACAATTGGTATTTTCCACTTTCTGGGCTGGTGAACCAACTCGAAAAGGCAGCAATAAAGTCAATAATTTCTTGGGATGGAACTTCCAGTATTTCTGCAACAAATTGAGCCGAAACTTCTTTTTTTAATAAAGCCCATATTGCAAAGGTTTCAAGTAGTTTTTGGCGTTCTCGAGCGGGTTTATTTTCCTCAAAAGCAGATTCATACAAACCAGTTAACCCTTCGGGTAATGCTGCGGCATTATCAGGATGTAAATCTCCTTTTTCAAGGCCATCATAGATGTAGCGTAGGTAGGAAGGTTCTAGATGAGACATAGAAATTAAATTTTGAATTAAAATAAAAAATATTATTTAACCAATCACTACCTCACAATTTTCTTGGGTACAGATATTTTTCAGTTGTTCAATAGATAAACCATTCAAATCCGACTTTAGCATTGCTCTTTTTTGTTTGGATAACTTTTTTAGTTCCATGCCTTCGCAAAAGCGGCGCAATTGCGTTTCGTTTTCAATTATTAATCTTGGAACTTTAGTTAAACTCCCCGATTCGTCCTTGGCGGCCATTGTAAAATAGCAAGAATTGGTGTGGTTTATCTTTCCAGTAATAGGATTTAAAGATTCAACTCTAATTCCTACAATTAAAGAGGTATTTCCAACATAATTAACCGATGCTTTTAATGAAATTAACTCCCCTACCTCAACTGGATTTAAAAACTCTACTCCATCAACTGCGACGGTTACGCAATAACTAGAGCAATGTTTAGTAGCAGTAACATATGCAACTTTATCCATTAATGATAAAAGAATTCCACCGTGAACTTTTCCTCCAAAATTAGCATAAGAAGGAATCATTAACTCAGTAATGGTAGTTTCGGAATCGGTAATTCTTTTGCTTTGCATTATTAATAAAATTTAGGAATTGCTGGATAAGGAATAAGTGCTTCGCATAATGCCCCAACATATTCATCAACAATAATTGATAATCCTAAAATTATTGCAACTGTAATTAATGAAATAGGAATATTATTGTTTTTTATCTCTACTCCTTCATTTACTTTAGTTAATTGAAATAGTACAAGCAAACCCGATGCAATAACTAGAATTGTACATAAAAGACCAATCAAGACGAAAACTGTAAGGTATCCGAATGAACTTAATAGGGATTGTGATGTAAAATTATTATCCGGATTTAGAAAACGAATCGCATTTAATGCCGGACTAATAATTGAAGATAATATAAAGGAACCTGAAATAACTATTCCTGCTTGAAAAATTGAAAATGAAGTATTGTCCTGTTCAATTTTGTATATTTTCTTCATTGAAAAATTCATTATTTTAAATAATACAAATAAGGAACTGATACCTATTGCAAATGCTAATAAAAATTGAATAATGCTAATTGTTTTCATAATTTAAGTTGATTTAATAATTGTTTGAATATAAGGCAATATCCCAATTGGACATATCTCTATGTTGAGGAGCAATCATTCCCAGTCTAAACCCTTTGGCGGTTAGTTCGACAGGATAATGATTTAATCCATTAATATTTTTAAAGACTCCATTACCTATTGGCAATCCAATTCCCAATACACTATGGCCGTATGCTTCGCTTACCCATACGGAAGCTGCTATGTTTAATTTTTTAAGAATTGCAAAACCAAGTAAACTTCGAGTATCACAGTCGCCTTTTAAATTGTGTAAAAACTCATACGGAGATTGAACGCCTCCTGGAACATTTGGCATACAAGGTTTATGTTCTTCATGGTATTTTACTATAAACGAATCGCCTGGAGATGAATTAATTATTTGCTGACATGTATTTTGATGTACTAAAACATAGGGTATTTCTTGTATTAATGTAGTGACCATTTCAGCAGTTTGCAATTGATTTAACTTTTTTAATTCTGCTTTTTTTGAAATTAATCTTACAATTGAATCTATTTTAGTTTCATCTAATAATTCTAATTTAGAAAATAATTTATTAAAATATGAAATTGAATTATTAGAGGTTTTTCTAAAAAATATATCTGCTTCATTATGTTGTTTTTGAGAGTTAAAAAAAGATTGAACAGAAGTATTATATTTTAATTCATATTTATTGTTGATAAAATCGAACCAATTAATATCTTTTGAAACCTCATAATCAATATCGTCAGCAGAAGCACCTTCCCTCTTTACAGGTTTTGGAGGATTTATTTTTATAGTACCATCTTTTTTTGGTATTGTGGGATTAACAAAAGTAGCTTTATTTGAAAATATTGAAGCAATAAAAATTAAAAAAGCTCCTGCAAAAAATACATTACAAATAGCTTTGAAATTTCTGTTAGATAAAAAACGAGAAATAAACCATCCAACAAATGCTAGAACTGCAAAAATGTAATATTTATGGAAAAATACCCAAAAGAATGCTAATATAATTATCCATAAAAGAGTCCCTAATACAATACCTAAAGACTTAGCAGATATTTTTGGAAATGTATTGCCAGAATTTGGCTGGGTAGTTATTATTTGGTCTTGAGTTCCATTATCAGAAACTGTAACTAGTGAATCTAAATTATCAGAAGTTTGAATTGTATTAACATTAGCTTCATTGGTAAGATCAACTTTTTCAGAACGGTTCATTCCCGTATTAGATTCTACAACATTTTCTACTGACTTTGCTACTTCTGGAATTTCAATTTTAAAATAAATTATACCTTTTAAATCTATAAATTCTTTCTTTATGTAGGTATTTGGTGAATCTTCAAGTTTAAAATCTCTAATAATTACATCATGTAAATTATCATTAAAATAATTATCCTCATTAACAGAAATAAAAACATCTGGTCTTTTCTTGAGCTTTGGAAAACTAATATTTATATATTCAATTCCAAAACTACCTTTTTTAAATATCAATTCTGGTTTTTGGGTTTTCCAGAAGTATGGTCTCATCCAAGATTTTTTTGGAACAATTTTTTTGGAATAATAAAAATCACCAACTTTTTCTTCTTCTACATCATAAGCTTCAATAGCTTTAATGTTTTTTACTTGAAAATATGACCAATTGAAATCATAAAAATTATGTTTCCCAATAGTAATAATCAAGTCTTTTGAATTAGAAAGTCCTGTAAAATCTCCTTTGTAATATTTATAATTCATTCCAAATTATTTGCTTTCTTTTGTTACCCTCTTTTTTGACTCCTCAACTTTCTCTGTTTGAGATAACTTTACTTCTACCCTTCTATTCATTGCTTGTCCCTCAGGCGTATCATTGGTTGTTTTAGGTTCTGACTCACCTTTTCCAACAGCAGTAATTCTATTTGCTTCAACACCTTTTTTAATCAAATATTGGCGCACACTTTCTGCTCGATCTTGTGATAATTTTAAATTAATTTCGGCGTCTCCCGAATTATCAGTATGACCAATAATTTCTGCTTTTACCTGTTTGTTTTCAATTAAATGTTTTGCCAATTTATCTAAATCTTCTTTAGATGATTCAAGAAGTATTGCTTTATTTTTTTCAAATTGAACATTTGGCAAACTAACAACACTTATTTTAGTTTTTGTAGTCTTATCTACATAAATAATAGTATCTTTTTTGATAATGGTATCTATCTTAGTTTTATTCACTTCAACATAAATAGTATCATGAATTACTTTTGAATTTGAGACAGTATTTTGAGAATCATGATTACATTTACCTAATAATAAACACCAAATAAACCATAATAAAAATGCTAAAGCAAGTAATAATGAGAGACAACCACAGCCAAATTGCGAACAACCACTGCTTGTGCAACCAGTTGGCAACATTGAGTTAAAACACCCTGCATTAGTTGTATCGTTATTAATAATATTCTTATTAAAAACCTTAGAACTTATACTGTTGATGATTCTTTTAAGCCAAGAGTTAAATGCAAAAATATTTTTAAAAATTGGAGCAAATATGCTAGCAAAAAAAGAAGCAAAAGGTAAACAACCACTATTACTATCTAAAGAATTAATTGCCAAATTATTTGTGATTGGAACTAAAGCACCGCTGGGCTTAGTAACATATTTTATTTCTTCATTTTTCTCATCAAATACTTTTACAACTTTAATGTAAGCTTCACCTGAAATTTTTCCATGTTGTTTATCTATCGAAGTGGATAGAAATGGTTCACTAGTTTTTTTGTTTTTATTTTCAGAAAGAACCTTTTTGAAATCAACTATGTTACTTTCTCCTGAATCAAAGTTTTCACTTTTTAATAATAAAAGTAATTCGCTGGCTATGTAACGACCAGACTTGATTTTTTTTGATTTGAAATGACATTCAACAGGATACAAATCATCTTTTTCATGAATATAGGCCGCATTATCTTCCATTTCATATTCTAAAGGAAAAGCTTCTACAACTTCAACATCATGCAATTTAAATCTTGGCTCTAATTTAATTTTAGAGTTTTTTTTAGAATTACCAAGTGGATTCTTTTTAACATCTGAAAATTGACATTCTAAGAATCCTTTATATATAGTAATCTCCTTTCTTGTTATTTTTTCAGACATAATGATTAATAAATTCTGCTTTAGTCATTTGTTTGACTGGTGCTTTATATTCTTTTTTTATAGAATTAAATGGCGGATTTAAGTATGGAGAATTAGATACTAATTTACCGTAATTATCTATCAACAAATCAAAACCAACTTTTTTTGAATATTTATTTGATAGTTCTTTTTTAATCAATAACTCTACACTTTTATAATTTTGTAAAGCAATGTCATAATAATATTTATTTACAAGAGTATAATATTTATTACTACTATTATTCACTAAATTGTATTTTTGATAATGACATAAAAAAAGTAACAATCCTAAAAAAACAAGTGTCAAAATAAAATTTATGTCACGAGATACTTTGAAATAAGATAGAATAATAAAATTTTTATTTGAAATTTTATTTTCAAAATTTGCAATATTATCATTTTTTTCAATCTCCCAATTAGTAATAAGTTTCTTGTTATTAGTTAATTCATCACTTAGTTCTAAAGCGTACATTGCGTTTGGGTGTAAAATTACTTTTTGTTCTAGTGCATGTAATTTTAAATTCAATTTTTCACATTTGGACTTAAACTTAATCTCTTCTTGGTTTTTATAATTTCCAATCAATTCTATTCGTTTATTTTCATTAAGCCTAGATATTTTATCATTTGACAAAATACATGAAAAAGGAAATACAATAAACAACAATAAGATTCCATTTATTATAGTTCGAACAACTACTTCAATAGAAAAAAATGAAATAAATTTTAAAGCACTATTTTTAATATTGATTAGTATTTGTTGCTGTTTTTGAGGATTAATATTTACCTCTAGAGTAGTATTTGTTAATTTATGAGGAACTTCAGAGAAAGGTTCTTCATTCATCGAAATATGATAAATAGGGTTTTGCATTGTAAAAACAGAAAACCTAATGATGTTAATTACAATTATTGTAATTAATAAGCCAGATACTAAAGAGATAAAACTATTATTTACTAATAAAATAAAAAACTCATACATACCAAAAAATGTAATAATTGAAATTAATGCTAATGTGAAAGACATGGCTTTAAATTTTAGTCTTTCTGCACTTTCAATAGTATTCCATATCAATACTTCAATCCCAAAAAAGGATTGAGTTAGGGAGGTAAATATTTTATCTATAAATAACACTAAAAAAATTATTGATTTATAAATTTATCTGGATTATCATTTATTTCTTTCATAATCTTTTCTTTTGCTTTTGAAACAGCTAATGAATTAACTTCCTTTTGGCTTTTTAATTTTTCTTCAACTTCATGTTTTGCTATTTCTGCATCAGCATATCTATAGGTTTCCATATGAATAAGTCCATTTCTTCCCTCATATAATTTATCTTCTTTAAAGACTCCATTTTCGGTTTGAATTTTATGATTAAAATTTTCAACCATATAGTCATATGGCCCTTTAGTCATCATCATTTTAAAGAAAATTGGACCCATTTCAATACATAAAAAGACTGCTAATATTACCCAAGGAATTAGTCCGCCTATTTCATGACTAATTTGAATTCTTTTCAAAAGTCCATCATAACCGTGAGCAGTTTTTTCATTCTTTTTATAACTAGCCCTTAAATCATCCGAAAGCTCATTAATTTTCTCATTACTAAAGTCTAATTGTTTTCTCCAACTACCAACTTCAGCTGATTTTAGTTTAATGAATTTATCTTTTTCAGATCTTTTGTTATCAATATCAGCTTGCATTTTTTTTGCAACTGGCCCAAAACCATATGCTCTTTTATCTTGCATTTCTGCTTGCTGAACTGCCACTAATTTATCGATTTCACTATCAAAACCTTTAAGTTGTGCTTCATATATATTTAACTTTGTTTCATATTCTGCCTTATCTTTTTCTAATGCAGCTTGTTTCTGTTTAAATAATTTATCTGTATTAACATTTAATTCCGTTGTATATTTTTCTTGATATTTACTCAATTCAGAATTAATTTCAGATTCAAGAATTTTAATTTCTAAAGGGGCAGAAATTGCAAACCCTAATACTATTGCAATTATTATTCTTGGAATTGCTTGTCCCATCTCCTTCCATGTAATAGAATCGGTACCATCACCTTTTCCTGTACTTGAAATAATAAATCTATCAAGATTAAAAATAATAGTTCCCCAAACAATCATAAATAATACAATTCCTATACCTAATCCTAAACTTATTCCTGCCGCATCATTTGCATCACCTTTTGTTTTAAATATTGTATAAAAAGCAAAACCTCCAGACACAGCAGCTAATAATCCTGTTGCTAATACAATACCCCCAATCCCAGCATATTTAACTCGATCTTGCTTTGGTGATTTCATTAAAAAATATTCATCTGCTCCTGCACACCACCATAACTTTCGAGTAATCCAATGCGTGGTGTTGTATTGATCCATATAAGTATTTGTATCCATAATATTATTATTTGTATCCATAAATTTATTTGTTGAGGTTTATTCGGTTTTTGAAATAATTAAATTAGTTAATGATTTATTTAAGTTAATAGTTGGAAGCTTTGGCTTCAACTCTATATTTGCTTTATTAATAGATATTGAATTTTGAGATAATTCAATTTCTGGTTTATTAGAATTTATCATAGTAATATCTTTAGCAATTATTGGAAATTTAATATCATTTTTTATTGTTATGACTTCATCTTTTAAATCAACCATATTAATTATCAGTTTTTTTTTGTAAATCCTAAACCCAAAACCAATCCCTATAAAATTAATAGTTGGATAGTGATAATTAGCAATAGTATTAATAACTCCTTGATTAGATTTAATTTTAATCTTATTATCCAAAACACAATCCGGAATAAAATTGGAATTGTAATTATAAGAAGTACCCGGATATTCAAAGTTTGTAGCTACTAATTTCCGATTTCTAAATCCTGGAATATTTTTTTTAATTACAAAATTATAAAATCGATAGAAAGGAGCTACATAATAAATACTTGAAAATAATTTATGAAACCATAATCTAGTATGAAGCTGTTTGTAGTTTACAATGGTAAATAAAGCATTACTAATTTCGAACTCAATCTGTAAATCTTGACCATGAATTAGATATTCATAGCTGTCAGAATTGTTAATTTCAAATTTTGCACGCATTTGTAACTTTGATTAATCTTTGAAAACAAATATAAAGTTATAATTATTTAAAAATCGGGTGCAATCAAAAAATTATTAACAAAAATTTATGTTAATTTACCTAAGGAATCATACACTTTTTGCATGCCATCAGTTGCTTTTTCAGAAAGGTAAAATATAGAACGGTCTTCATCGATTTCCATTTCTTTTGCTTTCGGATCAATAACTATCATCTGACTAGCAAATGGAACATAATGAGGTAAAGAATTTGCTGGATAAACTTGCAAGGAAGTACCAACAACTATACAAATAGAACAGGTAACTGCTTCTTTGATGGCATAGTCTAATAAATCTGTATCAAGGTTTTCACCAAACCAAACAATATGAGGCCGCAATTGACTTTGATTTTCACATACATCACCTAATTTAACATCTTGCTCCCAATTGTAAATTAAGTTTGCGTCATTTGTAGAACGCACTTTCATTAATTCTCCATGTAAATGAATTACATTACTCGATCCAGCTCGTTCATGTAAATCATCTACATTTTGCGTTACGACAACCACTTCATATTGCTTTTCCAATCTTGCAATCAACTTGTGAGCCAAATTTGGATTTGCTGCTTTGCAATTTCTTCTACGAAGGTTATAAAAATCTAATACTAAACTGGGATTATTTCTCCAAGCCTCGGGGGTACAAACTTCCTCAATTTTATAATTTTCCCAAAGACCATCCTTAGAATCTCTAAAGGTCTGAATACCACTTTCTGCAGAAATTCCTGCACCAGTAAAGAAAAGAATTTTAGGTTTTTTCATAAAATTAGTCCACAAAAAAGAATTGATAATTTTCAAACAAATATAAAATAACTACAACCTAAAAAATAATATTACCTTTATAAAAAAATTAAAAATTAATGCCAGAAACTCAAAAAAAACTGAAAATAAATGTTTTTGGAGAACTTTGGACTTTAAAAAAAGTTGCCTTATCCCCTATTGAATTAGACTATTATAGTAGTATTGCAGCTGGGATGAACTTATCCTTGCACAATGCATTAATAGATCCCTTTTTCTATCCAAAATTAAAACTTGAAAATACACAATCATTTTTTGATTTAAAAGGAACTATCATCTCTGGAATTACCAACCACTCTTTAAACCAAATTGAAATTTGGCACAATGGAAACAAAGAAAAAATATGGATAGCTAATTTAAAAAACAATTCACTTTTCCCAACTTATAAATTAAAATTTGAAACGATTGAAAACACACTATCAAATGGCATCTATATTGAGACTAAAGAATTTGGAAAAATTGGTTCTTTTGAAACAACAATTAATAATTATGATAGAGAAAATCTAGAATTCAATTTTATAAATTATGGCACTAACTTATTGCTGCAAAATAATTTTTCTTACAAAGGCAAATTTTTTAATAAGAAAAAAACTGATAGCAACATAACAAGATTGTACAGTTTTGAAATTTAAATTTTCATTTTTTCTAGTTCAAAAAATCTAAATTCCAAAATATAAAGACAATAACTAATTATCATTATTTATTAAATAGGTAACAACAACAAATAATAACACGAGTGGCCAACACATTGTACATCCCCAAATTTCCATTAAAGACAACCTAGATGTGGCTTTAGTTTTGTAAATAAATAAATCAAATATAACTGCAAAAAAAACACCCGTTAATAAGTAAGTTCCTGAAAAAATTATATTTATTACACTTTCTATCATGATGATTAGTTATTGAATTAATAATGAAATAAGAACTTTTTTGAATATTAAAAACAAAAGTAAAAAGTATAATGACAAAATTTGTCTATTAAACAATATTGATTTAAGTTGAATTTAAGTTATTTAATTAATTCTGACCAAAAAAAAACTAAACTTTTCATGAATTTTTCTCTTCAATATACCTAAAAAAAAACATAATTACTAAATTAGAATTGACATTTAATCAATTTGTAAATTTAAATAGAACAGTTAAAAGTAGAAAAATTAGTAAAATAAGAATTTTGACATAATTGATTATGATCAAATAGCACTAATCATAACTAGTTTTAATCAGTGATTAGCGATTATCAGCTATTATAACTGATTCTTTTCTTCTAAATAAATTAGTTTTTCGCTTTTGTTTTCTTGGTAAATTTGGTACAGGGTATAAGAAACCACACCTATTGTAATTGTTGCAAATACACCTAATAAAACATAGGTTGCTATTTTTGTGTTTTCAATTTTTGCTGGTGTTGGAATTTGACCTAATTCATAGGCTAATTGATCCGGAGATAACATTTGTTGTCTAGAGGAAAGGATGATTTCTTTCATTTTTTTTCTGTTTTTATGTAAATAATTATTTTAGTTTTTTCCTTTTGATCTAATCCAAATACGATATCCTTAAGTTGATAACATTTTGTTTTTACTCCATCTATATCAAAGAATTTAGTTTCTGGAAGGTATTTTGTGTTGAAACCTAATTTTTCAAACTTAATTAAGTCTTCGAAGAGAATATCTCTGTCTCTATACAATTTCAACAGTTTATAGTTTTCTAACATTCCTTTTCTACTAAGATTAAACTCTAAGTTTTCTTCAGTTCTTCGTTTATGTCCATGATGGTTTCTACAATAATCACTACAATATTCTCTTTTGGAAGATTTGTACTCAAGAATCTCATCTCCACATTCTGGATTCTTACAATTTTTTATTGGCCTTTTCATATTATATAATTTAAAAAATCAAAATTATGAATTATTTTTTTAATTACAATATTGTAATATAAATTATTTTAGATACATTTGTATCATAAATAAAAAAAAACTAGCATTATGAACTTCTACGATTTTTATCCGAGGATTTTTGAAAAAAAAATACCACTTAATTTGTTAAATATTTCATCAAGAAATTATCTTAATTGGAAAAAAGAGAACTTATTAATCTCCATGAAGGAATATAATTTAAATGGAGATGAAAAAAGAGAAAGAGTATTGTTGAATGTTTTTGACGCTCTTTGGTTATTAATCATTAAAGAACTTAGAGGGTATAATGTTGATTTTCCAACCATAAGAGCGGTGAAAGACATAATGTATTCAAATGTCGAATTAGACCAAGATAAATTAAATTCTACATCTATTCAAGATTTGACAAATGCTATACTTAAACATGTTCCAGATGAATTAAAAGAAGTAATTAAGCCTCTTTTACTTGATGGGAGTTTCTTAACTTTATTTGATAAAATTATCGACCAAAAAAACCATGTATTATTTCAAAATATTGGAGGGATTTTTTCAGATGTCTTTTTAAGAAATAATTCGGTTTCTCTAATAATTAAAAAAAATGATGGTTTTGTAGATGTGATTTTCATAAAAAATGAAAATGGTAATCTTAATGCTGATGTTGAACTAGTAGATTTAGTTTCAAAGACTTTGATTCATGATACATTTATCAATATCCCCATAATTCCATTATTTGAAAAAATGTTTGAAAATACAAGTTTTGATAAATACAACTTCCATTTTGATTTGTTTAATGAAAATGAAAAGAAAATAATTGATGCGCTTAATAATGATTTGTGTAAAGAAATTAAGATAAACAAGCATCAAAGTGGTGACATTACTTTGAATTTGACTTTTGAAGAAGATTTGAAAAATAACCACGCCAAAGAAGTTAGGAAAATTTTAGGACTAAAACAATATGATAAAATTGAGTTAGTTTATAGAAATGACAAGCATTTAGTGATAAACAATACCAGAAAAGAAATATTAAAAAAAGTATAAAGTCCTAAGTATCCCTTAGCACATAACTACCCAAAAGCATAAAACAAGTAAAGCTTACTTCTTTTAGCTCATAGAGGTAATAATGGAACTTGAAAAAGCAAAACAAATTTTAAATGTACAAAACGCAACACAATACACTGATGAAGAAATATTACAGATGGTAGAGTTCTTAACCATTTTAGCCAGTGTATCAATTAACAATCTTTTAAACAATAAAAACGATGAATAATGTAATTTTATATGTTCGAGTATCAACAGATGAACAAGCTGGAAAAGGCTATTCACTTCGTGACCAAGAACAAAAACTATTAGCTTATTGCCAAGTAAATAGTTTAAATGTAGCTGCAATATTTAGAGAAGACTATTCGGCTAAAACTTTTAAACGTCCGGAGTTTAAAAAGCTATTAGAATATTGCAAAAAAAATAAAAGGGAAATCAATCAGGTTATTTTTATAAAATGGGATAGATTTTCACGCAATACTGCGGAGTCGTACCATATGATTTCGACATTCAATTCGCTTGCTATTCGAGTAAATGCAATCGAACAACCTCTTGATTTAAGTATACCCGAACAAGGTTTACTATTGGCAATGTATTTATCTATGCCAGAAGTTGAGAACCATCGCCGTTCTTTAAATGTAACTGCAGGGATGCGTAGAGCATTAAAAGAAGGCCGTTATATGGGTGGCGCCCCACTTGGATATGATAACGGAAAAGATAGCGCTAAAAAGCCTCTACTAGTTCCAAATGAAAAAGCGCCTCTTATTCAAGAAGCCTTTGAATTAATTGCAACAGGATTATATAATCAAAAGGAAGTACTAAATAAATTAAAAGCAAAAGGTTTAAAAAGTAGTAAAACTCCTTTTTCTAATCTATTAAAAAATCCAATTTACTATGGAGCAATTTTCATTAAAGCATACAATGATGAAAAAGAATGCATTATAGATGGCTTGCATGAACCGATAATACCTAAATCATTATTTGATAAAGTTCAAGATGTACTAAATAACAGAAGAAAAAAACACCACATCAACCACAAAAAGTTAAACGAAAAATTTCCATTGAAAGGGTTCTTATTATGTCCAAAATGTAACAATCCACTTACTGCAAGTACTTCAAAAGGAAGATCTAAATATTACTCTTATTACCACTGTATAAGTCCATGTAATGGAAGATACTTGCTGGAAGATGCTAACTTATGGTTTAATGATTATATAAAAAGTATTTCACTTAATGATTCTGTAAAAAAATTGTTTGAAGAAATTGTAAAAGAACAATTATCAAAAAGCGCCGAAAGAACAAAACTAGGTCCAAAACATTTTGAACAAATAGAAAAATTAGAACAAAAGATAGAAAAATTACAAGACCTATATATTGATGGTGATATTGACAAAACTGATTTTCAAACCTCTAAAATTAGATATGAAAAAATTGTATCCGAATTAAAAGAAAAGGAAAAAGCGGTACGAAATGAAAAAGATGTATTTCTGCTTTATCAAAAAGCAATAAAAAAAATGGAAAACATTGAATATCAATATACTAATTCAGATATTGAAGACAAACGAAGATTAATTGGTTCGATATTTCAAAATAAAATCCATTTTGAAAATAAAAAAGTTCGAACCGCAAATGTAAATCCTATTTTTGATAAAATTTCTAGTATTAATAGTACTTACGGAGAGATAAAAAAATGGGACAAATCTAAAAAATTAGAGTTGTCCCATAGAGTGACCGCGAAGGGATTCGAACCCCCAACCCTCAGAGCCGAAATCTGATATTCTATCCAGTTGAACTACGCAGCCTTTTTTTTTACGTTATCGTCTTATTATACTAATAGTTTTTTAACGATAGCTGAGATCACTTTTCCTTCTGCTT
>CANGFO010000027.1 GCA_947453195.1 Flavobacteriaceae bacterium
ACTCATAATCAGGTGGTCCCTGGTTCGAGCCCAGGTGGGACCACAAAAAAAACTCCAACAGTTACTGTTGGAGTTTTTTTATTGAGTTGTCTTAATATACCTAATTCTTAATAAGTTTAGAATACTTTGTTCCAAATTCACCTTCTACTTTTACAAAGTAAATTCCACTAGATAAATTAGAAATATCTGTTGTAACTTCATTTGAATTTACTTCCAATGTCTTTACGATTTTTCCGGTAATATCCATAAAATTTAATTTAAGAATTTGGCCTGTAGTGTTAATAGTTAAATAATTTGTAACGGGATTGGGATACATTGTAAATCCTGCATAAGAAGCATTTTCATTTGTTGTCAGAGCAACATTGCTTGCTATCCAACTTGGTCCTAGGTTGTTATCTAAACTGGCACTCATCAATTGCAAGTAACTTCCATTTCCATCGGGTGCTGTTGGCCATGGAGCAGAATCAAAATATTCTACATTGTCGATAATGTTTCCAAAAGCATCTGCTAGAACAAGTTTTTCCGATTTATTAGAGAGATTTCTTGTGAATTGTCCAAAAGGAGCAAATCCGTTTTGAGCCTGAAAGACTGTACTATTTGATGCCAAATACAAACTTGAGTTCCCCGAAATCGATGAATTATAAGGGAATTGATAGGTCATCCCTAATTCTTTAAAATAAATTCCAGATAAATTTACAGTTGCAGTACCTGTATTTGTAATTTCAATAAATTCTTGATCTCCACTCACCGGATAACTAGTAGAAGTGGCAGGGTTGTAGTGTATTTTGGTAATTACTAAAGGAGGCACTGTAACGCCGGTACAATTAGTATAACTACCTATATGATTGGTCATCCATGCTATTCTACTAGTAATAAACGATTTGATATTGGCAATTTCTTGCGGGTTATTTGGAATTGTATTCCATTTTTGATTTTCACGAACCATAGCTTCACTTATTAAGACAACGGTAGAATCAATAAAGGTATTTAAATAAGCACCATTCAATGGTTTCCCGGTTTGAATTAATTCATTAAAGCGCTTTGATAAATAGCATTTAAATGTTGTATTATAAAACAAATCTCTCCAAAATTTAGAACCTAAATTGTCTCCGTTATCAAATTGCCATGTATCTACTTTGCTTCTATCGTATCCCCAAAAGAACAAATCATTTCCTAATGTTAAATTAAAATCCCAAAGTGGACCTGCTCTTAATTTTCCGTTACGATCTTTGTGAAAATAAGTGCTTAATTGGTACCCATCTACATTAGCTGCAAATTCATTGGAAAGCATGAAATCAATAAATGTTGGAATATCAATTTGTGTTGGATATCCATCAAATAAACTTGAATTATTGGCAGTAATTGTCGTTTGAAAATTTGAAAATTGACTATGGATATAAGTATCTTGCTCTAAAGTAATGGCACTTGGATCTGGGAGTTCATGAATATAATCCACGATATTACCCGCATAGGGAGCTGTAGACCAAGCTACAGGATCGCCACCAGTTGTTTTGTCTGCTTTAGTGATATAACCACCTGTCACGTTTTCACCTGTAATGTCTGTTGTTGCAATTTTAACGACATTGACTCTATTAGAATCTGCTTTTATTTTTTCTTCAAATAAGTATAAACCCATATATTCCCCATTTATTACTACTTCGCAATATTGGGTTCGAGTTGCGTAATTGCCCATTTGTCGGGAAGTATTATAGGCTAAATAATCGCGAATTAAAGAAGGGTCAAATGCCATTCCGTTTAGTATCCAATCGTTTTCAGAAGGCATACCAAAAATACTCACATTGTTATTGCTGGTATTATTGGCCATTAAAGTAGTTAGTTTATATGCTTTTTTTGGTGCTGCTTGTGAAGTTGAACCTCTTATTTGTATTCCAATACGACCATCATAATTTAAATAGGAAGCGGTGTTTTGATCGGTTACATAATTTCTTGTCCCATCAGTATGCTTAATGATTTTCATTGATCCTAAAACGTCAGGGCTGTCTACAATTTCATAGGGCAAATTTGTTGCGGAATTGATATCGGTATTAATAATAACAATAGGTAAGTTACTATCGGTGAATACCTGAGCAAAAGAAAAATTCAATGACAGAACTAGCAGTAATAACAAATACTTTTTATTTACATTATTCATTATAAAAGATTTAGGATTGAAAAATAATAGAAACATTATTTAATTAACAAGAAATGCCTTCCCTTTTTTCAAAATTTATGTAAATTTATGTTATTAATTTTAAGGACATCTCTTTTTTTACATTTTCTATTTTTAATGATTAAAGTTTCATTTCAATCTGTACTAACAAAAAAACTCCAACAATACTGTTGGAGTTTTTTTGTTAGTAATTGATTTATTATTTCCAACCTCCGCCAAGGTTATGATACATTTGAATGGAAGCATTTAACTGTTCTTTTTTGGTATCGATAAGTTCTAATTTATTTTCTAAAGCATCTCTTTGGGTCATTAATACCTCAAAATAATCAATTCGAGCCGATTTAAATAAATCATTTGATGCTTCAATAGATTTGTTTAATGCCGTTACTTGTTTTGATTTTAAATTGAAACTTTTTTCAATATTGCTAATTTTAGATAACTGATTTGAAACTTCTAAATACGCATTCAAGAGGGTTCTTTCATAGTTATATAAGGCTTGCAATTGACGTGCATTGGCATTTTTAAATTCTGCTTTAATAGCATTTCTGTTGATTAATGGTGCGGCCAAATCTCCTGCAAGGGAGTACAATAAGGACTCTGGAAGCGTAAATAAATAATTGGTATTAAATGCTTGTAATCCGTAAGAAGCTGAAATGTCTAATGACGGATAAAACTCGGCACGGGCCACTTTTACATCCAGTTTAGCAGCAGCTAATTCTAATTCTGCTTGTTTAATGTCTGGACGATTTGCTAATAATTGGGAAGGGATTCCTGCATTAACTAAGGCGGCAGGTAGTCCAAGAAAATCAGAGTTGTTTCTTTTTATTTCTTGCGGATAACGGGCTAGTAAGAAATTAATTCGGTTTTCTGTTTCTTTAATTTTTTGAAGCGTTTCAAATTCCATGCTTTGAGAAGCAAGTACTTCAGCTTGGAATTTTTGAACTCCTAATTCAGTTGCTCTTGCCGCTTCCTTTTGGACTTTTACAATTTCTAAGGCATTATTTTGCAAAACAATTGTTTGTCTAATTGTTTGCAATTGATTATCTAAAGCTAATAGTTCATAATAAGAATTTGCAACCTCTCCAATAAGGTTGGTGATTACAAAATTCTTTCCTTCAATAGTCGATAAGTATCTGCTTATTGCTGCTTTTTTAGAATTGCGTAACTTTTTCCAAATATCTACTTCCCAATGGGCATAGGCTGCCAAAGTATAATCTTGTAATGCTTCAGGCACTCTATTTCCAGGTGTTATTTCTGCAGATGCATCTCCTGCACCTTGGCTTGTATAGGTTCCTACTTTTTCAATTCCTGCGCCGGCTCTTAAACCAACTGTTGGAAGTAAAGCTCCTTTTCGAATTCGAATATCATTTTTTGCAATTTCTATTTCTTGCAAAGTAATCATCAATTCTTGGTTGTTTTTTATGGCAACATCAATAAGTTCTACTAGATATGGATCTTTAAAAAAGGATTTCCAAGTTAGTGAAGCAGAATTTGCGGTATCCTTACTTGTAGCATATGATTCTGGTACGCTTGCACTACTTTTTGAAGGAGCAATTGCAGGTGTTTTACAGCTTATTACCACTAGGCAAAGGCCTAGCGGAATAAGAAATTTATATAATTTATTCGTATTCATTGTGATTAATTTCTTCGGTTAATGGGTTTTCTTCTTCGTTTTTCACAAATTTGGTTTTTTCGGAAATCCTTCCAAAAATATAATACAACCCAGGGATGATAATTACTCCTAAAACCGTTCCTAGAAGCATTCCTCCTGCAGCGGCAGTTCCGATAGTTCTATTTCCGATTTTACCTGGTCCAGTAGCAAACACCAATGGGATTAATCCTGCAATAAAAGCAAATGAAGTCATTAAAATGGGTCTGAAACGAACTTTAGAGCCCTCCAGAGCGGCTTCAAGAACAGTTGCCCCAGCTTTATGTTTTTGTATTGCAAACTCTACAATCAATACGGCATTTTTACCTAATAGACCAATTAACATGATGAAGGCAACTTGAGCGTAAATGTTATTTTCTAATCCAAATAGTTTAAGCAAAAGGAACGATCCAAATATTCCAACTGGAAGAGACAAAATAACTGCAAACGGAATAATAAAACTTTCGTATTGTGCGGCTAAAACTAAGTAAACAAATAATAGACAAATTAGGAATATGAAAATAGCTTCATTTCCACGACCTACTTCATCTGCAGAAATACCTGCCCAGTCAATTCCATATCCTCTTGGCAAAGTTTTAGCTGCAACTTCTTGAATAGTTTTAATTGCGGCACCACTACTGTATCCATTTGCAGCCTGTCCACTAATTTCAGCAGCATTATACATATTGTGGCGTGTAATATCATTCAATCCGTATACCTTTTCCATGTGCATGAAGGCCGAAAATGGCACCATCTCGTCTCTACTGTTTTTTACATAGAGTTTCATAATGTCTTCTGGCAATGCTCTAGATTCGGCAGTTGCTTGCACAATAATCTTGTATTGTCTGTCGTATTTGATGAAGTTAGTTTCGTAAGTACTACCCACTAATATCGAAAGAGTATTCATGGCATTATCTAAAGTTACTCCTTTTTGTTGGGCAATATCATTATCAATTTTAATTAAATATTGCGGATAATTTGCATTATAAAAACTAAATACAGAAGACAATTCGGGACGTTTAGATAATTCTTTTACAAAATCATTACTTACTTCGCCTAGTTTTTTATAGTCACCACTACCTGCTTTGTCTAATAGGCGAAGCTCAAAACCTCCTGCAGCTCCATATCCTGGAACAGATGGCGGTTGAAACATTTCGATGGTAGCTCCCGTAATAGATTTAGATTTTTCATCAAGTTCTTGAATTATTTCCGCTACAGAATGCTTACGATCTTCCCAACTTTTTAAATTGATAAGACACGTACCTGAATTAGAACCTGTTCCTTCAGTTAATATTTCATACCCCGCTAAAGAAGATACTGATTGAACACCTTCTACTCCCTCTGCAATTTTTTGCAAACGCAGGGCTACATCATTAGTTCTTTCTAATGAAGATCCTGGTGGAGTTTGAATAACCGCATAGAACATTCCTTGATCTTCGTTTGGAATAAATCCGGAAGGAAGACTGTTATTTAAGAAAAAGATTCCGATACAAAAAGAAATCAAAACACCAAATGTTACTGATCTTTTAGTAATAATCTTCTTAAGAATGTTTTGGTATTTATCGGATAGTTTATTAAAAGCATTATTAAACTTATCTAAAAATTTATCTAAAGGTGATTTCTTCTTTTCTTTTCCATGGTTATTTTTCAATATCATGGCACAAAGTGCTGGTGTAAGCGTTAAAGCTACAATTCCAGAAAGGATAATTGAGGTTGCCATGGTAATGGAGAACTGACGGAAAAATATCCCTACTGGTCCCGACATAAATGCAACCGGAATAAACACTGCTGCCATTAAGAACGTAATAGCGATAATAGCACCACTAATTTCGTGCATGGCTTTCTTAGTAGCCTTCATTGGCGACAGGTGGTGTTCTTCCATATTGGCATGGACGGCTTCAATTACCACAATAGCATCATCGACTACTACCCCAATAGCAAGTACAAGTGCAAACAAAGTAACTAGATTTATAGTAATTCCGAAGAACTGCATGAAAGCAAATGTTCCGATAAGTGAAACCGGTACTGCAATTGCCGGGATTAAAGTAGATCGCCAATCGCCAAGAAATAAGAATACAACTAATCCTACTAATATAAATGCTTCTAGAAGGGTATGTAATACTTTTTCGATTGAAGCATCTAAAAATTTAGATACATCATAACTTATTTCATAATTCATACCTTTAGGAAAAGTAGTTTTCTTAAGCTCTTCCATTTTGGCTTTAACATCTTTAATTACCTTACTTGCATTACTTCCGTACGATTGTTTAATGGTAATAGCTGCTGATGGTTTTCCGTTCAAACTAGAATAGATATCGTACATGGAACTTCCAAGTTCAATATCGGCAACATCCTTAAGACGAAGAATTTCACCATTTGGATTGGAACGTAAAACAATATTTTCGTATCCTTCTTTAGTGGTATATCTTCCAGAATATTTTAATACATATAAAAATGCTTGGGATCGCTTACCAGAACTTTCTCCTGTTTTACCGGGGGATGCTTCTAAACTTTGCTCATTTAATGCTGCCATTACTTCATCAGCAGAAATTTTATAGGCTACCATGCGGTCAGGTTTTAACCAAATACGCATAGCATATTCTCTGTTTCCTAAGATATCTGCAACTCCAACGCCATCAACACGTTTTATTTCTGATAGCAGATTTATATCTGCAAAGTTGAATAAAAACTTTTGATTCATTGACGGGTCGTCACTATATAAGTTAACATACATCAACATATTAGGCTCTTCTCTAGTAATTTTAACTCCTTCTCTAACAACAATAGGAGGTAATTTATTAACTACCGAAGCTACTCTATTTTGAACGTTAATAGAAGCTTGGTTTGCATCAGTACCAAGATTAAAAATAACGTTGATACTCGCTTCTCCATCATTTCCTGCAGTAGAGGACATGTATTTCATTCCAGGAACTCCATTAATAGCTCTTTCTAGAGGGATGATAACCGATTTAATCATCAGTTCATTATTTGCACCTGGATAGTCAGCAACAATATTCACCTTTGGAGGTGATATTGTGGGGAACTGGGTAATTGGCAAACTGGTCATAGCCAATACACCTAGTAAGACAATCATCAGCGATATTACTATCGACAGAACGGGTCTTTGTATAAATTTATTAAACATTTTTTACTATTTAAGTATTAGAACTATTCGGCTTTTAATTTCAAATGACTTAGCACATCTTCTGGTTTTTGGTAATCGAATTTAATTTTATCATCATCTTTTACCTTCTGTACACCTTCAAGTACTATTTTATCGTTGGCATTTATGCCGCTTTTAACTACATACAAATCAGGAACTTCTCCTGTAATAGTAATTTCTCTAGAACGCACCACATTGTTATGATCAACTACAAATACATATTTTTTATCTTGTATTTCATAGGTTGCTTTTTGTGGAATGATGATTGCATTTATAACAGGCACGGTCATCATTACTTTTCCGGTTTGTCCATTTCGTAATAATTTATCGTTGTTTGGAAAGCTAGCTCTAAAAGCAATATTACCTGTTTCGTTATCAAATTCTCCTTCAATTACCTCTACTTTACCTTTGTATTTTAGCATTTCATTGTTAGCTAAAAGTAAGTTTACCGAACTATTTCCTCTTCCTTTAATGTTATTTTGATAATCTAAATACTCTGGTTCAGATACATTAAAATAGGCATACATTTTACTGTTATCAGAAAGTGTAGTTAGCAATTCTCCTTCATCAATAAGACTCCCTAGTTTCTTTGGTATTCTATCAATAGTTCCAGAAAATGGAGCTCTAATATCGGTAAATGATAAGTGCAATTTTGCTAAAGACACTTCTGCCTGCGCTTGCGCCAATTTAGCTTGTGCCATTGCTTGCTCACTTTTAGACACAATATTTTTTTCTGCCAACATTTTGGCATTTTGCAATTCAATTTGAGCTGCTTGAACTTCTGATTGTGCTTTAAGTAATTCGGCTTCGTAAATTTTAGGCATGATTTTAAATAACAACTGACCAGCTGCTACATATTGCCCTTCATCCACATATATATTTTGAAGATATCCTTTTTCTTGAGCGCGAAGCTCAATGTTTCTTACCGAACGAATTTGAGCTACATACTCTTTTGTAAAGCTAGTATCCATAACCACGGGATTAGTGACAACAAATTTTTCTGCTTCTGTTTTTTCTTCTTTTTTAGTATTGCAACTAATAAGGCTAACTAGGGCAATTATGCCTAATAATAAATTTTTTTTATTCATGGTTTGTAATAAATTAGGTAATCTGAATGTGTATTATTCTAGATGAAATATTGAAAATCAATATTTAAATACTTTTTTTGGGTAAGTATTGAATCAAATTCTAAGTACTCTTTGAGAAATGTATAAAGGTGTATTAGAATGAAATAAAAAATTAGAAATTTGATTTTTAACAGCGTTATAATGAATAAACCTAACGCTTATAGAAAAACTGATTTTAGAATTAAAACTAGAATTAGAGGAATAAAATTTCAATTCATCTTTGTTTTCTTTTTGCGCACTATACTCTTCTTCAGTGTCTAAGTCGGTGTTTTCTATAAAAGAAGAAAATGAATCCGTATCTACTTGCTTGATGTGTTTCTCTTGAAAATATTTCGAAAAAGGCTTGTCACTACTAGCTGAAGTACTCGCATAAAAATACTGCCCTCCACCTAATAGAAGAAAAAACATACAAATAAAAAGTTCTCTAATTTTCATTTGGCAGCAAAAGTAGTGAAATATTAAAAAGTATAAGAATAAATTCAAGTTAAGAATTATATAAATTTTGCATAAGAGAATAATAAAAAAAGGCCCTAATCACTTAGGGCCTTTTTTGCTATTATAAGTCTTTCAACATTTTGGATATTTCATCCAATTTTGGAGTAAGAATAATTTCAATTCTTCTATTTTTTGCTTTCCCTTCCGGGGTATCATTACTTATTAATGGAGCAAATTCTCCTCGACCAGCCGCAGTAAGATTTTGTTTATTTATACCTTTGTTTTCAGAAAGGATGTTCACAATTGCCGTAGCTCTTTTAGTAGATAAATCCCAGTTGCTTTCAATTCCACCACCTAGATTTCCAGTAATTTTATCATCATCGGTATGTCCTTCAATTAATACAGAAAGATCTGGATTTTGAGCTAATACTTTTCCAACCTCAACAACGGCAGTTTTTCCTTCACCATTAACAGCCCAACTTCCAGTTTGGAATAATAATTTGTTTTCCATTGAAACATATACTTTTCCATCTTTTTCATGCACTGTTAATCCTTTTCCGTCAAATGCTTTTAAAGATTTTAATAATGTTTCTTTCAATTTTTTCATGCTAGCATCTTTGGCTGCAATGTAAGCTTCCAATTCGCTTAATCTTTTTGAACTCGCGTCTAAATCGGCTTTTAATTTGTTTAATCTTGCTTGCTCTGAAGCCATAGCTTTTTCTTTAGCTTCAAGCTGAGCCAGCAATTCTCTGTTTTTATTTATGTTTGCGGTAAGCGCTTCGTTACTGTCTTTTTCTAAAGCGTTATAAGATGCTTGTAAGGTTTTTAAACTCTTATCGGTTGCAGCACAACTAGCTTGTAATTTATCATAATCTGCTTTAAGCTTATCGTATTCTGCTTTAAGCTTGGTTCCATCTAATTCTAATTGATTTTTTACTTTATTTAATTCCTCATTATCATCAGCTAATTTTCGATTTTCTTTCTTTAAATCGGCAAATTTATTTTCTAAATCTTGGTATATTTTTTTAGATACACAAGAAGTAGATAGTACTAAAACTAATAGACCTAAGGCGATTTTTTTTATCATTTTTGTTTAATTATAGGTTAGAATTTGGGTGTGTTGTTCTTAAATTATTTCCACCATTATTGGACAGTGGTCTGAATGTTTTGCTTCGGGTAAAATTACAGCTCGACTCATTCGATCTTTTAAATTTTCACTTACTAAATTGTAATCGATTCGCCATCCTTTATTGTTTCCCCTTGCACCTGCTCTATAGCTCCACCAAGAGTAATTATGGGGTTCTTTATTAAAATGTCTAAAACTATCAATAAAACCCGATTTCATAAAAGCATCTAACCAAGCACGTTCTTGAGGTAAAAATCCGGATACGGTTTGGTTGCGAATGGGATCATGAATATCAATTGCTTCATGGCAAATATTATAGTCTCCACAAATAACTAAATTTGGAATATCTCTTTTTAAATCCATAACATAATGATGAAAATCACCCATGTATTTAAACTTATGATCCAAACGATCAATATTTGTTCCAGAGGGCAAATACAAACTCATAACCGATAAATTTTCAAAATCAGCTCTTATATTTCTACCTTCAAAATCCATATGTTCAATTCCCGTGCCATAAACGATTTTTTGAGGTTCAATTTTAGATAAAATTGCAACACCACTATATCCTTTCTTTGTTGCTGGAAAATAATATTGAAACGGGTATCCGGCAGCAGTAATATCTTGAGTAGGGATTTGGTCTTCGGTAGCTTTAATTTCTTGTAAACAAATTACGTCTGGGTTGGCTATTTGAAGCCATTCAAGAAACCCTTTTGTAATTGCAGCACGAATACCATTTACATTATAAGAAATGATTTTCATTTTAATTTTTTAGTTTTTCAAAAGTATGTAAAAATCATTTATATTTCTCTATTTGGAGAAAATTATAATATTTTTTTAACCAATTTAGGATTTAATAATTTTTTAAAATTGCATTGCTGTAGAATTACTATATTTGTTTCTTGTTCAAATAAGAAAAATAGCAAATGGGATTAGTCACTGCAAAAGAAGTTTCAAAGGCAATAAATGCTGATAAATATGGATTTTTAGGAACATTCGCTGGATGGGTTTTGATGAAGGTGCTTAAAATCTCTACATTAAATAAAATATACGATAGAAATAAGCATCTTGAAGAACTGGAATTTTTAAACGCTTTACTAGATGAATTGCAAATAAAATTTGAAATTCCAGAGGAAGATTTAAAAAGATTGCCAAAAACCGGAGCTTATATTACTATTTCTAACCACCCGCTTGGAGGTGTTGACGGAATTTTATTGTTAAAATTAATGCTGGAAAGAGAGCCTAATTTTAAAATAATTGCCAATTTCTTATTGCATCGAATAGAACCAATGAAACGCTATGTTATGCCGGTAAATCCTTTTGAAAATCATAAGGATGCAAAATCGAGTGTAATTGGAATTAAAGAAACGCTAAGGCATTTAAGTGATGGAAAACCACTTGGTATGTTCCCTGCTGGGGAGGTTTCTACTTATAAAGATGGTAAATTGGTTGTTGACAAAACTTGGGAAGAAGGCGCCATTAAAGTCATAAGAAAAGCACAAGTACCTGTTGTCCCTATCTATTTTCATGCAAAAAACAGCCGATTATTTTATTTATTATCTAAAATTAATGGTACACTAAGAACAGCTAAATTACCTTCGGAATTACTTACTCAAAAAGATCGAATAATTAAAGTTAGAATTGGAAAACCAATTTCAGTTGCCGAACAGAATGAGTACCAAACAATTGAAGACTACTCCGAGTTTTTGAGAAAAAAAACCTACATGTTATCTAATTCGTATAACAAGAAAAATAAATTATTAACAGTACCGAACTTAAAACCTCATAAAAGTCCTAAAAAAATTGTCACTCCAGCAAGTGAAGAAGCAATGATTGCCGAGGTGTCAAAATT
The DNA here is from genome assembly GCA_947453195.1 of Flavobacteriaceae bacterium. Lineage (GTDB taxonomy): Bacteria > Bacteroidota > Bacteroidia > Flavobacteriales > Flavobacteriaceae > Flavobacterium. The sequence goes on from CANGFO010000027.1 coordinate 11,522, forward strand.
AAGAGAGACTGATTGCCGCTATTTTCAAAGCAAAAATTACGAAGTGTTTTTTGCAAAAGCAGAAGCTATTCCTAATGTACTTCATGAAATAGGAAGATTGAGAGAAATTACTTTTAGAGAGGTGGGCGAAGGGACAAACGAATCAATTGATTTAGATAAATACGATCAATATTACCGCCACATGTTTCTTTGGGATAAAGATGCTCAAAAAATTGCTGGTGCCTACAGAATGGGATTGGGTTCAGAGATTTATCCTAAGCAGGGTATGGCTGGATTTTACTTGAATGATTTATTCCGATTTGAAAGTGAATTTCATGAGATTATGCAAAACTCTATCGAAATGGGTAGGGCTTTTATCATTAAAGAATATCAGCAAAAACCGATGCCTTTATTTTTATTATGGAGAGGAATTATCCATACTACACTTCGCTATCCAGAGCATAAATATTTATTAGGAGGCGTAAGTATAAGCAATCAATTTTCTGATTTTTCAAAATCATTGATGATTGAATTTATGAAGTCGAATTATTATGATCCTTATATTGCACAATATGTCCATCCAAAAAAAGAATTTAAAGTAAAACTTAAGGATGCCGACAAGGACTTTATTTTTGACGAAACTGAAGCCGATTTAAATAAGTTTGACAAAATTATTGATGAATTGGAGCCAAGTAGTTTACGCCTTCCCGTTTTGATAAAAAAATACATCAAGCAAAATGCAAGGTTAGTTGCCTTTAATGTTGATCCATTATTTAACAATGCCATTGATGGATTAATGTACATCCGAATTGCTGATATCCCAGAAAGCACCATGAAACCAGTAATGGAAGAATTTCAAGCCGAATTAGAGAGAAAACTTGGTGAAAAATTGTAAAACAAATTAATTTCACTCCAAATCTTACCATATAATTTATTGCACTCTTGTTGTCACACTGAGCTTGTCGAAGTGCTAAAATAAATTAATATGAAAACTTACATTGTTTATATAATAAAGTGTTTTGACGACTCTTATTATACAGGTATCACAAATAATTTAGAAAGAAGAATATTAGAACATAAATCTGGTCTAAATAACGAATGTTACACTTATAAAAGGCTACCAATTGAGTTAGTATGGTTTGAAATATTTAATGATGTGACAAATGCTATTAAAACAGAAAAACAAATCAAAGGCTGGAGTAGAAGAAAAAAAGAAGCGTTAATACTACAAGATTGGGACAAATTGGTATTGTATTCAAAAAACTATTCTCAATTTGGTAATCCTATTAAGCCTGAAAAATAAAGGTTTAATTTAATTAGGTCTTCGACAAGCTCAGACTGACATTTGGTTCATGCTTTTCTATCTATACTACCAATTGACCCATAGGTTGATGTCTGACTTAGCCTACCTTAACCTTTCGTCCATTCATAAATTGGTGTCACACTGAATCGATCTTAACAAATTGTTGATTTATAAATTGGTGTCACACTGAGCTTGTCGAAGTGCTAAAACACTAATTATTTTTTATTTTTTCTTGAAATACCACCCAATTAGTTTCCGAAATGGATTGTTTCTTTTGGTATTTCTTGCCTTTCAAATAATCTAAAATATATTTAGCTCTTTCCTCCGACTCAGGATGAGTTGAAATCCAAGAAAAAGCGTTTGGTAGTACTTCTTGTTGTGCCAGTTGAAACATAAAATCGGCCATCGGCTCGGGATTTATATTTGCTTTAAGCAGATAATTTACACTCTCCATATCGGCTTCTTTTTCTAAGGTTCTGTCATAAGCAGAAGAAGATAGCGTTTTAAAAATTTCTTTTATTATTTCTCCTCCTTTTCCGCCTGAAGCAGCTGTTAGTAAAACTGTAAGGCCAACTTCTTTTGACAGCTTCTTCATTACATGATTGTTTTCAATATGCGCTATTTCATGTCCAATAACTCCTTGGGCTGCTTCTTGTTTTTTACAATCAAGTAACAAACCAGTATAAATCACCAAATGCTTGTTTGGCAAAGCAAAAGCATTCACTTCATCATTTTTTACAATATGAATTTTTAAGGAATCTCTTTCAATTTTATTCGCTTTACAAATAGGTACTATCAAACTATCTAAAGTTTTTACAATGGAATCGTTTGTAATAATTTCATCTGTTTCTTGGATATCATCCCAAATTAAATCGCCAATTTTATTTTCGGCAGAAGTAGTGTTCTTTTCAATTCGCATTAATCCCACAAAATCAACTTTGGATAATCCAAACCATAATCCGAAGAATAGCACTATAATTAAAAGCCCCTGAATAATTGTTTTATTTATCATCTGCACGACAAATTAAGTTAGTAATATTTCCAAAAAAGAATTGCTGAACATACTTTCCTTTTCGTGATTGAACTGCACAATAAATGGTTGAAATAAATTCGAATACATTAAAACAAAAAGCTGTAATCATATAGGCGAAATAACGATTGCTCAAATGTTCGTCGCCAAATACAATTGAAACAGTCCACCAAAAACCAAAACTATTCATGCATAATAAAGCTGCTTGCGATACTAAAGCTTGAGTACAATGCCAACGCACAAAATAAGTGCCTTTTCTATTAGCAATAAAAAAGAAAAAAGTAGCAATTAAATTAATAATTGGCAAGGGCAACCCAGCAACTAATGTCACTAAAGACATTAAATAACTATTGGATGCTTTTTCCGATTCATGATCGGTTGGCTTGTAGGCAAAATTAGAGTTTTGTATCATAGTTCTTTTTTAATATTCCATATCCAGTTAATAATAACTACTATAATTAATAGTATTGCAACCCATTTAGTTCTAATTATTGTTTCTGTTTTTTGATAATACTTATAGAAAGAATCTTTCTTAAAGAGCAGGTCAAATACGATCCAAATCGGAAAGCCAAACATCATTAATGCAACTAATATGCCAAAAGGATTCATTTGCAAAGAAGCCATCCAATTATTATTTAATAGCAATTGGATGGCTCTAGTAGTTCCACAGGAAGGGCAAGGATAACCTGTTATATTTTTTACCATACAAGTGCTTATTGAAGTCGCTTGATGGGAATAAATAGTTTTGTAAAACAGATAACTTAGCCCTGTAAAACAAGCTATAAGAATAAATAGATATAACTTGCTTTTAGTCATTTATTAATATAAAGCGTTTTGAAATAGTTGCATGTTTTTTTCTCGAGCAGCGCCTTGAATTAAAAACCAATCTACAATTGTCCAAATCCATAATCCACCGCAAGTCAATAATTTTGCAATCCCTAATCCTGTATCTCCAATATAGAAACGATCAATTCCAAGATGACCTCCACCAAGAAGTGAAATAATCAAGGCCGTTGTTGGTTCTTTGAATTGCAACATTTGTATTTGAGCGGCTTTAGAATCATCTATACTTAATAATTTTTCTCTTACAGCATTTAGATGATAACTTTCAAAGTATTTTGAATTCATCATCATAAACATATCAACTTTTTGTGCGTCCATAATTTGTTTTTTTTTATTTAGATTACTAAAATAGAAAAATTATTTTAAATTCAAATATGAAATAAAAAAAGCACTATAAAAGTGCTTTTTGATATTATTATTCTATTGCTTTTGGATTTGCTCCATATTTATTTTCATTTGGCTCCCCTTCGGTGCAAAATAACACTAATAACCATATTGCACCAGCTAATGGGATAAGTACAATAAAGTAAAACCATCCGCTTTTACCAACATCATGTAATCTTCTAACAGCAACTGCTAAACCCGGAATAAATACTGCTAATGCACAGAATAAGTATAAATATCCATATGGAAGAATACCAAAGGTTAACCCAAGTAGGTTGTCCAAAACTGCAGCAACAGCTAATACAATTAAATTCATTAGCGCAAAATACCAATATTCTGACCTTCTTGCTCTACCGCTAAAATTAGCATAATTTTCAAAAACAACTTTTTTGTACCAATTAATCATAGTTTATAAATTTGGTTAGCCCTACTCTTTAAGGATTTTCGGTAACTCCTATTATTATTAATCAAATATAATAAAATAATTTATATATGTTAAAAAAATAGAAATTTCGAAATAGTATTAATTAATAATTATACGATTATTAAATTTTATAATATGATATTATTTTATCTACAATGGTCTGCGCTAGCTTTTCATGACTTTCATAAGTCCAGCCAGCAATGTGAGGGGTAAGTAAAACATTTTCTGCTTCCAACAAATAGCTAAAGGCATCTGGTTTTTCGGTATCTATAAATAAATTTTCAAAAGACAGTTTTTCATATTCTAGCACATCCAATGCGGCTCCTAATATTTTACCTGTCTTTAAGGCGTCTACTAAATCGGCCGTAACTACATTTTTTCCTCTTGAAGTATTTATAATCCAAAAAGGTTTAACAAAGGAATTAATAAATTCAGCGTTTACCATCTTATCGGTTTCAGGAGTCCACGGAATATGTAAACTTAAGACATCGGCTTTTTCTTTAATTTCTTTCAAACTAACTTGGGTAGCATTTTGATCTACTACATTTTCTTGTATATCATAACACAAAACTTCCACATCAAATCCTTGCAGTTTTTTGGCAAATGATTTTCCCATGTTTCCATAACCAATTATACCTACTGTTTTATGTTCAAGCTCATAACCACGATTGCCTTCTCGAATCCATTTTCCTTCTCGAACTAACCTGTCGGAGCGATTAAGTTTGTTCAATAAAGAAAGTAACATGCCGAGTGCATGTTCTCCTACGGCATTTTTATTGCCTTCTGGAGCTGCTATAAGTTGTATTCCTTTTGACGTTGCATAATCACAATCAATACTTTCTAAACCCGCACCAACACGAGCAATAAATTGCAAATTGGTTGCTTTATCTAAAAATGCATGGTCAATTTTAAATCGACTCCGAATTACAATGCCGTGATAATTTTGAATTTTAGCTTCTACCTCTTCTTTTGTAGAAGTGAAATCTGCTTCGTTGATAAAGCCAGCCTCTTCCAATTGTTGCCATAACAAAGGATGATTACTGTCTAAATGAAGGATTTTAATGTTTGATAATGACATAATCTAATTAAAGTATAAAAATACTTATTTTTTTAGAATACAATTGGATTTATTCTAAAACAAAAAAGTCCGCTTAAAGCGAACTTTTAAGAAATGTAAATTATTTTATTTTTTATGAAATTTCAATGAATAGGAACTTCCATTTTCTGTTACTACATTTAGTAAATATAAACCTGAAGAAACAGAAGAAACGTCTATAGATTGATATCCTGTTTCTAATTTGTTAGCAAGAACTTGTTTTCCGTTTAGGTCATAGATAATATAATTCAAATTTGAATTTACTTGTAAATCTAAATTGGAATCAACTACTGTTGATTTTAAAGTTACCGCATTACTAGCTGATTGATCTATTTGATTCGCAGCCATAGTAGCATCATAACGATAAGTAAATGTAAATGGCGTTCCAATTTCAGTTCCAAATGTATTTACTTGATAAATTTTAAATACATAATCGACAGGTGCTGAAGTAGAAATTCCTATGTCATTATTAAAAAAATGGGAAGAAGTATCAATTCCACCAACAGGAATATTTACTGATCCACTTGATGGGAATAATTGATTTACAGAAGTAGTTCCATAACAATCTGGTCCAAAGCACACTTCCATTAACTGTCCGTTTGTATTAGACATGCTTAAGCAGGTAATTCTAATGTTAATTCCAGCTGTGTGGGTATTAGTTATTTTTAATGCTAATGATGCTTGTGCATACACGATAGAATTGAAAGAAATAACCTGGCCACTTGCAACTGGTGTACCATCTGTTTTAGAAACTGTAAATTGAGCTACAGAAGTAAATGAAACAGCTAGTAATAAAGAAAGTAGAATTTTTTTCATGATAATTTCAATTAAACAAGGCATTTTCTTTAGAAAATGCCTTGTTAATTTAATATTTATTTTACTAATAAATGTAAGCTAGTAGAACTTGAACCAGATGCAATATTTACAATGTATTCTCCAGTTGAAACACCTTTAAGTGGAATAGTAACCGTTTCATTTTCAATAACATTTTTGTTGCCAACTGTTTGTACGGCTTTACCTAACATGTCATAAATTGTAATAGAATAATCTCCACCTTTTAGGTTATTAATATTAAAATAATCTGAAGCAGGGTTAGGAGATATTTGAACTAAATCTTTCAAATAATTGTTGCTATCTGCAGCTAGTGTAGTAAGAACGATTGATTTTGCATTTACAACTTCACCAGTTGCTTGATCAATTAAAACTAATACCGCGTGCATATTTGCAGCTACGCCTGTAGTTGGAATTGTATAATTAAAAGTATAAGATGCAGTTTGACCATCTGTAATAGTAGCAGGAACTGAATTTGCTTGACCAGCATAACCTCCTAAAAGAGCTCTACCTACGTGGTTGTAGGTCATTTGTGCAGCAGGAACTGGATTTGCTAAAGATTCAAAACCTCCCATTGGTCCATTAGCATTTGCTGCATAGTAATTTGTTTGTTTGTAACCGGCAGCAGTACCGTGAACCCCGTCTTCAGATATGATAACTCCAAGTCTAAAATTAGCAGCAGCAAAAACAGTTCTAAACGTTGCAGAAACATTTATAGTTACAGCAGATCCTACAACGCTACCTGAAGCTTCAAGTGTTGTAGGTGTAGCTAAATCTTTCCTTGCATTATAGTGCGAAACCATGATAGATTGAGATACACTTTCGTTTTTAATTACTCTATCTACATTCATTCCAGGGAAACCAGTAATTCCAGCAGCTGTATCATAAGCAGCTAGTTTCATTGGATCACTAGTTCCATTATGAACAGCAACACCAATAAATTGTGTTGGATAAGTAGTTGTCATGTAGTTCATAGCTACAGCACCTCTTGGGCACCATCCACACCAAGTACCTGTGCCTTCTTCAAATAAAATACTTTTTACAGATGCCTGGCTAATTGTATTAAATTTATTAGAACTTGTATTGTTGCTTGAATCTGCATCTGCATTTCCGTTTACTTGAGTTGCAGTAACAGCAAGAGTTTTTTCAACAATGCTAGAATATTGAACTGCAGTTGGGTGAGATACAGTAACTGATTCTCCAACACCAATAGATGTAGGAATTGTAGCAATATGATCAACACCATCATTCCAGTTTACTGTAATGTTGTTTACGATGTTACTTCCTTTGTTTTTAAATGTTAAAGAAAGGTCATTTAATGAATTTAACATACCATATCTTACAATGTCAGAAGATACTAACTGAACATCATTAAGTGGCAATGTTTTCACTTCAATATTATCAATAATTAAATAATATTTATCAGTACAACTAAAGTGTCTAAAACTAATGTAAACTGTTTGACCAATAAAACTAGAAATATCAAAAGCTTTATTTGCTAAAGTTAAATCAGCAACATCAGTCTCATAAAAAGGAGTAGAAGCAGTAATTGCTGCAGGATCGTTTGATGTTGTAATATATATTGCATAATGCTCATCTGGCCAGCTAGAAGCTGTAAGTTGATCATACAAAAAGTAAACATTTGATGCAGTAACTGCAGATAAATCAATTGCAGGGGAAGTAACAAGGTTATCTGGCGTTAAAGGCGCCTGCGCTGTATCATCATAAGAAAATGAAACCATTGAACCTGTTCCAATTGTACCGTCAATACTTGAAGCATTTAATACTGCCCATTCGTGAGTGTCTTGATCTAAATCGGTTGAAATCCAACCATTTAAGCTACCGCTTTCAAAGTTCTCAGAGTAGTATGTTTGAGCTTGACCTTGAAAAGCAATAAAAAATAAAAATAATAAAGTAATTTTTTTCATAAAGTTTTTTTTATTGATTATTCTATAAATATTTGATTCGCAATGCAATTATAGTAAAATAATTTGAATATTGACCTAATATTTTTAAAATTTGATAATCAAATCACCAAAAACCTAACATAAATAAATATATTTGCTAAATAAATGGGGGATTAGCTCATTTGGCTAGAGCGCTTGCCTGGCAGGCAAGAGGTAATCGGTTCGACTCCGATATTCTCCACAAGCAATACCAAGCCTTACAGCGATGTGAGGCTTTTTTTGTGGACGTTGGGTGGCGATTTAGAGTGGTGTTAA
>CANGFO010000028.1 GCA_947453195.1 Flavobacteriaceae bacterium
ACTTACTGAACCAAAAAGTAGAATATTTAGAAAAAAGAGTAAATAACATTGAATTAACAATCTTAAAAAATCAAGATTATGAAAAATAATAATTTGAATATAGTTGAAAGAGCTTTGGCTCCAACACCAAAATGGTTTAAAATTCTCCGCACTGTTGGAATTGCTTTGGCTAGTATTGGCGGAACTATCATTGCTGCGCCTGTTGCGTTGCCTGTTGGGTTAGTTTCGGCAGCTGGATATTTAGTCCTGGGCGGAAGTATTATTTCGGTAGTTTCTCAAACGGCGGTTAAAGCTGAAGAACAGCCAGAACCAAAGGAATAAAAAAACAATAAAATGACTTTAGAAGCTCCGTTTTTCGGGGCTTCTTTTGTTTATAGCAGTCAATAAATGGCAATTGCTTTGCTTTTCACCGTTTTATTTAAGTGGTGCAATCATATTGCACTTATGTATCAGTTTGCTTGTCTTTGAGGTGCAAACAATCCTAGTCCGTTTGGACCAGGATTGTTTTATTTTCTACAATAACGGTATAAAATTACTCTTCGCATATCGTTTATGAGGTTGATATTTTCGTGAAATTGCTTTTCTTTTTGTTCCAAAAGTTTGAGAGCTGCAACATTTTTTTGATGCTGCTCGTGTTCTTCCATCATTAAACTGGCTTTTGGGAAAAACTCTTTTTTGAAATCTGGAAGGCGCAAAAATGGAATTACTGAACCTACTAGAAACGGATGCCAGAATTTTGTTTGCCATAAACTATAAGCAATAAAAAAAACACTTTCGCAGTCCTCCTCGTTTTGAAAAATGATAACAAAACTGTTCGTAAATGGCTCTTTTTGGGGCTTCCCGCTGTTCATCCCTTTGTTAAGTACAAATAAATGGGGTTTTGTGTAAATCGTTCCAACTCGGTGGGTTTTGATGATAAAATTCAGCATAACATTCGGCTTTAAAAATTGATTAGATTTTCAATTTTCCGCAGATTTTCTCTTGAAATGCAGGTGTGCCTCGCTACCCTCGACACATAAAATTTTTCAAAAGAAAAAAAAGAAAAAAAAATAAAGCCATCATATCAAGTGGAGGGTTTCAAAAAAGCAAGTTTTTTTGAAAAAATACTACCCGAATGGGTGGAGATTTTTTCAAAAACCCGTAGGGCTTGAACTTGCTTTTTTGTAAACCTGGAACTTAACTTAGCTTTCTTTTTATTTATTTTTTATTTTGAATATCCAATCCAATTGTTCTTGTTTAATCGGATTAAATACTGAAGGAATGAGTGTTGAAATGAAAGATAAAGGTTCTTGGAAGTGTATCAATTTTTTGTAGATGGATGACCGAATGTGATGAAAAAGAAAATGTGCTTTATCCATCTGAAAAATTGATACTCTTCCTTCTACTATTTGATTTTTGAGGATGCTTAAAAAGTGTTCAGAAATCGGATGTTTGTATTTATTCTGAAAGGTGAACTGAAAACAGTAAGCATCTTCAAAAAACAATGAAAACTCTTGCCTAGTGCGACGGTGCAGTAGCGCGTGTAAGGGTATCATTTTTTTATTTGCTTATTGGGATGTTTCTGATTGCTTTTATTAATAGCTGATGCCACGAATATTGTTCAGGATTTAGTTATCCAATTACAGAAGAAATATGTTTAGTAACGGTATGGCATCGGCTATTGTGAAAGCAATTACTTCTTTGCGTGGTGGCAAATAAAAAATGATACTCTTACTGGCTTTTTTGGTTTTGTGTGTTCTAAAAATGGCTTTAACCATAGGCAATCAACTAAATGTCTAAGCCATTTTTAGAACTTACAAAAGCAATGAAAACACTACCGATTTAACCAGTTAGTTGCTAAAAACAGTGAACGTAAACGTTCTTGAAAGTAAGTATGACCGTAAAGTTTCCTATGAAATTGCGAACGTTGTTGAAGACAGTGGCGAAGGGTGGTTTTTTGAGTAGCCGGCTGGTGCGATGGAAGCTGCTCAAAAAGTTGCCCTAGAGCCACTGGCAAGCGCGTTGGGTGTGGCGGCTTTTTTACATAATGTTATTATAGTGCATCCTTGATTTTCATCAGAAGCAGGGTGTTTCTTTATGCACTATAATGCCACATTATGTAACTAAGCTTGGGGGAAAAAATTACTGGCGCAAGTTGCGAAGCGTACGTGTTTTTTCTAAAAACTGTGCCAGTAATTTTTTTTGAAGCGTTGGCAAAGGAGTGGCAATTGAAGTACAGATTACTAATTATTGTTGGCTATTCTAAAATAATATCTATAAAGCTTTAAGGTGTTATAGGAATCTAGCATAGAATTGCAATAGAATTAAACTCTAGTTTCGTGGTCAAAATAAAAATAACAATTTTAAATGAAAAATATTTTACTGTTTGCATTCATAATTACATTTGTAAATACCAATGCTCAAATCAAAATTTTGTTCGATGCAACTAAAGCTGAAAGTGCAGGAAATGCAGATTGGGTTATTGATGCTGATATACACAATATAGGATTTTCAACTGGTCCTGCTGCAGCTGGAGCAGGAAATGAAGCCAACCCTCAAAGATTACCAACTCCTTTACAATCAAATATAACCGCATCAACTCCCGAAGATTATTGGAATGGTGGATTGTCTAATTGGGCAATTGACTGTGTAAAAAAAGGCTATGAGGTAGAAAGTTTGCCTTATAATGGTCAAATAACTTATGGCTTAACTTCTAATTTACAGGATTTAAGTAATTATAAAGTATTTGTAATTGACGAGCCTAATATTTCATTTACAGCAAATGAAAAAACAGCAATCATCACTTTTGTTCAAAATGGTGGCGGCTTATGTATCATTTCCGATCATACCATTTCGGATAGAAATAATGATGGAGTAGATTCACCACAGGTTTTAAATGATTTAATAAGTAATAACTCCGTTCAAAATAATCCTTTTGGAATTTCATTTGATTATAATGATATTTCTCAGAGCTCATCTAATATTGCTAATAATCCAACAAATCCTATTCTCCACGGAACTGCTGGAAATGTTACACAAGTAAAATGGTCAAATGGAACAACAATGACTCTAAATACTGCTCAAAATAGTACTGCTACTGGTTTAGTTTTCAAAACAAGTTCAAGTACAACAGGTGCAACGAATGTCTTATGTGCTTCTGCAAACTATCAAAACGGAAAAGTAGTTGCAATTGGCGATAGTTCTATAACTGATGACGGAACAGGCGATAATGGTGACACACTCTACAATGGTTACACTGTTGATGCTAATGGGAATCATCAAAAATTGCTAATGAATGCAATTATTTGGTTAGCTACTGCAACTCCACTAAGTATTGAGAATACTGGTTTAACGGATATTAAATTCACTATAGCTCCTAATCCTATTCAAAATAGAGAATTGATGTTTACTTATCTGAATTCAGATAACGAACCCACACAACTTGTTATTTATGATACACTAGGTAGAACTGTAGAACAAATGGCATTGTCAATCGATCAAATTAATTTAGGTTCCGTTACACTGACTGATTTGAAAGCAGGGGTTTATTTTTGCAAAATTTCCAATACTACTAAATCAAAAGTTTTACGTTTCTTAGTTCGATAAATTCAATTGTATAATTTACAGTAAATTTGTAAAACTAATTATCAGACCAAATATGAAAATATTATTAATCGAAGACGAGATGGAACTCCAAAAAAGTATAAAGCAATACTTTGAAATGGAAGGAAATGTGGTTGAGATTGCTAATGATTTTGATAAAGCAGAACAGAAAATAGCGATTTATGACTATGATTGTATTTTGGTCGATATCACGTTGCCCAATGGTTCTGGACTGGATTTAATCAAAGAAATAAAATTAAAGAAATCAAAAGCCGGTATTATAATCATTTCAGCAAAAAATTCGCTTGATGATAAGATTTACGGTTTAGATCTTGGAGCTGATGATTATTTACCCAAGCCATTTCATTTATCAGAGCTTAATTCACGTGTCAAAGCATTAATTAGACGAAAAAGTTTTGATGGTAATTTAGAAATAGTTGTCAATGAAATAAAAATCCTTCCGATTGAAAGAAGTGTATTTGTTCACGGCAAGAATGTGATTTTGACCTCTAAAGAATATGATTTGCTGCTTTATTTCATAGCCAATAAAAATCGTGTGGTAAGTAAAAACGCCTTAGCAGAACATCTTTGGGGTGATAATGCTGATCGATTGGACAACTTTGATTTTATATACAATCACGTGAAAAATCTTCGAAAAAAACTATTAGAAAAAAAATGTGAGGATTATTTGCAAACCATTTACGGAATAGGTTACAATTTTAAAACTGTCGAATGAAATTAATAGCTAAAACCAGTTTGTTTTATTTGCTGTCAAGTATTCCGATATTAATTTTGTCGGGTTTTGTTTGTTATTACATTGTTACAAAAGAGGTGAAGGATGGAAATAATGAGTTACTCTTAAATCGTTCAGCGTTGATTGAGCAATACTTAAAAGAAAACGATACAATAGCATTGCATTTAATCACAAAAAGTGAGGAAGCGCAAATTAAAACCATTTCCAAATTTAATCCTAAATCAATAGCTAAATATGTGTTTGCAGATACGCTAATTCTGGATAAAAAAGAAGATGAATTAGCACCAAATAGAATGCTTACATCCAATGTTTCCTTTAGAAATACCAATTATCAAATTAAGATTTGGCGCAGCACTATAGAGTTTGATGAATTGGTTGGAGGGATATTTTACCTACTAGTTTTTATATTATTTCTTCTTTTTCTGATCTCGATGCTTATTAATTTTTGGGTTTCAAAAACCTTGTGGAAACCATTTTATAAAACTTTAAATACCGTAAAGGAATTTCGCGCCAGCGATAATGATTTACCTTATTTTGAAAAATCAACCATAAAGGAATTTGCAGTGTTAAACAATTCACTTACTGTTATGATGGAGAAAATGATTTCCGATTATAATAGTCAAAAACGATTTTCAGAAAATGCTTCGCACGAAATTCAAACCCCATTAGCAGTAATAAAATCTAAAGTTGATTTACTTATTCAATCTGAGAATTTGAAAGAATTTGAAATGAAATTAATTGCCGGAATTGATGATTCTTGTTCAAAATTGATAAGCTTGAACAAATCCCTTTTGTTACTGACTAAAATTGAAAACAGACAATTCAAAAGTACTGAAACAGTTTCTGTCGAAAAAATTATTGATAATTCCCTATTATTATTTGAAGAGTATATTAAAGCAACTAAAATAGTTGTACTCAAAAATATTGAAGAAGATTTTTTAATTACTATGAATCCGGATTTATGTTTAATACTGATTAATAATTTAGTACAGAATGCCATAAGACACAACATAAAAAATGGAAGCATTATCATTTTTATTAAAGCAACTAGTGTAACTATACATAATACTGGTGCAGCAGAACCGCTGAATAAGGCCTTGCTTTTTAAACGTTTTCAAAAAAACTCCACATCACATTTATCTATTGGTTTGGGTTTAGCAATCGCTAATGAAATAGCAGAAGTTAGCGGATTATTTCTAAAATATAAGTTCATTGTCAACAAACATCAGTTTACTATATCAATTAAACAATAACTGAATTGCTACAGTATTAGAATAGAATCAAAATAGATTTGATGTTTAACTTTGTAGTGTAAAATAATTTACAATAAAATAAAAAAAATTAATGATGAAAAAAGTAATGATGATTTTAGCAATTGTAATGATAACCAGTTGCTCTTTTGCAAGTACTCCCCCAAAAGTGGTTAGTGATGCGTTTATGAAAAAATTCCCTGCTGCAACGAAAGTTAGTTGGGGTAAGGAAGGTCCAAAAGAATGGGAAGCAGAATTCACGCTAAATGGTGAAAAAATTTCTGCTAATTTTGGACAAGATGGCACGTGGTTAGAAACTGAACAAGAAATTAAAGCTGCCAATTTGCCAAAAGCAGTATCAGCTTCCGTTAAAATGAAATATAGTGATTGGAAAATTGCAGAAGCAGACAAAACGGAAACTGCTAAACACGGAACCATTTATGAAGTTGACTTAAAAAAAGGATTGAAAACTAAAAGTCTCGCTTTTAAAGAAGATGGAACAACAGTAAAAGAATAAGTTAAAATTTTCTTTAAAAGAAAAAATATGTGGGAGTTAGTTTTTAATACTAATTCCCATTTTATTTCATTTTAGTTTGTGGTGATTTAGCATAGATTTAAAATAGAATTACGGTTAATCTTTGTATGATATAGATAGAAAAAAGAACTAAAAGAGAGGTAATATTCAATAAACTATGAAAAAAATATTTTTTGCATCACTGTTTTTATCTTTCAATATTAATTTTGCTCAAGAAATTATCAAAAAAGATAGTTTAGGAAATTTAAAAAAAGAAAATATAAAATTTAATTATAAGCAATTAATTATACCAACAGCATTTATTGCTTATGGTGTAATTGGTATTGAAAGTGACGCTTTAAAAGGTGTAAATCTTGATATTAGAAATGAGGTAACCGAAAACATAGATAAGAAAATTACAATTGACGATTTCTCGCAATATGCTCCAGCATTATCGGTTTATGCTTTAAATTTTTTGGGAATACAAGGGAAAAACAATTTGCGAGATAGAAGTATCATTTTGGCAACTTCTTATCTAATTATGGGAACTACAACTTCTGGATTAAAAAAATTAACTAAAATAGAACGACCGGATGGAAGCGGTTTTAACTCTTTTCCATCTGGACATACTGCAACTGCATTTGCTGGAGCTGAATTTTTATGGCAAGAATATAAAGATGTTTCCATTTGGTATGGAATATCGGGATATGTTGTAGCCACTGGAACAGGATTTTTTAGAATTTATAACAACAAACACTGGTTAACCGATGTAGCAGCAGGAGCAGGAATTGGGATTTTAAGCACAAAAATTGCTTATTGGGTGTTTCCTTATGTAAATAAACATATTTTTAAAACTAACAAGAATATCAGTACAGGAATGATTGCGCCTTTTTATAACGGAAATCAAGTGGGCTTAGGTATGATTTTAAATCTTAAATAGCTACTTAAACTAAAAGTAATTCAGATATTTACACTTTATAAATAACACGATGAAAAAAATAATCTCTCTTCTATTTGTTTGCTTTTGTATTAGTAGTTGCCTCGGTCAAAACTATAAAGTTTTCAAAAAAATAAGTATCTCAGGTGATGAAGGTTGGGATTATCTCGCAGTTGACGATATAAATCAGCATTTATTTGTGTCACACGGCAATGTGGTGAATGTGATTGATTTAAAAACAGATAAAACAATTGCAACTATTCCCGATACTAAAGGAGTTCACGGAATTGCTATTGCCAATGATTTGAACAAAGCTTTTATCTCGGACGGAAAAGACAATGCTGTTACTATTGTTAATCTGACCACTTTTGAGTTAATTGCTAAAGTACCGATTGAAGGTCAAAAGCCAGATGCTATTTTGTATGACCAATTTTCGCATAAAGTTTTAACCTATAATGCTAAAAGTAGTGATGCTACCGTTCTTGATGCGGTTACTAATAAGGTCTTAAAAACGATACCTTTAGGCGGAAAACCCGAATTTTCGGTGACGAACACCAAAGGATTGATTTACGTAAATATCGAAGATAAAAATGAAATCAAAACGATTGATACAAGTAAATTAGAAGTTATAGCCACTTGGAGTATTTCTCCTGGTGATGAACCTTCTGGATTGGCGATTGATTTAGAAACTAACCGATTGTTCTCGGTTTGTGGTAATAATTTAATGATAGTAGTTGATGCTGCAAATGGGAAGATTATTAAAACATTGCCTATAGACGATGGCTGTGACGGCGTGGCTTTTGACGCCAAAAAGAAATTGGCTTTTAGTTCTAACGGAATAGGAACCATTACTGTTGTGAAAGAAGAAAACGCCAATATTTTTGTAGTCCAGGAAACAGTAAAAACACAAAAAGGAGCTAGAACCATTGCCTTAAATAAAACGACACATCAACTGTATTTAGCCACTGCTGATTTTGGTGTTAAACCAGAACCGACCGCAGAAAACCTAAAACCACGCGCAAGTTTAGTTCCTAATTCGTTTGTAGTTTTGGTTGTAGACACTAATTAAAAGCGGATGAAACAATATCAAATATTCGCAATTATATCAATGATTTTTGCAGGATTAACGTCTGTAATTGCAAAGGCAGGTTTGAAAAATGTAGCATCGGATACTGGTTTAGCTGTCAGGACTTCTTTTGTATTTGTGCTGATTTGGTTAAATATTTTTGCCTTTAACAACACTACCGATTTTTCAAATTTATCTAAAAGAGATATTCTCCTGCTCGGAATTTCGGGACTTACGACAACTATTTCTTGGATATTTTATTATCGAGCTATTAAAATAGGTAATGTTTCTGAAATTGCATTAATAGATAAAGGAAGTATCATTATCACTCTTGTGCTTGCGTTTATTTTTTTAAATGAACAATTTACTTGGAAAATAGCTGGTGGCGGATTATTAATAATTGCTGGGATTTTAATATTAACATTAAAATAGTGAAAAATGAATAGTATATATTCTTTCATAGAATTTATTCATTCTATAAAATTGAAGGTTTTTTTCATTCTTGTTTTATTTAGTTTCAAGTCTTTTTCGCAAGAAAAGGACTTACGCTTTTATATGGAAAAAGCACAAACCAATTCGCCTTTATTAAAAGACTTATCTAATCAAATTAAATCAAATTCTATAGATAGTTTGTTGAATAAAGCCAATTATAAACCGCAAATCTTGGGAAATCTAAATGCCAATTATGCGCCAATAATTAATGGTTACGGATATGATAGTGCGATAACTAATGGTCAAAGTGTTGCAGGATTAGTTGGCTTAAATCAAAAAATAATAGGAAAAGGCATTATCAATTCACAAGCAGAAAGTTTTCAACTGCTTAAAGAATCATTAGTTTTAAACAAGAGAATCGCCAGTAAAGATGTGAATAAATTAATTACTGCTCAATATATTACCGCTTCTGGAAGTGCTGAACAAATAGGATATAATCAAAAAATGGCAGCATTGCTCAAAGACGAAGCTACCATTCTAAAAAAGTTAACCCAAAACTCCATATACAAACAAACCGATTATTTAGTTTTTCTTACCACTATAAAGCAACAAGAATTTCAAGTTTTACAGTTAAAGCAGCAGTATCAAAATGATTTGGGAATGCTCAATTATTTATCAGGTGAAACCGATACCACTTTCGTGAATTTGAAAAAACCTGATATTGCCTTGAAGACAATTCAAACCGATACTAAAAGTGTATTTGTAAAACAATTTGAAGTGGATAGTCTTAAAATTATCAACCAAAACAAATTGATTGACAATGCCTACAAGCCTTCACTATCATTACTTGGTGATGCTGGATATTTTTCAAGTCTATCTTATCAAGCTTCTAAGAATTTAGGATTTAGTGTTGGTTTAGGATTATCAATCCCGATTTATGATGGTAATCAAAAATCATTACAACATCAAAAAAATGAAACCGCTTTGGCTACTAATTTAGCTTACAAAGCTAATTTCAATAAGCAATATCAACAACAACTATTGATGCTTCATCAGAAATTAAAACAAGCAATCGAAATTGAAAACCAATTGCAAACACAACTTCAAATAGTAGATGCGCTTATTGAAGCTAATAAAAAATTGTTGCTAACAGGCGATGCTCAAATCACCGATTTTGTAATTGCTATTGGCAATGTGATAACTATAAACAATACCATTTCGCAAAATAAAATCAATACACTTCAACTAATTAATGAAATCAATTATTGGAGTTCTAATGACTAAAACTATGAAGAAATCTATTCTATATTTTATTCTAATCACTACTTTCTTTATTTCTTGTAAAGATACCAGTGTAGTAGAAAAACCAATTGATGCGAGCGTTCCAGTAACTTTAACTACAATTGATACAACAGGAATTGAAAACTATATTGATTTGAACGCAACAGCAACTTATTTGGTTAAAAATACTATCAAAGCTAATGCAACAGGTTATTTGAATTCAGTTAATGTTGCAGTTAACGATTTTGTAACTAACGGTGCGGCATTGTTTTCAATCAAAACTCGTGAAGCAAAAGTGTTGGGAAACACCATTAATAAAATAGATCCAACTCTCAACTTTGGTGGTGCTATTCGAGTTCGCTCTAACACTAACGGAACTGTAACGATGGTCAACGTGCAACAAGGAGATTATGTTCAGGATGGCGATGCTTTGGTCACAATAAATGACAGTAAAAGTTTTGCAATCCTATTGAGTTTGCCCTATGAATTGAAAAAATATATTGAAGTTGGGCAACAATTGAATGTTGGTCTGCCCGATGGCACAACAAGAGAAGCAACAGTTCAGAAATTTATGCCAACGGTTGATACAACTTCACAAACTCAGAATGTTGTATTAAAAATAAATGGCAAACAAGATATTCCAGAGAATTTAATTGTAAAAGTTAGAATAAACAAATCATCTAATTCCAAAACAATATCGCTACCAAAATCGGCTGTATTGAGTGATGAAACGGAAACTGATTTTTGGATTATGAAAATGATAAACTCCAATACAGCAATTAAAGTCCCTATTAAAAAAGGAATTCAAACTGAAGATAAAATTGAAATCATCTCACCCGTTTTAACTCGTGAAGATAAAATTTTACTTACTGGAAATTATGGTGTTGCAGATACTATTAAGGTAAAAGTGATTAAAAAGGAATTGTAATGAACAACTTTTTTGTAAAACATAAAAATGGTTTAAGTGCCGTCATCTTTCTAATTATTTTGGGAGGATTTTTTGCGTATTCTAAAATGCAAACGAGTTTGTTTCCCGAAATTACGTTTCCAAAAATAAAAATCATTGCCGATGCAGGACAACAACCCATCGACAAAATGATGATTACGGTAACAAAGCCGTTGGAAAATGCCATTAAAAAAGTCCAAGATTTAAAAACTGTTCGCAGTACAACCAGCCGTGGGAGTTGTGAAATTTCGGCTTTTATGGATTGGAAATCAGATATTGATTTGAGCAAAACCAGAATTGAAGCTCAAATAAATCAAATTAAAAATGATCTTCCGCCAGATACTCAAATCACGGTCGAGAAAATGAACCCTTCTATTCTTCCGGTTATTGGTTATGCGATTGAAGGCAAAGATAAATCAGCTATTGAGTTAAAAAAAATAGCCAATTTTACAATCAAACCATTCCTTTCTCAAATTGATGGTGTTTCCGAAATACGGATTATTGGTGGTAAAGAAAAAGAATATTGGTTGGCATTAGATTTTAATAAAATGACAGCGCTCGGGATAACACCCAATGCTATTTCGCAAGTTTTAAGTCAAACCAATTTTATCAAATCTAATGGGTACTTGTCTGATTATCGTTATTTGTATTTAACCATTACTGATGCGCAAGTGGATAAAAAAGACGAACTCGAAAATCTAGTTATCAGCAATAACGGAAAAGGAATTGTCACCCTAAAAGATATTGCTGCTGTTGAAATTAAAGAAGCCAAAGAATATATAAAAGTTAACGCTAATGGCAAGGAAAGTATTTTAGTTGCTGTTATTAAACAACCCAATTCTAATTTAATTTCGCTTTCTGATGCAATGAATGTAAAGTTGCAGGATTTAAAAAAAATACTTCCAAAGGATATTACTATAAAACCATTTTATGAGCAGGCAAATTTTGTAAATGATGCAGTAAAAAGTGTTACAGATAGTTTATTAATTGGTTTGTTATTAGCCATAATTGTTGCTGTTTTATTTCTGAAATCGGCGAAAGCCAGTGCTACCATCTTAATCATAATCCCAGTAACATTAGGATTGACATTGATTGTTTTATACCTGACAGGAAACTCCTTCAATATTATGACTTTGGGTGCTATTGCAGCTGCTTTGGGATTGATTATAGACGATGCAATTGTAGTGGTTGAACAAATTCACAGAACACACGAAGAACATCCCGAAGAGCCAACAGTAACGCTTTTGCAAAAAGCGATTCACTATTTATTTCCGGCAATGGTGGGTTCTTCCATTAGTACTATTGTGATATTTATTCCTTTTGTATTGATGAGTGGCGTTGCAGGTTCGTATTTTAAAGTGCTAACTGATACAATGATTATTACTTTGGTTAGCTCGTTTTTTGTTACTTGGCTCTTACTGCCTGTGGTTTATTTGCTGCTTTCTAAAGAAAAAAGAACTACCTCTGAAAAACAAGAAATAATCGAAATTCACGAAGTAAAAACCCAAAATTGGGTTGGTTATTTTATTGGAAAACCTATTATTAGTATTGCATTTTGCGTTGTTTTAGTGCTATCTATTTTTATTATTTTGCCCAATTTAGAAACAGGTTTTTTACCCGAAATGGACGAAGGCAGTATCATTTTGGATTATGAAAGTCCTCCAGGAACCTCACTTGAAGAAACGGATAGAATGTTGAATGAAGTCGAAAAAATAATTATAAAAGTTCCCGAAGTTGAAGCGTATAGCAGAAGAACTGGAACTCAAATGGGTTTTTTTATAACCGAACCCAATCGTGGTGATTATTTAATACAATTAAAAAAAGATAGAAGTAAAACCAGTAACGAAGTAATTGACGAAATTAGAGCTAAAGTTGAAGCCACTCAACCTGCCTTGCGCATTGATTTTGGTCAAGTTATTGGCGATATGTTGGGTGATTTAATGAGTTCTGTTTCTCCTATTGAAGTAAAAGTTTATGGAAATAATCAAGTAGAATTACAAAAAATAGCCAAAGAAGTTAGTGCCATTGTGGAAAAAGTAAGAGGAACTGCCGATGTTTTTGATGGTATTGTTTTGGCTGGACCAGCGATTAATATTCAACCTAATTACTCTCAATTGGCACAATATGGAATTACACCAACCGATTTACAATTTCAAATGCAAACAGCACTCGAAGGAAATGTGGTAGGCAGTTTATTAGAAAATGAAAAACAAACACCTATCAGATTGATTTATGCCAACGGTCAGAAACGAAGTTTGGAGGACATCAAACAACTCAAAATATTTTTACCCAACGGACAATCTATTCCTATATCGAGTTTGGTTACTATTACTATTCAAAAAGGTGTTGCCGAAATCGAGCGTGAAAATCTGCAAATGATGAGTGTTGTAACAGGAAGATTGGACAACCGAGATTTGGGAAGCGTGATGAAAGAAATTCAGACCAAAGTTGCTGCAGCTATTCATTTGCCAAGTGGCTATTATATTGAATATGCTGGAGCTTATAAAGACCAACAACAATCTTTTAGAGAATTACTACTGATTTTAATTTCTTCTTCATTATTGGTTTTTGGTGTAATTTTATTTCTTTTTCGAGATTTCAGAATTGCTTTGGTCATCCTATTAATTTCGGTATTAGGAATTGCGGGTAGTTATATTTTACTTTTTATAACTGGAACACCTTTAAACGTTGGAAGTTATACTGGAATTATTATGATTGTGGGCATTATTGCTGAAAATGCGATTTTTACATTCCTTCAATTTAGAGAAACTTTTAAACTGACAAGAAATGTAAATCAATCTATAATTTATTCTATTTCAACACGATTACGTCCAAAATTAATGACTGCTTTAGGTGCAATTATAGCACTTTTACCTTTAGCAATCGGAATTGGAACAGGTTCGGAATTGCACCAACCTTTAGCCATTGCCGTAATTGGAGGATTTCTAATTGCAATGCCATTATTGTTGGTGGTTTTACCAAGTTTATTAGCACAAGTTTATAAAAACGAGAAACATTTTAAACATATTCTTGAAAATCATAATGTTTAAAACACAATATTAGTACTACGTGGATAAACCAATTTACTCTTGGATTAATAGATATTATCAATAAACTAAAAATTGCAAATATGCTTTTTTAAATTTATACATTTATAAGAAATAGTTTCAAATTATTGTTTAAGTGTATGTTAGTTTTATTGTGTTTAATTTAAACCTCCAATTATATTAGTATTTTAAGCAATACACCTTTTTTAATTATTGGTAAATATATCCCGTATGTGGCAACCTATAGTACGTTTTTGAGCATTTCGAGAAGTTGAATTTGTTTTTTGGTTATTTAGGGTCAATTATAAAGCCCCGATAATATCCAAAAAGTTTTTGGCAGTGTAGCAACCCTCTACATTTTTACTTTCATAAACCATAAAATATTTATAGTTTTCGCCTGATTTTTCAGCCCATTTTTTACCTAAAACATTCTTTGCTTTGCTTTCGTCATTGTCCAGAAAATCGCCTTTGGTTTCAACTAAAATAATGTTTTGCTTTTGAGTGTATAATATGAAATCCGGGTAGTGATTGTTGCTAAATCCGTTTAAGTAAAAACCTTTGTCTTTGGTAACTGAATTTCTATGCCAAAACAAAACATTTTCTTGTGAAGCAATATCCATAATCAAACGTTGTTCGAAATTATTCATATCGCCTTCTCGTTCATAGAGTGATTTGTCAATTTTAGCCCCTTCTTTGCTATGAATTAGTGTTTCTTTGAATTTGAAACTTGGTTTTACAATAATTTTATTGGTATCTAACAATCTGCTAAATTCTTCTTTGGCGTGTTGATTTGATAATTCTAAAATCTTGGCTTTTATTTTGTATACGTAGTTGTATTCATTGTTTACCGCATCAATTATCTCTTCTGTGGAGAACTCGCTAAAGATGCGCTCTATGTATTTCTTGATTTCCTGTTCGGCAATTGGTGTCATATTACCAATTTTACCCACCATAATACTAGCGATGTCTTTAACTTGCTTTTCTTTTGGTTTGGCTACAATGGTATCAATTAATATTTTTTTTGCCTGAACACTAAATTTAGAAATTACAGCATCTTTTCGAGCTTCATC
>CANGFO010000029.1 GCA_947453195.1 Flavobacteriaceae bacterium
ATGATTACATCTACACCTTTACCGCCAACCATAGCCGTAAAAATTTCTCTATAAAATTTATAGACTCCGCTAATGGTATGCTTTATATTGAACAATGTAACTCCAATAGCAACTCTAAATCAATTGAGAATTTAGCTTTTAATAGAATAAATGTTGAAGCACCATTTTAATTCATCTAATTATGACAAAAAAAATATTGTAATTAATTAAATGAATATTCTTACTTTTAACATTTGAATATAATATTTCAAATTATGAAAGATATAAAAGAAATTACTAACGCACTTGTTAAATTTCGAAATGATAGAGATTGGAATCAATTTCATAATCCAAAAGACTTATCTATTGCATTATCTATTGAAGCCAATGAACTATTAGAAATTTTTCTTTGGAAAAACTCAACCGATGCGAATAGAGATAAATTAAAAGAAGAATTAGCAGATGTTTTTGCTTATGCTTTTTTATTAGCTGATAAATTAGAATTTGATGTTGAAAAAATTGTACTTGAAAAAATAGCAAAAAATGCTGAAAAATACCCTATAGCTAAAGCAAAAGGGAATGCAAAAAAATATAATGAGTTATGATTAATGATTTAGATTTCATTATAAATAAATTTGATTTTGACATTAGTCTTTATGGTAACTTCGATAATAATCATTTTGTAAAAGATTTATGGCCTGTTGTTTACATTTTAAGCGATGGTGTTATTAATGAAGCATATGTTGGCGAAACTACAGATGCATATTCTAGAATGAGTAGTCATTTAAAGAATAGTAAAAAAAATAAACTTTCAACAGTTTATTTAATTACGAGTAATAAGTTTAATAAATCTGCAACATTAGATATTGAATCAAACCTAATTAAATATATTTCTGGAGATGGACAATTTAAATTAATCAATGGAAATATAGGTTTAGCTAACCATAACTACTATCAAAAAAAAGAAATTTATTGGGATATTTTTAAATCTATTTGGGATAACTTAAGAACAGTTGGAATAGCTAAACATCCAATAGATTTTATTGATAATTCGGATTTGTTTAAATATTCACCTTACAAGACATTAAGCTCTGAACAAAAAAGTGGATTATTAATAATAATGAAGAGTCTTCTAGATAATAAATATAAAAATATTATTATTGAAGGAGGTGCCGGAACAGGAAAAACAATTTTAGCAATTTTCTTATTTAAACTGCTTAATTCTGACAATGAAGATTTTAACTTCGAAGAATTTGGGGTTGACGAATATGAATTCATAGAATTAGTCTTCGAATTAAAAAAAAAATATCCAAACCCAAAAATGGCATTAGTAGTTCCTATGTCTTCTTTTAGAACTACATTAAAAAAAATATTTAAAAACATCAAAGGATTAAATGCAAATATGGTCATTGGACCCGCTGAAATTGTTAAAGAAACTTATGATATTGTTATAGTTGATGAATCACATAGATTAAGAAGGCGAGTTAATTTAGGAGCTTATTTTAGAGCATTTGATGTCGCTTGTGAAAAATTAAAATTAGATAAAAACAGTTGCAATGAATTAGATTGGATAAAAAAACAATCTGAATGTGCCATATTCTTCTATGATGAAAATCAATCTATAAAGCCCTCAGATGTAAGAAAAGATAGTTTTGACAAATTAAAAACTGATAATCTAACCAAAATAGAATATTTAAAATCTCAATTTAGAGTAAAAGGTGGATATGATTATGTAAACTATATAGATAAATTATTAAGGTGCGAATTAGATCATACCAAACCTATATTTAATAATCAAAATTATGAATTCATTCTATTTGATTCAATAGATGAAATGATTAGCGAAATAAAATCCAGAGATTTAGAAAATGGACTTTCTAGATTAGTTGCCGGTTATTCTTGGCCTTGGATGACTAATAAAAAAGACTCAAAACAAAATTATGATATTGAAATTGAAAAAACCCGTCTAAAATGGAATAGCACCAATATTGATTGGGTTAATTCTAATAACTCGATAGATGAAGTTGGATGTATACATACGACACAAGGTTATGATTTAAATTATACTGGTGTTATTTTTGGTAAAGAGATAACTTATGACTTTGAAACTAAACAAATAAAAATATTAAAAGAAAATTATTATGATGTAAATGGGAAACAATCAATTGACAATCCTGAAGAACTAAAAGATTTTATCATAAACATTTATAAAACAATAATGCTTAGAGGTATAAGAGGAACTTATATTTATGTTTGTGATAATAATTTAAGAGAATATTTTTCACAATTTATCTCAAAAAACAAAATTGAAAACCAAACTTTAATTGTCAATACTGATGAAGTAATTCCATATGTTAATTGCATTCCATTGTTCGACATAAAAGTTGCTGCAGGGAATTTTGGTAAATTGCAAACTGCTTTTGATTGCTCATGGGTGAAAATTCCAAATAACTACAAACCATCTAGCGATTTATTTGCATGTGAAATTATCGGGGAATCAATGAATAAAATAATTCCAAATGGTTCCATTTGTTTATTTAGAAAATATACGAATGGTTCTAGAGATGGGGAAATAGTTTTGGCAGAACATACCAATTTACAAGATAAAGATTTTGGTTCTAGTTATACTATCAAAGAATATAGAAGTAGCAAAAACTATAATGAAGATAATTGGTCCCATAAATCAATTATATTAAAGCCTCGTTCAAATAATAGTGAATATGAAGATATAATATTAAATGAAGATGAATTAAGTGAGTTAAAAATAATTGGGATTTTTGAATGTGTATTATGAAATTATTAATTTGAGTTTTTACATCTATTAACAACACAAATTCAATACCTTCAATATTAATTATTTATTAAGCTTGATGGCCAATTATTGGTTGGGCTGCATCTTTAGCTTTGTGGTTATGTATTTGGTATGGTTATTAAATAATTTTGTAAACATACCTTTTCTGGAGCGATTATGCGAAGATGATTTGTTTGGATTAAGCTTGTTATTAGGATCAATAATATCACTTTTATTAAATTTAATGGAACAAATAAATCTGAAAAAAAATCATTAATATTGCTCAATATTGAATTATATTAAATATGAAAAAAAAGATTAGGGTATTTGAAGCTTTTGCAGGTTATGGTGGAGCTTCATTTGGATTAAAAAAAGCTAAAATTAGCCATGAAGTTATTGGCTATTCAGAATTTGATAAATATGCATCAGAAATTTTTGAATTAAACAACCCGAACATTCCTGCTTTTGGTGATATTACTTTAATTAATCCAAAAGATATTCCTGATTTTGATTTGTTTACTGGTGGATTTCCATGTCAACCATTCTCTTCTGCTGGTTTAGGAAAAGGTGAACTAGATATTCGCGGGACATTATTTTATGATATAATTAGAATTTGTGAAGAAAAAAAACCAAAACATATACTACTAGAAAATGTAAAAGGATTAACAACAAAAAGGCATAAGGATACTTTTGCAAAAATATTAAAAGAACTTAATCGTATTGGTTATTTCATCTCTTGGAAAGTTTTAAATTCTAAAGATTATGGAAATGTTCAAAATAGAGAAAGATTATGGATATATGGATGTTTAGATAAACTACCTATTGATTTTGACCTTACTCCTAAAAAAATAATACTTAAAAAGAGGTTTAAAGATTATTTAGATGATAAACCAGATTTTAATTTATTCTTAAATGAAAAACAGATATTAAGATTAGAAGAATTACATAAAGTTGATTTTAATGTTAAAGAGTCACTCTGTTTAGATATTTATAATAAAAAAATTCGTGATGATGGTACATGTATAACCATCACAGAACCTCATCATAACTCACTTAGAGTAGTTCATCCACCAATTAATAATAAATTTATCATACGAAAGCTTTCAATATCAGAACATTACAGACTGATGGGATTTGCTGATGGTGAATTTAATTTTGGAAATCAATCTTATCAACAATTATGTAAGAGAGCAGGAAATGGTTGGGATATTAATATTGCAGCTAAGATTTTTAAAAAAATTTTCAATTAAATAACTACCCAATATATGGGAAAAATGAATTCAAAACAGGCGAGTCAGATTAAAAATCTAGGACATGCTGAAGAAACAACTTTTAATGCTCTATTTGGAGATAAATTTCACAGAGAAATTAATCACAGTGGAGCATCACAAGATAACATAATTACTGATGCTGAATATAAATCGAAGATTTCATCAAAATTAGGCAGATTCAATGATTTCTCAGTTTCACTTAAAAGTGGAAAAACATGGCAATTTCATTTAGGACAAATTTTAGAACTAAGTGATAGTAAAAATATCACTATCAATAAATCAACAACTGGAGAGACACATGTAAAACATTCAAAAACTTTTTTTGAGCAACTTGAAGTTCTTAGAAATATAGAATTTTGGAATAAATATTTAGGAAAAAAAAGTGAGCTATTATGTTATAATGATAAGCAAAAGTGCTATACTTTTTTTAGGATGAGTTCGGTAACTGATTTTATTTCTAAAAATGTAGTTTGGTCAATTTTAGATACCGGAAGATTAAAAGGTAAATTAACACTCAACAATAAAGAATACACAATCTTAACATTTGAGTATAGAGCAGATAAAAAACAATTTGTTTTAGGAGCAAGTGGAGGTAAAAATGGATTCAGACTTTTTGAAGTATTAAAAGAAAAGTTGAATTATTGCGAAGTTTTTTTCGATAGAAAAACTACTGATTCTGAATTTGTTTTTAATGTAGTAAAGAAAAAAAATATTACAAAAAAAAGTAAAGGTGAGGTTGGGCAGATTTTTTTTAATGATAGTTTTTTGTTTTTGTGTGTAGATGAAAATATTTGGAAAAAAATAGAATTAAAAGATTTGTAATATTTATGAGTAAAAATGCAATGAGTTCTGGTCAAGCAAGATCAATTAAAATATCTGGGGACAGGTTAAGAAAATGTTTTGAAAAACAATGTACAGATATAAATGGATATATTAAACAAGAATATCTTAAAGGTCTTAATAATCAATATTTAATTGGAACTTATGTTTTAAAGTCAGGTAAAAATTGGCAATTTCATTTAGGCTCCTTCTCACCATACACTGAAAATTGGGGTGTTCAATATTATTTAGATGGTAAAATTATTAAGTTTTTATCATTAAAAACAAATATAATAGATGACTTTAGAGATGAAAAATTTATTAAATTATTTATGCTAAAAGGAAATTTTTTTACAATATATGATGCCCCAAATTGGCTAATATTTGATACTAAAGATATAATAAACCTAATGGAAGATTCAAATTTTATACAATGGCGGATACTTGAGACTGGAAGAATAAAAGGGGATGTCTATTTTGAAAATATTAAAAGGACTATTTTTACTTTGGAATATAGAGCAGAAATACATAAAAAACAATTTGTCTTTGGAGCACATGGTGGTGGAGCTGGAGAAAAATTAAAAAATATTTTAAAAACCAAACTTTTTTTTAATTCTATACCTGTTGACTACTCACTTTGGATATAGATTCCGTAAAAGAAATAAAATTTAAACCATTAAGATTAATATCATATTTAATTTTATCAATACGCAGATCTAAGCTTTTATTTAAAATTGGAAAAAATCCATCTTTTGTATCATAAACGGTTTCTCTATACAAAGTTACTTTAATTAAATTTGTATAATTAGAAAAATAATTATAATTAGCATTAGATAATTTTTTAATTAAATCATTCGCTTTATCTCGATCATCCATTAACATTATTAATTCATCTGTAAATTCTTTAATTGTTTTACCATTATCACTTGGAAGAAAGTCACAAACTACTAGGTGTTGTGAATCAAGATTATTATCCAATTGTTCTACTGAACTAATTGTAATCCAATCTTTAAAAGGCTGTATTCTTGATTTCACCTCCAAACCAAATTTATTACTGAATATAAAATCAATTTTAGCTCCATCTGGCCCATGCCAATTGTTTAATTGATTTGTATTTGGCAATAAATTCAACAAATTATTCAATATAACAAGTTCACCAATTAAACCTATTTGTTTTTCAATTGATAATTCATTAGATTTATTACTTGAAAACTTTAGCCAATCATCAATATACTTTTTTACATGCGAAGGACTTGCATTATCTTTTTTACTTAATTCAAAAAGAATATACTCAATTAAGTTTGCAAATAATTCCAACTCTTCCTCAGTTTCAACTTTAGCTTTAAATATTAATATTATAGATTTGGTTGATTGCTCAGTCGATAGAGTAAATTTATCATAATCTTTATAAACTAATTTACCTAATGGGAGCCTAATTAAAATTCCAAATTCAAATTTATTATTATCTAAAAACAAATCAATTGGATATTTTCTATATCTAAGGGTTAACTTTGACCCATATTTTAACTTTTTAAACTGACTAATTATCCTCATATTCAAATTCTTCGTTATAATCTTCCATTAATTCTTTAAAAAATACACTATTTGCAAGTACAGAAACATGGTCTTCGTCATTATTAGTTCCTGGCATTGAAATTGACCATCCCCATAAATTAATATTTTCAAATATTGATAGATCAAGATTTATATCGTCTTTAGAAATAGGTTTTATTGGATATATTAATAATAATGGTTTACCTGTTTGAATTTTTCTTAAATGCCTTGCTCTTGACCTATTATCATCTATAATTGATTGATCATCATTCAAAAATCTGAATTCGTGTAATGGAATACTTAATTGATTTTTTGGTATTTTAATACTTTTCTCATCTTTTGCCAATACCATTGATCTTTTAACTTTTTTATATTCATTTCCACAAATATTTACAATATCTGACTCTCCACCAGTTACAAGACTGACATCCCAACTTAAATTTTCATTATCCTTATTTTCTAAAAATTCTAAAATAAATCTTAATGGTAATTTTGCACTAAAATCACTTAGCTTTTGATTAGGTAAAGTATAATTATTAATAAACTCTTTAACTAAAATATTTGGTACATCTAAGAATCCTAAAATATTATCTTTTTCGTTTAATTCAATAAATAATGATGGAAAATTAATTGGACTATATTTGAAACAAGTACTTCCGTTATTCAATTCATTAAAAAACGAAATTACTAACTGATCGTTTTTAAATGCTGATTCTTTATTATTAAGAAAACGAACTGTTTCCATAATTCTATTCCCTAATGAAAGTTTTAATACAACTTGGTGAGCATGCTTTTTCTTTGCAGCAGATACAACATCGAGTCCTTGTCTAGATCTTAGTTCTCTTACAGCAGTTTCTATTAATACATTTGGATGACGTCTAATATTTAATCCAAAATCTTTAGGAGGTAATTTAAGTTTTTTCATTTCATCTATTTGCTCTAAAAGATCAATTATTGAATCTTCAATTAACTCAAACCTATTTCGAATAGTTGGAGTAGTAAAAACACTCAAATACTTAATAATATGTCTCTTATGCCCGAACCACCTCCCCATTTGCATAAGTGTATCGAAAGTTTTAGTTGTTCTAATAAAGATAGAAGTAATAAGCCCTTCAACTGTATAACCTCTTGATAATGATAAACCGCCAACTAAGATCGAATTTCTTTTTATACCACTTGAATATAGTAAAGGTACTTTAGTTCTTTGATGAATATCGAAAATTTCTGTTATTGACATAGATGTCTCAAGGTCTTGCCAAAATTCATTTAATGATGTAAATTCATGTAAATTTTGATTTACTAAATCTTTTATATGTTTAAGCCAACGATTATTAACTCTATCCAGAGATGAGTTCCTAATAATTCTATATAAATCATCTATAAACTCTTGAATCAATCCACTAATTTCAATATGATGATTTGTTAATCTAGAAATATTAACTAACATGGAAAGATGATCAATTTGAGGCCTTTCTTTTCTTAAACAAGTAGAATCATAAAGAAACCTACAAACAGCAAATTTCACATAATATGGTAATTTTTCAAAACTATCATCTTTCTTTGCAGTTAAAACAAACCTTATTTCAGATTCTACTTCATCTACATCCATCTTAGCATCTAAATTATAAATATCTACAAAACTATCTCCAAGAGTTTCATTAACACCTAGGTATGTTTCAGGCTTATCTAATGCCCAAATAAAACTACGAGGGAATAAATCTGCACCATATTCTTCACTTGATAGTTCATGATTTATTAAAATATTTGCAAAAGGAGTTGCAGTAACTGCTAAATATGTTGAAACATCAAACGAATTTAATAGACCTCTAATTCCTTTATTAATAGAAGTAGGATCCTCTTCCTCTTTTGTATTTATACTTGCGTAATCACTCTCATCATCTATTAATAGAAGTGATTTTTTTAATATCCCTCCTTGTCCACTTTGATTTTCCAACCATTCTTTCAAATTTTTAAGTGGTGTGACATTTTTCTTAATTACAGCTATTACTGGAACTCTAATATTCTCTAAATTTATACCATTTGTTTGAGCATTAGCCTCTTTTGTGTTAAAATCTGAATTAGGAGAAGTCAAACAAATTGGTTTTTTTGCCGGAATATTATTGTACTTTCCAACTCCAACTATTTTTCCATCTGTTTGCCCAATCAAATCATAATTAATTCTATTCTGAGTTTGTTCTCTCAAAATATTTGTTGAACCAGCGAGTATTACAATCATATCATAACCAGCTCCTAGTGCAGCATTTGAGACACTTGCATAATTTAAGGTTTTCCCAGATTGAACAAATCCAAATACTAATCCTCTAATATGCTTTACTGTATCCCTTGCTGGAGATCCACAAAGATTAAGAATTGATTCTGTATCCCTACTTAATGTATATCTAACTTGAGGCCCAATTTTTTCTTTGTAGCATTCGCTAAACCTTTCAGTGTAATAATTATCATATTTATCTGAAAATTTCAACTTAGAAAACCATTGTTTATCATATTCTTCAGAATCATCTATTAATCCTTTACCTGGTTCATATTTTACTAATATTTCCTCCAAAACAGTCCTTAAGATTCTATCCCAATCAACATTTTTAAAATCATTAGGTTTAGCATCAAAAAAAATAGATAAATTTTCATGAGCAATTGTTTTAAGAATTTCAATTTTATTGACAATATGAGATTCTTCTGGAAGATCAAATAAATCGTTTTCCTCTTGCTCATTGGCAATATTTTTCTTAATATGCTTTATTAACTTAGACTCAATATTCATATTTAGTAACTATTTTATTATATTCAATTTCTGTGATTAATTTCAATTCTAGCATCAATTTAGCTGTCTCAAGCTTTTTTAAATCTAATGTAGAATTGTCAACTTTATTTAAATTTAGATAATAAAGTAAGCTTTCATATGGAATAGTATCTTCAATCATTTTTAAAAATTCCGGCACCTTTACTTTTTTCTGTTCCAATTGCTTAACAGATTCACTTTTTCTATTTAAGGTAAATAGTACTTTATCACTATTATTGTTCTTTTCGAGTATCCATATATCTGACATATCTTTTAATGAAAGTTGTGCTCTTTTTTGATATGGCTTTCTTGCAATATCTGTAAAATTTATTATGGAACTTTTTAAAATATTTCTTAACCTAGAATCTGTAATTGAAATCTGGCTTTTTTTTACTTCTATATTAAAAAGCCAATCTGAATCAGCTTCACAAAAAATTGACATTCTGTAAAGATCATTTATTCTTAGATTTTTTCCAAGTCCTTCCCATCCTGACCATGCTATTAATCGCTCTTTTCTGTAAAAATATAAACCTGGCCCCATTCCAATTTCGTTAAGTTCTGAATAAATACGCTTTTCTTTGGGCTTCAATTTATTTGAATGTGGTATTTGATGAGATTGAATTTTTATACAAATATTTTCTATAAAAACTTTTTCAATTGAACTGTGATTACTAGCAAGATTATTTAAAAAAAAAGGATCAATTAAGTCAATTTCTTTATCATTAATGTAAAATCTAATTCCTTTTTTTAAACTATATGCTACTGCTATGTGAGTTCTTAGTTTTGAAAAAACTTGTTCTTCATTAATATCAATTCCAGCAAAAACATCAAAAAGAATTACTTCAGTGCCTTGATTTTTTGGTCTAATAAAATTAATGTTTTCAATTTCTTGTAATAACCATTTTTCATTTTTTCTAACAAAATTTAAATCCCAAATAAATGCGTTAATATTTCCTTCTTTATATTTACTAACCACCATAAATTTATCCGTCTGAGAAAAGGATGCTAATTTTAATCCAAGTCCAAATTTTCCTAAATCTTTACCACTTCTAATAGATGTTGGATCAGCTGAAGCTATTCGCATAGCGGCAATAATATCACTCTTTTTCATACCAACACCGTTATCTGCAACTATAGTTTGAAAACAACCTTTTTTATCACTTATATAATCTATCCATATTTTTGTAGCACCTGCGCTAACAGAATTATCAATTAAATCAAGTATTGCTGTATAATGATTATATCCAATACTCTTAAAACTTTTGGTAAAATTAACTATATCTGGTTCACATAAAACTGTTTTCATCATAATCCTGTAAATCCGGCCTCAATAGCCTTATTAATTAATTCAATTATCACTTTTGCTTGTTTTTCAGTTGGAAAACTAATTTTACCTTCATACCAACTTTTAATAACATTTCTATTACTATCAGTTATTCCCGGAGCAAATTTTGAATTAAAAAATTCAATTAATTTTTTAGGAGTTTGAGTCCTAGAAAGTTCAAGGACTTTAACTTGAGTATTTATACCATAATCTAATTTTTCTTTCTGTCTTCCTTTAATCAAGTTTTCTTTTTCTAAGCTAGAATTTATTAGAGTTTTTATGTTAGGAATTTCCAAAAAGTTATCAGCTAATTTTTGGATTCGCTCCCAACAAATTTTTTTCTTACAATATGTACCAATATTAGTATTTCCTTCAGGTGGATTAATTAATTGGTTATGTACTTTTTCACCAATAGTATTTAACCAAATCAATAATTCGGTTTCATTTTTTTGATCCTTCCATATAATATCCCAATTTATAGTCATTTTATTTTTCTTTAATATATATGAAAACAAAGAAATTACATAGGGAACTGTTTGAGCTCTATATCCACCAGAATACCAATCTGCACTACTTACTAATTTTTGAATTTCTTTGAATAGAATGACTTGACTAACCGTTTTTTGAAAAAGAAACTCATTACAATCTTGATCTCCCTCATCATATAAATCTGATACTTTGTCAGCGAATTTAGCAAAACAAAGTTGAGCTCCTTTAGAAACGTCATCTGGTGAAAGATCCCAGGCTAAAATAGCTTTTGAAATTAATATTTTATCAATAACCTGATCTTTAGGATATTCTAACAAAAATTTATTTTTATTAGAGTCCTTCATATACATTTGATCATTTAAATATTCACCTTTTACACGCTCATAAAACCATTTAGATGAAACCATTGTGTTTTCTTTAGATGGAATACGAAGAATTTTAGAAATTTCTTTAAATCTTCGATGAAAATATGTATTGCTAAAAAAATCACTCTTATTTACCTTATTTTGTGTATTAGCATACTCAGATATTTTTGAAACATATTGTGTGTAATTTTCTTTATCATGAATTACAGAAAGCTTCATTTGAACCAAAACTTTATCTAAATCAATTCCATCGCTTTTTGCTTTAAAAATAGTACTCATTGTTTGACCACCATTGACAATTTGTAAATTTTTAACAACATTAATTTTACCATCTTCAAAATCAACTTCTGAAGCAGTTCCACTCAAGCCATTATTATAGGCAAAGAAAAAAACTTTTTCATTTGATCTTAATGTGTTATAAATTCCTTTATTGACATCACCACGTAAAGATAAAAAAGTTCTCACATTACTCTCTAAAAGACGTTTACCATAAATATCATAAATTCTAACCAACTCATTACCTGAAATAACTGTCAAAAAAGAAGTATAATAAGGTGTTTCTATAACTTTAATTGCATCTAATTTACAACTAATCTCAATATTTTGTTGTTCTTGATCTGTAACCATATTCTTATATGAAGTAAGATCAATAGTTCTCATGTTTACATTCAATCCTTCAATTTGAGATTGCAAATCCGGAAGAATTCGAGAAGAATAATTACCATTAGTTAAGTACCAAATATTTAGAGATTTATATATGTTATTTTCACTACACACATCATCAGTAAATTCTCGCAAAGGATTACTCTCATCAAGTTCGTTTTTAGATGGCAATAAAACATCCAGAATAAATTCATTGAGTCCATTAAAGTAAATCTCCAGATCTCTTGAATAAATTTTTTCTATTTCTTTTCCAGATTTTAAATCTGACACAAAGAGGTTTAATACTCCACGTTCAGTATCTCTTGAAAATGCTGAAAAATTAAAACTATTTATACCATATTCAATTTCTATAACATCATCAACAAATTGTCCTGATCCTTGCAAAAATTCGATATAAATAAAAAATAATGATTGTTCAGATGGTAAATTATAACTATCATTATTTATTCTTATCTGTTCAATTAAATCATTATGTAAGTCTTCTAATGTCATATTTGTTAATTAAAATTTAAATATAGTAAATTTTTAAATTTTAATATTAACTTTATTTAAAAAAATATTTAGTTAAAAAAATACTTAATTGAATTTACCAAACTCAAAATTTCTCCCAATACAAAAACTAGCTTCTATTTTTAATACTAGCTCAGCTACTTACAAATATTATTGGTTATTAGCCATTATAGAATTAGTTGAAGAAAATAATATTTACATACCTAAAAGAAAACTATTTGCTAAAATGATTAGCAATTCTTGGTATACAATTAATTATTTTCACATTTCATTTGGCAAACAAGATAATTTACAAAATGCTGTAGAACATATATTAAATCATGAAGGACTCACAATTGATGAAAGAAAAAGCAAAATTGAGTTTCAATTAGAAATTACTCAAAATAAAAAAACTATTTCTCAATTAATGCATTTTGATAAAAATGTTCCACATTGGTTATTATCAGCTTGGTT
Organism: Flavobacteriaceae bacterium; assembly: GCA_947453195.1. Lineage (GTDB taxonomy): Bacteria > Bacteroidota > Bacteroidia > Flavobacteriales > Flavobacteriaceae > Flavobacterium. The sequence goes on from CANGFO010000029.1 coordinate 13,016, forward strand.
TCCTGGATTAGACAAAATAATGATATATGAAAAATCCAGTCGTTTTGAAAATGATTGTTTATATAGGCTCAATAAAGAATCTATTGAAATTAATCCAATTTGGATACCCTATTTACAATTAAACGCTAGAGTCTTAAAGGATTTTTGTTTTTGGAATTTAAGCTTGTTTTTACAATCTAGAAATCCCAATGTGCCCGATATTCCAAATAAATTAATTAAACCTGCGACTAGAAATAGCTTAACCAAACAAACAAATGACTATTGGAAAATTGTATTTAAAGAATTAGGATCAATCAAATGTATTTTTACAGACACAAAACTTTATTTTGATGAAAAGAATTTTGCATTAGACCATTTTGTGCCTCATGCTTTTGTCTCTCATAATTTAATATGGAATTTAATACCAATTGAAAAAAAATTTAATTCATCGAAAAGTGACAAGCTTCCAAAATATGAAAGTTATTTTGATGAATTTTTTGAACTTCAAAAAATAGCTTTTGAAATAAATATGCATTATAATCCTAGAAGTAAATATTTGGATGATTATTTAACAATATTTCCTTCGTATGATAAATTTGATAAAGATAAATTTACAAATACCATTCAGCCTTTAATTACTATAGCAAGTAATAATGGTTTTTTATTTATGTAATTTTTCTATATATTTGCAATGTATTTCGAACCCATTAAGGGTACCAACCGAGTGAAGACACCACGGTGGTAAAACAATACGGGCCCGTCCGGTCAAAATAAACGTAAGTTTACCCAGACACCTATTTATCGAAATACAAATAAGAATTTTTAACCCAAACTTATTTGTA
>CANGFO010000030.1 GCA_947453195.1 Flavobacteriaceae bacterium
ACTTATTGTAGCAACTGAAGTGTTAGATGAAGTCCAAGCGTTTGAAGTTGCTGCAGTAGCACTTCCTGTTAATTGAGTGGTTCCTCCAACACAAGCACTTAAAGTTCCTGTTATTGTTGGCAATGCATTTACTGTAACTATTGCTGTAGTTTGACATCCATTACTATTTGTATAAGTAATAGTAGTTGTACCTGAAGTAACAGCAGTAACCAATCCTGTTGCACTTATTGTAGCAACTGAAGTGTTAGATGAAGTCCAAGCGTTTGAAGTTGCTGCAGTAGCACTTCCTGTTAATTGAGTGGTTCCTCCAACACAAGCACTTAAAGTTCCTGTTATTGTTGGTAATGCATTGATGGTAACGGATAGTGTACCATTAACTGCACATGCCTGACTAGGAATAGATGTGTTTGGTATAAATGTATATACTGTCAATCCAGCATTAGAAGTATTAATAACACTTGGAGACCAAGTTCCTGTAATATTTTCTAAAGATTGACTTGGGAAGGCAACACTTGCATTCTGACAAGCAACAATTGAATTAAAAGTAGGAACGATTTGAGATGAAGTTGAAATCGTTGCGGTAGTTTGACAGCCATTACTATTTGTATATGTAATAGTTGTTGTACCTGAAGTAACAGCGGTAACTAATCCGGTTGTACTTATTGTAGCAACTGAAGTGTTAGATGAAGTCCAAGCGTTTGAAGTTGCTGCAGTAGCACTTCCTGTTAATTGAGTGGTTCCTCCAACACAAGCACTTAAAGTTCCTGTTATTGTTGGTAACGCATTGATGGTTACGGTAACGGATTCTCTACAGCCCTTATCATTTGAATAAGTAATAATAGTAGTTCCTTCAGAAATTCCTGTTATTAATCCGGTTGTACTTATTGTAGCAACCGAAGTGTTAGATGAAGTCCAAGCGTTTGTAGTTGCTGCAGTAGCACTCCCTGTTAATTGAGTGGTTCCTCCAACACAAGCACTTAAAGTTCCTGTAATAGTAGGAAGAGGATTTACTTGTACCACTATTTGAGAACGAGGCCCTTCACAATTATTACCATCAGATGCAGAAACATAATAAACTTGTGAATTTCCTACAACGGACGTACTTGGAGTTGGCGCAATTGTTGACCCTACTCCTCCAACAGGAACAGTATACCATTTTGGACTATAGGATGAAGTTACTGATGCCGTTAATGGCGTAGGAATTTCATTTAAACAATATTGATATGGAGTTACCACAACTGGCGCCTCAGTGATTCCTTGATAAATAATAGTTATTGTTTTATCGCAATAACGGGTTTTCCAATGAAAAATATAGATTCCTGGTGTGTTAAATCCTGAAACAGTTGTAGATTTTACATTAGGAGTAGCAATAATTACTGTTGCCGGATTGGTAACATCTGCAACCCATTGACCAATACCTTGTGCTTCTAATAAAATAGAAGTAGTTGCGCAAGGCAATGTTGTATTTGCAGTAATAATATCTGTATTTGGTTTAAAATTAGCAGCGTCCAAAAGATGGCCTGTTGTATAATTTTTTACTCTAAATATAAATCGAGTTGTATTTTGACCTGTTGGAACCATATAATTTCCATGAACTAAATTCCAAGATAAACTTGCTTCGGTATCCTCGGTAACTAAAGTAAATGGTCCAGAAGGTGGTCCTGCATATAATTGAACAGTAGTTCCTATCGCTGTTCGAGAAGCACTTGCAAAACTATAATCCATTTGAATAGTTTCTGAAGTATCAAAATCTTTATATAATCCTTTTATGATTGGATCTAATGGATTCCATAAGGAGGCAGGATAATCTTGAATTAATTGTATACATTGTCCTCCAGAGTAAGGAATAACTCCAGGAGAATTTGAAGCTTCATTAAAATACATTTGATTAGCATCTGTATTAGTTCTCCAACCAGGAATAACAGTAGAATTAATTATAGAAGGAATCCCTGTTACATATTGCATTGGTAACTTTTCAAAATCATAATTAAATGAGTTCATGTCACATGCAGATGGTGTAGTAATACAAATATGAAATAGTTTAGTATTAACAACAGTATCATTAAGTTTTAAGCGAATTTTATAAGTATGTCCAACAACTAGTTCGGATGAATACATAGCTACGAATGAATTGTTTTCACTACATCCTTTTTCAACTAAAGAACCGTCTGTTTGTACTTCATATAAAGACATTATTATTTTTGGCCAAGGACCTTGATAAGAGGAAGTATAATAATTACCAGGAGTAAAATCACTTAATTCTATAGTATGCACTTTAGATGTTGCTACAAAATCATACCAAACATCTCCTCCATTAACACCAGAACATGAATTTGGATTACTTGATGCAGTTGCTCCTATAAAAGAAGCACTTACAGCAGAAACTTCGCAACTTGTTCCAGTATTAACCACTAAGCTTATTGAATTGACAGATTCATCATTTCTAATAAATTTTTTAGGACCATTCCAAAAACTAGTATTTGTAGGACTACATAGTGCTCTTACAAAATATTCATATGTTCCTGACGTTGAAACTACAAAATCACTAGCTACAGGCGTGTAGGAAGGTGTACTTACGATATGCCCCGATTGTGGTAAAGTTCCATTTCCTACCGGTTGAATAAAAACTTCCCATTGTGTTTCAGATCCACCTGGAGTCCATGTTAAAACTCCTTGATTGTTAGAGGTTAAGTTAGTTGGTTGCGGACAAGTTATCGTTCCGCAAGATGCAAAACCGGTGTATATATTTGTGTATGGTGTACCTAATCCTAGTGGACTTGTCCAAACAACAGTATTAGATTCATCTTTAACAACTATTTGTGCTTGACTATATTGAACCCCACTTCCAAGGGCATTCCAATACAAATCAAATTGAACTCCTCTACATAAAAACACCGTATAGTCTATAGTTGTTGGTTGCCCATATCCTGGAAAATTTAGCGATTGAACAACTTGTCCGTTTTGCATAACATCAACAGATCTTGTAACCTGACCTGTATTACCATTAGTAACAGAAATCGTATACTGACAAATATTTGCTAAATCACATTTAGTGGTAAATTCAAAAGGGCCAACCCAAGTACTTTGAGAAGAGTTACTACAAACTGCTCTTACATAAAATTGGTATTTAGTACCGGGTGTTAATCCTGTAAAGGTATAATTGTGTGCTGAAGTAGTATGTAAATATGCTGGAAGAGTAGCTCCTACTGGTGCTGCAGTTCCATAAGGTTGTAAAGACACTTCCCAAGAAGTTTCAGTTCCTACTGCATCCCAAGTAATTTGAGCAGAAGTATCTAAAAGAGCAGAAGATACTAAAGTTACGTTAGTTACATTAGGACAAACAGGGATGTCTTCAACGATAACATTATCAATAAAAGTATATTGTCCTCTATATGCCCAAGGATTAGGTGGAAAAAACGGAGTATTAAATGCTATATTAATGTTGGTTGGAGTAGTAATATTGGTTAAATTAATAACCATTTCTTTTGGATTTGTATTATTGACAATTTCATGTACAACATCTACATTCACTGGGCCAGCAAGGGTAACCGTAGCTGCTGCTGCTAGAGTTAAGACATTCCCATTTATATTGGTTACGGTTACATGATATGGTATTGGATTATTCATAATATGCAACATATCACCTACTCTAATATCTTCAACAGAAGTTACCGTTATTGTATTACTACCCGCTACAGTTCCAGTAGCATCGGTAGTTGTCAACAATGTATTTTGATATAACAATGTAGTGAATTGATTAGTGGCTGTACCGTTAATTGAAAGTAATATTCTTATGTCTTCTTCAAAATCACTACTGTAGGTTTTATAGTAAAAACGTAATCTTTGTCCTGCATGTGCTGTTAGAGTTGGTGTAATTAACCAATCATTATTTGCTCCATTGCTTCCTGAAAACATACTTGCCATTTGGTTTCCAAAAATTGGATTTACAGTTTCATTAAGATTCCAATAGTGACTATCCGCATTTTGATTAACTATACTCCAACAAGTTTTTGTTGAAGAGTTTGAATCAAAAGTTTCAAGGAAGGGAGTTGGCAATGCATTACATTTAGTTCTAAATTTAAATGGTCCAACCCAGGTACTACTATGTATAGCATCACAAACTGCTCTTACATAAAATTCATAAGCAGTGTCTGGAGTTAATCCGGTCGCTAAATAAGTTGGATTTGTATTTACCACATTTCCAGAACCAGTAGGTAAGCCTGACCCTACAGTTTGAACAACCACTTCCCATTGTGTTTCTGTATACCCAGTTGCCCAGCTTAAACTAGCTGTAGTTGTCGTAGTATTAGGAGCTGTTAAATTTAAAGGCACTTGACAGTCAGGAGCATCTTCAATATAAACATCATCAATAAACACATGTGTTGAATTAGCAGGATTTGTCATTGTTGGCGGAATCCTAAAAGCAATGTAGGAAAATCCTGTTCCATTAAAAATAACAGAATTTTCAATATAAGCATTATTTGTAAACTCAAATTCCGGAATCAAAGTGGTATAGGTAGCAAAGGTAGGATCATTTGAAATCAATACTTCCATGTCACCTCTTGGAGTTGAATAAAATATATCTGTTGCAGCTTTATATTTGAATCGCAATCTTTTTTGTCCCGTCATATTTATTGGCACACTAATAAACAAGTCATCAAATGAAGTTAATGGAACAAAATAATTTACTGGATAAGGTGTTATTTCTGCATCAATAGTATTTAAAGTCCATATTGCAGAATCGGAATTTCTATTTTGAATAGTCCAACAAAATTTCTTGGATGTTATGTCATTGTCATTAAAACTTTCATAATAAGGAGTAGGCTGGGCAATACATGTAGTGAAAAATTTTATTGGACCAACCCAATTACTTTGATGCGTCGCGTCACAGTAGGAACGAACCCAAAATTCATATTGAGTTGAAGGAATTAATCCTGTAAAGTTATATGGATTTGTATTTGCAATAGTTCCTATAGCACTTGCAGCAGGCATACCTGTTCCTTGCGGTTGAGCAATAATCTCCCATTGTGAAGTGTTAAATCCGTTTGTCCAAGTTAATTGAGCTGATGTACTTGTTATTGAATTAGCAACAATAGAAGGATAAATTGGATCAGAACATGCTGGCATATCTTCAATATACACATCGTCAATATAAAATTGAATTCCTGTTTGAACAGATCCTTGTGGCAATTTCCAAGCTATATTTACATCTCCAATAATATTTGCTGGAATTGGAACAATCATTTCTATATAATTGTATGCAGTTGTATATGATGTTAATGGAGCTAAGATAGTAGTAAAATTATTTTCTCCAACTCCAGTAGTTGAGAGTCTAATTTCAAAAGAACCTGGCCCTCCTGTTGGATTATCAACAACTAGTCCCCAATTTCCATATATACAATACTTAAATCTAAGCCTTTTTTGGACCACACCATCAAAATGAAATTGTGGAGTAATAATCATATCATTAATGTTACTACCATTACCTGTTCTCAATTTTGCTACTGGTCTACTACTCCAATCATTCCCAAAATTAAATTTATCGGTGTCATTATTTAAATTTAAAACAGTCCAACAAGGTTCTGGTGTTGCAGCACTAGCTCCAGTAAAACCGGTATAATATGGTAATGGTAATGGAGCACATTGAGTTGTAAACAACATAGGTGCACTCCAAGGACCTGGTGACCCACCACAAACAGATCGGACAAATAAATTATATGTGGTTCCTGGAGATAAACCCGAAACCAAATTGTCTACATTAGTAGTAGTAAATGTGCCTACTTGAGAAGTACCAGGAGTTCCAGAAGCAACTGGTAAAGCAATATATTGCCATGTACTGACAAGATTTTGAACATTACTCCATGAAGCTGTTATACTTGTTTGTTCTAAATTTGAGTAGGTTATCGTAGCAGGTGCCGGACAAGTAGAACCGCTAATTGTTAATGTAAAGCATATTCCTGCACCAGGGTTAGTATGCTGATATGGGGAAGATATTAAAATAATATAAGTTTGTCCTGCTTGGACATAAAAATTGGATAATTCTGCAGAAAGCAAATTAGTGCTAGTAGCTAGACCTCCCATACAAGCTGAAGAAGTTCCTACACCAGAGCAAGAATTAAAAACAAATAAACTTGAAGAGGCGTTATAACAGTTATTACCTCCACCACCAGATGCAGTATTAACAGTTTGATTAATATTAACTAAACCTGAAGTTGAGGGAGTAAATGAAAAATAAGCGTGATTTCCTAATAATAAATTCCAAGTAGAAGGAGTATTAATTGGCTGACATGCTAATATTTGACTATCGTAATTTACATAGGTACTAGCATCATAAAACTGACTCAAATTGTTACTATATACAAATGGAGCTACTGTAACATCAGAGGGGACATGTATTGCAGTTGGACAGGTTAAACCGACAGCAGAAGTAGTAAATGAAAATGGCCCAGCCCATGTACTGGATGTTGTTGAATCACAATTGGTAATTAAATATACATCATAAGTTGTTAAAGGCGTTAAACCAGTTGCAGAATATGATGTGCCAGTCACAGGAGTCCCCGTAGAACCATGACCTGCTCCTGTAGGTACGACTTCAATTCCAAATGATGTTGCAACAGGATGTGTCCATGAAATTGTAGCGCTATCTGCAGAAATAGAGGTGTTTATTCCAGTAACAGGAGCGCAACTTCCAATCAATCTAAAATTATCTACATACCAAGTATCACCTTTTGTTGCAGTCGTTCCAGTTTGATTTGTCACTGCAACAAATGCTAAATAAATTGGAATACCAGCTGGAATAGTTGTAATAGGTACAATTTTCTCTTCATAAGTTGTTGCTGCTACATTTAATTGAGCCTCTGTCCATGTACCGAGAGTAACATTAAAACTTGAAATGTCTGGCTGACTTGCTGTAGAAACTCTTAATTGATAGGTTGTTCCATAATTACTAAAACTTCCTTGCTTAGTATAAAATCGAATTTCACCATTAGATGGGGTTATAAGTTGTGGTGAAATTAAAAAATATTGAGCAGTTGATCCTGTAGTTGTATTTAATGATGGATTAACAGATGCAGCTTTCGAAGTTCCACCACCATATCCTGCTCCAGCAGCAGATGAAATCCAGTTATTATTAATTGGCGGAGTTGAAAGGTTGCTTGATACAACCCACGAGCTAGGAATTCCAGAATCAAAATATTCTGTAGTTTGTCCAAAACTAAAATTAACTAAAAGCAGTAAAATTAAATAAATGGTTTTTTGAAACATTTTAAAATTAGGAAATAAACCTAAATTACAAATTGAATTTTGACTCATATTGATAAGTATATAATTTAATAATTTTTTTTTAAATATTTAAGAATAATTAGATTAAATATTGACAACAAACTAAACATAATGCAAAATTAAACACTGATTTTCAGCGTGTAGAAAAAAAAATGCGAATAAATTTTGTTTAAAGCTACTAATTTAAGCTAATGCTTGGAGAAAAGAAATTTTTACGCTTTATAATTTACTGAATTTAGAAAGGACTTTGAGAAAAAAAATATTGATATTGAAACAGTGAAGACTTTCACTATTTCATTTTGTCATTTTGCAGCAAATGAATTTTATTTTTTAAAGCCATAACTTCATTTGCCTTTCTTTTGATATAAATATAAAATAAGATTATAATTAAAATAAATATTCCACCTAAAAACAAAATAAAATAATAAAAATTAGATGCTTCATTAGATATTTTTGTTTTCAACTCAACTTCTTTCAAGCCTAATGATTCACTAACAGAAATCCTTTCACGTGCTTTAATTAATTTTTGAATAACAAGTTCTTTCTCATGGTATTTTTTAAATTCTTGCCATTCATTAACAGCTAAATAATTTTCTGACAATGCAAAATACAACTCATCATTAAGAATTAAATCATTGACTTCATGCGACATTAACAATGCTTGCTTCAAAGCCAATATGGCATCTTTATATTTACCTTCAATAGTATAAACTTCAGCCAATCCTTTCAAACCAAATGCCCATAAACTTTTACCATTTATTTGTCTAGCCCATTTTATAGATTCTATAAAATTTTCTTTTGCTAATTTATTATTTGCCATAATAATATAGCAATTTCCTTTATTGTATTTTGCAATACTAATAATTGCACCATTAGAATTACTTTTGGCCTTTAATAGTTCCGAAATCCCTCTATTAAAAAAGTCAATTGCTATGTCACAACTAAATTTATCTTTATAAATAAAACCTCTAACAATAAAGTTTTTACCAAGATCCGTATGTATAGATTCCGGATAAGGATATTCTAATATAAGTTGTTCTGCCTGATCTAAATACTGAATTGATTTATCATATATTTTTAATTGATGGTATTGTATGCCAAGCTTATTTAGAATAGCAATTTTCAATAATTTATTTGAAGATAAATTCAATAATTTAAAGGCTTTAATTACATACTCTAATGACTTTTCATAATCTCTTTTTGAGGAATAGCCATCTGCAATTAACTTATATCCTTTTATTTTATAATCAATATTATTATCTGTATTTGCTACAATTTTTTTTCCTTCATAAATAACTTTATTTGGATTTGCATACATTTCAATTGTACACGCTTTTATTATGCTATCATTTATTCTATTTTTTTGAGAATATAAATTATTTGTTATTAAATAAATAATAACAACAAGTGACAAATTAATATGTTTCTTAATTACCATCATTTTAGAAGAGTACTTTCCTTTTCATCATTTAGCAATTCAATAAACTTAACTGGAGAAATTCCTGTTATTGACTTAAATACTGTTGCAAAGCTACTGTGTGATGCAAAACCACAATTTTCAGCTAAATAACTAATCTTATAATTAATGAAATTTGGGTCGTTCTTTAATTTATCAATAATATAATTAATCCTTAATTTATTAATATAGGTATTGAAATTAACATGATAATGCGAATTGATGATTTCAGATAAATATTTAGTATTAGAATCTAACTGTCCGGCTAAAACAGCTAAGGAAATATCTTTATTAATAAACCTTTTTGAATTTTCAAACTTCTTCAACTTATTCAATATATTCTCTTCAGTTTCCTTTAAAATAATATTCTTCTTCGACTCTGGTTTCTTTTCTAAAAAATTACTAACCAAATTACTCCTTGTTATTTTGATATAATTAATTATCTCATTTAAATTATTTTTTCGCTGTATTATAACCAATAAATAAGATCCCATTACCAAGAAAATAATAAAAAAGAGACCTAGGACATAATATGTAATCGATAAATAATAATTTTTCTTTTCTGCATACTTACTGTTAAATTCTTCAGATATTAAATTAAATGCAGTATTTATAGCTTCTTGATCTAGTCCATCTTTTTGAACATGTATTTTAATAAAATTAGCATTACTCAACTTATAACTTTCTGTGTCATTCAATGCTAAATAATTTACATTTTGTTGTCTCATGATTTTATCCTGCAAATAAACATTAGCAAGTTTTTGGGAGTTTGACAAGGCATCATTTAATAAAAAAATTACATTACTATAGTCTTTGTTAAAAAAACATATATTTGCTAATGCTAATTGAGCCTCTGCTTTTAAATAAAGATCGGGTGAATTTTGTTTGTTTAAATTATTAATTAGGGATTTAAATACAATTTTAGATTTTATTAAATTTTTATTGTCTAAATATAATTGGCCCAAGCACAAATTATAGTACAATAATACTTCTTGATTACTTTTTTGAATTTTACTTAATAAAACCTTATTACCTAATAATAAATTAAGGCCATTATCAATCTGATCTTCCTTTAAAAGAAAATAAGCTTTTTCAATTGCTATCTTAATTACCAAAAAATCCCTTAATTCTTCATCCGTAATTAATTTTATAGAATTCTGTAATTTAATTAAAATTTTCTTCGATTGTTCATACAAAGACAACTCCCTAAGCAGGGATATTTTTTCAATTTCAATTATTATTTTTTCTTTTTCAGAAAGAAATTCTTCATAATTTTTTTCTTCGTATAAAAAGTTTAATGCACTGCTATAATCTCCTTTATACTTATATGCTTTAGAAATTAAAAAATTTACTTTTGCCTTTTCATCATTTGTAATATTGGTTTTACTTAGCAAATGTTGAGCAATTTTTAATGCTTGTTCAGGATTTGAATTTATTAATTTTTCGATGTCATTAGATAAATAATCCTGATTCAATAGTGACTGCGAGTTGCTATTTGTTTGAAAAAAGACAACCAGCAAAATACAACAAGTGTAATTATAGAATTTGAAAATCGGCTTAACAACCATTTGCTTAATAATTTTAAAAAATAAATTGAAGCTAAAACATCAATTTAACAAGCTAATCTAAGTTCAAATGTAGTAAAATAAAGTAAATTGATTATATATTTTAAAGAATTAAGAAATGTATGTTTATAAATTCACTTCAAATTATAAATATATTCTAATTATTAAAAGTTATAGATAAATAAAAAAAGACCCCTTCTTAAATTCAAAAGGGGTCTTAAAATTAATTATCTATTTATATTATCTTTTTATAACTCTAAGGGTTTTAATATTATCCCCTTGGCTTACAATCACGTTGTACACTCCAGATGGATAATTGTTTCCTACTTCTAGACCTCTCACTTGGATTGGGTCTATAATTGAATTCTCAATTAATTTACCTAACATATCATAAACTTTCACTTTTAATATTTCAATACTATTTGTTGTAATATTAAGCTTGAAGTTTTCTGCGAATGGGTTTGGATAAGCTGTTGCATCAAAGTTAATTTCAGTACCTGTTATAGCAGTAGTTGGCTTAACAGTACCTGGAGTGGTAAGTGTACATATTTTATTATATGGACCCCATACT
>CANGFO010000031.1 GCA_947453195.1 Flavobacteriaceae bacterium
TATAGAAAATGTTTGCTAGATTAAAAATAAGCCCTATATTTGCACCCTGATTAATGAGAAATCAAAAATCGGGCGATTAGCTCAGCTGGTTCAGAGCACCTCGTTTACACCGAGGGGGTCGGGGGTTCGAACCCCTCATCGCCCACAAAAAAAGCCTTACAATTGTAAGGCTTTTTTTATTTACTAAATTTTAATTTATGCCATTTTTTGTTTACATACTCTTCAGTAATACAAAAGATAAATTTTATATTGGCTTTACTTCTGATATAGAAGAAAGAATTATACGCCATAATCAAAAAAGCAAAGGATTTACTGGAAATAATAATGATTGGGAAATCGTTTACTCAGAAATCTTTAGTGAAAAATCTGAAGCTCTAGCTAGAGAAAAACAAATCAAGTCCTGGAAAAGCAAAATCAAAATTCAAGAACTCATAAAAAATAAAGAGTAATGCCGCTTTAATTAGAGCATCCCGATTTATCGGGACAAGCTATCGCCCACAAAAAAAGCCTTACAATTGTAAGGCTTTTTTTATTTAGAGGTTATTTTTTATTGTCCTAAAAGTTAGGTTTATTCTGGGTTTACTTACTTTTTTTTGAATTGGAATTCGATGCACCCAATGGTGTTGCAGAGCCCCTCGCATAATTAATAAAGACCCTGAGGTCAATTCGAATTTATACTGCAAGTTGGGATTATCTTTGTGCTTGATGTCAAATCGCCTTGTTTCGCCAATACTTAAAGATGCTATTATTGGGTTGATTCCGAGTTCTTTTTCGTCATCGGCATGCCATCCCATTTTGTCGTTGCCGTCATTATATAAATTCAGCAAAACACTTGTAAAATTTGAAGAAGGAATTAACTTTTCAATTTCAGTTTTTATTTCAAGTAGCTCTTTGGTCCATTTTTCAGGATAACAATTTATTCCCGAATACGAATAATTAAAACCTTCGTCCCCATACCAAGCCGTTTTTCGAGGAATTGGATGTGTCTTGCCAAATATTGTTATTTGTTCTTGTTTCCAATTAATGGTGTTTTGTAAAACTTCATAGATTATTTGCGCCTCTTCAGAAGATAAAAAATTTCGCATAAATAAAATTTCTCCATCTAATACTGAAAAAAAATCGAACTTTTTTTCAAATTCATCTTGGCTAAATAAATCCATTCAACTACTAATTCGTATATTTCAGATACTGATTTACAACAATTTTAGCTTTTAAATCGTACATCAAATTATACAATCCAAAAAAGGTTCGGTTCATGTAAATAAAATGTTTGGAACCTCTAGTTCCATTCATTTTTCTTAGATTGGTGTCGTTAGCAAATCGCTCTCCAAGCTTAGCAATATCTTCAAAAAACTCTGAGTCCGAAAAATCAAAAGTCGCTTCTTGAAATGGCTTGGTAAACAAATACAATAAATCATAAAACATAGAAGTAAAATATGCTACCTCTTCATTTGAATCATCAACTCTAAGTATTTCTAATTCAAATAATTTATCAGAAAACAATTTTGGATTATTAATTATATTCTTGTCAATTAATTGGAAATAAGGAATGTAAAAATCATTCGGTATTGATTTCATGCATCCAAAATCAAGTGCAATCAATTGATTTTCTTCATTCACCATGAAATTTCCTGGATGCGGATCGGCATGTACTTTCTTTAAAATATGAATTTGATACATATAAAAATCCCATAACGCTTGACCTATCTTATTGCCAACCTCTTGATCATTATTCATTGCAGCAAATTCAGAAAGGTGAATTCCGGTCATCCAATCCATGGTGATAATTTTCTCGGTAGAATATTCGGGATAATATTCAGGGAAAACTAAATTTTCAATTTTATTACATGCAGTTACAACTTCCTGGCTTTGTTTTAACTCTAATAAATAATTGGTTTCCTCAATCAATTTGTCTTCCACTTCCTTAAAATATTTATCCGAATCTTTACCCTGAAGATTAAACATTCTTATTGCAATGGGCTTTACTAAAGCTAAATCGGATGAAATACTGTTTGCAACTCCCGGATATTGAATTTTTACAGCTAGGTTTTTTCCGTTTTTTGTTGCTTTATGCACTTGACCAATACTTGCCGCATTTACAGAATTTGGATTAAATTCATCAAAAATTTCATACGGAGATTGACCCAAATTGGTTTTAAATGTTTTCAAAACTAATGGGGCTGATAGCGGCGGAACAGAAAATTGCGAAAGAGAGAATTTTTCAACGTAGGCTTGCGGTAAAAAATTTTTATCCATACTCAACATCTGAGCTACTTTAAGCGCACTACCCTTTAAACTTTTCAATCCGTCATATATATCTTCTGCATTATTTTCATTAAGCTTGTCTTTACTTAAATCGGAATTAACCAATTTTTCTCCATAATACTTCAAATAATTAACGCCCACTTTGGCTCCAGTTTGCACTAATTTGGATGCTCTTTGAATTTTTGATGTTGGGATATAGTCTATTGTTTTCATTATTTGGTATATACTTTTTCTTTAAATAGAAATTTTCCAAAATCAATTAGACTATCTAAAGGAGCTACATTCATTAATTCGAAAGCCGTATTTATTGATTTCTCAATATAAATATCAGTCTTTTCCAAAGCAGGTGAAGTATCATCTAACCAAAATTTCATAGTCAGCAAAAGTTGAACCCAAAAAGATTCTTGCATTGCTTTTTCTTGAATATTTTGAATCTGTTCTTGTTTTATTAATAGGTCTTCGGAAATTATTCCAGAAACAAATTCTTTATAATGCGATCTCAAACTAGACAATTGCATCAAACTTTTCAATTGATTTTTCTCTTCTTTAAGTGCAAACAAAACATAACTTCTATTGGCCGTTAACAATTCGAAAAAGGTAAAATTGAAACTCAACAGTTTACTTCGCATGTCATACGAATCGTATTCTTTATCTTTCTCGATAAGTTGAATAGTATTTTCATAAAACATTTTGAAAATTTCTTTCTCTACACTTTCTAAGGTTCCAAAGAAGTTATAAAATTCCGTCTCCGAAATAGCATTTTGCTTAGAAAAATGGAAAACAGTTTTTGGCTTTTCATTATGTTCCAAAACATAATTCATATAAAGAGATACAATTTTGTCTTTTGTAATAGTCGATTTTTTAGTTGCCATAATTAAATAAAAATTTGTTGGTGTAAAAGTAAATAATGTTTAACAATTTATTACATTTGTTAAACAAAATTATTTGTTAATTTTTACTTGTCGATAAAAAGCTATTAAAACAAAAAAAATGAATAAAGAAAGACCAGACAATGTTGTTTATGATGATGAAGCAGGATACAACTCTCGTTTAATGACCTATGGAACCAATGTAGGAGCTCCAGCAATAAAAATAGACAACATCGTTTCTTGGAAAAGCACAAATATTAGTGCTGTAAACAAAGAATTTGAAAATAAATTCAACGAGCTTAAACTCCAATATGAAAAATTATTGCAGGAATTTGAAAACAACGAATTGGTGTACAATTCCACTTTTTCGTTTGAACCTGTAATTGGTGAAATATACCATCTGTACCGAGGCGAAGACGGAATAAATTTCTTATCCCTGATTTCTCCATTAGAATGGAACAAAGAACATTTAGGCACTTTCCAATTGAACAGTGACAAAAAGTGGGTTTCGATTGATAAATTGAGTTAATTATACCCAAACTAATGATAAAACATTTCACATCAGAAACCTTACTAGATATAGAAAAACACGAAAGAGCACATTTAATAAATAGCTTGGGCGGATTTAAAAGTCTTGCATTAGTAGGAACCTCCGATAGTAAAGGAAATACAAACCTTGCGGTATTTAGTTCGGTTTTTCATGTGGGTGCCAATCCTCCATTAATTGGTTTGATTTTTCGTCCTTCACCACCTGAACGAAATACTTATTCGAATATTATCGAAACTGGTTTTTACACGATAAATCATGTAAACGAAACCATTTACAAACAAGCGCATCAAACTTCGGCGCGTTATGATAAAGAGATTTCAGAATTTGAAATAACAGGATTAACACCAGAATACAAAGATGCTTTTTTCGCACCCTATGTTAGCGAAAGTAACATCCAATTGGGGATAGAATTCAAAGAAAAAATTGACCTTACCATCAATAATACAATATTAATTATTGGTGAAATAACCCAAATATACATTCCGGAAACATGCTTGTCAGCAGACGGATTTATTGACTTGGAAAAAGCAAATACTGTTACTTGCTCCGGTCTTGACAGCTATCACAAAACGGTTCAATTAGATCGATTGAGCTACGCAAAACCCAACAAAGAAGTAAGTTCCATTCTGAAAATTGAATAAAAAAAAGATAAATATTGTATGGTTTAAGCGTGATTTAAGATTTGTAGATCACGGGCCACTCTTTCTTGCACAAAAAGAAGGGATTCCAATTTTATTGGTCTATTTTTTTGAACCTTCTGTAATGTCTTTTGATGATTCCGATGATCGGCATTGGCGTTTTATTTATGAATCGATTTCAGCAATGCAATTGAAACTGGCTGAAGTTTCCTCCCAACTGTATTATTTTCATAATGAAGTAGCACCAGTATTTGAAGAATTGACAAAAGTATATGACATTAATACGGTTTTTTCTCATCAAGAAATTGGAAATGCTGTCACTTTTGAAAGGGATATTGAAATGCAGGGTTATTTCAAAAAAAATAATATTGTTTGGAATCAAACGCAACTGCATGGTGTAATTCGAGGGTTGAAATCAAGAAAAGATTGGGATCTTAAATGGCAAAAAGTGATGCAAGAAATGCCAAAAATGGTAGATATCAACGCTATTAAATTTGAATTATTAGAAACCAATTTATATTCAAAATTAAAAGGAAAAGAACTATCCACAGCAATAACAACTCGAAATAAAAACTTTCAACAAGGAGGAGAATATTGGGCTTGGCGCTATTTAGACAGTTTCCTAAAAGAGCGACATGAAAATTATAGTAAACACATTTCAAAACCGAGCTTGAGCCGAAAAGGGTGCAGCAGATTGTCTCCTTATTTGAGCTATGGAAACATAAGCATGCGGATGGTTTACCAGTATACAAATCAGCATTATGAAACTTCAGAAAATAAAAGAGCATTATTAAATTTTGTTTCTCGATTGCATTGGCATTGTCATTTCATGCAAAAATTTGAAGACGAATGTCGCATGGAATTTGAAAATGTAAATCGAGCTTATGATGCAATGGTTAAACCAAAAAACGAACACTATATTATGGCCTGGCAAGAAGGAAAAACCGGAATCCCAATTGTAGATGCTTGCATGCGCTGCGTTGTCGCAACGGGCTATATTAATTTTAGGATGCGCGCCATGGTGGTTTCGTTTTTTACCTTTAATTTATGGCAAGATTGGCGGGAATTGCATTTTTTAGCGCGTCAGTTTTTAGATTATGAACCCGGAATTCATTATCCCCAATTGCAAATGCAGTCGGGTACAACCGGAATCAATACCATTCGGATTTACAATCCCATAAAAAACTCTGAAGAACATGATTCTGAGGGAGAATTTATCAAAAAATGGTTGCCCGAATTGGCCCAAATTCCAGCAGCTCAACTACACGAACCATGGAAATTAAATGAAATAGAACAGCAATTTTATGGCTGTGAAATTGGAAAGGACTATCCATTTCCAATTGTTGATATTGAAGAAACCCGAAAACAAGCAAGCGAAATCGTTTGGAGTTTCAGATCAAAAGATGAAGTCAAAAAAGAAGGATCTAGAATTTTACAAAAAAACGTAACAAACCCAAATAAAACAAAAAATGCGAGGAGTAAAAAAACAAAATCTACCCAATAAAATATGCCTCGTTTGCAACAAGCCCTTTTCCTGGCGAAAGAAATGGGAAAAAGTTTGGGAAGAAGTAAAATATTGTAGTGATAAATGCAGAATGAATAAATAATGAAGAAAACTGTACGATTAATTTTAGGAGATCAATTAAATTCCAATCATTCTTGGTTCAATTCCGTTGAGGAATCAGTCACTTATGTCATGATGGAAGTTCGAACTGAAACGGATTATGCGCAGCACCACATTCAAAAAGTGGTCGGGATTTTTGCAGCCATGCGTGATTTTGCTTCCCAATTAAAATCAAATGGACACCAACTGATTTACCTTCAATTAAACGATTCAGCTAATCTTCAATCATTTGACAAAAACATAGAAAAACTGATTTCAGAACAACAGTTTACGCACTTCGAATATCAATTACCCGATGAATACCGACTAGATATCCAATTAAAAAAACTTTGTGAATCGATTACAATTTCAAGTGCTGCTGTAGATTCTGAACATTTTTTTTCAAGCAGAAATGAATTAGGAGATTTCTTTGAAGGAAAGAAAACCTATTTGATGGAAAGCTTTTATAGATACATGCGAAAAAAGCATGCAGTTTTAATGGAAGGTGACAAACCTCTAACCGGAAAATGGAATTATGATTTAGATAACAGAAAAAAATTACCCAAAGGTCACAAACCAATTTTCCCTTTAGTTTTTGAAAATGAGGTTACTTCAATTCACGAAGAAATTAAGAAAACGACGATTAAAACTATTGGAAATATTAATGCAAAACAATTCATTTGGCCAATAAACAGGACTCAATCGCTTGAACTATTAGACTATTTTGCTACGGAATGTTTACCGCTATTTGGAAGTTATCAAGACGCGATGATGCCCAATGAATGGTCGTTGTATCATTCCCGCATTTCGTTTTCAATGAATATAAAATTGATTTCTCCAAAAGAAGTTATTGAACGAGTTACCGCAGAATGGGAAAAACGTTTACACGAAATTGAATACCATCAACTGGAGGGTTTTATTAGACAAATCATTGGCTGGAGGGAATACATGCGTGGAATTTATTGGAAACAAATGCCCAATTATGCCACCTTAAATTACTTCGAAAATACAGCGCCATTGCCAACATGGTTTTGGACAGGCGAAACCAAAATGACTTGTTTGAAGGATGCGATAAATCAAACTTTAGAATATGGCTATGCACACCATATTCAACGTTTAATGATAACCGGAAACTTTGCACTTTTGGCTGGCGTTCATCCAGATGAAATTGATGATTGGTATCTTGGCATTTACATGGATGCCTTTGAATGGGTAGAAATAACAAATACTCGCGGAATGAGTCAATTTGCAGATGGCGGAATTGTAGGTACAAAACCCTATGTGAGTTCGGCATCCTATATTGATAAAATGAGCTCTTACTGTGGCTCTTGCCAATATAATAACAAATTAAAAGTAGGCGATAAAGCCTGCCCTTTCAATAGTTTATATTGGAATTTTTACGATCGAAATAAAAGCAAGTTAGCTTCCAATCCTCGTATAAATATGATGTTAAATGTATGGAACAAAATGAAACCTGAGGATAAAGAGGCATTATTATTACAAGCTGATTATTATTTAAAAAACATCAATGATTTATGAAAACTACGGTAGTTTGGTTCAAAACCGATTTAAGGTTAAACGATAACGAAACGCTTATTAAAGCAATTGAACAAAGTGATCAAATTATTCCTGTATATTGTTTTGATGAATCGCATTTTGGCACATCCGAATTCGGATTTGAAAAAATCGGAAGTTATAGAGCTACATTTTTATTAGAATCCATCCAAGATTTAGATAAAAATCTTAGAAAATTAGGATCCGGACTTATTATTGTAAAAGGAAAACCAGAAGAAGAAATCCCAAAAATAGTTAAGCAGTATAATGCCAACAAGGTAGTTGCAAAAAGAGAAGTAGCATTTGAAGAAAAAAGAACGGAGGCTCTAGTTCAAGAGGCATTGTTTAAAATAAAATGTGAATTGGAAACCTTTAGCACCAGTACTTTATATCATGCTGAAGACCTACCCTTTTCTATAAAAAATATTCCTGATGTTTTTACAAATTTCAGAAAGCAAACCGAAAAAGAAGCCCAAATAAGACCTGCATTTGAAACACCAATTAAGATAAACTCTCCAGAAATTGAGACTGTTGTAATTCCATCAATTGAGGAATTAGGTTTATCATTTCAATCCATAGATTCGAGAGCGGCAATTGTTTTTAAAGGAGGAGAAAATGAAGCATTAAAACGACTAAATCATTATTTTGAGGAAACAAATTCTATTTCAACCTATAAAGAAACACGCAACGGATTGATAGGTGCTGATTATTCTTCAAAATTTTCGGCTTGGCTTGCTTTGGGATGTATTTCACCTCGATTCATCTATCAAAAATTAAAAAAATACGAACAAAAATTTGGATCAAATGAATCTACATATTGGTTGGTTTTCGAATTGTTATGGCGTGATTATTTTAGATTTATCATGAAGAAATACAATGCTAAACTGTTTCTCCAATCGGGAATAAAAACGAATGAAGTTCAAATAAACGATACGAATTCTATAAATCTGGAAGCTTGGATTAATGGCAAAACTGGTGTTGATTTTGTTGATGCCAACATGATCGAATTAAAACTAACGGGGTTTATGAGTAATCGTGGGCGTCAAAATGTTGCCAGCTACTTATGTAACGATTTAAAACTAGATTGGAGGTTAGGTGCCGCCTATTTTGAGCAACAATTAATCGATTATGATGTCTGCAGTAATTGGGGCAACTGGGCTTATCTTGCCGGTGTTGGCAATGATCCGCGAGAAAAAAGATATTTCAATATTGAAAAACAAGCTGCTCAGTACGATAAAAACAAAACCTATGTCAATTTATGGCTGAATGAAAAATAATAACATTAAAACAATAAAAACTCCAACGAAATTGTTGGAGTTTTTATTTACAATGCTATGGAAGAAAAGCATACCCTCTTTTGGTTTTCCAAAGGAAATACTTTTCCAAAAGTATTTTACTAAAGTCATAAATTAGATTTGGAATCATCACCGCAATTGCTCTCGGTTTAAAAAGATGGTTTGAAAATATAATTACTTCTTTTTTTCCGCAATCCATGATGCAAATTCCAGGAATTTTACCCCATGCTTTTTTCTTCAAATCAGTTCTTCCATTTGCAACTCGGATAATATTTTCTGCAACTATTTTTCCAGTTTCATCAGATGGGTATCCCGTTTTTGGAGAAGCAAAAGGAATGGTTTTAGGAACAAATGGAAGTTTCACATCAACAGCAATTCCTGCAGCCCACACATTTGGAAAATCAACATGTCGGTAATCATCACCAACAGGAATGTATCCATTTGCAGTAGCATGTAAAGATGGTGAATTTGTTACAAAATCTACCCCAATAAAAGGAGGCATTAGCATAGAAAATTTGCTTGGCAACACTTCACCAGTAGATAATATCACACTCTCTGCGGTTACTTCTTTAACACCTACTTGAGTTCGGTAATTGATATTAAACATTTTCATAAACACCTTAAAAATGCTTTCACCTAACGGCATGCCATCAATACCAAAATGGCCTAAGTAATCTTCGGGTGTTATCCAATATAAATCAACTTTTTTACGAATATTTTGTTCGCGTAACCATTTTTCTACATTGAATAAAAATTCATATGCAGCTCCCATACAACCCGCATTTTGAGTTGCTCCAATAACAATTGGCCCCGGATTTTTCTTAAACTCTTCAAGTGCTTTTCTTATTTTCATTGCTCCATTTGGAGTTCCAACGTAATAAGCATGTTCTTCTATACCTGGAGCGATATCGTATTTTACTTTTGGGCCGGTTGCTATAACTAAGTTATCATAGCTATAATCACCTTTATCGGTATGTACAATTTGTGTTTGAGTATCTACATTTATGGCTTCAGCATTAATAAAGTCTACCCCTTTTTTTGCTAAAATAGCATCTTTTCTATAAGAGATGTCTTTTATTTCTCTTCTACCAAAAGGAACCCAAATTAATGAAGGAATGAAAAGGAATAATGGAGATTTGTCAATCAGAATTACTTTGTGGTTTTCTTTTCCTTTTCTTTTTATTTCGAGGGCTGCTGTCATACCAGCAAAACTTCCTCCTATTACAACTGTTGTTTTCATTATTTAGTTATTTAACACTATAAA
>CANGFO010000032.1 GCA_947453195.1 Flavobacteriaceae bacterium
AAGCAGAAGGAAAAGTGATCTCAGCTATCGTTAAAAAACTATTAGTATAATAAGACGATAACGTAAAAAAAAAGGCTGCGTAGTTCAACTGGATAGAATATCAGATTTCGGCTCTGAGGGTTGGGGGTTCGAATCCCTTCGCGGTCACTTGTACCAATAGCCTCTAAATTAATTTTTAGGGGCTATTTTTTTTGACATTAAGTTATAAAATTTTCAAGAAACTCAATTGTTTGATTTGAAAATAGGTCTATATCGCTCACTTGTACCAATAGCCTCTAAATTAATTTTTAGGGGCTATTTTTATTCAGAAAAGCAAATAATTTCTTCAGTTCTAAAAATAGGTTAAACATATTACTTTAAAATAATAACAACTAATAGCGATAGTTTGTAGAAATTTTTAATGAAAATTTGACTTTTTTTTATGATTAAGAAAAAATTGAAACCTAATGAATTTTGAAATAGTATCTATATTATAAGTTTATTTTTTTCTTTATTAGAAATAACAAAAATCTTTTGAAATTCAGTAAATTTAAAACACATAAATTATATTATTAGAATTCTTATTTTATCTTAGCAAATCAATTAATATTAACCAACAATATAATATTTATGTTCAACAATTACGCTTTTAAAATTCTTTTGTCAAGCTCTTCTTGCTTTGTAAAAAGTGAAACAAAAGGTATGAAATCAACTTCAAACGGTTTTATTGCAGGTGTTGTTTTAATGCTTTTGTTTGCTGTAAATAGCACACAAGCTCAAACAACAATTATTAACCCTTCTGGAGATGGTGGTTTTAACAACGGTAGTACTTTTGCTGCTAATGGATGGACAGTTGCCAATCAAGGAGTAAATCCTTCTAAATGGGTAGTGGGTTCTGCAGTTTCTACCACAACAACTTCTAATGCTGCATCTGTTACATCAGGGACAACTACAGTAACCTTAACTGCAGGTAATCCAAATATCTATCCAGGTATGAAAGTTACGGCTGCAGGTGGAGTGTTAGCCGCCAACACCTATGTTTCCGCAATTAGTGGAACAACTTTAACTTTAACTAATGCTACAGTTGCAGCGTCTGCCACATCTGTAACGTTTACTTTTGGATTTGGCTCAAATACCGGAGCAGTAGGATCTTCAACAACGGTAGCAAATGGTTCAGCAACAATTACATTAACTGTTGCAAATCCAGGGATAGTTGTTGGACAATCTATTTCTGTAACTTCGGGGACAGCAGTTCTAGCTCCTAACACCTATGTAACAAATGTAAGTGGAACTACGATTACACTTTCTCAGCCAACTATTGCAATATCTGGTACGGCAGTGACATATGGTTTTGGTGCTACAACTTCAAATATTTCAGGAAATGCAGCCTATGTTTCAAATGATGGCGGAGCATCTAACACCTATTTTGGATACAATGGAAACAGAACACTTTACTTTTATAGAGATGTAACTGTTTCTAGTGCTGAACAAGCAATGACTTTAACTTTTGACGTTAAATCACCAAGTGCTTCTTCAAATGGATGGCAAGTATGGGTTGCTCCAACATCTCAAGAATTTGTTGGAACGGATACTCAGGTTACTTCTCCATTTTTAAATACTGTAACATGGCCAGGCGCAACATTAGTTGCTTTCAATCATACTTCTCAAGTAGGTACAACTAAACAGACTGCTTTTATTCCTAAAAGTTTTGCAGGTACAACTTTTAGATTAATTTTTACATGGACAAATGGTTCGGGAGCAGCTACTTTACCAACAGCTGCTTTTGATAATATTTCACTTGTTTCAAGACCTGCAACAGATGTTAATAGTATTGGGACTGGATTATGGTCTAACTCATCTATTTGGGATGTTGCTGTTCCAACCCCTGCAGATAACGTTATTGTAAATGCAGGTAATGTTGTTTCAATTGATTGTAAATATTCTGGAGCAAATGATTTATTTGTTGCAGGAACTAATGCTTTACTTCAATGGGCTAACTTAGGAACAGTCTTAGATGAATTTAAAATAGCGAACGATCTTGGAATAAGTGGTAGCGGGGCTAGATTTAATGTATTTGAAGCAGGAGTGCCTGCTAATGGTAAAAAATTATTTGTGGCTCATGATATTAATGTAACTGCAGGAGGTAGATTTGATACTTCTGCACCAGCATTTACATCTAATTACGGTTATTTGAACTTAAATGGTTCAAGTGTGCAAACAGTAACCGTTGATGGTTCAAGTTTTGTAGGAGGAACTTCTTTTACAACTGCTTCTACTAATCAACAAAATGTAATTGGTCAGTTAGCAATTAATAATATGAGTACCGCTACTCCAAATATTATTTGGAATGCAAACAATGTTAGAATTGGTGCTAAATTTTTAAATACTACAGGAAAAATTGCATTAGGGACTAATAAAATTACTATTGGTAATTATGCCGCTATTACAGAAACTCCTAATGCAGGAACTGGTTTTATTGGTGGAATTGTTTCTAAATGGATAAGTGGATCTTATACAACTACAGTTCCAACAGGTGTAGATTATCCTTTTGGAATTACCAACTCATACGGAACAATCTATCAATTACTTGATGCTAATGGAAATAATAGATGGATGTTAATGTATCCAGATGCTGCACCTGCAACAGCTGGTGAGGTAGCGGTAAATTACACAGATGCAAGTACTGTAACTACAGGGTTATCTATTACTGATGGTAGTTATACAATAAACAATAGATATAATGGTAATTGGACAATTACTACTCCAAATAGTAATACTTCTGGAACAGGAGGTGCAATTACTTTTGCACCAAATGCAACTACAAATACTTTCAGAATTGGAGCTTATGCTACAGGAGCTTTTGTTGCAAATGATGGAACTTCTCGTTTGATGAATTTTGGAACTGCTTTGGCAGGTACTCATCAAGATGGAACTACAACACCATTTGTATTTAGATCTGGAGTTCCATTCGCTTCAATATCTGCTTTACCACTTTATGTTGGTACTGCGGCTGCTTCAATGAGTAATGGAGTTGCAACGGTGACTTCCGCTGCAAATGGTCAATGGAATAGTGCTTCAACTTGGGTTGGAGGTATAATTCCAACAGCTTGTCAATCTGTAATTATTGCAGCAGGACACACAGTTACTATAAGCGGCACAACAGTTGCAGGAAATGTTATGATTAAAAATGGAGCGACTTTGATAAATGCTTCAGGGACATTAACGGTTGGTTGTACAGGTAATAATTCATCTTTTGAAAACAATGGAACCTTTACATGTTCTGGTGGAATTGTAACTATAAATGGTTATGTTGCACACAGACCAAATAGTTATTTTAATCATACAGGTGGTGAAATTATTGTTGACGGAAATGACAATGGAAATGTTGCTACAAGTGTTGGTTTTGGAGGTTCTATTTTTAAAATTGAAACTTCTAATTTAAATTTATCTGGTGGTAAAATTACAATTGTTGACCCACTTGTAAATATTAGTACGCCGATTACAGCAACTACTTTAGATCAATTTACATCAACTACTCAGGGAGCAACAGGAACTTTTGCAGGGGCTATTTCAACTACAGCAGTAACTAGTGGTTCCACTTCAATCGCTATGGCTTCTAATGGAGCAGGAACTAATTTTTATGCTGCTGGTATGTATGTTTCTGGTACAGGAATTGCAGCAGGTACAACTATTACAAATGTTACGATTAATCAGATTTCAGGGGCAATAACTCTTACATTGTCTACACCTACTATTGCAAATATTGCAGCATCTGCAGTTTTACAATTTTCATCGATGACTAATGGTTGTAACCTAATTACTTTAGCAATTAATCCTGCTAATGCAGGATTGGCTGTTGGTCAAGCTGTTTCTGGAACAGGTATACCAGCTGGCACAGTTATTGTCTCTGCTTCTGCAGATAATTTCACATCTATTGCTTCAGGTTTAGTTTCAGTTAAGCTATCGAATCCTGTTACTGGATTATCACCTAATCCTATTGCAGCAGCTCAACCGATTACTTTTAATGCAGTTACTCCTGGAGCGTACGGAACAGTTTTATCAGTTGCAAATTCTAATATTATACCAGGTATGATTGTAGCAGCAACAGGTTTGTTAGAAGGAACTTATGTTACCGATATAACTGGAACAACAATTAAATTTTCGCAACCTATACAGGTTGGTTCTCCTTCTCCAATGTCATTGAGTTTTTATTCCAAAAACTTTGAAACTTCTGGTGCATTTGTATATGATTCACCAAATCATTATGCTGCAGGTTTAGGGCATACCTTGCAAATTGGTGATGGAGTTTCAATTCAAAAAAGTTCAGTTACTACTTATGGTTTTAACTGTGTATTTCAAAAATATATTGTTGGGGGTTTATTATCTTTAGGAAACTTAATTATTAATGCACCTGATGGGAATAGTAGATTTATGAATTCATTAACTGGTCCAGGAAATAATGGCTCTTGTAATATGAATGTTCAAGGAGATTTTACGATTACAGCAGGTAGTGTGTTTAAAAAACATGGAGCTAATTCAACAATTTATGTAGGAGGAAATTTAATTAATAATGGAACTTTTTTAACAGCGTTAGGAGGTATAACCTTAACTATGGGTAATTTCTCTAATGGATTTTGTGTACCTTCAACTGTAGCTCAAACAATATCAGGAACAGGTACTTTCAGTAATAATTTGTATTCACTTTCTGCAGGTTATCCTGGGTCAATACCTTCTTTAAATATCAACAATACCAGTACTTCTGGAGTTACTCTTGCTGTAGCTGGTTTTAGAACTCAAGGTTGTACACTTACGAATGGTATTTTACATACATCTGCTTCTTATCCTTTATTAGTAGGAGATTTTACAGGAGGAGGTTTAATTAATACAAGTACATCAACTACTCCAGGAGGATCTGGAGTTGCACTTGCAGGTTATCCAAGATATGTTGAAGGACCTCTTCAAGTAATTATTCCAAGCTCAGCAACAAGTACGCAAACTAAAGCCTTCCCATTAGGGAAAAATGGAAAATTTCTGCCATTGCAAATCGCAGGTACTGGTGGGGTTGAATTGTTAGCAGAAGCTTTTGATACCAATTCTGGAACTACAACTGCTAATGCTTCAAATTTAAGTTCAAACAGATGGAAAGTTACAAGAGTAGGAACTAGTGGAGCATTTTCTTCATTTAATGTTCAATTAGGATATACAGATGTTACTTCAACTAATGTTTTGGTACAAGCAACTTCTGATCAAGGTGCATATGATACATTTGCAGGAAATGCTACTATATTTAATGCTGCAATTGGTTTTGGTCTTCCATATGATACTCCTTCTAAAACAAATGTTCCAGTATTAACCTTAACAACAGCTCCAACAACAGGATTTACTGGTTATTTTTCATACGCGCAAGGACCTGCTTGTTCTGGAACTCCGGCTCCAGGTAATACGGTTGCTTCAATTACTAGTGTATGTGGTGGAGCTCCAACAACTTTGAGTTTGCAAAATGCTACTGTTGGGACAAATGTTACTTACCAATGGCAAATATCTACTAATGGGGGAACTACCTTTTCAGATATTTCTGGAGCTACTTCAGCAACTTATGTCGCTTACCCGTCAATTAATTCAAGTTACTTATGTAAAGTTTCTTGTTCAGCTGGTACACCAGTTGCTTCAACACCAGTTGCTATAACTATTTCAAATACTGGTACTCCTACTACAACTGGAGCAACAGTTTGTAATAGTGGAGTAGCAAGTTTATCTGCTTCAGGATCAGGTATACTTACTTGGTATGGAGCCGCAACAGGTGGTGCTGCTTTAACGACAGGAACAACTTATGCTCCAACAGTTAATGCAACAACTACTTATTATGTGTCTTCAACAATCACATCATCTGCTAGTGCTGGTCAAACAGCTACACCAGCTGGAACAACATTAGCTACTGCTAACTACAAAGGGTTGTCTTTTGACGCAACTAGAGCGTTTAAATTAAAAACAGTTACGGTGTATCCTAAAAATACAGTTGCTGCACTTACTCCTATTACTATCAGATTGTATGATAATACAGGAAATATTGTTGCCGGAACTTCGGATGTAGTATTTACTCCAACAGTAAATTCAGGTACTGCAAATACAACTTCACAAGTAGTAACGCTTAACTATACTGTTCCTGTTGGAACTGGTTATAGATTAGTTGCTGCTAATGGTATGGGTGCAAGTAATGCCTTAGGAACAAGTACTGCAACTCAAACTTTTCCAGCAGTATATAGTTCATTTACAATAACAGGTAATGTGTCAGATTTGGCTACAGCTCCTGTTAATACAGCAAATGTTTATAACTGCTTCTTTAATTTTCAAATTGATGAAAATTGTGAAACGGCTAGAGTACCAGTTACTGCAACTGTACTTACTTTAGCTACTTATTATCAAGATGCTGACGGAGATGGTTATGGTAATAACGCTATTACTCAACAAGCTTGTACTCAACCTACAGGTTATGTTCTTGATAACACCGACTGTAATGATAATGCTGTTTCAATACATTCAAGTTTTTCATTCTATGTTGATTCTGATTTAGATACTTTTGGTACTGGAAACTCAGTAAGTGTTTGTGCAGTTAATGCTTCAATACCTCCAACTGGTTATTCTATTTATAATACTGACTGTGATGACACTAATGCTTCAAAATGGAGAACAGGTTCATTCTATGTTGATGCTGACGGGGATAATTATTCAGTTGGCTCTTCAGTTACTTTATGTTATGGCGCATCAACTCCTTCAGGCTATGTTGAAACTACTTTAGGAACAGATTGCGATGATACTAACGCAACAAAATGGAGAACAGGTAACTTCTATATTGATGCTGATTCCGATCATTACACAATTGGCTCTGCAGTTTCAATATGTTATGGAGCAGCAATTCCTTCTGGTTATTCAGCTACAACTTTAGGGACAGATTGTGATGATACGCGTGCAAATACACATCCAGGCGCAACTGAAATTTGTGGAGATGGTATTGATAACGACTGTAATGGTGTAATTGATAACGTAGGTCAGTCAGGAGGATGCGCACCTATTGTTTCTAATGTAGTTTCAACATTATGTGGTACAACATTAAGTTTACTTGACAGTCAGATTACTGCTGTGTTAGTTAATAATGCTCAAGGATACCGTTGGAAAGTTACTAAAATGATCTCTGGATCTCCTAGTACAAATCCAGCTGATATTCAAATTGTAGATACTAGTTTACGAGTATTTAAATTTACGCAAATGGCTAGCTATGATTTTGCTACAACATATCAAATTGAAGTTGGAGTTAAAATTAATAATGTTTGGCAGCCTTTTTATGGAACTGCTTGTTCAATTACTACTCCTGCAACTACAACTACAATAGTGTCAACACAATGTGGTAATCAACTTGGGTTAATGACCGATGTAGTTTATGCTAACTTAGTTTCATATGCGACTGGTTACAGATTTAAAGTTACCAACTTAACTACTAATGCGGTACAAACTATTGATAGAAGTTTAAGAGAATTTAGATTCAATTTATTAAGTAATATTCCTTATAACACATTATTTAAAGTAGAAGTTGCAGTAAAAAATATTGCTGGTACTTACTTGCCTTACGGACCAAGTTGTAACGTAACTACACCGTTGTTCCCAACAACTAGCTTACAAGATTCACAATGTGATTATGTAGCAGCAAGTAACAACGAGTTGGTTTATGCTAAATTAGTAGCGAATGCAACTAATTACAGATTCAACTTTACTA
>CANGFO010000033.1 GCA_947453195.1 Flavobacteriaceae bacterium
ATTGACGGTATTGCCGATTTAATTGCTGGTGTAAATGATGAAACACAATCGGTGGAATTGGTGGAAGAACTTTTTAGGCTTGCAGGTATTTACAAAACCTGTATTGTAAGTGTATTGCACCTTAGCCCAAGTGGTATGAAACTAAGAGGACATTTGGGTTCAGAGATACAACGTAAAGCTGCTGGCATACTTTCTATTGAAAAGGAAGACAACACCAATACCAGTGTTGTAAAAGCATTAAAAGTAAGAGACGGTAGCCCACTTGATGTGCCGTTAATACAATTTGGTTGGAATAAAGAGTTGAACCGACATGTTTTTTTAGGAGAAAAAAGTAAAGCCGATAGTGAAGCTCGAAAAATGGAAGACCTGGCAAGTACTGCACGTGATATTTTTAGCTCCAAACAATCTTTCAGCTACCAGGATTTGATAAAAGCCATCATGGATTTGCTGTATGTAAAAGAACGCATGGCTAAGAACTATATTAAATACATGAAAGACCTTAACATCATTGAAAAAGGCGCTGGAACTCACGGTGAATTTACCTTAGTACAGCTTCCTTTCTAACAATATTTCTGTGGTTCTCCACGAAATTGCCAGTTTCGTCCCCCCGTTTTCTGGTAAAAGTCCTGCGGTTTTCCGTGGGACTTTATTTTTTACCATGGCATTACTTGATATTTCTTCGTTTGACCTCAAATGACAGAATATTTTTATTTAATGTTGAGGCGTAACCATTAAATTTTCCTATTTTTGACACTTTGTGACAAGTCAAAATACTGAACATTGAATAATCTAGGACAAAAAATTAGAGAAGCTCGAGAAAAGCAAAATTTATTGCTTAGGCAGGTTGCTGCTTATTTAGAAGTTGATACTGCATTGATAAGCAAAGCTGAAAGAGGAGAAAGAAATCTAAACAGAGAACAAGTTTTGAAACTTTCCACACTTCTAAAAACATCGGAGGAAGAATTAATTTCTCTTTGGCTTTGCGATAAAATAATTGGTGTGGTAGGCACTGATAACTTTGCTATTCAAGGATTAAATAAGGCACAAAATATTTTAAAAGCATTATAATGGAAAAATATATCGAATATTTTATTAGAACAAAAGGAAAAGCCGAATTCAAAACGTATCACTTGATAAACAATAAAACATTTGATATGCTTGATGTTTTTTTCAATTCTGAATTTGAGGCATATCAATATGCTTCAAAAAAATCATTAATAATAGTTGAATTCAAAGAAAAATTTGAAACTGAAATAAATGGAAAATAAAATCGATAAAATAGCAAAACCATTTTTAAAATGGGCAGGAGGTAAAACTCAATTGATAACTGAAATTGAGAAATCATTACCAGCAGAAATAACTAATAAAAAATTCACTTACGTTGAACCTTTTGTAGGTAGCGGTGCTATTTTATTTTGGATGCTTGAAAATTTTCCAAAATTAGAAAAAGCAGTTATAAATGATATAAATGCTGATTTAATAAACACATATAGAGTAATTGCATCAAAACCTAAAGAACTTATTTCAATTCTTCAAATTCTTCAAGATGAATTTCATATTCTTGATGGAAAAGATGAAGAAAAAAAGGAATACTATTACAAAAAAAGAGAATTATATAACACCAGAAAAGAAGAAAAAAGTGGGCAAGCTGCTTTGTTTATTTTTCTAAATCGAACATGCTTTAATGGTCTTTATAGAGTTAATAAAAATAATGGATATAATGTGCCAATGGGCAGCTATAAAAAGCCTACTATCTGTGACAATAAAAACATTTTGGCAGTAAGTAACGCTTTGCAGAAAGTTGAAATCCTTTGTGGTGATTATGAAAAGACGATTATTGAGACTACAACTAATTCATTCTTCTATTTTGATCCACCATATAAGCCTTTGAGTAATACCTCTAGTTTCAACTCTTATGCAAAAGACGAATTCAATGATGAGGAACAAATTCGATTGAGAAATTTTTGTTCTAAACTTGAAAGCCTAGGATACAAATGGATGCTTAGTAATTCAGATGTAAAGGGTAAAGATACTAATGACAATTTCTTTGACGAGATTTATTCGGAATTTTCAATTTCAAGAGTAAAGGCAAGAAGAAGCATAAATGCAAATCCTGAAAAACGAGGAGAATTAAACGAACTATTAATTACAAACTATAACTATGAACAAGCTTTGCAACCTGCTTAATCTGCAAAATGAAGATTTGCTTTTCGATAAAATAACGCAAAGCTTTAAAGAGAAAATTACAAAATGGGATTACTTTGTTAATTGGGCTAAAGTATTCAGCAATATTGAACCGATCGAAAAGGAACTGAATTTATTGAATTTTCTTATTGGTAAAGAAGATATTGAAGAAGAAGCGTTTAATCTGATTAAGCAATATCCGCAAGTAGTTAAAGCATTCCCCACTCTTATTGCTGTTCGTGAAAAATCAATTGATATATTGATTGATACCAAGAATTTTATTTACAAGAAGTATTCATTTACAAAAGGAAAACTTACAGATGAAGAATGTAAAGAATTAGCATACTTCGTAGTAAATTCTGGAATTGGCGAAATACTTAAGGACAAGAAAGTAAAAAATCTTGTTGACTATGCAACAGGCGTTGAAGTTGGATTAGATAGCAATGGCAGAAAAAATAGAGGCGGTACACTTATGGAAAGTTTGGTTGAGGAATTTGTTTCTGATACTTGCCAAAACTTAGGATTGCAATATATGCCACAAGCAACTGCGAAGAAAATAAAGGAACAATGGAACTTAGATGTTGTGGTTGATAAATCTTCGAGACAGCTTGATTTTGCAATCAATAAAAATGGCAAACTCTATTTTATTGAATGTAATTTTTATGGCGGTGGTGGTTCAAAACTAAAATCAACAGCAACTGAATATATTGAAATGAATCGTTATTGGAATAAGCAAGGAATTGAATTTATTTGGATAACCGATGGTGCGGGTTGGAAATCAACTCTAAAACCTCTGAGAGAATATTTCGATAAAGCTGATTATTTGTTGAATCTCGAAATGCTGAAAGAACAAACACTAAACAAAATATTATTTTAATATGGCACAATGGTTTAAAGATGGCCTAGAAAGTATAATGTGGAATATTGTTGGAAATTTAATGCCACTATATGTAATGCTTTTTATTTCTGTTAGTAATAATGGATTGAACTGGGATTCAATATACACTGCTCTTCATCAACCTTTCACCTTCCTTATTTTAAGTGGAACTTATTTAACAAATTCATATTATACAATTAGTAAAAGCAGAGTTAGAAATAGAATATTCCCCATTGTTTTTGGTGTTGCACTTTTATTTATTGGACTGCTCATAAAGGATAAAACAATTCTTGAAAATCTGACTGCGAATTTTTATAAGGAGTTTGTAGTAATTATTCTATTTGTAACAAGTTTTCTTCTTTATGTTTATTACGAGTTTAAAAACTACTATCAAATTTATAATGCAGACCAAGGTGCAGAAGCAGCAAATCAATACAATAATTTAGAAAACGAATTTGATGACCTACCTTAATATGGAAAAGGATATAATTAATATTGAATGCATAGAGTTTCACCAACCAATTGGTGTTTTTTATGTTGGTAAAATTAACATTAAAGATTTATTATCGATTTCATATGCAGATGTGAGAAGAATAGAACGTGAAGAAAAAAACGATATAGAAACTTTCTTTGGAATACAAAGAAACCTTTCATCAGGCAGAGTTAACGAAATAGCCGATTATGTTAAGACTTCCGATGCAACATTTCCAACATCAATTTTGCTGGCTATTAGTTCAAATGATATTGACAATCCAACTGAAAATGGCAATGTAAATTTCAACCAAAATGAAAAGGTGTTATCTGTAAAAAGAAATGAAAATATAGCTCAAATTATAGATGGTCAACACCGAGTTTTCGGATTGAAAAAAGCTTTTGAACAGATTGATATGTTTCATAACGAAGCAAGTAAATTTGATTTAATGGTTACGATTTTTGTTGATATGGATCCTGAAAATCAAGCTTTGGTATTTTCAACTATAAATAAGGCACACACAAAAGTAAACAAGTCGCTTGTATATGACTTATTTGATCTCGCCAAAACACAAAGTCCTCAAAGAAGCTGCCATAATATAGTTAAGTTATTAAATGAAAAACAAGGCAGTCCTTTTAAAGATAAAATTAAAATGTTAGGGCTTACTGATGATTCATCTAAAGAAACAATTGCCCAAGCTACCTTAGTCGAGTTATTGCTTAGATATGTTTCGAAAAATCCAATGTTGGATCGCGATAATCTAAAAAGAGGAAAAAAACTTGAACTTCTTAGAGATAAAGATTTAGAAAGATACTTTCTACGAAATTGGTTTATTAGTGGAGACGAAGCTAAAATAGCGAAACTAATTTGGAATTATTTCTCATCAGTAAAAAATAAATGGCCTAAAGCTTGGGATGATAAGACAAAAATCCTTTCAAAATCAACTGGCATAATTGCAATGATGAAACTCTTAAAAGACATTGTTATCAAAATAGGAATAGATAAAGTTATTTCAGAAGAAGAGTTTTCAATAATATTTCGAAAAGTTAATCTTAAAGACGAAGACTTCATAAATGAAAATTATAAATCAGGAGGGGTTGGTCAATCAGAACTATATAAAAATATAAAAGAACAATTTGAGTTATAAATGAAGAATTACGACACACAAAAGAATGATTAAAAAAAAGATCCGAAATGACACAGTTTAAAATTCCCCTACAAGACTAGAAGAAATCGAAAATAGGAGATACGAAGTTGAACAACAAAATAACAATAGAAGAATTGTTATTACAAAACCTGTCGAAGAACTAATGATGTTGAAGTTAGGAATTAATGAACTTAAAAGCGATTTGATTGAATTATGATTACTCCCTATTTTAAATCTATAGACAAAAACTTCTATCTCTTAAAGGGAGATACAATGGAGCTTTTACCTCAATTTGAACATAAATTTGATATGGTTTTTGCTGATCCTCCATATTTTTTATCGAACAATGGTTTATCAATTCAAAGCGGTAAAATTGTGAGTGTAAATAAAGGTAAATGGGATAAATCGGAAGGTTTTGAATATGTAAATGATTTCAATAGAAAATGGCTTACCTCTGTTCGTGATAAAATGAAAGATGATGCTACAATTTGGATAAGTGGAACAATGCATAACATATTTTCTATAGGTCAGATTTTAACAGAATTAGACTTTAAAATTCTCAATGTTATAACTTGGGAAAAGAACAACCCTCCACCTAATTTTTCTTGCCGATTTTTCACTCATTCTACTGAACAAATTATTTGGGCACGTAAAAAGGAAAAAGTCCCTCACTATTTCAATTATGAATTAATGAA
The DNA here is from genome assembly GCA_947453195.1 of Flavobacteriaceae bacterium. Classification (GTDB taxonomy): domain Bacteria; phylum Bacteroidota; class Bacteroidia; order Flavobacteriales; family Flavobacteriaceae; genus Flavobacterium. The sequence continues at coordinate 5,376 of CANGFO010000033.1, forward strand.
GCAATTAAATGGTGACAAACAAATGAAAGATGTATGGAAATTGCCAGCAATCGCACCTTGGGAAAAATCTTGTGGTAAACATCCAACACAGAAACCTTTATCAGTTTTAACAAGGCTTATTTTAGCATCAACAAAGCCCAATGCATGGATTTTAGATCCATTTACAGGAAGTAGCACTACTGGTATTGCAGCAAATCTTGCAAACAGAAGGTTTTTAGGAATTGATCAAGAAGAAGAATTTTTGACTATTAGTAAAAACAGAAAAATAGAAATTGAAAATCCAAAAACAGTAGCAGCATACAGACAAAAAATAGGTGGGTTCAATGACAAAAAGGAACTTGAATTGTTTTTATTTGAAGAGCCAAGTGTTGAATATTTAAAAGAATTAATACTATGAGTTTACCAACTATGAAATCTAAAATTAAAGGGAAAGAACTAACACTTCTTGCCACGTTTCCTGTTAATGGTAAATATATATTAGGTGTATATCAAGGATTTATTTCAGATTTCGACTTGTTGTTAAGATATAGACAACGAGATATTAGTACTAAATCAGGTTGGTCGAGAATTAGAACGCCTAAACATATGCATTGGGCTGTAGATGTTTTACTAAAAATGAACGCTGATGAAGATAAAACAAAAGAGTTCCTAGATTTTTTAATTCACAATTGGGATAATAATGTTAAGCCACTAAAAACTAAAGAAGAAAGAAATAAGTTATTAGATGTGAAAGTTTTATCTGAACAAATAAATTTAGAGGCAACAAATTACTCAACTTTAGCCGACAAAGGTGAATACAGTATTAAATTTTTAATTCTAATTGCAAGGCTGCTAATGGTTCAAGAAAAAACTAATATGGAGAAAGCATTCATGTTCAAGAAGCTTTTGGAAGCATTAAGAGAAGGGCAAGATATATTTAAAATTGTTTCAATCGCAACACATAGGTGATAGCTTATCAAAGCCATTTAATATTAATTTAAACGTGTAAGTGAATCGTTAGAATAATTTTTATAAAGTAAATGAATAAAGAGGATTTAATTTGGCAACCATCTCACGAAAAAATAAACTTGTTTTTAAGCAATGTAATTAATCAGGTTTTCCCTCATGCCAGATTTGCATCAAGTTTAATGATAGGTTCACCAGACGTTGCCCCAAATTCTTTTAATGGAGTTTTATCACCCGAAAATCTTTTTAAGGATACCTTATACGAATATAATGGGAATGGAAAATTTATTCATTA
>CANGFO010000034.1 GCA_947453195.1 Flavobacteriaceae bacterium
CTTGAAGGAGTTAAAGTAATAGCAGATGGGACTGCATTAATGGTTACAGATACACTAGCTGTTGTGGTACAACCATTATTAGCGCCTCCACTACTATCAGTACCTGTAACAGTATAAGTAGTAGCAGTTGTTGGGCTTACAGATACTGTTGCCCCTGTACCTGCACTATTACTCCAGGTATATGTATAGCCAGAGTTAGAGCTTGTAGCAGTTAAAGAAGTTGCAGAACCACTACAAACTGGGTTAACACTTGCTGCAGCAGTTATAGTAGGCGGAGCAGAATAGGTAACGGTTACTGGAGTTCTAGCACTTTCACAGGTACCATTATATTCACTTACATAAAAAGTAGTCGTTGCAGAAATAGGATAATTTGATAAAGTGCTTGCTGTTTGACCAGAAATGGCAGTTCCTCCCGTTGCGACTGTATACCATTTAAATGTATTTCCGGAGGTACCAGTACCAGTTACAGAACAAGTTGGTGTTGCAGTACCACATTGAGCGCTGTTACTGGCAGTTGGTGCAGCAGTTACTGGATTAACTGTCACGGCACTTGTTGTAGCCGTATTGGTACAACCAGTAGTTGCATTAGTAGCAGTTACCGTATAGGATTTTGTTATTGCAGAAGCACTTGTATTAGTCTCTGTTGCAGTACCAGTAGCTGTTGCTAGCGCTGGCGTACTGTTCCAAGACCAAGAGTAGCTAGAAGTTTGATCATTTGTAACGGAAACTTTCCAATTATATAAATAATAATAAGTTGTTGTAGTACCACTAATGTAACCTGAAGTAATAGATCCAACCGAACCTATTGAATAAGGAAATCCTCCTAGTGAAGATTCTCTAATTAAGCTTGCTGTTCCAGAAGTTACTAACAAACGATAACCAGTACCAATAGGTATATTCCATCCTAAATTTGCTGTATAAGCTGAAGTTGTGCCAATTACACCTGTACCAACTGGAGCAGTAAACGCTGAAGATGTTTGTAAAACGGTACCACTACTGTTTTGTAATTGTATAATAAATGTACCTGAAGAAGTTGTTCCATTAAAAACATCAACTGAATTTAAAGTAAATGCAGTTGTAACATCAAATACTAAACCATAACTTGAAGGTGTTGTGTTTGCTATATTAGTTGGAGCTGTTCTTGAAGAAACATAATTTAAACTTGTTGAATTTGCTCCAGTTAATGTAATTGCAGCCCCACTACACACTGTACTTGGAGTTGCAGTGGCAGTGGTAATAGTTGGTAATGCATTTACGGTTATGGCTGCAGTTCCACTATTACCTGTTCCTAAACACCCAAATGCATTGGCAACAGAAACTATACTATAAGATTTGGTTACAGATGGGGTAACAGAAATAGCTGTGCCACTAGCGTAGTTGTTTACTGTTGTGTTTGCGGTTCCATCATTGTAAATTAATGTAAATGGCCCATCACCATTTGTAATTGTAACTTGAATAGATGCACTTGCTCCGTTACAAATAGAAGTAGTTCCTGAAATTACTGCTGCAGTTGACAATTGTTTTGCTGTAACTGTTACATAATTTGAAGAATATGAAATAGCACAAGGGCTATTTTGAACAACAGTTCTAAAATAAGTGGTTGCAGAAAGACTGCCAACATTTGCTGGAGTTAATGTACTTGAAGTTATCGCTATGTCAGTTGGAGTAGTAAAAGCAGTATCACTAGACTTTTGCCATTTAACAATAGTTCCGTTAGCTGGGGATGCAGATAAATTACTTGATAGCTGGCTTCCCGCACAAATGGTTTGATTTCCACTTACTGTTCCTGCATCTGATGCAGTACTTACACTCCCAGAAACCGTAACAGATATTGTTGGTGCTCCAGCACTTATACAAGTGATAGATCCAGACAAAGAACCGGATGCAGTATTGGCAACTCGAACATATATTGTAGTAGCAGCTACTGTTCCGCTATTAGTAATTGCAACACTTGCTGCAAAACCACTTCCTGAAGTAGTTGACACTTCAAATCCAGTAGGAGCCGAAATAACTAAATCTTCAGTTAGATTAGAAGCTGCTACAGAAAATGTTTTTTCAGTAGAAACAAAACTAGCACAAGAAGAAAAAGCCGATAAAGTTCCTGTTGCTGAAATAATTGGAGTTGTACAAGCCGTAGCAGTAATTATTACATAATTACTTGAATAAGCTGTTGAACATACTCCACTTTGAACCACAGCTCTAAAATAGGCATCTCCAGACAAAGCGCCAACTGAAGAACCGGATAGTGTATTTGAATTACTAGAAGCAATATCTGTAGGAGTTGTAAAAGCAGAATCTGAAGCTTGTTGCCATTTAATTACAGAACCGGTAACTGGACTGGCAGTTAAATCGGTAGTGAAATTACTACCCGAACAAATAGTTTGATTGCCACTTACTGTTCCTGCATCTGTAGTTGGATTTACAGTTATGGTTACATAATTTGTAGAAAAAGCTGACGAACAAACCCCACTTTGAACCACTGTTCTAAAATAAGTTGTTGAAGAAAGAGTTCCTATTGTAGCAGAAGCTAATGTACTCGAAGTACTTGCAATATCGATAGGCGAAGTAAATGCAGCATCGGTTGCTTTTTGCCATTTAACTATACTTCCAGTAGTAGGTGTAGCTGTAAGATTACTAGCAGGTTGGCTACCAGCGCAAATAGTTTGGTTACCACTAACAGTCCCCGGTATGGTTACTGAACTAATAGTATCAGATACTGCTTTGGTTAAAGTAGTTGCATTTGTACTAGTTATAGATAAATTACCTGATGGAGTTCCTGTGGCTGAGGCAGCTACTCTAATATATATGGTTGTTGTTGCCACAGTTCCAGAAGAAGGAGTTAATGAAACGCTTGTTCCAAAACCAGAACCAGATGCAGTAGAAACTTCAAAACCAGTTGGAGCAGTAACTACAAGATTAGCAGTTAAATTTGTACCAGAAACCGTATACGATTGCTCAGCAGAAACCGAACCGCTACAAGAAGTGAAGGCAGTTAATGCTGCAGCTGATTGAACTAAAGAAGGTGGCGATATTAAAGATATTGTATAATCTTCTGCATCACCATTTAAAGAACTATAACAACTTACAACCGATCCTGTTGCATAATTTACAACAACTCTCATAATTGTATTTCCTGTCAAAGCTCCAATCGGAACAGAGAAATTACCAGAAGGATTTGCAGTAATTTGTGTTGAAGAACCTAATGAAACTACATTTTCACCAGAATCTGTGAATAGCCCATTTCGATTCCAATCTACAAAAATTCCAAATGAAACACCCCCACTCACACCACTAATAGTAGCAGCATAATTAATTGTACCTCCTAATATTTGAGAAACAGAAAGATTTGTAAAACTTCCTGTACCACTAGATATATAAGTTGAGTTATTATTTAAATTTGTTAAACCTCCTGTTGTTGTAAAATTTGTTATATATGCTGATGGCGTACCTGATGCAGTATAAGAAGTACAATAAGCAACTGTTAGTGTTGCTACAGCAGAAACGGTTGAATTTCCACAAGCATTCGTAGCAGTAACACGGTATTGATACCCATTCATGGTAAAAGGTGCCCCAGTAATGGTTAGAGTAGCTGTAGCAGCAGTAGTATACACACCTCCATTAGAAACAGTAGTCCAGGTACTACCACTATTAGCACTAACCTCCCAAGTATAACTTGTAGGTGTGTTTGTAGCGACTGTAGTTAAAGTAGTATTTCCAGAAGTTGCTACTGTTGTATTAGCTGGAGCAGTGGATATTACAGGAACTCCTAATAATACATTTACCGCTCCAGAAACTGAACTTTTTACACTACAACCATTTGAATTTGTAATGGTAACATAATAATATTTTGTTCCTGTAATAGTAGTATCCGGAGTATACGTTGCTGAACTTGTTCCTACTGCTGTTCCGCCTGTTGTAGTTGCAGTTGAATTACTGTACCATTGGTAAGTACTGATTGTTCCGCTACCTGCAGCAGCAGTAACTGATAAATCGGTTGGAGTACCATTTAAACATAAAGTTTGAGCAGCAGAGGCAGGTTGTACACTAACCGTAGGCAATGCATTTACTGTGAATGTATCGGTGCTTGTTGCAGTACCTCCTGCTGTGGTTACAGAAACTGTACCTGTAGTACCCGATCCAACGACAGCAACTAAAACGGTACCCGTATTAGAAGTTATTGAAGAAACCGCAGTGCCCCCTATTTTTACATTTGCGGCCGTAGCACCAGTTAAATTGGTTCCATTAATTGTAATTGAAGATCCTATGCAACCTGAAGCAGCACCCAAACTGGTTATGGTTGGTAGTGAAGGCGCAACTACTGTAAAAGTATAGTCTTCTGTTTCTCCTGTAATTGCTGCACTATTACATGAAGCAGGAGTTGTAGAATTATAGTCATCAACTATTCGCATTCTATAATTTCCTGCTGCTGTTCCTGCAGGTACAGTAAAACTACCTGTGAAAGGATTTAAAGATGTATATGATGAAGTTCCGCTAACTTTTTCGCCAGAATCTAAGAAAGAATAATTGTTATTCCAATCGACATATATTGAAAGACCTGTTCCAGACCCTACAATACTTCCAATTGAATAATTAATACTAGAACCAGCATATTGCGAACAAGAATATGTTGCAGAGTTGTTAATATATCCTCCAGCTGCCCCCGTTGAAGATAAATTAATATTTGTCAAGCCTCCAGTAGTGGTAAAATTTGAAATATAATATGTTGTAGAAGTACCTGTACTAGCACAATACGTTAAATTAACCAACAAAGGAGTGGAAGTTCCTGTACTTCCCGAACACGTTACATTACATCGGTAATATGTAGCACTGCTTGGTGTAGCGGTATAGGTAGATGAAGTACCCGCTGAAGCTACATTAGTCCAAGTACTATTATCTGTTGATGACTGCCACTGATAGGTAACACCTGTGCCTGTTGTAGCAGTTTGCAATGACAAAACTGTGGAAGACCCACTAACTACAGGATTTACTGAAGCCACCGTATTACCCGGCGCAGGAGTTCCTGTACATGGGGAAGCTGCTGAAGCTGTAACTGAAAATGTCGAACCATTAGACCAACGTACAGTAGAGCCCGCTGAGGCACCCCAAGGAATTAAATAAAGTACAATCGAAGTATTTGCTGTAACTATAACAGAACCACTAAATGTATTGCTGGAAGCACTTGTTTGACCTGCAGTACCAAAAGCAGTAACGGGACCACCATTGTTACTATATTGAACATCAAAAGAACAAACTCCAGAACTAACATTAGTGCTCCAAACTACAGAATTAAGCGTGAAAGAATGAGTAGCATCTGCCGTGATTGTTACACTATAATATTTATTTGCGGCAAATGCTGCGCTTGCTGAAGTACTTGAAAAGCCAGAGCCACTTAGTGCAGCACTTGCAGAAGCCCAAGTTACACCACTTCCTCTTGACCAATTTGAAAAAGAAACTCCAGATGGTGGTGTGGTATAAGTTGCTGTTGGAGTCGCAGAACCAGTTACAGTTGCTCCTCCACCAACAGTTACAGTTGTCTGCCCAAAAGACAAACTACTCGATAAAAGCAAGAGCATCAACAATAAAGCACTAATTTTTTTTAAAGAAATCATTTTACTTCCTAGAGCAGATAAAAAATTTAGTAAAGTTGTAGTCATAACAGGAGTTGGTGTTTTATTGTATTTATTGCAATAACATTACTAATTGTGCTGTAATTGTATGAAATCATCTTATAAAAAGAGAAATTATTTACACATTTCACAATTTAATTCGTAAATATAATAATTATTTCAACACAACAAAATAGTTGTAAAAAAAATGTTAATTATTATACATCTTATAAAGTAATAGGAATGTAAAATTATATCTAATTAAATTTATCTTGCTTATTATAAGGTAAATAAATTGTTAAGTATTGAAAGTTGGAAGTGGGAAGAAAGTTTAAAGTTTAAGGTTTAAAGTTGAAAGTTGGAAGAAAGTTTAATGTTTAAGGTTTAAAGTTTTTTTTGTTGCTTTTGTATTGTTTCTTGGTGTTTTCTAAAAAGTAGTTTGTAGCGTATACTATTTTTTTCTGTAGGAAAAATAACCTTAGTTTTTTGTTGGTAAATGGTAAATTTGGGGCGGTTTGAGCTTAGGGTTTCGGTTTGGGAGTTGGTTTTTTGCGTTCGCTTTTTCTAGTTCCTCCCGCCATTTCATACTCCGAGCTGTTCTTGCCATAACGCGTAGCAACCCCCGTAAGCATACGCTCACTAAAATCGCGCACGACCAATTTTTGGGCTACATAATCGTTGTACAAATCATCAAGCGTACTCAACATGGTGTTGTATTTACTCACCATATCGGCTAATAAATGCACCTGCGGCTCGTACTTTGCTACGCTAATGTCGTTGCCTAAATCTAAAGCGGGATCAATACTTTTAACCGCCGCCAACCGAGTGATGCCTTTTTCAAGATCTACTACTCGAATCAATTTTTTTCTTGCCATTTTATTTAATTTTAAAATTAATACCCTTAAGATA
>CANGFO010000035.1 GCA_947453195.1 Flavobacteriaceae bacterium
GTTAATGCGTTACCAACAATAACAGGAACTTTAAGTGCTTGTGTTGGAGGAACCACTCAATTAACAGGAAGTGCTACTGCAGCAACTTCAAACGCTTGGACTTCATCTAACACTTCAGTTGCTACAATAAGTGCAACCGGATTAGTTACCGCTGTTACTTCAGGTACAACAACTATTACATATACAAATAGTAATGGCTGCCAAACTACCGCAATAGTTACAGTTAATGCCTTGTTAACCCCAAATGTTATTTTTAGTTATACACAAGCATGTATTAACTCAACTAGTTCACCATTACCTATATTAACAACTAATTTTAATACTGGTGGAGTTTTTAGTTCTAGTTCATTAAGTGTTAACGCTACTACAGGAGCTATTAATTTGGCAACTGCTACAATAGGTTCACATCAAATTACTTATACTTTAGCTCAAAATATTGTAAATTGTACTTCTGCAGGATCCTATAACGCTACTATAGTAATTTCAGCAGGAATTACTCCTGTAACTTCATTTACTTATGACGCTACTTATTGTGCAAATTCAATTAATGAATTGCCAATTACTTCTTCAGGATTCTATACAGGAGGTTTATTTAGTTCAACTAATGGGCTTTCTATAAATTCTAGCACAGGAGAAATTAACTTTGCTCAATGTACACCAGGAAATTATACCATAACCTACACTGTTCAGCCTAACATATCAAATTGTAATGTAGGGGGATCAAGTAGTTATACTATTTCAATTTCAAATCCACTTAATTATACGATTGATGTACTTTGCCAAGGGCAATCTTTAGAATTACAAGTTTTGCCAATAAGTAATTCATTCAATGTTAATGATGCTAATTATTTGTGGACGAATTCTGCAAATAATCCAATAGGAACAAATAATGCAATATTTAACATTGAGGATTATTTGAATCAAAACCCAAATTTAAGTTTGCCATTAACATTTAATGTTGCGGTTAGTTTGAATGGTTGTGCTTATCCATCAAATATTACAGTTTCAAATAATCCATGTAAAATTATACCAAGAGGGATTTCGCCTAATAATGACCAAGTGAATGATTCTTTTGACTTAACTGGAATAGGAGTGACTGAATTAAATATTTATAATCGTTACGGAACCAAAGTATATTCATATAGTGGTAATTACTCTAATCAATGGACAGGATTGTCTAATGATGGTAATGATTTGCCTGACGGGACCTATTTTTATTCAATCCAAAAAGGAGATAACACGAATGTAACGGGATGGGTATATATTAATAGACAATATTAATCCTAATTAAGAAATCATAAATAAAATTATAGACCTAAAATGAAAAATATATATTTAGTATTAATATTATTTACAATGCTTGATTTTAGAGTTCAAGCACAACAAAATCCTCACTTTACACAATACATGTACAACATGAATATTGTAAATCCGGCATATGCTGGTTCAAAAGAAAATGTGTCTGGAGGATTGCTTTATAGACAACAATGGGTTGGAATTGATGGTGCTCCAACTACAGCTACTTTTTCTGTACATAGTCCAATAGGGAAAAATATAGGATTAGGGTTGTCTATAATATCTGATAAAATTGGCCCTGTTGATGAAAAGAATGTAAACTTTGATTTTTCTTACACCTTGAATTTGGGAGACGAAAGTAAGTTGTCATTTGGTTTAAAAACAGGTGCAGTATTTCATAAAATAGGTTTGTTTTCTGATATTGGTAATGGCTACACTGTACAGCCAGGAGACATCTCATTTAGTGAGAACTCTAGTACTGTCAATTTAAATCTTGGGTCAGGAATATTTTTTCATAATAATAAATATTATGCTGCATTTTCCGTTCCAAATATGTTAAACAATAAATATTTAGATATTACTCATAACGGACAAGATTATAAATTTGGAAGTACAACTCAACATTATTTTTTTACTAGCGGTTATGTCTTTGAATTGACTGATAATACTAAATTTAAACCCTCATTGATGTTGAAATCTGCATTTAAAGCTCCAATTTCTATCGATTTTTCTGCAAACTTTTTGTTTTTTGAAAAATTTGAAGCAGGAGCGACATACAGATATAGTGATTCATATGGGGCAATGTTAAATTACACAGTTTCACCAAGTATTAGAATTGGATATGCATATGACCATGTTATTTCTGATATAAAAATCACTGCACCATCATCACATGAATTCATGATTTTATTTGATTTGAATATTCCTAAAAAAGTTTCAATTTCACCAAGATTTTTCTAAACACAATAATATGAAAAATATATACTTTACTTTATCTATAATGCTAATTTTCAATTTGAATTTTGGTCAGAATAAATCTACAGAAAAAGCAGATAAACTTTATAAAAGTTACCAATATGTAAGTGCAATAGCTGAATATCTAAAATTGGCAGAAAGCAGTAAAGCAAATCAGTACATTTATAATCAGTTAGCTGACTGTTATTATATTGTTTTTAATTCAACTGAAGCAGCTAAATGGTATAAAAAAGCTATTGAAACTAAAGCTAGTCCAGAGACATATTATCGATATGCTCAATCATTAAAAGGTATTAGAAGTTATAAAGAAGCAAATAAGCAAATGGATGTTTTTGCTTCGATGTTGCCCAATGATCCAAGAGCATTGGAGCATAAATCAAATCCAAATTATGTGCCGACTTTAGCAGATAAAGAAAAATCCTTTGACGTCTTATTAACAGATATTAATAGTAAAGGGCAAAGTGATTTTGGAGCTGTATTAGCTAATGATAATATATTATATTTTGTTAGTACACGAAATAATTCTCATAAAATAGATAAATGGAATAATCAACCTTATTTAGATATATTTAAATCTACAAGAAATTCTAATGGTACATTGTCTGAACCAACTTCAATTTCAGAATTAAATACTCCATATCATGATGGTCCAATAGCAATTAGTAGTGATGGAAATACAATGTTTTTTGCAAGAGATGGTCTGAGTTCTGGAGTATATAAAAAAAATGAGAATGTAAAAATTGGGCAACAAGGTCTTTATTCTGCAAATAGAATAGAAGGAAAATGGGGAAATATAAAACCATTACCATTTAATAGTAACGAATATTCTTTAACAAGTCCAAGCTTAAGTAAAGATGGTAAAACATTATATTTTGCTTCAAATATGCCAGGCGGATATGGGGAATCAGATATTTGGAAAGTAGCTATAGAAATAGAAAAAATGGGTAAACCCGAAAATTTAGGGCCTGAAATAAACACATCAGATAAAGAAAATTTTCCATTTATTACTGATGATAATATATTGTATTTTTCATCAACAGGAAAATTTGGTCTTGGAGGATATGATGTTTTTAAAATAGACTTAAATACGAATAAGCCCGCAGAAAACATTGGAAAACCTGTAAATAGCGAAAAGGATGATTTTTCATTTAGTTATAACAAAACTGCAAACATTGGATTTTTCTCTTCTAATAGAAGTGGTACCGATGCAATTTATAGTGCTAATCCAATTTGCAATACTAACATAATTTTGCTAGTTTCAGATAAAAAAACCGGAAATATAATTACTAATGCAACTGTATCTATTTCAGATAAAAAAGGTAATATTATTGCCTCTAAATTTACAGATTTAAATGGTAAAGTGAGTTATGAAATTAGTTGTAGTAAGGATTATAATTTTCAAGTTTCTGCTCCAAATTATGAAACTACGAGTTATTCAATTGAGCTATTAAATTCTGAAGAAAAAAACATTTCAATTTCATTAGATCCTTTAAGTGTAATAATAACAGATACTGAAGTAATATTAAGTCCAGTTTATTTTGATTTTAATAAAAGCAATATTACATCATTAGGTGCAGCTGAATTAGACAAATTAGTAAAAGTAATGCAGGACTATCCTAAAATGATTATTTTTGTGAAGTCGCATACAGACTCAAAAGGAAATTCTGAATATAATCTTACTTTATCTGAGAAACGAGCGCAATCTACCGTTCAATATATTGTTTCAAAAGGAATTTCAAATGAAAGGATTTCAGGAAAAGGTTTTGGAAGTACTGAGCAAAAAATAAAATGTGGTTTAAATTGTACCGAAGAAGAAAACAGTCAAAATAGACGATCTGAATTTTTGATAGTTAAGAAATAAACAAAGTTTTGCCATAATTTACTATTAAAATAATTTTAAATAGCTAATTCTATATTTAATGGAATTAGCTATTTACATACTATAATGAAGAAATTTATATATATATTCTTATTAATAATTATTGTAATTCCTGCAAAAGCGCAATACGATCCTAATGATTGTATTCATGCAATTACAGTATGTGGAAATGGAGTTTTTCAGTCGAATGCCACTGGTATTGGAGCATCACAAGAAGTTTCAGGTTGTAGTGGATTTGAACACAATTCTATTTGGTTAAAAATCAATATCGTTCAAGGAGGAACATTAGGTTTCGATTTAATACCAAATGATACTAATATTAGTGTAGACTATGATTTTTGGGTTTTTGGACCAAATAAAAATTGTGGTTCTGGCTTAGGGTCACCAATTCGTTGTTGTACTACTAATCCTACATTAGCCGCTCTTAGTAATAATCATACAGGAATGTATTTGTCTACATTGGCAGTTACAGCCGGGCCAGGTGCTAATGGCAATGGTTATGTTAGATCATTAAATGTATTGCCTGGTCAATTTTACTATATCTGTATTGATCGCCCCGTTGGAGACGGTGGTTTTTCTTTGCAATGGACTGGTTCGGCAACATTAGGCGCTGGTGCTTTTCCTGTTCCTCCTGCAGCAAATACAATCCCTGATTATAAAACATGTAGTAATACACCCAATGTTGGAATTTTTGATTTAAGTAGCATGAGTTCACTTATTAATCCAAATTTAATTTCAAATAATATTAAGTATTATCAATCTATTTCAAATGCAATTTCACAGATAAGTCCGATTCCATTTATAATGGGGAATTCTTCAAATCCTCAATTAGTATTTGCAAGAGTTACAGATAATGTGACTGGATGCTATAGTCTTACTTCATTTAATTTAGTTGTATACCCTGTGCCAAATGTTACTATGAGTACTTCAAACTCTTCAGTTTGTTCAGGAGAGAGTGTAACAGTAACATTTTCAGGAACTCCAAATGCAAATTTTGAATATACTGTCAATGGGGGTTCAGCTCAAACTGCAATATTGAGTTCAATAACTGGAACATTTACTATTACTGAACCAATTACTTCTAATAAAATTTATTCTTTAATAAGTGCTAAAATTTTAGACGCTTTAGGAAATCCAGTTTGCACACAAAATTTTTCTAATACATTATCAATAACTGTTATTCAAAATCAAGCTGCACCAACAATAGGCTCAATAACCCAACCAGATTGTAGTGTAGCCACAGGGAGTTTTCAAATCACAGGATACAATTCGACTAGTACATATGCATTTACACCAAGTGTTGTAAGTGTTTCCGCAACAGGATTAGTAACAGCAAATCCAGGAACATATACCTTTACCGAAACCAATTCACCGAATTGTATTTCATTAGCATCATCGAATATTGTAGTTAACTCACAGCCATCTGCAACGGCTGCACCAACAATAGGCTCAATAA
>CANGFO010000036.1 GCA_947453195.1 Flavobacteriaceae bacterium
ATGAAAAGGAATAATGGAGATTTGTCAATCAGAATTACTTTGTGGTTTTCTTTTCCTTTTCTTTTTATTTCGAGGGCTGCTGTCATACCAGCAAAACTTCCTCCTATTACAACTGTTGTTTTCATTATTTAGTTATTTAACACTATAAAATTAACTGACTTCCCCAAGAAAGTCAGTATCAAATGTTACATATACTAATAATATAATGATGTTTATTTCTATAGATTTTATGACTTTTTAGTACCTATAAAATGAACTACTTTTCCGTTTCCTTGATGATAAGGGCCTTCGTCTAAATGGGTTTCGACCGTTTCCAATTTTATGAAATCAATATTAGGAAATTCATCATGAATTTCTTCCTCTGAGAATAACATTTCAACTTGCTTTGGGCCTCCAGAGTTGTATTTTAATTGCTCTTTGGCAAATGCCTCAAAAATCACTAACCCATTTGGCTTTAAAAATGTAATCAATTTTTCATGATATTGCTTACGAATTGATGACGGAAAATGCGCAAAAACTAAAACTAAAGCATCAAATGAATTAGTTGAGTAATCTAAATTTTCCAATTCAGAAACCAAATAATCTATTATTACATTGTTGTCGGCTGCCAATTTTTCGGCTTTGTTTTTTGCTTCTATACTATTGTCAATTGCATAAACTTCAAATCCTTGTTGGGCAGCATAAACGGCATTTCTACCTTCGCCTTCGGCAGCAAAAAGAAGTTTGCCTTTAGGCACCAAATTCAATTCAGCTTTAAAAAATTCATTTGGCTTTACACCATAAGCATACTCTTTGTTGGCATACCGTTCGTTCCAAAAATCTTTCATACTATTATTTAGTCTTTAATACCAAATTTAGTTAAAATATCTTCCATTAAACACCATTTTGTAATTGAAGATTGAAATAAATTTGCGCCTACAAAAGCCGTAAACCATAGCCAATTTTGATTTACATAAATAGCTAAGATTAAACTTATTAAAATAAAAATTCCTGCAACTGCTCTAACGATTCTGTTTTTCATAATTAATTTGATTTTTCAATATTTATAATTGCTGAATGTATATGGGACAGCGTTTCTTGTTTTGAATTAAATTCTGTTACTGCGTCAAAGACTAAATCTACATTTTCTTTATCTACAAATGCATAAAACATAATGGATTCGTTTTCGTTCATTTCTGTTCCAAACCAATTACTATTTATGGCGTCATGAGAAGCATTTCTATATCCAACTACTTCTTGATAGGAATAGTTTTTAACTTGAGCATTTTTAAGTATTTGTTTTACTTCCTTGCCAAATTCGGCTATTGCTGTTATTAATAATAGTTTCATTTTTTTTAGTTTTTAGATTCTGAATCTAGGAAATTATCGTTGTTATTTTCCCACTTTTTTCTTTCGGTAACATAATAAATTATTGGCACTACCAATAAGGTAAGCACTGTGGAAACAATAGCTCCAAATACTAATGAAATTGCCAATCCTTGAAATATCGGATCAAATAGTATGATAGAAGCACCTATTACTACAGCTCCTGTCGTCAATAAAATTGGAGTAGTTCTTACAGCACCAGCTTCAATAATAGCTTGTTTTAATGGGATGCCATCGTTCAATCGGATTTCAATAAAGTCAATAAGCAAGACCGAATTTCGAACCATGACTCCGGCTAAGGCAATCATTCCGATGAATGAAGTCGCAGTAAAAAAAGCTCCCAACAACCAGTGTCCTAATACAATTCCGATTAATGAAAGTGGAATTGCCATCATCATAACCATTGGAGTTTTAAAGTTTTGAAACCAGCCCACAATAAGCATGTAAATAATTACAATTACAATCATAAATGCCAATCCTAAATCTCTAAAAACTTCTAAAGTAATCTGCCATTCTCCATCCCATTTTACGGTAAAATCACTTTCATCCGTTGGTTGATCCATGTACAATTCATTTACTTTATATCCTTTTGGCAAATGCATTTTTTGAAGTTTTTCATTCATGCCTAAAATAGCATAAACCGGACTTTCTAATGCTCCAGCCATATCAGCCGTTACATAAACCACTCTTTTTTGGTCTTTTCTATAAATCGTTTTTTGCAAAGTGTCTTTAACTACTTTAACCAAATCGCTAACAGGAACAACATTACCACGACTTCCTTTTATTTTCAAATTTTGAATGTCTTGCAAGCTCGTTTTATCTTTATCGTCAAGGGAAAGAACTATACCAACATTATCATTAGAATTTTCATCATACAGATTAGAAATTGGATATTCTTTTAACAAATAAGTTAAATTTCCAACCACTTGTTGTGGAGCAATTCCGTTTAGCATTGCTTTTTCTTTGTCTACTTCAAGTTTGTATTCTGTTTGATTGTCTTCTGTCATCCAATCTACATCTACAATATCCGAAGTAGTTTCCAAAATTGTTTTCACCTGATTGGCTACTTTAATTTGGTCTTTATAATCTGGCCCATAAATTTCGGCAACCAAAGTAGATAATACAGGTGGCCCTGGTGGAACTTCAATGATTTTTACATTGGCACCATATTTTTTAGCAATCTTTTGAATTTGTGGTCGTACTTCTTTGGCAATTCCGTGGCTCTGCATGTCACGATCCTCTTTATGTAATAAATTTACTTGAATATCGGCCATATTGCTACCGCCTCTCATATCGTAATGACGAACCAATCCGTTAAAGGTAATTGGTGCAGAAGTTCCAATATAATTTTGGTAATTCACCACTTCAGGAACGGTAGAAAGATATTGCGCAATTTCTTGAGTTACGGCTGCAGTTCTTTCAAGAGTTGTACCTTCGGGCATGTCAACTACAACTTGGAATTCATTTTTATTATCAAATGGCAACATTTTTACAATTACCGACTTGGTGAAAAACATCATTACCGATCCAATTAATAAAACTACAGTAAGTCCAACTAAAATTCGTCGTTTTTTACTGCTTTCTAATAATGGACGTTCCAGTTTATTATAGATTTTATAAACCCAATTGGTTTCTAAACCTTGCTCTTCTTTGTGTTTTTGTTCTTCTTTTTCTTGTAATAAATGATATCCTAAATAAGGGGTTACTGTCAATGCTACGAATAATGAAAGCAACATAGCAATGGAGGCTCCAATTGGCATCGGACTCATATAAGGGCCCATCATTCCTGACACAAATGCCATTGGAAGGATTGCAGCAATAACTGTAAAGGTTGCCAAAATAGTTGGATTTCCAACTTCGTTTATCGCATAAATGGCAGCTTGTTTGAATGGCAATCGCTTCATTTTGAAATGGCGGTGCATATTTTCGGCTATAATAATACTATCGTCTACCACAATTCCCACCACAAAAACCAAAGCGAAAAGAGTAATTCTATTTAAGGTATATCCTAATAAATAATAAGCAAATAAGGTCAAAGCGAAGGTTAAAGGAACGGAAAAAAACACAACCAATCCACCGCGCCATCCCATGGCTAAAATCACTAAAAAGGTAACAGCAATAATTGCAATTCCTAAGTGAAGTAACAATTCCCCCACTTTATCAGAAGCTGTTTCTCCATAATTACGGGTAACCTCAACATGAACATCATCTGTAATTATTGTTTTCTTCAAATGCTCCACGCGCTCCAATATCTTCTCAGATATTTTCATTGCATCGGCACCTTTTACTTTACCAATAGAAATTGTAACCGCTGGATATTCTGATTTTGCAGTTTTGAATTTTTCGTTGGCTTTGCCATATCCAAAAGAAACATAGCTGCTTGGTGAAGATGGGCCGTCTTCCACTTTAGCAACTTGTTTTAAATATACAGGCAAGTTTGCATTTATACCAACTACTAAATTCTCTATATCTTCAGCAGATTTTAAAAATTGTCCAGTTGTAACTAGGTATTCTTTATCACTATTAACAAAACTACCTGATTGTGAACTTCCATTATTAGCCTGAATCATTTGCATAATTCCAAGAGCATCCACTCCATTTTCGGCCATTTTATCTTTATCTAAAACCACTTTCACTTGGCGATTTCTTCCTCCAATTTCACGGGTAATAGCTACATCTTTTACTTTTTCAACTTCTGATGTTACTTCTTCAGCTATTTGACGAATTTCAAAATCATTTAATTTCTCACTCCAAATGGTTAATCCCAACATTGGAACATCATCAATAGAACGGGTTTTTACCATTGGTTTGTAAACCCCTTGTGGAAACATATTTTCGTGTTTTGCCAATTCGTCGTATAATTTCACATACGAGCGTTCAACATCTTGACCAACATAAAATTGAACAATAAGCATAGCTTGACCATTCATGGCCATACTATGAACATGTTCTACTCCTTTAATATTGGAGAGTATTTTTTCTAATGGTTTTACTACACGACTTTCTACTTCACTCGGACTTGCTCCTGGATAACCCACCATCACGTCGGCCATTGGAACATTAATTTGTGGTTCTTCTTCTCTTGGAATTAAAAATGAACTGTATACACCAATAATCATCAACCCAACCATTAATAAAATGGTCAATTTAGAGTTGATGAAAAAATGTGCTATTTTACCTGATATACCTTCTTGCATGATCTTATTTGTTTAAAGTTTCAGAAAAATTTGTTACTGAATACTAATTTTTGCTCCGTTATATAATTTACCATCTGCTGAAATAATGTATTGTTCGTTAGCCGATAAACCTGATAATACTTCTACTTGATTGCCAAAGGATTTACCAACGCGCAACCATCTTAACAAGGCAGTATTTCCGTTTGCAATAGTGTAAATTCCTATTAGTTGCCCTTGTCTAACTAATGCACTTTCGGGAACAAGCACTTTATCTGTTGCAACTGAAGTAGATTTTGGTCTGTTAGCAATTGGAAATTGAACATTGGCAAACATACCTGAAAGCACTTCTTTAGTTGGGTTGGTCAAATTAATTTTCACTAAATATTGTCCGCCTGTATTTTTAGCCGAGACACTTACTTCAGAAACTTTTCCAGCAACTTCTTGATTTAACGATTTAACAAGAACTTTTACACTCATTCCATTTTTTATAAACGAAATATCACTTTCTGAAACCATAGCTGTTACCTGTAAATGGGATGCTCCTTCAACACTTACTAAAGGCATCCCAGGATTTGCCATATCGCCTTCTTTTACAAAAGTATTTGTCACTTCACCCGAAAATGGCGCCGTAATATTAGAATAGGAAAACTGAGCCATAACTTCATTACGCATCTGTCTAGCTCCTTCCAAACCTGCTTTAGCCATTTCATAGCGCGAAGTCATGTCGTC
>CANGFO010000037.1 GCA_947453195.1 Flavobacteriaceae bacterium
ACATAAGGCTGACGCAATACTCTACCTAAAATTTGTTCTACTTCGACTGCTGATGATTTGTCTGCTAATGATGCTAAAATATAGGCAAAAGGACAATCCCAACCTTCTTTTAAAGCATTGATGGTTATGATGTATCGAACAGGACATTTTTCGTCCATTAAATCAATTCCTTTTAACTCATCTAAACCACTTACTTTGATTTTGATTTGCTCTTCAGGAATTTTTAATTCGATTAGTTTTTCTTTAATCTTGATATAGGTTGTATTGTCGCTTCCTTTGATATTTGATTGAGCCTGGAATAAAATAATTGGTCTTATTTTTTTTCCTCCCTCTAAAGTTTCTTGTATTGCTAGTTGTTCTAATTGTCTTTGTAAATGTAAAGCACTATTGATTACCTCTTCTTTTCTGCTGTGATTGTAAACAATAACTGGTAGTTTTACCATATGCTCCTTTTTCAATTCGATAGCATTGACATAACTAACAATATTGCTATTCTTTTTAGGTGTAGCCGTTAAATCTAAAACGAATGAAGGATTAAGATTTTGTAACATTTCTACACTCAAATCACTTTCGGCATTGTGACTTTCATCGACAATAACCAAAGGATTTAGGCTTCTAATAATATTTATTAAAGCACTTTCGTCAGTATCTGGTAAAACTAAATCTTGCTCTACTACTGTATCTCTAAATGCTTCTAACGAACCGTTTTGTTGGTATATTTTTCGGTCGTCCTTTTTCTTTGAATTAATTCGTAAACTGCTAAAATTGAAGACGAAAATATTTAACTGTTCTGAGACTGATGTTGGATTAAAATTAGCTCCTTGCAACAAACTTTCTTTTTCGTACACTTCTACACTATGATTGAATAAAGTATTCAATTTTTGACGATACGGATGTGTAGCATCTGATAAACTTGAAGCAGTTTGTTGTAACAAATTGCTCCACGGCACTAACCAAACTACCGCTTTAGGTCGGCTGCTGTCATAAGTGCTGAAAATAGAATGTATGGCGTTGCAGGCAATAAATGTTTTTCCTCCGGCTGTTGGAACTTTTATTGCAATGTGTGGTGTATTGAGAATATTGTCTTTGTATGGAACCATACCACTATAAGTACCGTCAAGTTTCAATTCATAAGGACCAACTTTGTCTTCCCAATAGTGTTTGAAAGCAGTTGCTGGTTTAGGATACTTTTGGAGGTATTCTAAAAATAATTCTAAATCTGTGATTACTTGTTGCTGGTAGGATTTTAACTCCATTTATGTTTTTTTATACTATTTATTTCAAAATTCAATGAAATTGAATTGTTTATATTTTTTCTAAATTTTTAATCCAATTGTGAAATCTTGGACATTTACTTCTAATAGTTTCTAAACCAATAATTGTTATTAATTCGATACCAGACGATATTTTATTATACCTCCTGATATTATTTTTCAATCTATTTGATGGCGCTGTTATTTTTATATCATTTATGTCTTCTGGATTTATGTGATTGTCACATATTTTTTTTAGTGCTACCAAATTAGCATCTTGTGCATCATAGAGTGTTTCAAAAGCATTATAGTCAGAAAAAACTAAAGCTTCATATTCGTGAAGTTGAATGTATGGAATAAATTTTATTGCATCATCGATATCTTCAAACATACCAATTTCTAAGATTTCCATTTTATTTGGCTTATTGTCAACTTCTACAGATTCAGCCCATTTTGGAAATTTTAAGCTTTTATTCATACCATAAAAATCAAAAAAAGTACTAATTACCATATCATTATCTTCCTCATAGATTTTAATGATTTGGTTTTTAATATTTAACCACTTTGTAATCCCGCCGTCTTTAGAATGATCTGTCAATTCATAATACAATTGTATTTGAAAATTCCTTAAATGAGGTTCTAAAATATCTTTACAGAATGCCAACTCTGAATAACCCTCGCAAATTATTGTAATTTTTTTCATACTACTTAGGTTGACCAGAGTTAATAATATTTCTTTTCCATAAATCACCTAATGAATAATCTTCTAACCAAAGTGAAAAATCATCGCTATTTAATCTTCCAAATGATGTTTCACCGTCTATTTGATCTACTGTAATGATATCTTCAGGTATAAAATAATTTATTAAGTCGATAGATTGTGTAGCTAAGATTATTTGACATTTATCATTTGAAGCTCCTTGAATCATTCCAGACAAAATACCAATAGCCCAAGGGTGTAAACCTAATTCTGGCTCATCAATAATAATTGTTTTAGGAAGTACTGGTTGCATAAATAATACAGCCAAAGCTATAAATCGGATGGTTCCGTCAGACAAATCATTAACCCCATATATAAATGAACTGTATTTGTCTTGCCAAAATAAACGGATGGTGCCATCTTCATCGGGTGTTAAGAAAAAATCATTGAAATAAGGCGCAATTCTTTGAATTGTAATTACAATTCTCCGATATGTTTTTGGGCGTTCTTCTCTAATTTTAAACAACAAAGCAGCTAAATTACGACCGTCACTATACAACATAAATGCATCCTGATTAATGTTAGAAGGCAAATTGAAAGGAGAATTTTTTCCTGTGTCGTGAAAATGATATTTCTTTAAACTATCTAAGTATTCTCGAATATATTTTGCTCTAGGCGATGTATCATATTTAAGTTCAGCTTCGTTACTAAAATTACTTATTTCAAAAGGATTTTCATAATATGGATTACCGTCATACCATAGACCTTCAGAGGTGAAGACAAAATGAGGGTCTCCTTTTTTAAGATTGAAAGAATAATGATTTTTATTGAACCCTATTTTTGAATATAATTCTGTACTATTTATTTCTCCTTTATGAAGCATTTTTTCTACGCCACCATTTAATGCGACATATTCTTTTAGTTTTCCTTCATAAAGATTATTTAAAAGCTCAAAAAAAGATAATAAATTACTTTTACCTGCACCATTAGCACCTATAAGAAGATTAATTGGTTTAAGTTTAATTTTTACATCTTTTAAGGATTTATATCCTTTTATTTCTATATAATCCATAGCGTTATATTTAAAAATAGTATTTTAAAAACGAGTTATATCTCTTGGTATTTTTTTGAAAATGATGTGATGTTTTAGCATAAAATCTTTTTCGAGTAAGCAGTTATCGGCGTAAATGATATACTGGCTGGCTTTGTGTTTTATTTTAGCCATAAAATCATAATCTACCGTTGTAACCGCATCTTTAGTGTAATAAAAATAATAATCGGTTTGGTCTTTTGAACCTATGCGATAGTTTTCTTCTACAAGCGAATGCGCTTTTGGATTGTATGCAGTTCTTGTTTCGGAATACCAAATGTATTTTAAGATGTTTTCTAATCCCACTGCTTCATTAAGCACATCTTCTTCGAGAAACAAAGGTTCGCCTAGTTGGTAATAATTGAAACTACCGCCTGTGCCTTCTTTTTTTAAACCACTTTTTGAGGTTTGTGAGTTCCCATAACCCTTTGCTACACGTTTTACTCTTTCAGCAGTTACACTATCTGCATAATTCTCCATCTCAATCAAGATAAATTTTCTATTACCGCCATCTTGATTATTTAAATTTAAAACAGCGTGCGCAGTAGTTCCACTTCCTGCAAAGCTGTCTAAAATTATATCATTATGATCAGTCCCAATTTCAATAATTTGTCGTATTAACATTTCAGGTTTTGGAAAATCAAATAACGATTTACCTAATATTTCTGTTAGCTCTCTAGTGCCTGTTATTGAATGAAATTCTTTATTAATCCAAGTTGTTTTTGCTGTCTGTGTAAGTTTTCTTTCCTTTTGAAAAATTCTTATTTCCTCATCATTTCCAATATTTGCTAGTAAGTCTTCTTTTTGTCTTGAAGATTTTTCTTTACCCCATCGCCAAACACTTTCTAATCCATCTATTGTACTTGCAAATACTTCATTCCAATTATTTTTTGGTTCAGTACTTACTTGAAATAACCCATTTTTATCAGGACATTCTAAATTTACATAAAATGGATATCTTAAATTAGGACGATTTGTAGAATTAAAAGATTTTACATTTCTATTTCTTAATCCTTTGAGATTAAATCCACCCTCTTCATCGAAATATCTAAATTCTACTCCATCTACTGTTATATCATTAAGTTCAAGTTTTGTGTAATCTTTACTAAAAACGAGAATATATTCGTGAGTTTTAGCAAAATAGCCATACCTTCTACCTTCTGGTTTTACTATTACAGTAATAGTTGCGATGTAATTTGATTTACCAAATATTTCTGAACACATCAGCCTAAGATGCGTTATCTCGTTTTCATCAATAGAAATAAAAATAGCACCATTATCCGCTAATAACTTATGAAGCAACTTAAATCTTGGGTACATCATACACAACCATTTGTCGTGGCGTGTTAAATCTTCTCCGTCTTTACCCACAACTTCGCCCAACCATTTTTTAATTTTTGGATGGTTTACGTTGTCGTTGTACACCCAACTTTCATTACCTGTGTTGTATGGAGGATCTATGTAAATACATTTTACTCTTCCTTCGTATTCCGGTAATAAACTTTTTAAAGCTTCGAGATTATCACCGTGAATAATTTTGTTGCCGCTGTCATTGGGTTCGGATTGTTGTACACCATCAGCAAA
>CANGFO010000038.1 GCA_947453195.1 Flavobacteriaceae bacterium
GACAAGTTCCGTATAGTATAGAGTAGTCTTAAATGTTAATTATTATTGAGTATAATAAATAATTATTGAAGCTGTTTATTTATTGTTTATAATTTTCTGATTCATCAAAAACTTAATAATCCCTAAAACTAATCAAAATGCAAAACAGACACCAAGTTCACAATTTAATTATTCTAGATGAAAGCGGATCAATGAGCTCTATTAAATCACAAATTATTAATGGATTCAACGAATTGGTTCAATCGATTAAAAGTATTGAAGGGCAATTTCCAGAACAGGAACATTTTATTTCCATGGTTTCATTTAATGATATCAACAATAAATTATTACATTTTGTTGATCCAGTTGGCGAATTAGGATCCATTAATGATAGTACCTATTCGCCTGCTTCATTGACTCCACTATTTGATGCTATGGGTTTTGGAATTTCAAAATTACAGCACTATTTAGAAGGTAAAGAACATTACAATGTATTAGTAACTATATTAACGGATGGCGAAGAAAATTCCTCAAAGGAGTATAGCGGTGTTGCAATAAAGAAATTGGTAAAGAATTTAAAGTTACAAAATTGGACTTTTACTTATATCGGAGCAGATCATGATGTAGAGGCAATGGCATCAAAAATGAATATTTTTAATACAATGTCATTTGATAAGAATGAATTAGATATAAAACAGATGTTTATTAAAGAATCAAAATCTAGAGCTAAATTTAGTTTGAGTATAAGAAATGGGGAGCAAGATAATGATGATTACTATTCTAAAATAGTGTCCGAAGAAGTTAAAAATGATAGTTTTTGGAAGAGGTTTATTTCTTGAAATTAAAATAAATATATTAATCTTAATTCTAGTTTTATGAAAAAAACAAAATGTAATTCGAAAGACGATTTGATGAAATTATTGAAAATTTGGTTGAAAACCAATGAGCAAAAAATAGGAAATGGTGAAATAATGTTGGTAATAAGAAATGGATTTTCTTAACAGTTTTCGGAAATAAATATTTTATAAATGCGGATACTAATAGGGAAGGAGTTGAAATTTTTGTAAATAATCATGAAGAAAATTTTCCTTGGATAGTGATTACAAATAATAGAGGTGTCTATAAAAAAGTCAGTAATGACGAAAACGGCTATCCAATTCCTGGCTTATATTTCTATTTAAGTAAAGAAGGTTATAGAGAATTATAATTATTAATAATTTACATACTTATTTATTTCATCATCTTGAATATATATTCCACTTAGAATAAATACCATAATTAATGAAGTTATTGTTGATTTGTATAATGTTCTTATTAAAATATAAAACTGTAACAATATTTTAACAAAAATTTCGTTTAATTAATATAATAAATTGTTAAAATTTTAATTAATATTGAAAAATTACGTTAAAAAAATAAATATCAATTTCTTATAAAGCAAATACGAAACCTATTTGATAATAGGTGCCATTTATATTAATTAACTAATTTTTTATTTATGAAAAACAGAACCAAAATCCTAATTGGCGCGAGTGTATTACTAATTGCACTTTTAAGTTTTCGCAATTGCTCTTGCAGTAGAACTAAAGAAAAAACCAAACCAGTAATTGCAAATAACAATAAGTTATTGACTAATCCTCCAATTCCTGGATTAGATATTCCGTATCAAACATTTACTATTAATCCTAGTATTTCAAATGTTGTGTATTCAAAGTATGGAGCTAAAATTAATATTCCGGCAAATGCTTTTTTGGATAGTGAGGGAAATGTAATTAAAGATAAAGTAGTGGTTTCGTTTAGAGAGTTTTATAATCCATTGGATTTTTATTTAGCCGGAATTCCGATGGCTTTCAACGATAAAGGTGAAGAAAAGATCTTAGAATCTGGAGGAATGGTTGAGTTAACTGCCCAGTCCAATAACAAAGACTTATTTGTGAATCCGGATAGTAAAATAAATGTTGATTTATTCAGTTGGACAAAATCTAAAGATTTTAATTTATATGATTTAGATAAAGCTAAAGGAACTTGGATTGAAAGAGGTAAAGATTCAATTCAAACCACTACAGTTGCTGGAGATAATAAGTCGCTTCCTGAAATCCCGCCAATGCCTAAAGTGGCTACCCGAGATTCATTTACCATAATTGATGACACTAAAGAATTCCCTGAAATAGAAGAATACAAAAATGTTCATTTTGAGCCAATGGATGTCGCTACTTGTAGAATTTCTGACGCTCAAGAAATGAAAGTAAAACCATTAAAAAATGGAATTTTTGAAGTCACTTCAATCGTGAAGTTTGGTTCTTTTAAAAAAGAAAGTAAATGCCTTTGTTATTTGGCTTTCGAAGAAGGAAAAGATTACAGTAATGCACTTAAAACATACCAAAAAAAATACGCAAAGTTGATCGCAAAAAGAAAGCAAATTACCGATAAGATAAAATTTGAATGGGATAAGTATTTTGGAATTGTAAAAGAATACAACAAACGACAAATTAAAGATTTAAGCGGTGAAGAAAAAATCATAAGAACCTTAACCATTAATAATTTTGGATTTGTAAACTGTGATTATCCAAGAAGTTATCCTTCGGGAGGTGATATTAATCCTGTTTATGTTAATGAAAACGGTAAGCCAATTGAATTAACTAATGTGGTATTGGTTGAGAGAAATACAAATGCCTTATTTAGATATACCGAGAAAGTAAAGTACAATCCGAGTTGTGATAATTTATTATGGGGATTGACAAAAGATAACAAAATTGCATATATAAAAAATGCTGATTTTTCTGCAATAACAAATACATCAGCAAAGCAAAAAGTCCATATGCACATTCATAAAGAAAAATTAAAAACCTATGAGGATGTAGCCAATGTGTTATTTCATTAGATTGTATTATTAACCTAAAATATAGAGCCATGAGAAAAGTAATTTTAGTAATCGTTTTTGCATTATTTGGTTTTAAATCAATTTCAAAAACTAATTCTTTAGTAGAGCATAATTGTTCTTATAAAGTTAATTTTCAAGTACCACTTGAAGCAGTACTTGTAGTTGGAAATACAGAAGAAAGTACTAAAACAGCGATAAGAGAAATGGATTCTCTGGCTTTAATATTCACTTATAACAAAGTAAAAGTTTCAAAATTTTACGATAAGAATACCAATTGGGAAGATATTAAGGCTGCAGCTAAAAAAGCAAGTTTTTTTGTATATGCCGGTCATGGCAGTAACTTAGGGATTAATGGTGCTACTGGAGGTTTATGTCTCAAAGAATTTATTTATACCAAGCAGATTCTAGAAGAGTTTCAACTGAAAAAAAATGCCTTGGTTTTATTTAAATCGGTTTGTGGGGGAGCAGGTTCCTCAGCTTCCGATCTAAAAGATATAGGAATTAAAGAGGCAGTTCAAAGAGTAACCGATTATGCTCAGCCTTTTTTTAGTGTTGGTGCTAGTTGCTATTATGCTGATAATTTTGGTGGAGGTGTTGATTTGTTTTTATCAGAATTTTTCAAAGGCAATAGCATTGCTGATTGTTATAAAGCAACAACTGGATACGGTATTGTAAATTCAGAATATAGCAAACCATTTACATTTGACACCAAAAAACAAATTTATGTTTCAGGGCATATTAGCTCAGGAATTTCAACCGTTACAAGTTATGTGAACGGAAGAAAAACAGTTAAAAAAATCCTTCCATTTAAGGAATATGATATTGCATTAGTTGGTAACCCTAATTACAGTATAAAGGATTTGAAGAGTAATTTATAGAAAAAAAATAGTATTAATTTAAATGTATAGAATCATGAAAAAAGTATTTGTATTACTAATAGGTTTAGTTTTTTTAAGCGGAACTGCACAAAAAATGTCAATAAAATATTTAGAAGGTCAGTGGACTTCTAATGGAGAAGCAACGGATATTCTAATTGAAAAAGCAGGTAGAAATAAATTAACAATTA
>CANGFO010000039.1 GCA_947453195.1 Flavobacteriaceae bacterium
AAGAAGAGGTACCATTAGAAATCATCTACAAGAATTAAGAGAAAAGGGAATTGTCCTTGCTGGAAATTATAATCGACTGGGTTTTGATAGAACTATTTGGTATAGTCTATCTGACAATTACGAAGAATTAGTTTTGGAATATGCTCCAGAAAGTTCGAACAATTCATCTGATATTATTGAACAGCAGGATAACGTAAATTCAACTGTTCCAATGGAGATATCAGAACAAATGGAAATTCTAATTAACTCCGCTGCAATCGAACCAGAAGAAACAACTATACAATATACTAATGAAGAGATTAATGAAACCATTAATGAAGTAACTAGATCAACAGATCAATCAAATGAATTAGAAGATGAATTTATTAAATTACATCTCGCAGTTGGTGATTTTCTTGAAAGTATTAATCCCTCAATAGATTCTGATGAAAAATTAGACTATGCTAATCTACTTCAAAAGATAATTGATAAATATGGATTTGACGATGGGATAATTATGATTTTTGAATTTATATTCAATAATCAATTTGTTGATGATCCTACAATTCAAATATTTCTAAATGAAATTAAAGCAAAAAGAACCCATTTTCTAAACTAGAATTTCATTAATTTTGATCTCAATTTTTTTGCAAAACCTCGTCTTTTGGCGAGGTTTTTTTATTTAATTTATCTGTCGACCAATGTTGAGGTGAATTTGAATTCGATTCCCAGTGAATATTGATTGACAAAATCAATCAATGAAATCTTCATCCTCAATGAAGCTACTTGTACTATCAGTTATTTCAAATTGGAATAGAGTTATAAGGTTGGCTAGGTACCGAATCAGAAATTCTTTTTCACCTCCAAAATAGACTATTTCGGATTCTACATTATTAATCTTCAACATTGCTTCAATTGACTTGCTAGCTATGCCGTAGGCAGACGATGATTTTACTGCAGGGTTAAGTTCAATGGTTAGCACTACTTTATCTGGTGATTTTAGTTTCATATTGATGTTTATTAGTAAATATCAAATCCTATGAAGTATTCCAGCCACTGAATAAGTATATTCTCAAAATAAGCTACCAGAACTCCATTCAATTAAAAAATTAGTTTAATTTGTAGGTTAATAGAAATTAGTAGATATGCTTCGACTTAAAGAAATACTTGATCAAAAGCAGCTTACCCAAGTCTGGCTATCGGATGCCATTGGAGTTAGTGTGGTTAGTGTAAATAACTGGTGCCAGCAGAAGAATGAGCCCAGCCTTAAAACACTCTCGATAATCGCTAAAGTATTGAACGTAAGGATTGCAGAATTAATTAAAGAGGAAAATTCAAAATAATGGCAGTAAAGAAGAGTCAATTATACACCAGCATCTGGGAAACAGCAAACAAGTTAAGGGGCGGAATGGACAGCTCGCAATACAAGGACTACGTCCTAGTGATCTTGTTCATTAAATATGTGTCTGACAAGGCGAAAGCTGACCCTAGATCGCTTATCTACGTTCCGGAGGGTTCTTCCTTTGATGACATGATTTTACTCAAAGGGAAGGCAGATATTGGCGACAAAATCAATAAGCAAATTGTAGGAAGGATTGCAGAGGAGAATGATCTTAAAGGTATCATTGATGTTGCAGACTTCAATGATAGTGATAAGCTTGGGAAAGGGAAAGAGATGGTGGATAAGCTATCAGATCTGATTGAAATCTTTAACAAGCCGGAGCTAGACTTCGGTTCCAATAAGGCTGGCGGCGATGATATACTTGGAGATGCTTACGAGTTCCTAATGAAGCACTTTGCGACTGAAAGTGGTAAGAGTAAGGGTCAGTTCTATACCCCATCAGAGGTTAGCAGAATTATGGCAAAAATTTTAGGGATAGATAAAGATGAGAGCAAGGACATTACTATATACGACCCTTGTGCAGGTTCAGGTTCTTTACTTCTGAAATTAGCTGATGAAGCTAAAAACCCAGTCACAATCTACGGACAAGAAAAAGATGTGGCTACTGCAGGTTTAGCCAAAATGAATATGATTATACACGGACATCCAACTGCAAATATTGCTAAAGGATATTCAACTTTATCTAACCCTCAATTTTTGGACAAAAATGATAAATTAGAAACTTTTTCATACGCTAATGCAAATCCACCATTCAGCTTGCAGAATTGGGCCGACGGCTTTACTCCTTCAAGTGACTTATACGAACGTTTTCTAGGTTACGGAACGCCACCAGATAAGAATGGTGACTATGCATTCCTCTTGCACATTTTGGCTTCATTGAAATCAAATGGTAAAGGGGCGGTAATTCTACCTCATGGAGTTCTTTTCAGGGGTAATTCAGAAGAACAAATAAGAACAAGTATTATTAAGCGTGGTTACATCAAAGGGGTGATTGGCTTGCCAGCTAACCTATTTTTTGGAACCGGCATACCAGCCTGTATTATTTTGCTTGACAAAGAGAATGCTACGGCTAGAAAAGGTATATTCTTTATTGATGCTAGCAAGGGCTTTGTTAAGGAAGGCAACAAGAATAGACTTCGGGAGCAAGACATTCACAAGATTGTAGATGTATTCAACAACCAAATTGAGATACCAAATTATAGTAGAATGGTTTCACTAACAGAAATCGAGGAAAAGGGGTACAATCTCAATATCCCTAGGTATATAGACAATACCGAGCCGGAAGACCTTCAAAATATTGATGCACATCTAAATGGAGGTATCCCTCATGAAGATATTGAAGCCATGGATTCTTATTGGGATGTCTTTCCTACTTTGAAAGCTGAACTCTTTAAGCACAAAAGAGATGGGTTTAGTGATTTGAATATCGACAAGGAGCTTATCAAAAAGACCATATTTGATAATTTAGAGTTCCAAAGTTATTCAAAGCAAACCTCTGAAATCTTCCAATTGTGGAAGCAAAGAAATATTACAAAAAGCAATTCAATTGAAAGCGGCACATTACCGAAAGCTTTCATTGAAGAGTTAAGTGAAGACTTGCTAGCTACATTTAGTAATTTGAAGCTCATTGATAAATACGACCTTTATCAGCACCTAATGACCTATTGGTTAGATACGATGCAGGACGACCTGTATTTGATTACATCAGAAGGCTGGGAAGTTGGAAGAGAGGTGGAGTTCGACAAGAAAATATTTGAAGGAAAACTAATCCCTAAATCCATAATCATCAAATGCTTCTTTGAAAAATCCCAAGCTACCATAAATGATTTAGAATCAGAAAGCACTACTCTAGAATCAGAAATTCATAATATTGAAGAGGAAAACAGCAGTGAAGATGGCTACTTTGCTGTCTTTGATAAAATAAATAAAGCCTCTATCTCAAAGAGGATTAAAGAAATCAAATCAGATAAAAACGCCCAGGATGAAATATCAGTCCTGGAACTATATCTTAACACAAGTGAAAGACTTTCCGAGACCAGCAAGCAGATTAAAGAATTAACTAGTGAGCTAGACAAACTTGTACTTGAAAAATATAGACAGTTATCGATAGAAGAAATTAAGAAACTTGTTGTTGAGCATAAGTGGATGATGGCGATTGAATTTAGTGTTAAAAACGAAATGCAGCACATTAGTCAGCGTTTAGCGGCACGGGTGAGGGAATTATCAGATCGATATGAAATTGCACTCCCAGATGTATTAAAAGAGGTAAAATCTCTTGAAGAAAAAGTTAATACTCACTTTTCTAAAATGGGTTTCAAATGGAATTAACTAAAGGCTATAAGCAAACAGAATTAGGCATGATTCCGGAGGACTGGGATTTGAAGATGTTCATAGATGTAATGGATGGATTTAGCAGTGGTCAAACTCCCTACAGAGCAATTAAAAGATATTATACTGGGCATATACCTTGGATCACTAGTGGAGAACTAAATTAT
>CANGFO010000040.1 GCA_947453195.1 Flavobacteriaceae bacterium
ACGTTTCTTCGGAGCGGCTCGTAATGTAGAAAACGGAGGTTCGCTAAGTATCATCGCAACAGCATTAACCGAAACCGGATCTAAAATGGATGAGGTAATCTTTGAAGAATTTAAAGGAACCGGAAACATGGAGCTGCAATTGGATCGTAAGATTGCCAACCGTAGAATCTTCCCAGCAATTGACTTGACTTCTTCAAGTACCCGTAGAGACGACTTGTTACTTGACGAAAAAACACTGCAACGCATGTGGATTTTAAGAAAATTCCTAGCCGATATGAACCCAGTGGAAGCTATGGATACCATTAACGACAAAATCAAAATGACTAGAAACAACGATGAATTTTTGATTTCTATGAATGATTAGAAGCGAATCGTTTGCGCATTGCCGTAAACGTCTTTCCCGCTATACCTTACAACAAAAAAATGTCCCGAAACCATCGGGACATTTTTTATTTCCATTCCTATCGGGGCTAAAAAGTAAAGGTCTTTTGTGAAAATATAGTTAAGATATTTAATCTGCATGATAACGTGTATTTTCTTACAAATAAAAATTATTAATATATTTGAATATTAAATGGAAATAAATTTCTTGATACTCTAATGGAGTTTATTAAGATAAAATTTTAATATGAAAATATGACATTAGAAATTATTATCATTTCTACATTAATAATTGGTTTCTTATTTGTTTACCGAAAATTTACTGAGAAGAAAAAATTCCTGGATGCTACGTATCTATCTAACTTAGAACAAATTTCTTTATTTTTAAAAACGATCACAGAATTTAATGATTACGTAACTTGGGTTCAACGAGACCAATTAAAAATGCAGTTTTCTGAAATTGGGAAATACTTTAAAAATAAATCTAAATACTACAGAGAAGAAGTAAATGTAAAAGAATTCAATGATAAGTATCAAGACTTTGATAACTATATTGTTTCCTATAATAAACAGTACATTGAAACTCAAAAAGTAAAATTAAATCTTTATTTTGATGATATTGAAGGTAAAAAATTAGATGAGCAACAAAGAAATGCTATAATTACGGATGAATATTCAAATTTAATAATTGCTGGTGCAGGTTCGGGTAAAACTTTGACAATTCTTGGTAAAGTAAAATATCTAATAGAACACAAAAATGTAGAGCCTGAGAATATACTTCTTTTGTCTTTTACAAAAAAAACAGTTGATGAATTAAATGAACGCCTGATTAAAATGGATATTAGAGCGAGGGCTACTACTTTTCATAAACTTGGCTACGATACTATCAAAAACCACATTAATACGATACCAGCCGTCACTAATGAAAATACATTAACCAAAGAAATTAAAAATTATTTTAAAAATAACATCTACGAAAATACAGAAGCATTAGAGGCTTATGTTAAGTATGTTGCTTGTTTTATGAATATCCCTGAAGAGCCTGAAAATTATGATTCACTTGGTGAAAAATTAGATACTGAAAAAGGTATTGATTTTCAAACCTTAAAATCTAAATGTGAGCCGTCTGCACTAAACAAAGTAGTAAAGTCAACTCTTGATACAATACAAGGTGAAAAAGTAAAAAGTATTGAAGAACTTTCAATTGCAAATTTTTTATATTTAAATGGAATTGAGTACGACTATGAAAAACCCTATCCATTTGGGGATGCAATGTATCGACCTGATTTTTATCTAAAAGATTATGATATTTATCTAGAGCATTTCGGTGTTGATGAAAATAACAATGCAAAGTGGCTAACACCTTTTAATGAGCAAAAATACATTGCTGAGATGGAACTAAAAAGAGAATCACACAAAACTAACAATACAAAGCTATTGGAAACATATTCATATTACAACCGCGATAAAGTTTTACTAGATAAACTAAAAGCAATGTTGGAAGCTGAAAATGTAAAATTTAAGCCAAGAGATATAAGTAAAATCTACTCAAAAGTTACTGACAATGACAAGAATTTTGGAAAAGAAATAAACAAACTAGTTGAAACCTTTATTAATCTTAGTAAATCAAGACAACTAAATTATGAATCAGTAGCAGCCTTGTTCTTAGATAAAGATAAAGTAATAAATAAATTTATGCTTGAAAGACAAGAAATGTTTTTAAAGTTCGCTCTTAAAATTCTAGAAAAATATGATAATACGCTTAAAGAATTAGGTGAAATTGATTTTAATGATATGATAAATCAGGCCACAGAACTTATAAGGGTAAATAATACAAAATTTACTTATAAATATATTATCATAGATGAATATCAAGATATTTCGTATTCTCGATTTAACTTAATTAAGGAAATTAGAGAATTATCTGGTGCCAAATTGATTTGTGTTGGTGACGACTGGCAGTCTATTTATCGCTTTGCTGGAAGTGACATTTCTTTATTTAGTAATTTTGAAAAGCATGTTGGAAAATCAGAGCAATTATTTATTGAACAAACATATCGTAATTCTCAGTCGCTAATAGACATCACTTCAAAATATATCCAAAAAAACAAAAAACAAATTCAAAAGAATCCAAAATCTTTAAAACAGCCTTTAGTTGATCCAATCAAATTTGTTTCTTACTCACATGATATTGCAGAACAAGTTTTTATTAATGAAATCCAAACTTTAATTGATAGAGATAGGAATAAATCAATTTTGGTTTTAGGTCGACATAGTTTTGATATTAATGAATTTATAAAGCTTACACCAAACAGTAAAATAAAATATTACGAACGTGATGATAGGTTAGAAATAAAAGGATTTGAGGGTGTTAATATTAAATTTATTACGGTTCACAAATCAAAGGGTTTAGAGGCTGACAATATAATTTTGCTAAACCTTAAGAATCATTTACTCGGTTTTCCTAACAAAATTAACGATGATCCTATGCTTTCTTTGTTGCTTAGTGATGATGAAAGTTATCGATTTGCAGAAGAGCGAAGATTGTTTTACGTTGCCCTTACAAGAACAAAAAATGAAGCAGTACTTCTTGTTCCAACAGATGTTTCTGTTTTTGCCCAAGAGATAATGACAGATAATGTTTTTTTGTCTACCGGGAAAATAGAAAAATTAAGCAAAACAAATTGTCCTTATTGTATGACAGGACACCTTTTAATTAGGCAAAATCTATTACGAAACAATCAATTTTTAGGATGTTCAAATTATCCAATTTGTAATCAAACTTTTCATAATGTTGAAATATTAGAAAACACAATACTTTGTCCAGATTGTAAAAGTGGTTTTATGATAAAAAGAGAAGGAAAATTCAGTCCTTTTTTAGGTTGTACAAATTATCCAAAATGTACTAACACAATTAAATTGTAATTATTGTATTAAAGATTTTTTGAATGTATTGTAACAAAAAAAGGAGCTGAAATTCAGCTCCTTTTTTTTGTTAATAAGTTTGGTAATTATTCTTTGCTAGCCAAATAGCGTTCGGCGTCCAAAGCAGCCATACAACCGGTTCCTGCGGCAGTAATTGCTTGGCGGTACACATGATCGGCAGCATCACCACCAACAAATACACCCGCAACATTCGTTTTAGAAGTGCCTGGAGTATTCACAATATAAC
>CANGFO010000041.1 GCA_947453195.1 Flavobacteriaceae bacterium
AAATGCGCTTTAAATTGTTTGTAAGCTGCGGCTTCGGTATAATCTACGGTGAACCAATAATCGGTGGATGGTAGTGCAATTCCGTTGTAGGTTCCGTCCCATCCTTGTCCTTGTGGACTGATTTGTTTGATTAATTTCCCGTAGCGGTCAAATATATAAATTTTTGCCGTAAAATCATTTTCTAATCCATGAATATTCCAATTATCATGGATGCCATCGCCATTTGGCGTGAAATAATGTGGGTAATCTATAGTGGCAATATTACTTATCACCAGCGGATCACAACTGTTAGCTATTCCTGCCTCTGTATCCCAAATTGTTACATAATGCGCTCCTAACCCTACATTCTCAAACACATTATCCATCTGACGTGGACCCTCATCCAAGCTGTATTCATAAGTTCCATATCCTGTAGCGTTAACCGTAATGGTTTGATTCTCTGAAAACGCATTAGTAATGGTATACCCCTGACTTCCTGCTGGGAAGGTTACAGCTTGTCCGGATTGCAATACAGTAAATGGTGCTGATTGACCTGAACATTCTTGCGGACTTGTGCTGGTCATCGTTACCGTATAGTTTGTACTGGTGTTATCTGCAAACGGACTGCTTACTGTATAAGTAGCTCCTGTAGCTCCTGGTATAGGCGCTCCTGCAGCATCATTCCACTGGTAGGTATATGTTGGTACCAATCCTAAGTAAGGTGTGGTGTTAGTAGCTGTTAGCACTAAATCACGTACCACTTGGTGGGTGTTGTAATCCACACAAATAACATTGGTAGCTGCCACTATCTTTGGCTGTGGTTTTTGCTCTACTATTAAGTTAAAGGTAGCGATACGCTCGCATCCGGTTACTTTGTTTTTTACCACTATCCATACCGTGTGGGTGTAGGCTTGGTAGTTAGCAAGATTGGTAATAGCTGTTGGCAACATTGGTGGGGTTGCCAATGGATTGTACTGCGTATCGTAGAAACTCACCTCATAATCGGCTAGGGTTTGTGTGGCGCCTAGTATACCTGGTATCAATACATCTAGTGGATGCAAGTAGTATCCATCGTTAGCATTTGGATCATCGCAAGTAGCAAAGTCTGGTGGGATGTTTAGTACTGGTTTTGGGTTGACCAAAATGGTAAACTGAGACACAGGGCTCTTACATCCGGTAACGGTATTGGTAGCTACCACATAAATAGTTTGAGTATTTATTATGGTGTTGGTAAATGTACTTGGTATTGGTTGGGTAAGTAACGCATCTAAATAGAAGGCCAAAGTGTAGTTACTTAATGGCAACGCATTACCATTTAATAATATACTGGCTTGGCTATTTAAATGGAACACGGTGTATCCATTGTTATCATCATCACACTCTTGATACACTACTCCCGGTACAATTAACGGAAGTGGGTTGACTTTAATTGGTTGCTCTACCAGTACATAGCAATGTTGTGGTGGACTTTGTGTGTCGATATTGTACATGCTCTCTACTCTAATCCATACATTTTGGTGCACATTGGCTGTTGTGGGAGTAAGAATTTCTGCCGTATTGTTTATAGCATCCTGTTGACTTGGGAAGTAATGTAAGGTTACATTCACATCCCCATTCATAATGTAGTTGGCATTGACCGTTAAATTAAAGATCTCATACCCATCATTCGGGTTTACATCATCACATTTTACTAATGGCAAACTTGTTAAATCAGTTCTTGGGGTTGGTATTGGTAACACTTGTATGGTAAGTGTTCTATAGCTCTTACATCCTGTTGCGGTGTTTGTAGCTACAATAAATACCGTTTGAGCTGCATTGGTATTGTTTTGATATGCCGATGGGTTGCTTATAAGTTGGGTGTGAGCTGCATCCAAGTAAAATTCTAAAGTATGCCCTGGTACAGAACCTACAAATCCTAGCATGTCAAAAATAGCGTATTGATCGTTGGCTGGTGAGGTAGGTTGTGCGTAATCACACAAACTATATAAAGTTGGTGTCGTTAATACTATTGGTGTGTTTACCTGCAATTGGAACGAGCCTACAGAGAAACAATGCGTGGTGTTGTTCTCTACCCTAACCCATATGGTTGTGGTACCACATGCCGTATAAGAAGTCGTATTGAATATAGACAATCCTGCCGGAGTAACACTTGCTGAGGCTTGGGTAGTGTAATAACTTACCGTATAGTTCGTAGCAGGAGTTACTTGTGCTGCCAAGATGATTGGAGTTTGGATCTCTAAGTTAAAGGTAGTACATCCATCTTGGGTATTGCTATCTACATCACAATTGGCAATAGCCGTAAGACTTGGTGGCATGATTGGTGCCGGATCTACATTAAGCTCTATTTGCATGATGCTAAAGCAATGCGTTATTGGGTTCTCTGCACGTACCCATAAAAATTGTGCAAAGGCATTAATTGTGCAATACCAACTTGCATTTACCGCATTTAGATTATTGGTTGCATCTGCTGCTGTTAAATGATACGAAATGGTATAGACTCCCGGACTTTGGAATAAGATATTTGGAGTAAGATTCGTTGTTAAATCAAAACAAGTAAGTCCGGATTGATCGGTTCCACATAGCGTGTAAGGTCCTGTTGGTGGTATGGGTTGTGGTTTTGGATTCACCACCAAGTCCATGGTAGAGATTACATAACATCCCGTAATTGAATTGGTGATTCGAATTCCTAAAGTCTGTGCACAAGCAATAGCATTATTGTATGCCGATGGATTGGCTATCACATTGGTATTACTGATGGCTTCTGCCAATGATGGATAGAACAACACTTGCATACCCAATTGTCCTTGTAAGATAGTTGGAATCTTGGTTGTTAAATCGAAGGGCTCTACACAGATTGGCAATGTTCCTGTCTCACAAAGTTCATACTGTGGAAAGAAGTTTGGAGAAGGAACTTGTGGCAGCGAATCTACTACTAAAGACATCGAGAAAATATCATAACATCCTGTAGCATTGTTTTGAACTTTTATCCATATTGTAGTACTTGCTGTGACAAAAGCACTTGCCGGATTGATACTTGGAGTACCTGCCTGTGCATTAGCCAAAGAGGTGTAATACGTAACAGTATAATTAGCCGCTGGCAAGGTAGTTCCTAACACCTGTGGGGTAACTACTGCCGTTAAATTGAATGTTTGTGTCCCATCGGTGTTATCATCACAAATATGATAAGCCGGTGGATGAATAGCTGCCGGTTTTGGATTTACTACCAATTGGAATGAGGTAGTCGATGCACATGTTGGGGCCGCCGGATTGAATATTCTTGGATAAATCGTTTGCGGATTGGTAATATTACAATACGGTGTAGCTGATGCTATTGGATTGGATCCCGTTTGCGCATCGGTTGGAGTCAAGTGGTAACTTATCACCACTCCTGCTTGGGTAGATATCTCGGTGTCTTTTGTATTCAATACAAAAGCACAAGAGACTCCATCGTTGTTGTCATCACATACTTCATACACTGTAGGTACACTGTAGGAAGGTGCGGTAATAA
>CANGFO010000042.1 GCA_947453195.1 Flavobacteriaceae bacterium
ATTTGTTCTCAAATGAGCGTTACATGAACGGAGCATCCACGAATCCCAATTTCGAAGTTGTTGCGCATGCAGGTGCACAGTTAAAAGGTGCCATTGATGCAACGATTAAATTAGGTGGTGACGGATACGTTTTCTGGGGAGGTCGTGAAGGTTATATGACTTTGTTAAATACCGATATGAAGCGTGAGCGTGAACATTTTGCACGTATGTTGCATACCTGTGTGGAATATGCACGCCGTAATGGTTTTAAAGGAAAGTTCTTTATCGAGCCAAAACCTTGTGAGCCTACAAAGCATCAATATGATTACGATGCAGCGACGGTCATTGGTTTCTTACGTGAGTTTGATTTGTTATCGGAATTTGGATTAAACCTAGAAGTGAATCACGCGACTTTGGCGGGTCACACGTTTGCACATGAATGCCAAGTGGCTTCAGATGCGGGCATGTTGGCTTCCATCGATGCCAATAAAGGAGATTACCAAAATGGTTGGGATACGGATCAGTTCCCTACCGATATCTACGAGTGGGCGGAAGCGATGTCAATCATTTTAAAACAAGGTGGATTAGCCGGTGGTGGGATCAATTTCGATGCGAAACGCCGTCGTAATTCTACGGATGCGGCGGATTTATTCTACGCACACATTGGTGGTATGGATACAATCGCACGTTCATTGATTATTGCAGATAAATTGGCCAATCACGGAGAAATGGACCGCTTAAAAGCTGCACGTTATGCGAGCTTTAACGCTGGAAAAGGTGCTGATTTTGAGGCTGGTAAGTTGAAATTAGAAGATTTATACCAAATTGCGGTTGAGATAGGAGAGCCTGCCATGATCTCAGGTAAGCAAGAATATTTGGAGAATTTGTTAGGTCGTTTTGTCTAAAAAAACGACATTCGGGGTATGAGAAAATTCGGATACCTTTTGTTTTTATTGGTTATAGCAAAAGCAGTTGGAGCTCAAACTCCAGCTGCTTTTTCTACTTCTAAGCCATGGGCATATTGGTGGTGGCCGGGTAGCGCTGTGACCGAAACCGGCATTACGTATAATTTAGAGGCTTTTTCCAAAGCTGGCTTTGGCGGTTTACATATTATCCCTATCTATGGTGCCAAAGGCTATGAATCTAAATTTCAGCCCTATTTAAGTGATGGCTGGCAACAGAAATTTGCGTTTGTCCTGAAAGAATCAAAGCGTTTGCATTTGGGTATCGATATGACCCTAGGAACGGGTTGGCCCCTAGGAGGTCCCCAAATTCGTAAAGAAGATGCAGCCAAATCCTATAAAATCGAAGAAATTTCTATTCCTGCTGGCCAGAAATGGCTTGTACCTAAAGATGTCATTGCGGCGTCTGTATTTGTTAATCAGGTTTTTTCAGAAGAACTCGTTTCGGCGAAGAAGTCGACTTTTCAAGCGGGTCCTGAGGGAGCGCGGGTATATGTGTTTTTTGAAAACCTAACGAACCAACAAGTCAAACGGGCAG
This sequence comes from Flavobacteriaceae bacterium, assembly GCA_947453195.1. GTDB lineage: Bacteria > Bacteroidota > Bacteroidia > Flavobacteriales > Flavobacteriaceae > Flavobacterium. The sequence continues at coordinate 1,480 of CANGFO010000042.1, forward strand.
CACCTGGAGGGGAGGGTTTCGTTATGGATCATTTTAGCAGGTCGGCATTCGAGCACTACCGAGAAAGCTTTGTGCCCTTGTTGAAAAAGTCGCATGCGCCTTTACGTGCTTTGTATAACGATTCCTATGAGGTTTATGGGGCTAATTATACGCCGGATTTGTTTGCAGCATTTCAACGTTTGAATGGATATGATTTGCGGGAACATTTGGATGTATTGGCTAAGCCAAAAGCTGAAACCGAGGATGAAAATGCCATTTGGGCGGATTATCATCGGACATTAGCTCAGGTCTTATTAAGTGAATTCACGCAGCCATTCGCCGCTTGGATAAAGCAGATGGGCTTTGTTAGTCGGGATCAAGCACATGGATCCCCAGGGAATTTATTGGACTTGTATGCTGCTGTTGATATTCCTGAAACGGAGTTTTTTGGTAGTAAACCATTCAATATTCCGGGCTACCGAGTTGACCCGGATTATGATTCGATTCGTTTTGGGATTCCAGATGTCAGGAATTTGAAATTAGCTTCATCGGCAGCTAATCTTACTGGGAAGAAATTGGTTTCCTCGGAAACGACAACCTGGTTGGGTAATCACTTTAAGGTTTCGCTTGCTCAAGTAAAACCTGTGGTGGATCAAGTATTTATCGGGGGAGTTAATCATATATTTTACCATGGTGCCACCTATTCCCCGCCCGAAGTTGCTTGGCCCGGTTGGTTGTTTTACGCAAGTACTAATTTCAACCCGCAAAGTCATTTTTGGGAGGCGCTGCCGGAGTTAAATCGCTATGTAGAAAATTGCCAAAACATGTTGCAGGCACATCCAACGGATTCGGATGTATTGATGTATTTCCCGATGGAAGATATTTGGCATGAACGGAATGGCAAGGGGAAGACGCATCCACTGGATTTACATGCCAATAGCCGGGATTGGATGAAGAATACTTCCTTTGGTCATTGGTCGGAACAAATGCAAACCAAGGGCTATCAGGTCGATTATATTTCAGATTTGTTGTTGAAAGGATTACAAGTTTCCTCCAATAGAACATTTAAAACGGCCTCCGGAGGAACCTATAAGATGCTATTAATTCCTGCAGCCCATTATGTTTCGTTGGAAACGATGGAGTTATTGGCCAAATGGGTGAAACAAGGTTTGCCTGTTTACTTTTTGGAGCATTTGCCTTTAAAACCCAATACCTTTGGTCTTTCAGATGCCGAAATAGCCCGCTGGCATGCTGCTCGTGAAGCTATGCTCATGCGATGGGTTTCTGATCCCATTAATATTTTGGAGCGTCATCGAATTATTCGGGAATCGATTGCCGACCAAGGCATTTCATTTATACGTAAACGTTCTGCGCAGGGGGCTCACTATTTTATGGCCAATTTGTCTAATCGCTTTACGGAAGGGATGGTTCATTTAGCGAAGGGATCGATGGATATGGAATTATTGGATCCGATGACAGGAAAGAAGTCGGTGGTTCATGCGAATAAAGACAAGGAATTTTTCTTGAATTTGGCACCGGGGCAAAGCGTTTTGCTTCGTCAGCTAGCAACGAAATCAAAGGTTCAGTTGGTTGGGGATAAGGACATAAGTCCGATTGAGCCGCTGGCAAAGGTATCGCTTAGCTTTCCTGATAAATCGCTAAAGTCCTCGATGTTGGATTCCTTGCAGTATTGGACGCGCGATTCATCCACGCACGATTATTGGGGTAAAGGGACATATGAATTTGATTTTGAATTGACGGCTGAACAATTGCCCCAAGCGAAAGTCTTGCATTTCGATCAGGTTCGGGATTGGGTGCGTGTAAAAATCAATGGGATTGATTTGGGCATTGTTTGGGCATTGCCTTATCAA
>CANGFO010000043.1 GCA_947453195.1 Flavobacteriaceae bacterium
AACCCACTAAATCGGTTCCTTCTAAAATAATTGGAATTGCTTGCTGCTGAATAGGAGTAGGGTTGGTGTATCCTTCTTCTGTTAAGGCTTGCTGTATGTTTTTTAATAAATTTAATTCGCTGAAAGTCATAATTGGTTACTTGAACTGTTTCAAGTGACTGCAAAGATAGGTTATATTTTTTAAGTGTAATCCAAGACAAGCAATTGCGATTAATGGCTGTTAGCGGATGTTTTTATTTATTAAAGTAAATATTCTTTAAAAATTCGATTTTTTCAGTTCTGCTTTTTGGTTCTTTTTTGTTGTTATCAGACAAATTTATTCCGATTAATTTATTATTTCTTACTCCACTCAATATGAAACTCTCAATATTTTTGTCAATAATTTTTAATTTCCAAATAATGAATTTTTCAGTTTCATTTATTTCTATTTTCTCTATTTCTATATTATTATCATCTTTTGCCCAATATTCTGTTTCCCAAGTATAGAATTTATTCAGAAAATCAAAGTCACTCAATTCTTTAGAATAGAAATCGAACATTTCTTTTTTTCTTGCGGATATTAATAATCCAAGTTTTATTTTTTTATTTGTAAAACTATATTGACTTGATTTTTCAATCTTTCCAAGAAGTTCCCATTTTCCTGGAAGTTCAAACAATTCATCATTTATTGAATATGGAGTTTTAGTTTGTCCAAAAGTAATATTTGAAAACAAAATTATAGTGAAAAATACTTTTAAGATTTTAGTATTCATTTTGTTATATTTTCTTATTTACAATATTCGTCCCAAAATATCCACTAACGTTTCGCGTGCAGGCGCTCGTAACCCTGTGTTGCGCCTGCGGCAGGGTTATGGCGCTTGCACGCTGTTAGCAGTAGTATTATCTACCTCCTTTTTTTCTATTACAGGTTACATGTGCAATCTGACCATTTGAGATGTCTGTTCTTCCTCCATTTGTCCATGATGTTTTGTGGTCAATTTCACAATCTGTATAATCCGCTATAATATTAGAACATAGACCGCATTTTTTATCTGATGATTTATGCCACAAAAATTGTTTTTCTGTTTCGCTAAATACTCGTTTGGGATCACGATCAATACACAAAGGCTCAATTAATTCTGATAAATAATTATATCTGTATTTTCGGCTTGAGTCAGTGTCTCCTGCATTAACAGTATTAATAAAATACTGCAATACTTGTGGGTTTGAAGCAGATTCATTAGCCTCTAAAGATAATTCAATCAAAATCTTTTTTATCTCATGATAGACCGCAGAGTCAATTTTCATTTTCTTCTCATATACTAAAGTGTATAAAAGATGAAATAGGGAATAAAAATCACTCTTATTATTAAATCGCGTAGTTCTTAAATCATCACCTAATAAAGATTCAATTAGATTAAATATTGCTCTGAATTTCTTTTTAGTTGTCTTTACATCATCTGCATCCATTGTATCATAATCGCGATATAAGTCATCAAGTTTATCTTTTTTATTTGTAATACTTCTCAAAATAGAACCTAATAATTCAGAAGTGAATTCTGCATCGCCCATTCTTTTAATATTTGAAATTGAAAGTATTTTATATTTAAGATAATAGTCCTCTTCAAAATCATCCGCAAGTTCATAAGCCATCTTTTTAAAATCACCTTGAAATAATGCATTCCTTAGTTCCTGTAAATTCAATTTAACATTACTTAAGTTAAGGCGAACAAACATGTCTTTTATTTCCTCTTCAGTTGATTCTGTTAGTTCTTCCATTGTTATTTTGTACAGCCAAAATTTTTGCTGGAATTCTATAGGCAATTTCGAAAATGTCATACCCTCTAATTCAGAAAGAAACTTTTCAGGTTCAGGGTGATTTTTCCTAGAAAGAACAAATTCACCCCCATCATTTGTTTTTCCTTTGATAAATTCAAATATAGTAGACAATCGTTGTTGACCATCAACCATATAATAAACCGTTTTGCCAGTTTGAGAATCTACACGAATTTGCATAAAAAATTTGGGAAGAGGTAATCCTTGAAGAATAGAATCAATTAAATAAACTTTATTTTTAAATGGCCAAACTAATCTTCTTTGATATTTTGGTTGAAGGTTAACATTACCCAAAGTATACTGTTCGTTTAAAATACTAATTGGTGTTGAATTTAAATTTGTTCTCATGTTTATATTCTATATGTTTGTTTAATATTACTGCTAACGTTTCGCGGCTTCAAGAAGTGGCGATGAACCAAGACCAAGCCTTCACAAATATAAACAAAACTTTAAATTAATAACCTTTTCCATTTCAAATAAATCCCGAGCCTCGCCATTTCTTGAAACCGCTGTTAGCAGCAGCAAATTTATATAAGTTTCGTTTCGGTATCTTTTTTATTCGACAGATAATTCAATGCAAAATTATTTATCCACCTGTTAAAAAATATAAGTAATGCAAAAATTAATAATATTGTTCCGTTTATAATGTATTTGTATAGAAGTCCAAAGTTGGGAAATAAATCGCCAAAAGAATAAAAAAGTGTATTAATTATTTGGTTTTTGAATAGCCCAAGTCGGATAAATAATAGCCCAAGAATAAAAATAATTAATGAATTTAGCCAAAACATTTTCTTTTTTATAATTATTATAAAGGATAATATAAATGCTGTTAGTAATCCAATTAAATTGGAAATACTATTCCAAAGTAAAAAATCTGAAATTCGACTAGGATAATTGGTATCTTTTTGCAATTGTTTTAAAGCGTTTTCAGCACCATATTTATCAACTAATTTAATTATTTCTATGTCATTAAGTTTTGCAAATTGTTGAGCACAGAGAATAATAAAAATTGTCGCAACAATATGTAATAGTATTATTCTCCAATTAATTTTATAAATAAGGTTGGGAAATTTCATTGTCTTTTGTTCTCGTTTTTTTTTGTTGCTGCTAACGTTTCGCGGCTTCAAGAAGTGGCGATGAACCAAGACCAAGCCTTTACAAATATAAACAAAACTTTAAATAAAAACCTTTCCAATTTCTGATAAATCCCATACCTCG